>JANJWP010000032.1 GCA_024709505.1 Candidatus Altimarinota bacterium | reverse complement strand
CCGACTGGATCCGCAAACATTTGTCGAAGGCGGCCGAGAGGGCGCCGGAAGTTCCGCTCGAATACGTTTCCGGCGAAACGCACCCCCTGTTTGGAGAACCGTACCGGCTCGAAATCGAAGAATCCGCCAAACCTCGGGCGTGCCTCCGGGAAAATTCCATCGTACTGGCGGTTCCTCGCGGAAGCGACAAGGCTTTCCGAAAGGCGTTGCTCGACGAATTGTACCGGCTGGAATTAAAAAAGGTCCTCCCGGCGATGATGGCCAGTAGGGAAGCGCAGATGGGCGTAAGGGCCGCGGAATGGCGGGTGCGGGCCATGAAGACCAAATGGGGAACCTGCAACGTCCGCGACAAACGGGTTTGGCTCAGTCTCGAATTGGCCAAAAAACCCCTTCGCGCCGTGGAATACGTGGTCGTCCACGAACTCGCCCACCTTATCGAACGCGGCCACGGCCCGAAGTTCAAGGCTTTGATGGATAGGTTTTATCCGGGGTGGAGGGAGGTGAAGGGGGAGATGGAGGGCAATGGATAATCTCATTCTCATTTTTGGACCGAAATCCATGTTAGGATTCCGCGGCACAAGCGGTATGAAACGCGTAGATTGAAGAATTTCGAATTGAATTTTTGAATAACTTGACCATATATGGGCTCAGGTATTTCGTATCACAGCTCCTCGTGGCAATCAATCCGGATAAGGTCTCCGCATGGAAGGTGGATGTGGCGAAATCTGTAGACCAGTATAATTCGTGGTTTATGGGTTTTGCGCCCGAAACCTTTCGGGCGAATCGGAAAATTGCCTCTAGCCAAGTGGAAAGCGTGTTTAAGAAGACCGACTATCTTCGCGATCTGTCTCCTGCCACATTGGGCAGATTTCCCGAAATACTTCCCATATTGCGAATGTGTATGTGTCCTCCTGTGGCGCGTGACCGCCTGGTTGGATTGTCGGGCGTCTCGAAGAATTTGGTCACTTGCATGGAGGAAAGAAAGACTGTTCCTCTCCGGATGTTACGCGACGAACTTGAAAAAGGGCTCAAAGTTCTGTCGGACACCATGCTAAGAATGGTGGATTCGGATATTTTTGTCTGGTTGTGACAAGAGGGGGAGCCGCAAGATAAGCACATAGAACGGGCCTCGATAATCGTTGCCGACAGACTTTGTAACTCTTTGTCCGATCCAATGATTCGGAATGAGCAGGAAAGGCGTCAGTTATCCAAGATTCAAGCATGGCTTTTGCGGAGGGGATATGAGTTGGCGGAGCCTGGCACGAAGTTCAATGAAATGTTGCCGTGAACCTTTTCGTTCAGGCTGAATGTCCCAGTTCATAATTGAGCGGAAGGTGAAGGGAAGTCGGTCAACATACCCGTGGATGCGGTTATAATGCCGAAAGATTCTCAAAATTGAGACTATCCCCTGCTTATCGAAGCGAAATCCGCCTGAGATTTCACGAACGTAAACAAACGAAGAAAGGAGGAAGGAAAAAAGATGCAACAGTTAAGGGATACTTACGGACCGAAAATCCGTTTGAACCTTTTTCTTTGCTGATATTTCGATTTCGGTTACTTGGATTATGCCGCCTCGGACGGTATTGATTGGGTTTGGGAGCACAGGATCGATGATCTGACGCAATACTGATTATAACGACGGCATGAATAACGAGGCACTGAAAGACCAAGAGGCCCATAGGGTAAAAATCCAGGCTGAGCTTGACTCCAAGAAAACCTCCCTGGAAAGGAACAGACTCTGACAATTTGCTACGCCGACTTCATTGGCGCGGGACGTTGTTTCATACTGACTTACGCTGCTTTGAAACGAAAGCATCGATTTTATTGATCCGGCTTTCGGTACAGGCTCATTTTTTTCAGCCCTGCTTCAGATGAAGGGCGGTAAGGAAATTCGTTCCGCGCGAGCGTATGAATTGGATTCCCATTACGGAGAGTCTTCCATGGATTTGTGGCGAAACCATGGAATTCAGATTTCCCTGAGCGATTTTACCAAAGCGCTTCCAGGCAAATCGGACAAGTTCAACCTGCTTATTTGCAATCCCCCGTACGTAAGGCACCACCATATTCCAGCGCAGGAGAAGCGACGCTTAAGGAATTTGAGCGAAAGGATTTCTTGAATGCGGCTTTCCGGGCTCGCAGGCTTGCACTGCCATTTTATGGCCATTTCACATCAGTGGATGAAGGATGGTGGAGTGGCCGGTTGGCTTATTCCAAGCGGATTCATGGATGTGAATTACGGGGTTGAGATGAAGAGATACTTGTTAGAGCGGGTGACGCTCATGCGTATCCACAGGTTCGATCCGGACGATGTTCAATTCGACGACGCGTTGGTTTCTTCGTCCGTCGTTTGGTTTAAAAACGCCCCGCCTCCAGTTGGACATAAGGTTGAATTCACTTTCTGAGGAACGCACGAGAATCCCCATGTTTCAAAAATGATCGAAGTTTCCGACTTGAAGCCAGAAGCCAAATGGACTCGATTTCCGAAGTCGGACACAAGAAGTTCCACATCCTGCCTGACGATAGCTGACGTATTTGAAATCCGTAGGGGTATCGCTACGGGCTGAAACAGTTTTTTCGTGTTGAGCAAAGAAAAGATCGAAAATCTTTGATTGCCAATGAAGTTTTTCCGCCCTATTCTGCCCAGTTCCAGATACGTGCCCGGGAATAGGATAGATGCTGACAAAAATGGCATTCCACTTCTGGAAGAACAGCTGTTTTTATTGAATTGCTCTTTGTCCGAAGACAAGATTCGCTCGGAATACCCAACGCTTTGGAAATATCTTGAGAATGGACGCGAAGAAATGAAAAATCGTTATTTGTGCAAGTCGAGAACCATATGGTACAAGCAGGAGAGCCGAGCGCCCGCACCCTTTTTATGTACTTACATGGGACGCCCGAATTCCAAGCACTGAAAACCATTCAGATTCATTCTCAATCGCTCAGTGGCCATAGCGACAAATAACTATCTTATGCTTTATCCTAAAGCAGGGGTGGCCAGTGCGATAGCAGGACAACCAGACACATTGGACAAGATTTGGAATTGTCTTAATTCCATCAGCATTGACAACCTGGTAGAAGGGGGGAGGGTATACGGAGGCGGACTTCACAAGGTTGAACCAAAGGAGTTGGCGAAAATACCTTTGGTAGGATTGGATTTTGCGTAATTCCAAATTTCTTTCGGATCATTTTTTCGAATTTGATTTTTGAGATCGGATGGCATTGGTTATCCGATCTTTTCGTGCATTCAACGGTTGAAGAAAAAGAGAGAAAAAACCCCGCCCCATTTCAGGGCGGGCAAATTATCCTTTCGGACTTTCGGACGGGTCATTCGCTTTCCGGCACGCGGACGAGCGAAGTGACGTAATCGACCGATACGACGTTCAGTTTGGTTTTGGTTCCGTCACCCGCGACGAAGAGCGAGCATTCCACCGCCCGGACGGCGCGGTTTTTCCGGTTGCCCTTGAGGGGCTTGCCGTTGGATTTGCGGTAGGGGTCGATTCCTATCCGAACTTCCGCCCAAGTGCCGTCGGACTTTTCGTGCCGGGCGAACAAGTGGAAAGGGAATTCGTCATTTCCGATGGCGAACGGTCCGCGAACCTCGAAGGTTTGCGGTTTCCCGGGGAACTCAATCGGGGCTTTTTCGGCCATGTGCCGGGCAAGCGCGCTCACGATTGGCTCGAATCGGGGCTTCTGACGCTCCTTTTCTTTCATGTAGGTCTCCTTCGTTTGGTTTTTGGTTGGTTCTTTATACAGACGAACACACATGCTGTCAATATAAACGCCCTCCGGTTTTTTACACGAACGTTAAAGAATGATAACCTTGCACAAGATACCCCAAAAACCCTTTGGACATGTCCAATCAAGAACTTGCCCGCATTTCTTCCGGCCCCGCCGCAAGCACAACTCCGGAACTCGCCGCCGAGCGCGAGAAACTCAAGAAAAACGCCAAAACCTACGAGGTCCAATCCGGCGATACGGTCGATAAGATCGCTCGCGCTTTCGGAATGGAGAACTACCTCGATTTGGTCAACTTCAACCGTCTTTTGGGAAACCCTTTGACCGAAAAAGGGACGAGCGGAAAAAACTTTCTCATCAAACCGGGGCAAGAACTCTTCGTTCCCGATGATTCCCGCGAGTTTACCCAAAGCCTCGTCCGAATCCGGCGGATTTCGGAAGCGGTCGAAGAAAACGAAAAAATCGCCCGTCGCGATGCTTCCATCCTTCGTCGCGAAGCCGTGCGAGGCCTTTTTCCGAGTCGTCCGCAGAGCTCCGGAACTTCGCTTCTCTCGGGATTCGCTTCGAGTCAGGAGCATGCTCTCGATCCCGAACTCCCCCGCATCGTTGATATTGCCCGCCAGGCGAGCGTGAGTTGCGCCAATCTCGTCCGAACGCTCATGGGATATTCGGTAAATCCAAGCGACCTTTCCAAATCCGAAAAAGCCTTTTTCCGTAAGCAGAACGTTGATGCGTGGATGCTCCCCGAAGAACTCCGCAAAATCGGCTTCGAACAGAAGCACCGCCTCATGTCGGCTTTTGATCCTTCGAAAATCGGAGAAAACGATCCTTTCTACGATGACAAGCTCGCCGAATACGAACGCGGAGTCGTCGCAATGGGGAAATACCTCCAGTCCGACGGTAAGCCGTTCAGCCTCGTTCCCATCTATTTCCGCCATTCGAGCTACCGCGGAGTGGTGGCGTCCTACAACCGTGGCAAGAGCGAAAACGAGCGTCACTACAACACCCACCAATCGATGTTTCTCCGCAATGCCCGGGTGACCGTTGAGGGATTCGAAGTGCCCGAAATCCGCAATGGACAATCGATTCCCTTTGGCGGCGACAAAGCTCGTCTCAAGCGCGAAATCGAGGAATTCGAAAACAAAGTGAAAAGCGCCCAAGCCGGAGCCGAAGAAGCCAAACGCGGCATTCTTTCGGCGCTCGAAGCCGAATGGAAGGACGATGGAAGGGGTCGGACCTTCACCGTCGATAAGGTCGTTTCGCGCTACGTTTCGCACCTCAAGGGCGAACGCCGCGAGCGTACCGAGGCTGCTATCCGCGCCGTTATCGAATCCGAAAATACCGCCCGCATCCGCGAAGAACTTTCCGCCATCATCCGTTATCCGGTTTCCGAAGACGACGCGAAATATTTGATCGCCCTCCAATCGCGAAAGCGCAAGACTATCGCCGGAGTTCGCGAAATCCGCGACGTCGTCACCGGTGTCACGCCTATCGCTCCCGACGCGCCCATCGTCATTGACGCCGGTCCGGGAAACGGTATCGAAGGAACCCCTCTCGCCCGCGCCATCCAAAAATACAACGCCGCGATTTCATCCGTCGCCAAGCGCAAAGCCGAAATTCAAGACCGCCAAGCGCGCCTTGCCGCCATAGACAAGGCCGATGCGGCCAAGCGCGATGAAATCGTAAAATTGTCGCTTGAAAACGCCGGGGCGCTCGTGGAAATTAAAAAAACCGAAGCCGAACGCGAATCCGCGAAGGAAGAAATCCTCCGGATCCTTTCGAACAACGGCGACGCCGAAATCCAAAAACGCCTTACCTACCTCGAACGTCGCGTGGCGAAAATGGTGGGCGAAGAGGCTCCCGGTTCGAAGACCGCCCGGTTCATGAAGGCCCTCGAGGTCAACGATCGAGAAACCCTCGTAAAATTCCGCCAGTCGGACGCCGATATCGACTACCTCCGCAATCTCTACAAAAAGCGCGAGAAGTTCGCGGATTCGCTCGGTTCGCTTCGTGCGCAGCTCGGGATTTCCAATGACCCGAAGGCCGTCGCCGACAACGAATTTACCAAAAACCTTCCTGCCGGACATCCGCTTCTCGCGGCGGTTTCGGCCTATAACGCCGCCGTCGCCACGATTGCTTCGGGCAATCGCAAAATCGCCGAAAACACCGAGAAAATGAAGGTGAAGAAGGAAATTCCGGTTACCGAATACCTCGCCAATTTCGTCGCTTTCCGCGCCGACTATTCTTCGGCTTCGAGAAACGAGGGTCGCGAGCGTATCTTGAACGGCCTTAAGAAATACGCCGAAATCGTGGGGATTTCCATCAACGGAACCCCCGTTGATTTGGTCGCCGAATTCGCCAAGCCCCCCAAAGACCGAGCCAAAGTTTCCCCCGAGGATTCCATAACCTTCTCGGGTCCGCTCATGGTTGACGGAATGCACCGCATCCATCCAGACCCTGACAAACGCGAAAACATGAATGCCCGCACGCGGTTTTTCTTCGAATTCGCGGCGACCGATACGTTTTATCCCACTGAAATCCTCGAACCGTCCGAATCTTCAACCTTCGCTCGGCAGGGCTTCGAGCATCCGGCCTCGAACCTCAAGATCAAGGGAACCTACGACCTCCGCTACAAACGTGACGAAAACGGACAAATCGTTCGTGATCGGAAGGGGCGTCCGCTTTCCGAGAACCTTGCCGATGTCATTGCCCGAAACGTCCCAATCTTCGAGCGCGAAGCGTTCGCGGCGCTTGATCCAAGCGATCCGCAGTACCAAAAGAAATACGACGCGCTCGTTTCCCGTTTCTACGCGACACAGGTTCGGGCGCTCCAACTTGCCGGATACATTCAGGACGAAACGACCCTCAACCCCGGCGCCACCAACCTGAACCGCCCCATTCCGTATTTCGATACCGAAGGGGTTTCGACCGCGTTCGATTCGCATATCCGCACCGTTAAGGCGGAACGTCGCAAAGAGCATTCCGAATCGCAGGCGTTCCGCGAATTCGTGAGGGTTGACGTGTTTCCTGGAGACACTTACGCCACGCTTTTTTCGCGGTTGGCCGATTATGTCGTTTCCGCGCGGTCGCATTTTTCCAAGTTTCCCAATCTCGCTTTCGCGAGCGATTTGAACGACCTTCAGAAGCGGGAATTCCTCATCCGAATCCTTTGAAATTCGATGAGGACTGCCAAGGCCCCCGATGTCGAATCGCTCCTCCAAAACCGCATCCGCGCGGGAGGAAGGTTCCTCGTCACCTTGGGCGATATCGATGCCGCCATTGCCGGTCTTCGCGCCGAATCTTCGCGCCCAACCCTCGCCCCGGTTCTAAGGCAAGCCGACGTCAAGGCGCTTTCGCTTGCCGTTCCGTTCGCCCAAAACCGCGCTCTCGTCGAGCGCGCCCTCTACGTTGAAAGCTACGAATCTCCGAGCGGAAAATGGTATAAGCCTGACGGAAGCCGCCGTTTTGCCAAAGAAACCCTCGAATCGTTTCCGGTGCTGCAAAACATCAAATCCCTCAATTCTTACGGCGACTTCCAGCTGCGCGTAAAAACGCTCCGAAACGGCTGGAACGCCGAATGGCCCAAGAAGGAACACGTCGAAAAAGCGCTCGCCCTCTTTTCGCGCGCTGATGTCGCGACCCACGTTGCCGCCCTTCGGGAAAATGACCATAAGGCCGTAGCTTCGCGCGTGGTTTCCGATCTTGCCGTCCTTGACCGTCTCGCGCTCGTAACCTCGAAGCCGTCACTCTCCAAAGAGGATTTCGCCGCCATCTCTGAAATGCTCGTCCGCCTTTTGCGCCTCGATGACGGAAGCGGCTCGAACGTGGTGGGAAAGATTTTGGGCGCGTCGCTTTTGAACGACAAGCTCAACCTCCACTTCCAAAAACTGAACGGCGTTCTCCAAGCCGTCGGCGAAGATCCAAGGACCGTCGTTTCGAATCCGGACGCTTCGCGCTCTTATGAAGACACCGTGCTCCTCATGAACAATATGGGCGAACGCAACGTTCTCTACGGCCTTACCGAAAACCGCCTCCTTCGGATTATCGAAAAGACCGGAATCGTCGAACGTTCGGGCCGGAGCATGA
>JANJWP010000030.1 GCA_024709505.1 Candidatus Altimarinota bacterium | reverse complement strand
CCAAAACCTTCGAAATCGTCGCGTCGGTCCGGACCGACGCGACGATTTCGAAGGTTTTGGCATCGAGAATCCGGTAAATGCTTCCCGAGAGCGACGAAGGGGCATCGCCCTTTTCTTCCCGTTCCCGGACGAGGATTTTTCCTCCTCCGAGATCCTCGGCCATGTCGGCTTGCACGAGGGATTTGGAATAGGTGGGCTTGCGGAAAAGTTCGACGACCGAAATGGAGAAGGCGTTGGATTTGTCAAGCTTAGTGGCCAGAGAAACTGGGACGTAGCCCTCTTTGCGGATTTCTACCGAATAGTTTCCGAAATCGAAAAACCCCTTGTCGTCATTGGGAACGGTTTTGGTTCCGATGGACGGCGAAGAAATCGTGATCGTATCAGGATCGGGAACCGCGCGGACGTTGATGATGCCAAAAGCCCGAACAACCTGCGGTTTTTCATTCGCGACGGGTTTTCCCATTTCGAGGAATTTCCACGTATCAAGCCGGACGTAGGGATAATACCCTTGGAAAAACAGGTACAGAAACGCCGAAAATCCCAATACGACGATCCAAAAAACGCGGCGTTGGTTCCGTTTGCGGGCAACCTCTTCGTAATAGCTTTCGAGCATGGTGGCGATAGGGAAGGGAATGCGCTACGCTTCTTTTTTCCGTCCGATTTTCCGGGTGGTTTCAAAGCTGTCGAGCCGTTTTCCGAAAAAGAGGCGGAGTTGGCTTTCGATTGCCGGAATCGAAAACATGGTGAGCGTGAGAATGGGGACGAGCGTCCACTGCAGGACGCTGAACAGGTAGTCGCGCTTGCGAAATTTCGTGTAGCGCTTCATGATATGGATGGAAATCACGCTCGGAAAAACGACCGTCGCGAAAAGTACCGTGAACACGATTGACGTCGCGAGCGGAACGGTGAGCACCGCGATGGAATTCCGAAGATTTTCGAAGATGCCCGGAACGTATCCGATGAAAAAGAGCATGAGCGGCCCTCCGGCCCAAAAGAGGTGGTTTTGGATGAGATAGCCGACCTTGCGGAATTTTTCGGAAAATGGGATGTCGTCGCGCTTCGCGAATTCGGGAATGACGTATTCGACGTCGGTGCACCCCCACGACCAACGTCTCAGCTGCTTGTACTGCGATTTTACCGTCCGGGCGAAGGTTTCTTCTTCGACGACGTCCATTTTGCAGACCGCCGGAACGTTGATGATGCGGAAATGCGATCCCCAAGCGAAGTAGCTCCTCCAATATTGGAGTCCGTCCTCGACGATGGACGTAAGCGACCAATACTCCGATTTCCGCAGGCAGTGGAGCGTTTGCCCGTAGACGGCGAAATTTCGGTAGAATTCGGGATTTTGCGATTCGAAAAGCTGCCAGATGGTCGTTCCCATCGCGATGAGCCGGGCGAAGAAGGTTCCGCGAGTCCAGTTGTTGGAATATACCGGCGTGAATTGGTAGATCGCCTGGTCGCGGTATTCGGTCATGAGGAACTTGTAGGTCACGATCGAGAAGAAGTTTTTCTCCACGAGCGTATCCGTGTCGATGGTCGAAACGAACGTCAGATGCGGATCGAGTTTTCGCGCCTTCTCGTATTCCTTGATGGCGTGGGTGATGTTCGATCCCTTGACGCGGCCTTCTCCCGGCACCCCGTCTGGATGGACGACGTTCACGATTTCTATCTTTGAATCCTGGAATTTCGCAATGATCTTCCGCGCGTTGGCTTCCGCTTCAGGAACCCGGGATTCGGTCGCGAGAAGCACCGTTACCCGGTCCATGTGCGGGTATTCGTTGCCCGCGATGGCCGCGACGTTTTCTTCGATGACGTCGTAGGGTTCGGTGAATACGGGAACGATGACTATGTGGCGGACGCTCCCCGCTTCGGCGGCCATGATTTCGCTTTCGCGGAAATCGGTCTTATTGAACCGCAGGAGCGTAAGGTAGGACGAAAGGACGAAGTAGTACGATTCAAAAACCTTCACCGTCCAATAGGCGATGGCGAAGGCGATGAAGAAAAGGCCGGCCTTGGGATGGATTTTTACGAGTAGGATCGGAAAAAGGAAGATGAGAATAAGCGCGAATCCGGGGATTTTGGAGAGAAATTCCGATCGGAGGTAGAACGGCGTCGTGCCGGAGGTTTTTTCGGAAGGTTTTTTTCGCATGGGGCGAGCGGGTTTCGGGCGGAATTCCGCCCTTTTTGAAAACGGTTGCCATCATATCCGAAAACGTCCGAATTCAAGTTTGGCGAACCGTTTTTCCTCCTTTTGGATTTTGTCCTTTTCCTCCTTTCGAATAGGATACGCTCCGATTTTTCCGCTTTCGCGCTTCCGGATTTCTTCCCCCATGGATTCCTGCTACCGACTTTCGACGTACCGATACGCCCTTCCCGAAGAAAAGATTGCCCAATCCGCGGTCCATCCGCCCGAGAGCGCCAAAATGCTCCGGTTTTCGCGCGAGATGGATGACGTTTCGAATTCGGCGGATTTCGTCGATTCACGTTTTAACGAGCTTCCGGCACTTGCTTGATCGGAACGGCTTTTCGTATTCAACGATACCCGGGTGATTCCTTCGCGCGTGCACTTCTCGAACGCGGTTTTTACCAACCGGGACGGATTCCGGCGCGAAAAGTCCTGAGAGATTTTTTTCCTTCGTGAAATGCCGCCGGAAGAAGGCGGATTGAAGCATGAGGAGGAAATAGGAGTCGGGAAGGGGGCTGCTCGCAAACGTCCTCGGCGGGAGGCTGGATCCGCTTCCGACGACATCACGCAGGGCCGGAGGAGGAACGAATCCAGCATCCCGCCTTGCGGATTGTTTGCCATCGCCAGTCCCCTTCCCGACTCTTCTTCTCCGCGCTTCGAAGCGCTCGTGTTTCCGGGGGCGGCGTTTTCGACGGGTTCGAAAATCGAGCTTGGGAACTTCGTGCTCGAAGTGGAATCCAAAATCCCGGACGGCAGGACGCTCCGCATCGTTTCAGGCGGAAGCGTCCACGATTTTCTCGCCGCGCACGGAAAACTCCCGCTCCCGCCGTATGTCGAATATTCCGACGAAAAGGCCCTCGACTACCAAACCGAATTCGCAAAGAAGGAAGGATCGCTCGCGGCCCCGACCGCGTCGCTCCATTTTACCGAACGGCTCATTTCCCAAATCCGCGCCGCCGGATCTTCCGTCCGGTTCCTTACGCTTCACGTCGGACTTTGAACCTTCAAGCCCGTTCGGGTGGACGACATCCGCGAACACGAAATGCATCCGGAATTTTTCGAAGTTTCCGCTTCGATTTTTTCGGACGTCGTAACGGCCAAGCGCGAAGGAAAAAAGGTCGTCGGAGTCGGAACGACGGTCATACGGACGCTCGAATCGCTCCCTTACGTTTGGCGGACCGTCAACGAATCCGCCCGAACGGGGGATGCGGATTGCGCGGATTTCCTTGCCCGGTTGTCCGAAGAGGTCCATGTTTTTTGGAACCGCGCGTCCTCCGAACTGCGTGCGGATTACCATCCGGAAGAAATTCTTTCGGTGGGTGAATCGGGCATCTCGGGAACGACCCGGCTCTTTCTCATGCCCGGCTCGAAATTTCTCGTCGTGGACGAAATCGTGACCAACTTCCATTTGCCCGAAAGCACGCTCCTCGTTCTCGTATCAGCCTTCGCGGGCATAAAAAAAGCGCGAGAGGCCTACGCCCACGCGCTTTCGAACGGATATCGGTTTTACAGCTTCGGCGACGGGATGTGGGTGGGGTAGGAGTCTTTTAAGAACTTTTCAACCCCCTCTTCCACCGTCCGCATTTTCTCGTACTCCTCGTCGGTTTCGTGGTCGTATCCCAAGAGATGCGCGAGCGAATGGACGAGGAGCTTATAGGTTTCTTCTTCCGCGGTGTTTCCGTATTCGGGCGCCTGTTCCCGAATGCGCGATTCCGAAAGGAGGATTTCTCCCGCCACTTCGTCCGGGGAGCATTCCGAAAAATCGTCGAAATAATGGAACGACAAAACGTCGGTCGTCTTGTCGATGCCGCGGTAGTCGCGGTTGTAGGCGCGCATGGTTTCATCGTCCACGAAGGCGACGTTCACGGTTCCGCGTTGGGTTTCCGGCGCGGATGATTGCAATGCCTCGGCAATGGCGGATGTCCGATTCCGGTCGATTTCAAACGGAACGTCGGTGACGAATTCGATGGCGAAGGACATTATCCGGGCAGTTTTACGTCGTAATTTACGAGCCCCGGCTGCGCGTGGAAGACCGGTTTTTTCTCGCAGTTGGCAATATCGGATTCATAGTCGAAGAACGCGGCCGATTTTTGTCCGGGCGAAGTCGTCAGGTAAAAGGCGAAGACGGTGTATTCCAGCAAGGAGTCATCGACCGTGATTTGAATGGGCGGCGTCCCCGAAAGCCTCGATCCCTTAGGAACGAGCACCCGAACGTACTGGCGGTTGTCGCCATTGCCTTGGATGAATATCTGTTTTTCGTGTTCTTCGAGCGGTACGCCCAAATCGTAGAGAAGGCCTCGGACGCGTTCTTTGTTGTCCACGCTCATTCGGTGGTCGCTTTCCATGCGGAATCCGTTCAATGCCCTGCAGGCGTCCATCGGCTCCGATTTGATTTCGAATTCGCGACGGACGTACCGGTCGGATTTGTTTCCCGAAATGGACGTGAACAGGGGATAGGCGAAATTGCCTTCGAACTTCCGGTTTTTCTCTCCGGGAAAGACTTCTTCGAAGAGGGCGTTCGCTTCTGGGTCGTTCGAATACGCGAGGATTTCTCCGGATTTGGCGTTCCGGTCGAAGATTTCGAAGTATCCGGCGAAATCCTTGCGCTCGAGGAGCCGTTTCTCGAGTTCGACGACGAAATCGAAAAGCACGTCCTTGGGGGAAGAAACCTTCGTGACCTTGTTTTCGACCAAAACGCTCATAAGCATCGAAAAATTCGAAGCGTCCACGGTTTTTCCAATCTTCGCAAGCGCTATCGGGCCATAACGTTCAAGAAGTTCGATGACGATTCCCTGGTTCATGGCGATGAGCCCGTTCAAGCTCGATCCTCCCGATTTTTGAAAGAACCGGTCCACGGTTTCGAAATTCCTCTTCATTTCCGGAAAATAGTTCGCGTCGCGCAGTCCCCATTTCTCGGAGAGGCGGTCGAGTCATTCCGGTGCCGGCTCGGCATGGGGAAAGAGGTGCCAATCGTAGTAATAAATGTCCTTTTTTTCATAGGAAACGAGACGTCCCTTGTAGAATTCGACGAAAATCGCCGATCAAGGAAATCCTCCCGTAGGACGCAATTCGTCGCGGTTTTGGTTCAATACGAGGTACCGCTGGGGCGACCGGTCTCCAAGCGCGGCCAAAAGTCCCTCCTCGTGATCGAAGAGAAACCGCCACTTTCCTTGCGCCGAGAGAAGGAGCGTCACTCCGGAACGGAATTTCGCGTCCATTTCGGAATTTCCAAGCGTTTCGATTTGCGAATATTCCGCAAGTGCCATCGATATCTCAAGATCGGCTTTCCGAAGCGATTTTGAATGCTTGCGGTAGAAATCGGTCGCCTTGAACGTGCTTCCCGAACCGAATGCCGAAAAAGCGGTGGGGAGGTGGGAAGTTTCCTTCGCAAAATCTTCCCAAACTTCTCCGAGAATCGAAGCGGCTTCCGCCAAATGTGCCCCGCCGCGAACGACGTTTCCGGCGGTTTTAATCGACGCAATCGAAAGTACCGGCGAATCGAACGCCGCAAGCACCGGAGAAAGGGTGAGTTTGAGAAGGGAGAAACGGGCCTTGGCACTCTCGGTTCGATCGAGGAATTCCGAGGGGCCTAATTTTGCCGCTTCTCAGAGCGCAAAGAGGTCGCCATAGGCTTTTTCGACTCCGGTTTGCGCATAGGATACGATTCCCGCCGTTCCCGAAATGAGCGCGACCGCGACGATTGCCGAGGAAAATCCGGCCTTGAGTATTTTTGCGCGGTGTTTTTTAACGTGTTTCGCAAACCGCTTCGGAAGGGGAATCGGCAGGGCGTAAACGTCCGGATGGAGTCATTGGGTCGGCAGAGGTTCGAGGTTTCGGAGATCGAACGCGAAATCCGGTATTTCGAGCGGTTCGATGACGCTTAACGGTTCCGGCCGAACCGGACGGTTTTTATCGACGTAGGCAACGAGGCTTGGAGAGCACTCTGACCTTTTCAGGATGTCGGACGTTTTTTTCGTGCGGTATTTGGAAATCCGCAATGCTCTCGGACGGGAAAAATCGAGGGGTTTTCCGGTTCACGAACGGACGTCATTGAATGGTTTGGACCCGTTATTGTTCACGGCAAAGGCATCGCGGACGGGAAAGAATTCCGAAAGGTCAACGGTGGAATCGTTCCCTCCCGTCGAAGAAAGGTCGTTCATGATTCCGGCCGGAAAAAGAAGCGGTTCCTCCGGCTCTTGGCGGACTTCGCCTTCGTCGTTGTGCCCGCTGCCGTCGCGGTGGTCGTGGAGGTTCGGTTCCTCATGCCCGTGCCCGTCGTGGCCGTGGTCGTCGTGTCCGTGGCCTTCGTATTCTTCGTGGCCGTGGTCGTCGTGGTGGTCGTGTCCGTGCGACATGGTGCTTGCGAATCGTTTCGACAGGGCTATACTTCGCGGGATTTTACGAATAGTTTCGTTTTTTTCGAATTTTTATGACCGACTCCAGCATCGTTTGTCCCAATTGCGGAACCAAAATCGATCTCGATGACATCGCGCGGCTCCGCTACGAGGAGAAGCTTAAGGCCGACGAAGTGCGTTTGCGCGAGGAATTCGCCAAAAAGGAAGAGGAAATAAAAAAGGATCTCCGCGAAAAAGCCATGGAATGGGCCGAAAAAAAAGCGGCCGAAAAACTGAAGGAAAAAGAGCTCGAAACGAAAGACATGGCGGCCCGGCTCGAAGAAATGAGAAAAAAACAGGACGAGGCGATCAAAAACGAGCTCGAACTCCGCAAGCGTGCCCGCGAACTCGAAGAAGCTGCCAAGAGTGCCGAAATCGAAAACGCCCGCAAGCTTGACGACGAACGCCGAAAACTGGAAGAAACCCTCCGCGAAGAACAGCGCAAACGCGAAGAGGTTCTCGAAGCCGAGCGCAAAAAACGCGAAGAAGAAGCGGTTCGAAAGATGCAGGAGGAAAACGCCCGCAAGCTCGAAGAAAAGGAAAAACAGATGGAAATTCTTCGGAAATCCCTTGAAGAGGCCAATAGGAAAGCGCTCCAAGGGTCCCAGCAAATCCAAGGCGAAGTATTGGAGAACGAACTGAAGGAAATCCTCTCCCGCAACTTTCCGACCGACTCCGTCGAGGACGTTCCTACGGGCATTCGCGGGGCCGACTTGGTTCACCGTGTCCGTGATCCATATGGCCGCGAACTCGGCATCATCCTTTGGGAATCCAAAAATACCAAGGCTTTTTCCTCGGAATGGGTGAAAAAACTCAAGGACGACCGGATTCTTGCCAAGGCCGACGTTTGCATCCTCGTTTCTTCGGTTTTACCCGACGGA
>JANJWP010000015.1 GCA_024709505.1 Candidatus Altimarinota bacterium | reverse complement strand
GCCATCGTCGGAACCCATTCCACGGGAAAAACCACCCTGCTCGAATCCCTCGCCGGGCATTTGGATCTGCCGGTCCTTTCGGAAGTCGCGCGCGAAAAAATCGCGGAAAGCGACAAGTTGCCACACCTCATGACCGGGGGCGAACGGGGGAAATTTCAAAAACTGGTATTGGAAGAACAAATGCGGAGGGAATCTTCCTCCGGCCGTTTCATAGCTGACCGGTCGGTATTCGATGCCGTCGCTTACGCCTTCGACACTCCGTACTACGAAACTTTGAGAATTCTCGCCAAAACCCATGCGGAAGCCTTTCCTTACGACCGGATATTCTTCTTGCCCGTGGAATTCCCCCTTGAGGGCGATGGGGTGCGAAACGAGGATGAAGCCTACCGTGACGCGATCGATCGGGAGCTCCGCGCGATTCTCGACCATGCGGAGATTCCTTACCAAACCGTTCGGGGAAATCCGGAAGAACGCCTCATGACCTGCCTCGAATCACTCAGAATTGACATATTGAATTAATTCATTAAAGAATATCCGATACGGATATTCTTTTTCTTTTCCAACATGCTTCCCGTTCTTCGCGAAGCCCCCCGGGAAATATTTCGTCCCGGTGCGCTCGAAGAAGGAATTCCCGCACACCGGTGGGAAAAATACGTCATCCCAAAAGGAGCATCCATTGAGGACTTGCCCAGAAATTCCGAGGGACGCCTTTTGAACGAGGTGCCTGGGGACGGCAACGTTTTCGACCACCAGTTAGCCCAAGAGCGGCTTGTTCGGCATTACGGAATCCTGGACGTTTGATCGGAGACGGCCGTAATGGCGGGATACGTGAAAATCCGTCCGCTTACCCAAACCGAACACTACCGGCTTTGCGTGACCGCGCTCATTCACGACGTGGGAGAAATCGAACATGGCGATGTTGTCTACGATGACAAACATGCGGCTTCGCACACCCGTGCGGACGAGGCCGCCGCAACGAAACGTTTCGTCCGGAGAGCGGTAGACGAACGGCTTTCGCGAACGCGAAACGAAAACGAAGAAATTTCAAAGGCGGGCCGCGAGGATCTAAGACGGAAACGTCGAATTACGCGCGAACTGCTTTCGGCATATGGGATCGATCACGATAGCGGACATCGGCTTCACGGGCTTTTCAAGCTCTACGAAAAATACTCCTATCTCAACGGGGCCATCAGCATCTACGACCACGGAAACGGTTCGATCGCGCAGTCTCACTACGGCGTCCATAACGTCCTGAAAAACCAGATTGGCCCGCTCGTTGCGGCGGCGAGAGCGGGGATTCCGAGCGCCTTGGCGTTTTTGGAAGAACGGGCCGAAACCGTTACCGCCATGTTCGCCTGGGTGTGTTATTCGGGATTCCGGGATGAAAACGACGGCAATCAAAAGGCTTTTGAGGAAGCGAAACGAACTTGGTCGAAATATCTTGAGACCGTCCCGCTCGGAAAGGGGAGGCGGAATTCGGGAACGCTCCTTTTGGAAGCGGTGGAATCGAACCGAAAAGACCGCCCGTTGAAATAGACAGGAACCAAAGAATGGATAGGATGCGTCCGAAAATGAACGCGACCGACAAAAAAATTCTCGTAGGGCTTTCCGGATGAGTGGACAGCGCGGTTTCGGCGTACCTTCTCAAGGAGGCTGGGTTCGACGTTCACGCGGGGTTCATGGTAAACTTCGAAAGCGAGAGCGAAAACTGCACGACGAGGGTCGATTTGGCCGAAGCCGAAAAGGTTGCCCGATACCTCGAAATCCCCCTCCACACCTTCGATTTCGTCACCGAATACGAGGAACGCATCGTCCAACGGATTTACGAAGGATACGAAAAGGGGTTGACCCCGAATCCCGACGTCCTGTGCAACAATCTCATAAAATTCGATCTCTTTCTCGAAGAAGCGCTCTCCTACGGATTTGACGCCATCGCTACCGGACACTATGCCCGAGTCGATCGAAATGACGGAATCGCGCGGCTCCTAAAAGGAATCGATCCGCTGAAAGATCAGACCTATTTTCTTTCGCGGCTTAAACGGGAACAATTGGAAAAGGCCTATTTTCCCGTTGGAGGAATCCTCAAGTCCGAAGTACGCGAAATCGCGAGAAGGGCGGGATTGCCAAACGCCGAGCGGAAAGACAGCCAAGGACTCTGCTTCATTGGAAAAGTTCCGATGCGGGAATTCCTCCGGGAACGCCTGAAAGAAAAAACCGGCGATATCGTTGACGTTTCAGGAAACAAGCTTGGCGAACATCGGGGGGCATGGTTTTACACGGTTTGACAGCGAAAAGACCTTCGTATTGGCGGAGGATCCGCCCTCTATGTCGTGGCGAAAGACGTGGCGAACAATCGCGTCGTCGTGGGAAACGACGACGACGCCAAGCTTTTTTCGAAAACGCTGTTCCTTTCGGAGTGGCAATGGCTTCGTCAAGACCGGAAATTCCCTTGGAAAGGAACGGCGAAAATCCGTTACCGCCAAGACGACCAAAAGGTGACGGTTGAGTCGTTCGAGGACGGATCGATCCAAGCAACGTTCGACGAACCGCAAAGGGCCGTAGCGCCGTGACAGTTCTTCGTCGCCTACGAAGGGGATGAGCTCGTGGGATCGGGGATTATCGCGCAGGAAACCGACATCCCCTAAAAGATTATCTGGCCGTTCTCACGGTAAGATAATAGGCCAGATAGGGAATATGCGAATATACGAACGCCGAAACGATTGCTCCAGTCGAAAAATCGCGGATTCCCAAAACGAATTTGACCTCTTCGAGAAAGGTCATTTCCCCGTTCCCAAGAAGTTCTGCCACAATCACTCCGATTTGCACCGCGTAGAGGATGGCGAGGGTCATGCCATAGAAAAACACCGTGGACATGAAAGCCGAATCCGAAACGGTGGAGTTCGGATGGGTTTTTCGATACGCGGTCACAACCGAACGGACGATGAAAAAAACCGCGAGACTCCGGAACAATGCCTCCAGCAAAGGGGGAATTGAGACTGCCACGTCGCCAAACTTTTGAAGGAGGAAGAAGGCGAAAAAGGCTGCGGCTACCCGAAAAGCGCTCTTTCCCGCGACGGCGGCGGAAAGGTCTTGGTCTTCGTATTTCCGCAAATCGAGTTCTGCCATGAAGAATTTTAGACATCATAATCCAAACCTTTCCTGCGCGCAACAGTCCGGGGCGGGAGTTGAAAAAGATTTGATTTTCGCGACGTATTCAGCAGAATCTCGGTCGCGCTCCCGTAGTTCAACGGATAGAATATGGCCCTCCGAAGGCTAGGATGTAGGTTCGATTCCTGCCGGGAGCACCATCTGAAAAACCCCAAGGCCTTTCCCTCGCGCGGGAAAGGCCTTATTACCAAAAAACATGGCCGATATTTTCTCTCCGGAAAAACGCAGCGACGTCATGCGACGGATAAAATCAAAAAACACCGGACCGGAGAAACATTTTTTTTCACTCATAAAACGGTTTTGGCCGGCATTCCGATACCGAAAACATCGAAAAGGGATACCGGGCACTCCGGACGCCTATTTCCCTTCGAAAAAACTGGCCGTATTCGTGGATGGGGATTTTTGGCACGGAAAATTGCCCGAGGGAAGAATGGAAAAACTTCCGCCTTATTGGCAAGCCAAGATTCGCTCCAACGTAGCCCGCGACGAACGACAATTCTCGGAACTCCTCGCAAAAGGCGTTCGTTCTCTCCGATTTTTCGCAAGCGACTTGAAAAAGGATCCCGAAAAATGCATGCTTGAAATCGCTCGGGAACTCGGTTGCACGATAGTTCGGTCGCAGAATGAAAAATCCCCCGAATAACGGGGGATTTTCGATTACCAAACGAATTTGAAGTACGAATCAGGATAAGAGACCGAATATTCCATGAAATTCTTTTTAAAGTCGGTGTACCCCTGTTGGTCGTGGGTCATCGAAGCATCTCGAAGATGGTCGAAATTCACATATTTCACCCCCTTGGAAAAACACTCTCGAAACCAATGTCCGATAAGACCCGTTCCCGCTTGTATGGCCTTGGATTCCGGATTAGTAAAGGCCACGAGGTGGACGCTCGAATTTCCGGCATAGTCGAGAACCGCAAGTCCGGCAACGATCTTTCCGCCGTGGCGAACCACGTAGCTCTTGACCGATTCGGGAGCGATTGCCGCCATGGTTCGATAGTACTTAATGTAGTCTTTCTTGTACAAGTGCCTTACCGGAGTACTTCGAAACGCTTCCATGAATTCAAAATCGGAAACTTCTTCGACTCCAGCCCCCGAAGCGAGGAATTTTTTATATGCCCTTCTCGCCCGTTCGTTCCACTTCCGGAAATAATCCGGGGAATCCAAAACCGTAAAACCCGTTTGCATAAAATGGGAACGTATCCGCATTTTTTTCCAACCCCGGGGAATCTCCGGACGACGCGCGGGAATCCAGATAACGAATCCCGGACCGAAGCCCATCGACTTCAATTGAAGAACGTCGGGCTCGGTTTCCAGACGTTCGAATTTTGCGATATGAAAAAGCCCTCCGACATCCTTGAGCCAACCATATCCTTCCGAGTTCGGAACGGTGCGGAGCCCGCAGATTTCAAGGTATTTTCGATAGGCCAAAGAATTGCTTCGGTAGTACGGATGATCTCCGGGAAGATCTTTTCCAGTGATTTCGATCATGCGAAGAAAGAAAAAAGGTCGCCCTCTTTCGGAGAACGACCTTTTGTTTTGAAACAGCGTGAATGGTGGGTGATATAGGATTCGAACCTATGACCCTCTGCTTGTAAGGCAGATGCTCTAACCAACTGAGCTAATCACCCGAAAGAGCAAGGCGTGAATGGTGGGTTATACTAGATTCGAACTAGTGACCTCTTGCTTGTCGAGCAAGCGCTCTAACCAACTGAGCTAATAACCCAAACTCGACATGGTGCCCGAGACAGGAATCGAACCTGTGACCTTCAGCTTAGAAGGCTGCCGCTCTATCCAACTGAGCTACTCGGGCAAAAAATACCCAAGAAGCCCGGGCAGTCCCCTGCCAGCATATTTTCTCGTCACTTCCCGTCCGGAGTCCCGGCGCTTACCGACTCTCCCACAGGTGTACCTGCAGTACCATGGGCACGACGCGGCTTAACTTCCGTGTTCGGGATGGGAACGGGTGTGGCCCGCGCGTAATAAGCGCCGGGACCCCGGAAAGGAAAATGACGTTTCCGTACGAAGGAAATACGGTAAGAAGAGGCGTTTTCGGAACGCCGGCGCCCGTTTCGGGGCGCTTCGGGCCGGGAACCCTCCGGAAAGGGATCCGCGCCGCCCCCGGTTTTGCGTCGCCGGGGACGGAAAGCCTCGTTGGAACACCTTTCGGGCTATTAGTAAGGCTCGGTTGAGGACGTCGCCGTCCGTACGCCTGCCTCCTATCGACCAGGTAGTCTCCCTGGGCCCTTATCACCTTGCGGTGGGGGAATCTCATCTTGGGATCGGCTTCCCGCTTAGATGCTTTCAGCGGTTATCCGTTCCGGACTTAGCTACCCGGCGCTGCCGCTGGAGCGACAACCGGTACACCAGGGGTCCGTTCAATCCGGTCCTCTCGTACTAGGATCAAGTTCCCTCAAATTCCCAAACGCTCACAGCAGATAGGGGCCAAACTGTCTCACGACGTTTTGAACCCAGCTCGCGTACCGCTTTAAATGGCGAACAGCCATACCCTTGGGAGCTTCTCCACCCCCAGGATGCGACGAGCCGACATCGAGGTGCCAAACTCCGTCGTCGATATGAACTCTTGGACGGAATCAGCCTGTTATCCCTAGAGTAACTTTTATCCGTTGAGCGACACCACTCCCACGTGTTGGTGCCGGATCACTTTCGCCGACTTTCGTCTCTGATCGACTCGTAGGTCTCCCAGTCAAGCGGGCTTGCGCGAATACACTACCTCACCGATTTCCATCCGGTGATAGCCCACCATTGCGCGCCTCCGTTACGTTTTAGGAGGCAACCGCCCCAGTTAAACTCCCCGCCAAGCACTGTCCCCCGGAAAGGGGTTAGACGCACACGATGCGGAGGGCGGTATCTCAACGACGACTCCGGAAGGGCTCGCGCCCCTCCCTCATAGTCTCCCGCCTATCCTGCACACCGCAACGTATGCGCCAGTACCAAGTTAGAGTAAAGCTTCATAGGGTCTTTCCGTCTTGCTGCGAGTAGTCGGCATTTTTACCGACATTGCAATTTCACCGGGACCATGCTTGAGACAGTGCCCAGACCGTTATGCCATTCGTGCGGGTCGGAACTTACCCGACAAGGAATTTCGCTACCTTAGGACCGTTATAGTTACGGCCGCCGTTCACCAGGACTTAGTTTCGGAGCTTGCACCCCTCCACGTGATCTTCTGGCACTGGGCAGGCATCACCCCCAATACATCCACTTGCGTGTTCGCTGAGAGCTGTGTTTTTGGTAAACAGTCGCCCGGGCTCGTTCGCTGCGGCCCGCGCCCTTGATTAAGCGCGGGCAGTCCTTATCCCGAAGTTACGGACGCTTTTTTGCAGAGTTCCTTAAGCATGGTTATCCCGTTCGCCTCGGTGTTCTCACACCAGTCCACGTGTGTTCGATTTCGGTACGGTTCCCGACGTTCCTCCTTAGCGGCTTTTCTCGGCGCGCAACGAGTGCCGGGCTCCCTTGGGAGGCTTCCGAAGAAGCGTCCTTCCGGGGGTCCGCGCCTCATCCCTGGCGCAAGGCGGGCTTACCTACCTTGCGGGCATCGGCGCGTCCGATCTCATCCGTGAGAGATCCCCGCTCGCTCCACGCGTCCCCGCGTCGTACAAACGGAACGCCGGGAGCACGGGAATATTGACCCGTTCTCCATCGGCTGTCGCCTTTCGGCTGCGCCTTAGGACCGGCTAACCCTACCACGACTGACGTTGGATAGGAAACCTTGGACATCCGGCGGGGGGAGTTTTCATCCCCCTGTTCGTTACTCATACCAACATTTTCGCTTCCGGTACCTCCAGCCGCGGTCACCCGCGACCTTCGTCGGCATGCGGAACGCTCCGCTACCACCGATAAATCGGTTTCCGTCTTCGGCGGCACGCTTGAGCCCCGTTGAATTTTCGGCGCGGGACCACTCGACCAGTGAGCTATTACGCACTCTTTGAATGAGTGGCTGCTTCTAAGCCAACATCCTGGTTGTCACAGTAGTCCCACATCCTTTTCCACTGAGCGTGCGCTTGGGGGCCTTAGACAGGAATCTGGGCTGTTTCCCTCTCGACGATGGCACTTCTCTGTCACCGTCTGACTCCGGAAATAAATCGGGGGGCATTCGAAGTTTATCAGGATTTGCTAAGTCTCGCGACCCGCTAGTCCTATCAGAGCCCTACCTCCCCCGTCATGTGATTCCGGGCCATACCTAAATATGTTTCGCGGAGAACCAGCTATCTCCCGGCTCGATTAGCTTTTCACTCCTACTCACGCGTCATCCAGTGGACTTGCAGCTCCAATTGGTTCGGCCCTCCATCCCGTTTTACCGGGACTTCAGCCTGCGCATGAGTAGCTCGCTCGGGTTTCGGGTCAATCGCACGTGACTGTGTCGCCCTGTTCAGACTCGGTTTCCCTGCGGCTCCGGGTGTACTCTCCCTTAACCTCGCCACGTACGGATTACTCGTTGGTCCGTTCTACAAAAAGTACGCGGTCACCTTTCGGCTCCCACTCCTTATCGGCACGGAGTTTCAAGGTCTGTTTCACTCCCCTCCCGGGGTTCTTTTCACCTTTCCCTCACGGTACTCGTTCACTATCGGTCCCATACGCTGTTTAGCCTTGGAGGGTGGTCCCCCCTGCTTCGATCCGGATTTCACGTGTCCGAACCTACTCTGGATATCGTCGGCGGCGGGCATGACGGCGTTTCGGGTACGGGGCTTTCACCCTCTCAGACCGGCCGTCCCAGACCGTTCCCCTGCGCGTCATGCGCCCCGTCGGCAGTTTCGGACTGCCGTACGACGCTCCCCGCAACACCATTGGAGCAACGCTCCGAAGCTTGGCACTCCAATGGTTTGGGCTTTTCCCGTTTCGCTCGTCACTACTCCGGGAATCTCGTATTTGATTTCTTTTCCCCGCTTACTGAGATATTTCAATTCGGCGGGTGTCCGTCCTAACTAGGACATCGAGGGTTTTCCTCGATGGGTTCCCCCATTCGGGCATCCCGGGGTGGTAGCGCCCGTTGACGGCTCCCCCGGGCTTTTCGCAGTCTTCCGCGCCCTTCTTCGGACGTATGGGCCAAGGTATCCGCTCCGTGCCGTACACGTGTCCAACGTGCGCCTCCCCTTGCGGGAAAGGCGCGGCTTTCCGCCCTCTCCGACGGCATGACACCCGGAGGGCGGCGGCGCTTCGGGGACGAACTTCCCCTCCGCGCCGGATCCTTAGAATCTTGGATTTCTTTTTCCGGAAAAATTTTCCGGCCCTGTTCCCATTTTTCGGCATGGGTGCCGCCGTCCCCTTGCGGGGGCGGTTCCGGTCCGGCCGCTTGCGCGGACGCCCGGAAATATCACGACGTTCCTCGACGTTCCTCTTCTTACCGTATTTTCCTCGTACAGATGTTAATGAGCGGGCACTTCCGAAAAAGAGCCTGCGCATTCTATAAAAAAGCGGTGGGGAGTCAAAAAGAAATGCGGGCAATTTGTAACTTCGCGTTTACCGCATATACTTCGGGCCTTATACGATGAGCAAAATCCAGAAAACCATGATTCTCGATGGAAGAAAAACCGCCGAAAAAATCCGGGGGGCGCTCGCCGAAAAAATCCGCAAACACGGAAAAAAACCGAAACTCCGGGTCATTTTAGTGGGAGAAGACGCGGCAAGCCTCGCGTACGTCACAAGAAAAGAAAAGGCTTGTGCGGAAGTAGGAATCGAGTACGAATGCCTGAGGTTTCCAAAAGAGGTCCAGGAAGAAGATATCCTGCGGGCAATCGCCGAAACGAACGACGATCGAAACGTCCACGGACTTATCGTCCAACTTCCGCTGCCTCCCCATATCGACAAACGGAACGTCGTCGCGGCAATAAACGAAATGAAGGACGTGGACGGCTTCACGCAATGAAATGCCGGAAAATGCTTCCTTGGAAAAACCGACGGGCTCCTCCCCTGCACTCCGAAAGGCGTGATGCGGCTCCTGTCGGAATACGGAATCGGCGTGACCGGAAAAGACGTCACGGTAATCGGATACGGCGATATCGTAGGAAAGCCACTCTGTCTCATGCTTTCGAGCGCGGGGGCGACCGTAACCGCCTGCCATTCAAAAACCCGAGACCTGAAATCGCATACGCAAAATGCCGATATCGTCGTGTCCGCCGCGGGAGTGGCGAACCTTCTGACCGCCGATATGGTACACCCGTGATCCGTGGTCATCGACGTGGGGATCAACCGCGTTGATGGAAAACTCCGTGGAGATGCGGATTTCGAAGCTATCTCCCGAATTGCCGACATAAGTCCGGTTCCCGGAGGGGTGGGGCCGATGACGGTCGCCATGCTTTTGGAAAACACGTACGAAGCCTTTCTCCGACTCGAATCCGAAGCATAGAGAACCAAGGATAGGAAAGCGGGTCTCGTAAAATAGGAAAGCCCCCGTTCCGGGGGCTTTCCTTAATCCACGTAAATGTATCCCTTGATTGCGGAGTCCGTTTTCGAAATCTTTCGGATCGTCACTTCGTTTAACCGACGGTAGTTCATATCTTTGACGATGATGTCGTTACCTTCGATTCCCGCAACGATTCCAACGTGTCCGTAATACGGGTTGTATCCTCTTCCGGAGAGTGAGACGATGGCCCCGACCGCTGGAGCTTTTCCCGTTGGAACGCCTGCGGCGGCGGCGTTCCTTAGCCATTGGTTGGCATTTCACCGCCACGTGACCTTCTTATGCATCGCTACGTAGTACGTGCAATTTCCCCAAGCGAATCCTCGGCTGTTTCCGGTGTATTTTACCGCATACGTTTTTCCAGACGTCGCCGGAGCAATGGTCGCAGTCGGTTTTTTGACGGTAAGGGTGGACGAGGGCTTTTTCGCGGCGGCGATAGCGGGCTTTTTCGGATCTTCTTTTTTCGCGACCGGCAAACGAACGCCTCCGGGGATGATCAAGGTCTGCCCGATTTCCAATCCGTCATTGACGGCGATGGCGTTTTGCGTGGCGATTCTCTCGACAGGAACCTTGAACTTGGCGGCGATGGAAGCTACGGTATCTTTCGGTTCGACGGCATACACCACGCCCGAGGTCGGCGGAATCCGTATGGATTGCCCGACCTTCAGGGGCGCGTTCGGATTGAGGTCGTTCGCCCATACGATGGAATTGACGCTCACGCCGAATTTCTCGGCGATAACGGACAGGTTTTCCCCCGAAGTCACCTGATAGGCGATGAGCTGGTTGATTCCGGCGACGTCGCGGGTGTCGTCAAATACGATTCCCGGACGAATGAATCCCGAATCCTGCGAAAAAAGCGATTCAGGAACGTCTTCCTGATACGCCGTGATGATGGTCGATTCGTCGTAACTTCCCACGGCGGTTTCGTCGGCGAGTCCAAAGGACGCGAACGACGGATAGACCGGAAGGACGAGAACGACGATAGCGGAAAAGGCCTTGAACCTCCTGATGATCCTGAATACTCCGTTCTTCTGAAATACGTGGCTTCCGCGAGCGTGACGCTCAAGACGGGCCCGTATGTTCACCTTGAACCGCATTCGGAAAACTTAGGGATAAAAAGTTCCCGAAGGCAAACATCGGCAAAAAACCGGCGCCCTCAGGAACCCTTCGCTACGCTACCTTGACGACTTCGAGCTTGGTGAGGCTCGCGCGGAAACCGCGGGTGCGGCTGTAGCGCTTCTTGGACTTCATCTTGAAGACGGTGACCTTCTTGCCCCTGAAATTTTCAAGGACCTTGAGGGTAACCTCGGCACCTTCGACGACGGGAGCTCCGACCTTCACGTCGGAACCGTCTTCCTTGGCAACGAGAAGGGGGGAGACCGAAATTTTGGCGCCTACTTCTTCATTGCGGTTATCAACGTCGATGACGTCACCAGCCTTAACGGTGTACTGTTTTCCTCCGATCTCAACGATGGCGATCATATTCCGGAACGTATGGTAAGTATGGGGGTTTTCCCCGAATATATTGGAAACCCTTCGAAAATCAATGGAACGGACTTTTGAAATCCGTCTCCGTGCGGTACGGTTTTGGCTGGGGATGAGGGATTCGAACCCCCGCATGGCGGAGTCAAAATCCGCTGCCTTACCACTTGGCGAATCCCCAATACGGGATTTTTTCGAAAAAGCCCGCGCATTCTATGGAAAGGGGAAGTCCTGTCAAATGAAGTGCGCTTGTTTTTTGAGCGGCATTTTGCCAAAGCGGAAATTCATGTCAAAATGCGCGAAACGAACTTCGGAAGATTCGAATGACGAATACAATGTCAGCCTAAAAACGGCTTCATCCCCATGTCGGAAAATTTTCTTTCACCTGGAAACGTCGAAAAATCGGAATTCGGAAGGCGCTCGAGCGACGAGACGATTCCGGTTCCGACGTTGTTCGAGTGGTTTAGGAACGGAAAACTCTCGCGGGAAGAATTCGAAATCCGAATCAAGGCTTGTCAGGTAGACGAAATCGTTCTTGGTCCCGAATGCGTCGCGGATTCGGGCCGTTTCGACGATGAAGAGGGTCGGAAAAATGCCCGAATACGGGAAATTCGCCTCCGTTTGAAGGAGTTTTGAGAATCAACGGAAACCGACGAAATCTCCGAAGAAACCGTGCGTGAGCACAGTGGTTCCTACGATTGCGACGCCCCTGGCCTCGGAATCGTGCTCGAATTCGAAAAAACGGAGGATGACGAAGACGGAAAGGCCACGAATCTCATGGTCGAATTTCGCATTCCCCCGGTTTCCCGGGAACGTTTTTCGAGCGTTCGCGGTGACGCGGTATTCAGCGGTCCGCTCATTGCGGAAGACGGGATTGCCTGTTCGATCATCCTTCCCCTTCCCCTCTTTAAAAACGGTCGGAGAAGGCTTTTTGCCACCGTCGTCGATGCGGTATCAAAAACTCCGGTCCCCCTTCCTCCGGACGCGGCGATGGCCTTCCGGGAAAAATGCCTGAAAAGAATCCGGATCCTTGGAAACGCGCCTAAAACCCGGGGACTGATCGCTTCAATCGCTGCAAGAATGGAAAAGGTTTTCAAATAAGAAAAACGCGCCGATCGGCGCGTTTTTCTTATGGATAGAGGCGGTTTCTTCGGGGGAACGCTATTTTTCCTCCACCTCGCCATCCACGGCGTCGTCAGCCTTGTCCGCGTTGGCGTTTTCCTTTACGCGGACGCCGTCGTCTCCGGCGGCTTGGGCCTTGGAATAGATTTCCTGTCCGATCTTCATCATGACGTCTTGGAGCGATTTGGTAGCCTCCTCAAGGGATTCTTTGGAAGCCTCGGCGTTTTCGAGAACCTTTTTCAAATCGGCGATTTTTCCTTCGGCCTCGATTTTAAGGGAATCTTCGAACTTTCCTTCGTTGTCCTTGAGGGTCTTTTC
The DNA here is from genome assembly GCA_024709505.1 of Candidatus Altimarinota bacterium. Taxonomy (GTDB): domain Bacteria; phylum Patescibacteriota; class Gracilibacteria; order BD1-5; family UBA2023; genus JANJWP01. Next base: position 1,828 of record JANJWP010000015.1, on the reverse strand, counting down.
AGCCTGATAGACGGCACTGTCGGCCATGTTGCGGGCTTCGATGGATTCCTTCTTCTTCTTGTCGGCCTCGCGGTTGGCTTCGGCCTCTTTTACGAGCTTATCGACCTCCTTGTCGTCCATTCCGGTGGAACCTTGGATGGAAACCTTCTGTTCTTTTCCGGTGCCCTTGTCTTTGGCGGTAACGTGCAGGACGCCCGAAGCGTCAATATCGAAGGTAACTTCGATCTGCGGCATTCCGCGAGGAGCGGGAGCGATGCCCGAGAGGATGAAACGTCCGAGCGACTTGTTGTCGGAAGCCATTTCGCGCTCGCCTTGGAGAACGTGGATTTCCACGGAATCCTGATTGTCGGCAGCGGTCGAATAGACTTGCGATTTGGAGGTGGGAATAGTCGTATTGCGTTCGATCATGCGGGTCATGACGCCGCCCAAAGTTTCGATTCCGAGGGAAAGCGGAGTAACGTCGAGAAGGAGCACGTCGGTAACGTCTCCGCGGATGATGCCCGCTTGGATTCCGGCGCCGACGGCGACCGCTTCGTCGGGATTGACCGAGGCGTTCGGCTTCTTACCGAAGATTTCTTCGACCTTCTTGATGACGAGCGGAACGCGGGTAGAACCTCCGACCAAGATGACTTCGTCGATTTGGGAAGCTTGGAGCCCCGCATCGGAAAGGGCTTTCCGACAAGGCTCGACGCTGCGTTCGACCAAGTCGTAGATAAGTTCTTCGAATTTCGCGCGGGTCAGCTTCATAAAAAGGTTCTTCGGACCCGAAGCGTCTACCGTGATGTAGGGCAGGTTGATGTCGGTTTCCGAAAGGGTCGAAAGTTCCTTTTTCGCTTTTTCGGCTTCGTCCTTGACGCGCTGGACGGCCATCGGATCCTTGGTAAGATCGACGCCTTGGTCTTTTTTGAATTCGGAGACGATCCATTCGAAGATCTTTTGGTCGAAATCGTCGCCGCCGAGATGGGTGTCGCCGTTGGTCGCGAGGACTTCGAAGGTTCCTTCGGCTCCGATTTCCAAAATGGAAATGTCGAAGGTTCCGCCACCGAAGTCGTAGACGGCGACCTTTTCGTCCTTCTTCTTTTCGGTTCCGTAGGCGAGAGCCGCGGCGGTGGGTTCGTTGACGATGCGCTTTACGTCGAGTCCGGCGATTTTTCCGGCGTTGATGGTGGCTTGGCGCTGGGAGTCGTTGAAATACGCTGGGACGGTGATGACGGCTTCGGTCACTTTTTCGCCGAGATAGCGTTCGGCGTCTTCTTTGAGTTTTTCGAGGACTTTCGCCGAAATTTCTTCCGGACGGACGGCTTTGCCGTTAAAGTCGATGAGGCATCCTCCGTCCGGACCTTCGGTAACCTTGAACGGGACGGTCTTGATTTCGGCGCCGACTTCGGAAAATTTGCGGCCGATGAAGCGTTTTGCCGAAGCGATGGTCTGGGCCGGATTCATGACGGCCTGACGTTTGGCCGGCATTCCTACGAGCGTGTCCCCGCCCTTGTTCGCGACGACCGAAGGAGTGGTTCGTCCGCCTTCGGCGTTGGGGATGACTTTGGCTTGGCCGCCTTCCATGAAGGCCACGCAGGAATTGGTGGTACCGAGGTCGATTCCAATAATTTTCGACATGGGAAAAAGGATTACGGATATTCCCCTATTCGGGATTACGCCGAGCATGATATTCGAACCCGCACGACTCGTCAAATAATTTTAGCACATTTATATGCTCTGTGCTAAATTAAATGGAATCAAGAGAAAAAGCTGAGGGGCGAGAGGCGTCGCGAGATGGACGGAAAGGCAAATGGAAAAAGTAGAAAATCGTAAAAAGAACGTTACAATC
>JANJWP010000033.1 GCA_024709505.1 Candidatus Altimarinota bacterium | reverse complement strand
TCGGGATACCGGCAGGACGCGAAGGACGCCGTGGTCAAGACCAACGTCCGTTCGGTGTACGCGGCCATCGCCGCCGAATCGACCGCGCTCCAGAAATCGGCGCGGTGCTTCATCGTGCATTCCCCGACGCACACGCTCACGGGCGGGGCCGTCGTCATGTTCGACGGCGGCGTGGCCGACGCGCTCGTGGGCGGCCCCTGCGGGACTCCGGGGACCAACTATTCCGCGGGAAACCCCGACTACCGGGCGCTCAGGCTCGACCCGGAGAAGTTCCGGATATCGCTCCTCTCCTCCCCGCGCCTCGCGGCTTCGGCCATGGGCTGGCTCGGCGCTTCCGCCGAGGAGGAATACGTCGCCGACCCGACGCTCCTGCTCGTCGGCGCGGCCGACCTCACCGACGAATCCGGAACGAAGCCGCGGACGAGGAGCTTCGTCCAGGTGGCCGCGGTCCTCTCTTCGGACACGGCCTACGTCGCGGGGGACTTCCCCTCCGGCGACGTGGACGGCGGCGCGGTGGCGGGCCTCATCAAGGACGCGGCCTACTCCGAATCCTCTACCGGCGCCCTCGTGGACGGCGCTTCCACCGGGGCTCCGGCGCCCTGCGCCGAAGGCGAGGTTTCCGGATACCCCGTCCCGGCGCTTTCGAGCGGGGAGCAAGCCCAAGTCCGCAAGCCGATAACGAACGGCGAGGGCGTCGCGACCGCGCGCTGCTCCTACGGCACCGTCCGGATCGAAAACGAGACCGCCTCCTGCGAGACCGACTACGTTCCGGCGAACCCGGTGCCGAGCTGCGTCCGCGACAACTGTTCCGGAACCTTCCCGGCGAACGCGGTCTCGAACGAAACGACCCCGGGCGGCACCGGAAACTGGACCTACAACGAGGCCGCCGGAACGTGCCGCTTCAAGTGCGCCGCGGGCTTCACCTGGGACGGAAGCGCCTGCAAGGCCGACTGCGCCGTGTCCGCCGCTTCGGCCGGAACCTACCAGGGCCTTTCCTACGGAATCGCGGCGAACCTGCCCCTCGCGCACGGCGCGACGGC
>JANJWP010000022.1 GCA_024709505.1 Candidatus Altimarinota bacterium | reverse complement strand
ATGACCCGAAGACATCGTCCGCAATGGCGAGAACGGAATCTTAGTCGAAAAAGAAAACCCCGTCCAACTCGCGGAGGCGATATCGGGGCTCGTATCGGAAGTTTCGGCTTCGAGCCCGAAAATTGGGGCGATGATTGCGGCGGCAAAGACCGACGTCAATCAAAAATATTCTTGGAAAAGGGTGGGGGAAATGACGATGGGGGCGTATCGGGGCGTTGCCGACCGATAGCCTTTACGAAACCAGATTCCCCCAATCGGTCTCGACTTTTTTCGTTCCGAAACGCGAAATCGCTGACCTTCTTAAGAAATCTCGGTCGTATTTTTCGCACGAAACCGTTTCCATGGCTTTTTCGAATGCGACAACGTCAAGATAAGGAGTCAATGCTCCGTATGCAGTGAGTTCGATTTTCTTGCAAGGGCCAACGTTCCAGTCTTCTCATCGGAGAATCTCTTTTGCTCCATGGGAATAATCATGGGAAACCACGGGAATTCCATGAGCCAAGGCTTCGGCCGGAGCCCTTCAGAATCCTTCGTTCAAGCTTGCGAAAAGAAAAACGTCGCATGATTCGAGCAGTTTTCATACTCCGTTCCGTAAGTCCCCTAACAACCGTACTTTTTGACGGAGAATATCCGACGATTCCACCCGCATTTTTAGATCGGCTTCAAGTGGTCATCATCCGGCGATAACAAGACTTCCGGGCAATCCATTTCGCGCAAACCGTTCGAAAGCATCTAAAATGAAGTCCTGATTTTTTACCGAATCCAATCTTCCGACGTGAACGAAAATCGGGCGCCCCAATTCGGATATGTTTACCGTGCATTCCGTATCGTCGATTTCTATGGGATTGTAAGCGGTTTTAGTTCGAATGCCGAATCGTTTCTCGATTTCACCCCCCAATTCTTCGCAAACCGTCACGACCGAATCGGCGAGCGGATAGAGTTTTTTTGAGAGCCATAAAAACGCTTTCCCCGATGGATTTTTTGATTCGTAGTGCGAAGGAGAGTTATGAATTACGCAAACGGATTTGAATTTTCCACGAAACCATCGTTTTGCCAAAATCGTTGAAAAATTACAAATTTCGCCATTGCTCACAACCGTGCTTATCGAATTACGGTTTGCGAACCTTGCGATTTTCCATGCCCTCCAAAGCATTTTCCATGCCGATGCGAGCGGGTTTTGGTGTTTAATGGGTTCCTTCAATGAAAAATCGAGCGCTTCCGGCGTTGGAAGGGAGTTTTTTAGAAATGTTCCGTATAAAACCCGAATTCCGCGCTGTTTCAAGAGTTTTCCAATCGTCCAGCACGATTTTTCCATGCCGCCAACGATGTCGAACTGATAATTCAAAAGGAGGACCGCTGGCATTGGCCGCTATTTTTTAAGGACGTGTCTGGTATAGATAGGCGCGATGAAATCGTAGATTCCTATCTTTTTCGTCCATTTTGAAATTGTGGGAATCGCTCGTTTAGCAAACAGCGTAGCCTTCATCGTAAGAACGAGAACGGTTGGATTGTATCGTGACAGCGATCATTTTGCGAAATCTCCGGGCGTAAAAATCGAAAACGCGAATTTTTCAAGTTCCCGCCTTTCCTTCATTGCGAGGTCGATTTTCTTTTGACTGTCTTGTTCGGGGTGAGAACGGCTCTTGACTAAAATCTTGGACAAGTGACGGAACCGATAACCAGCTTTAATGAATCGGAACCAAAGATGGTAGTCCTGCGTCGTTTTCAATGAAGGGTCAAATCCGCCGACTTCTTGGAAGGCTTTTTTAGGAATGAGCAAGGTGCATCAGCTTATTACTCACCGCATGAGAAGTTCGTAAGCGATTTGTTCGCTTTGATAAGCGTAAGAATGGTTTCCTATTTTAGATGAATTTTCGTCGATTATCTCAATGTCCGACGAGAGTATCGTTTTTTCTGACTCCATTCATGCATTCAGAGCTGCGATTTGAGAGCTGAGTTTGTTCGAAAAATACGCGTCATCGTGAGAAAGCCACGAAACGTATTCGCCCTCGGCTTTCTCTATGGCAAAGTTCAACGCCGTCGCGACCCCGCCGTTTTCCTTTTTGAAATACCGGATTTTATCTCCGTAGGAAAGGGCTATTTTTTCGGTTTCCCCATGGTCGTTCGATCCGTCGTTCACGACGATGACTTCGTAGTTTCCATAATCTTGCGCCAACGCGCTGTCGATGGCTTCTTTAAGATAGTTCGATCCGTTGTATACGGGGATGACGATGGAGACTTTAGGGTTGGACATTTCCATTCATGAGTGAAATAACCTTTCGGTACGCTTTTTTCAGCAAGGGATTATAAACGTAGGGATTGCTTTTGATGTAAAGCGGAAGCGTAACGAGAATGAAACTTGTCAAATGTCGCGTTATTGAATGAAGATTCCAATGCCGGACATTTGGTTTTTTCAAGATCGCAAACAGTGCGCCGTAAGGTTTTTCGAATTTTTCGCCCGTAATGGCATCGGAAAAATGAAAGTTCTCACAAACGAAAATTTCCCAATCCTCTCAAAAATCTTCCGGAAGCCATCATGATTTGTGTTTCTGCCATTCTGCGCCCGAAAGTCACCATCCGTCTTTCATCCCTTCGGGAACTTCTTGCGGCATGAATCCGAGCGGCGTGAATATTACCACCTGCCTTCTCGCTTTTTCCACGGTGCGCTTTAAAAGGGCGAGTCCTTCTGATTTTTCCAAATGCTCGATCACGTCCATCGTAATGACGGTATCCACCGAATTATCCGGAAATATGTCCATAGCCTGTTGCCAGCCGACGTTTAAAACGACGAATTCTTTCGTTTTCGGATTTTTCTGAAGAATTTTTTGAGCGTATTCGACATATGGTTCGCAACAAATGTGGACCACTGGAGATATGAGCGTTTGCGGGCGTATTCACGGACCGATATCCAAAACGCTGTCCGTTTGGACAATCGCCTTATGGGCGGCGTTCCAAAAGTCTTCTCTTGATTCGTAACGATGTACCGCCATTGGGATTTAGTCTGAGTAATTGGAATCTTCCAACCCGTACTTCCTCCAAACCTTCGTGCTTAAACTCATGTTCTTCGTGAGAGGCGGTCCCTTATAGTCGGCGAGGGTCATCGGTTCGACCTTGCTGCCACCGGCTACCGCGTATTCGTACATCGAGATCTTCCGGTCTCCGCAGAGGTGGATTATCCGTTCTTCGGTTCCGCTTTCGAGAATGTCGCGGATTCCCTTGGCGACCCCTTGGGCGAAGAGATAGGTTCAAAACCGGTCGGTAAACGCCTTGGGATATTCCCACGGCATGGTCGTAAAATTGGTGCGGGCGATATGGGTTCGCATTTTTTCGCCGCCGTAGCTTTTTACGATTTCTTCGGCGACGAGCTTCGTCAGCCCGTAATAGTGCTTAGGTTCGGGCAGGCTGTCTTCGAAGTATTCTTCGTCGTCGTTTCAAGCAAAAATGCACGCCGTCTGCAAATAGACGAACTTTTTCACCGATTCCGAATCGCGCGAGGCCGACACGACGTTTCTCGTACCTTCGACATTGGTCGCCCAAGCGTTCGCCTTGTCGTTTTCGCAGAGCGGGATCCCCGCCATCGCGGCGAGGTGGATCACGGCGTCGGGCCGGGTTTCTTGTATGAATCTCTTCACGCTCTCCGCGTCTCGGACGTCCATTTGTTGCCGGTTGGGGTAGACCGCATCCGGAAAAACGTGCTTGCACGCTTTTCCGAGCCGTCCGGTTCATCCGGTTATGAGGACTTTGCCAAGATTCTGCCCATTCATTTTTTAGAGGTGGTTAATCGTCAAGGAATCCTCCGCGCTTCAGCATGTCGTGGATTTCTTGATGGTTCATCAACTGGTCGTTGCTCGTATATTTGGGGTCTTTCATCTTTTGGTATCCTTCGTAGGTTTTTTCAAGGATGTTGCCTTCGGGCAAGACGATTCTGAAATTGGCGTCTTCTACCGAGCGCGGGGATTCGTATTCGGAGATGAGTTCCTCGTGGAGCTTTTCGCCCGGACGGATGCCGATATCGACCAAATCCAACTCCCTGCCGTAGTGTTTGGAGAGCACCGCCGCGAGATCGACGATCTTGCAAGCGGGCATTCGGGTAACGTAGATTTCGCCCCCGTGGCAGCTCTCGATGGCCTTGAAGAGGAGGGCGATGGCTTCCGGCAAAGTCATGAAATACCGGGTCATCTCCATGTGGGTGATGGGGAGCGGCTTGCCTTCTTTGAGGAGTCCCTTGAAAAATGGAATGACGCTCCCGTTGGTGCCCATGACGTTTCCGGCGCGAACGCAGGCGAAACGGGTGTTCTTGGACTTTTTGTTAGCCTGGATAATGAGCCGTTCGCCCACAGACTTGCACGAACCGTAGACGTTAATAGGGTTGCAGGCCTTGTCGGTCGAAACGTCGGTGACCAGTTTGACGTCGCAGGCGATGGCGGCCTTGATGACGTTTTCGGTTCCTTCGATGTTGGTTTGGACGCTTTCCCACGGATGTTCTTCGCAAATGGGAACGTGTTTGAGCGCCGCCATGTGGAAAACGTAGTCAACGCCCCGCATTACCTCGAGCATGCGCGGATAATCGCGGACGTCGCCGATGACGTAGCGGATGTTTTTGACGCTCGAAAACTTTCTCTGCATGAGAACTTGCGCCAATTCCCCGCGGGAATAGATGATGATTTCTTTCGGCGAATATTTTTCGAGCAATTGCTTGGTGAGCTCGTTGCCCCAAGATCCGCTTCCTCCGGTAATGAGGACGGTGGCTCCGTTGAAATTGACGTGTTCGCGCTGCATTGGGTGGGAATTAGAGTTTTTTAAGAAGGAGTTTTACGATTTTGTCCGAAACGTCTTCGTCGCGGTAGTCGTCGGGGATTCTGCCGACCTGGAGTTTGGTGGCGGCTTCGAAGGCTTCGAGGATTGATTCCTTGGAAGTTCCCGAGAGGATCATCGAATTGGTTTCGAGGAGTTCGGGCCGTTCGGTCGAATCGCGCATCAGCACGCAGGGCGTTTTAAGAATCGCGCATTCTTCCGGAACGGTTCACGAGTCGGTAAGGACGCAGAACGCCGATTTTTCCCTCGAGAGGAATTCTTTGAATCAGAACGGCTTGGAGAGCGAAACGTTTTGATGCGGACGAATTGTAAATTTCGCGAGCATTTCTTCAAGTTTCGGATGGACGCTGAGCGTTACCGGATGCCTCTCGGCTATCGAATCGAGCGCCGATACGATGGAGCGGAGCACTTTTTCATCGCTCACGTTTTCGCTCCGGTGGAGGGTGACGAGCACTTCTTTGCGTTCGGCTGGAGTTTGATCGCCCGAGTATTTGGCAACGATTTCGGCAATGGGATTTCCGGTGACGATGACTTTGGACGGATGGCATCCCTCGCGAAGGAGGTTTTCGCGACTTCGTTGGGTGTAGGGAAGGAGCCAGTCGGAGAGGGTGTCCACGATTCTCCGGTTGGCTTCTTCGGGAACCCGCTCGTCGTAACAGCGGTTTCCGGCTTCCATGTGAAACACTGGAACGCCCCGGCGTTTGCACGCGTAGGCCGAGAGGGCCGAATTAGTGTCTCAGAGAATGAGGGCGGCCGAAGGCTTTTCTTTTTCGAGGATCTCGTCAATATCGATGAGGAGCTTGCCGACGTAGGGGAGTCCGACGAGCCGTTCTTGGGAATTGAGCTGGTAGTCGGGCTTTCGAAGGTTCAGGTCTTCGAAAAACTGGTCGTGGAGCTCGGGGGTGAAGTTTTGTCCGGTGTGGACGAAAACGTGGTCGGTGAGGCGGTCGAGCTTTTTAATGATTTCGGAAAGCCGGATGAGTTCGGGCCTCGTTCCCGCAATGGTGATGATTTTTCGCATGGTTTGCCGTGAGTCGGGTAATGCCTATTTCCTTTTAAAATCATCATCAAACCGCACGATGTCGTCTTCTTTGAGGTAGTCGCCTATTTGGCTCTCGATGAGATGCGCCGTAACTTTTCCGGGGTTTTCGAGACGGTGGGCCGTTCCGGCGGGAATGAAGGTGCTC
>JANJWP010000018.1 GCA_024709505.1 Candidatus Altimarinota bacterium | reverse complement strand
GGCCGCGAACTCGGCATCATCCTTTGGGAATCCAAAAATACCAAGGCTTTTTCCTCGGAATGGGTGAAAAAACTCAAGGACGACCGGATTCTTGCCAAGGCCGACGTTTGCATCCTCGTTTCTTCGGTTTTACCCGACGGAATCCGACATTTCGGGCTTTTCGAAGGCGTTTGGGTGACCGAGCCGGAATATTTTCTCGCCCTCACCCATGCGCTTCGCGACAAGATTTTGGCGCTCGCCGAACAGGGGCGGAGCCTCGTGGGGCGCGAAGAAAAAATGGAACTCCTTTATTCCTATCTCTCGGGACCGGAATTTCGGGCAAAGATCGAAAACGTCATCGGCGCCTTCCGTTCGATGAAGGAAGATTTGGAAACCGAAAAACGCTCGATGCAGCGCATTTGGAGCAAGCGCGAAAAGGAGCTTGACCGCATTATTGGAAACACTTCGATGCTCTACGGCGACATGCAGGGGATCATGGGATCGAACCTTTCGAAGATCGAATACCTCGAACTTGCGTCCGGGGAGGCCGAAGAGAAGGGCGAATCCGTTTAAGCCTTTATTTTTCGTCCACCCGAAATCCGAGCGTTTTCGTAATCGTCCCATTCGTAATCGTCAGGGTTGGCGCGGCCGAATTGGTTGGCAATCCCGAGGTGGAAACCGTGAAATAGGCTCCGTATTCGCGCTCGGTCTCGACGCTCTCGGTTCCGCTCCCGGAAACCGTTTTCAATACGATTTTCGGAGAGGGGCCGTAGTCATAGGTTCCCGTCTGAACGCTTCCGGTAAGGCAGGTCGAATGGTCGTTTCAAAAATGGACGGGAACGATTGAATCCGTCGGCACGGCGCGCAATGCCGCGACTCAAAAACCCTTCACGCAGGTTTTTGCCGAAAGCAGGAGCCCCGCGATTTCGCGTTCGTCCTCGATTCTTTCCGCCTGTTTTCCTCAAAAGGAGATGACCGCCGCGACTCCGGCCATCGCCGCGGCGATGATGGCCACCGCAAAAACGACCTCCACGAGCGTAAAGGCCGATTGAAAAAAAGCCTTCCGTTTAACGGACATACGCGCTTCTAATGACCGAGTCGATAACATCGGCAAAGGAGGCCCGGTCGCCTTCTATGGCGAGCGTGCTTCCGGAAAGATTGAGATAGGCGGTATGGGTTTCCGGATTTTCATAAAATCCGTTTTCGGCATTCGAGAGTTCCGGGAGGAGCTTTCCTTTGTAGAATCTGATTTTTACTTCGGAAAGATCGAGCGATTCCGGTTGGGCGCTTCGGTTAACGCCGACCGTATGGGTAGCTCCGCCTTGGGCTCAAAACCCCGAATAGTACGATTTTTTGGGCAATACGAATCCGTATCCGACGCCCGCGTTTTCGTAGGCGAGACCCTCGACGACCGTCGAATTCGCGGGGGCGTTCGGCATGGCGCTTCCTTCGCTCGAAACCGGAGTCTCGTTCGCGGTTCCTTCTTTCGCGCAGGCCCCCGGAGTCGATTCGACCTTCATCCGCATCGCGGCGCACGGATTGGGATAGGTGTTCCCGTCTTCTCCGCAAACGGGCGCATATTCGTCGGTGCAGATGATTTCGGAAGGCGCGGGCATTCCCGAATTCGGCTCGACGGACGAACTGTTTTGGGAAAGATTTTCCGAAGAAGCGTTTCCTAAAGGTGCGGATACGGTTCTGGAATCCGAAACGGGCGCATCGGGCGAAACGACCGTGTCGTCGCGCGGCGAATCGCCGGGGGTCTTGGGAAGGTTTCCGTCGTTTTCCACGACGATTTCGTCCGACGCCGTCGGAACCGTCTCCACGCCCATGTTTTTTTTGGGTGCGGCAATGACGAAGAGCGCCAAAACGATGAGGACGGAGAGAAGGAGGGGAAGGGCAATCTTGTTCATGTTTCAAAGATGAAGGGGCGTCCATCATTGTATCGAAGGATAGGGGGAATGCCAGTCCTTATCTTTCCGTTATCGGCGCTATGGCGATCGCATAATTCCCGGGTAGGCATTCACCTGCTGGGTTTTCCCGGAAGTCCGCAGTTATCGTGGCCGATACCGTTCAGAATACTTTCCCTTCGGCATTGAGTGCCGGAGATCCGGAAAATCCTTCCAGAACGGCGTTCAATTGTCCGCGAACCAATTCCGAATACGCTTCTCGGGAAATCCATATTCCCCGAACGGTCTCCCCGTTTTTTTCGAAAACGTCTTCCAATTTTCCTTCGATTCGGAAACATCCATCGCTCGAAGGAATGCAGCCGGATAATATTGCCAGTTCCCCGTTGGATGGCGGATTCGCCAATTCGAGAGCGCTTTTCATGTTTTTTATGACGCGGATCCGGACGGACGCCGTATGGAGTTCTTGGGAAATCCAGGCGTCCGAATTGACTTGCCGAAATTCATTGCTCACGCAGTGTTTTGCCGTAAGGAAACGAATTTCGCCTTGCAGTCATCGAACCTTCGAGAAATTGCACTTCCACGAATTCGCGTATTGCATTCTCCATCTCCGTTCCATGCTGGATTCAATGATTCCGGATTCTTCCATTTCGGACGAGGGGATTTCATGGATTTTCGAATGCGAAACCGCTTCGGATCGACGCGGGTTTAATTTGACCGCGACGGATTTTGAAAATCCGTCCGGATTTCCGTTTTTAGGTACGGGGAATCGGCAGTCGGCATATGAATTGCTGACGATCGCTGCGGAAAGCGCTAGGGCGGAGAAGGAAAAATTGGACATAGCGTTCGATTATCGAATGTTTACGGACCCTTTTTTATTTCACCTCCCTCAGCCAGACCTCGTACTCCAGCGTCTTTCCCGCGAGCTCGTGTCCCTTCGCAAGGACGACGGCGTCGCCTTCGACCTTCTTCACCGTGTGGAGTTCCCCGCCGATCATGGCCGAAACCCCCGGTTCGAGCTTCTTCCCCTTGAACGGGTTCGACGCGTTCCTTACTTCGACGGTGACGTTCCCTCCTTCGATCCCCGTAATCTTCACTTCATTTCCCCCGTCCTTTCAAACGAGCCCGACGGCGAGCTTTTTGCCATAAAAAGGATTGTTCCGGTTCTCGACCCTCAGGGTGACGAGGCCCCCTTGCACCTTCAAGACCTCCGATTCGGCCCCTCCCGACGAAATCCGGTCCCCGGCCTTCGGGACGGGTTTCCCCGATTCGGCGAAGGCGTTGTCGGGAACGACGGTC
>JANJWP010000002.1 GCA_024709505.1 Candidatus Altimarinota bacterium | reverse complement strand
AGCGCCGTTCCGGAATATTCTTCGAGGAGCGCCTTGGTCGCTTGGGCCTTGTTTTTTCCAACGTGCCGACTCCCGCACGCGTGCCGGATGAGATTGCCGGGTTCGAGCGTGTCGTGGTCGAAGAAAAAAAATCGTTCGACCCCGCACTTGAAGATATCGAGGGCGATATCGGCCGCACCGCCGAGTCCGACGATGAGAACCGTCTTATCGAAGAGCGGAGAATGGAGCGAATCCCTCCGGGGATTGGCGTTTTGGTAGGCGTTTTGGTTCATGGTCGGTTCCTTTCCGAAAAAACCGTTTTTCTAAAAATCCCCGGAATCGCGTTCCGGGGAGGGGTTTAAAACGAGCGGAACCGCCGTCCGATGCGAGAACGGAGAGCGGACTCTTCCATTCCGTCATCGGATCGCGTTCCGTTCGGTTCGAGCGTTCCCCGCGGACCGATGGCGAGATCGGACTTTCCTTCGGTAAAAGGGCGGACGAGCGCGGTGGTTTCGGCCACGAGGACCGAGTTTCGTTTTTGAGGAACTCCGATGGAGTTCAAATCGAGGGGTTCGGCCATTTTTCGCTCCTTTCGTGGAAAAATCAGTGGGCCTCGGGGAGTATCCATTCGCCCGTTACCCGTTTGACTTCGTAGGCGTGCAGCCACGCGGCTGCAAGGTTCAGGATGGTAACGACGGAAAAATCGGGAATCCACCCTTGTCCGGCGGAATCGTTCGGATCAAGAAGGCAGAGCCGCAATCCTCCGACTTCTTCTTGGATTCCGTAGGTATGGAATCCGTTGCCCGAGTGGGAGCAATAGGATGCCACGTCTTCGTCCATGACGAAGGCCTGCGGAGCCGAATAGGGATAGTCTTTGGGATAGTACGCCCGAATCGAATACCGATTGCCGCTCAGAGTGAAAAACGCGCCTTCGGCAAAGAGCACGTCCCCTTCGGTCATGAGCCGGAAAGCGGGAAACGCTTCCGAAAGCATGTTCGATTCGAACCGAAGCCGTTTTAGGTAGCGTTCGGGCTTTCGGGCGACCCAATTGGGCATTTGCGACATACAATCTCCTTTCGAAAAAAGAAAACCGTTAGCGTAGATCGACTGGAACGACTCCGTCACGGGGGACGATTTTTGACTTTTCCAGACGTTTTCTGATTGGCATGGTCGAAGGGGGACATTCCTTTGATGGCATTCCGTTCGAAAAAAGGCCCTCTCCGAAGGCTCGGCCGATTTGCTCGGGCCGACTTGGATGAGTCGGAGGCGTTCGACGCCGGAAAAGTCGGACAAAGAAGGCTCTTCCCGCTTTGAGCGAATCAAGTATTCCCATAACGACCGCGGCGACCATGCCCAATACGGCGCCCCAAAGGACGACGCTTTGAATTGCCCGCCAGGCGAACCCGCCAAACTTTAGGAGCGCCGAAGTTTTGGCGGTTTCATCGTTCGCCACGAGAGTCGGCCGCGGTTCCTTCTTGGGTGGGGAAGGAGTTTTTGCCAAAGGTTGCGAAGCGTCTTTTCGACGCGCCGCCGCTTCGTTATCGAGTTGTTCCCGGCGGATGATTTTTTGCAAGCGCTTGGCGTGTCGGTCAAGGGCATCGAGATGGAGGCGTTTTTCGTCTTCCGCCATACCGCTTTCCAAAATTCGAACGCTTTCGGCCCGAACTTCGGCAAGCGCTGATCGCGCGTCGAAATCGGCCATGGCGGAAAACGGGAAGAGAATGCAGAGAAACGGAATCCAAAAATGTCTCATGACGATCCTTTCATATCCAGTGCGCGCGGAGATTTTTGTAGAATTCCGCGAAATATTGGGGTTTTGGAACGGATGACGGACTTTCCGCGATGCGGAGAAAATCCCATGCGTCCACTTCGAATTCTTGGTTTTCCACGGTGATTCTCACGATGACGGCTTCGGTGGAGGCGTGCGTTTTCAATTCGAGTTCGAATGGCCCGAACCGATAGCCGTCTCCAGAAATGTGCCAAATTCTCCAATCGGCATCCGAGCGCTCCGAAACTTGGTCGCCGAATCTTCGCGCTTCGTGATGGAGGTTTCTTCCGACGCTTCGAAAACGGAGTTTTTCGTACGTTTTGGTTTTTTTCCACCCGAACGCCCCGACGTTGAAAAGAAGGGATGCGATAAGGGAAAGGAGAATTCCGATTCCCTTGAGCATGGCATACCCGAAAACGAACGTTCCGGCGACGATTCTTCCTGCGGGGCCGGCGAAGAACATTCTCGTGAAAGCTTCCGAAAAAATTTCGGCCTTGAAATGGTCGGAAAATCTGGACATGTTCGTCTCCAATGGAAGTGGCGAACGAAACGTCCGCGCGGATGTTAATGAGCGGTTCGGGAGCGTTTCCCCGGATGGAGAGGCGGTAGCGCGGAGCCTCCCCGTCCGGGAAAGCGGGCCCCGGAGTTCCGGAGTTCGCTTCCGGAGACGCGTTCAAGACTACGTTCGCCGCAACGGAAAAAAACGGAAAGAACCGCGAAAAAGGCACGAAAAAACCCAGAACCGCAATGGGTTCCGGGTTGGTGGGGCCATCCGCTCCTTTCAATCGGACGGCGTTTTGGATTTTTGCTGACTTCAGAGGTATACCGGATCGCCTCCCACTTGGGGGGTGAGGATTTGATTTTCCGGGAAAAGCCGCCGCTTGAACGCGTTCCGCATCGCGCGGATGGAGGTGTCCGTTTCGCCGTGGATGAGGGCGATTCGAACGTCCGGAAAGCGAAGTTTCGCTTTGCCCGAACCGGCGGGATTGCCGACTCCGCACCACTCGCGGACCATCGATTCGTCGGCGTGCGACGAGAGGCCGTCGAGACGACCGATCTTCGCTTCGACTTCGAACGTCCGCCCGATGTTCGGCAAGGTGAGAATCTTCTTGCCTTCCGTCAGGCTTCTTCCGGGAGTCCCTTCCGCCATGTAACCGGTGAAGAGGAATTCCGCGCGCGGATCCTCCAGATACCTCCGGAAGTATTCTTCGACGGGTCCGCCAGATCCCATGCCCGAAGAGGTGACGATGATCTTGAACCCCTTCTTCGCGAGGATGGATTCGCGGGTTTCCTTCTTGATGATCTTGAAGGTCCGCGGTCCGGGTTTGAGGGTTTTGGCGTAGGCCGGGACGTATTTCTGATACATCGAGGTATAGATTTCGCCAAGCGGAGTGTCGAGATAGATTTCCCCCTCGAACGCCTTTTTTTGACGAAGCCCAACCAAGAGGTGCATGACGACTTGCGCCCGGTCGAGCGCGAAAGCGGGAAGAATGAGAACGTCTCGCTTGCGCGCCGCGTCGATCACGATTTTCTCGAGTTCGCCGACCGTTTCTTCCCACGTGCGGTGACGACGGCCTCCATAGGTGCTCTCCGCCGCGATGAGCGTCGGATGCACCCAGCTCGGAATCGTCGGTGCCGGACCGTGGGGTTGGAAAGTCCGCGTCGGACCGATGTCGCCCGAGAGAACGAACGTCTTGCTCTTTTCGCGGCCTTCGCCGATGCCGTGGACGCGGAAGGCGACCGAAGTCGAACCGAGCACGTGGCGCGCATCGAAAAACGCAACGGACAACCCCGGAGCCCCCGGAACCGGAAGGAACCGGTCGGGGAATTCGGCCCGGAACCGGTCGGCGGTTTTTTCGACGTCTTCCGGAAGGAAGAGCGGTTCGACCGGCCGTTTCGGCTCCATGACCCTCACGATGTCCGGACGACTTTCGATTCCGTGGCGATCGAGCAGGGTTTGCGCCTTGGCGATTTCCTCGGCGCTCGCCTTCCTTTCGTGGCTCTTCGTCATGCGGTTTCCACCGGGGGCGCGTTTAATGCCCTTGCCCCGGCTTTCTTGCACCAGCTTCCAGGCGTCGCTGAGCTCTTCGAATTTCTTCGCGAACGCCGTTTGTTCGGCCTCGTATTGCTTGAGGGTGAGCTTGGCGGCGTCTTCAAGCGAAGCTTTCGCGACCATGGCCGTAAATCCCGAGCACCAGATTTCTCCGGAATATCCGTTTTTTACGAATACGGGCAACCGTCCGCAATGGTCGGCGTGCCCGTGGGTCAAAAGGGCGAGATGGATGGAAGACGGTTCCATGGGGAAGGGGAGGCGGTTGGCCTCCATCGACCCCGGACCTTGGTAAATGCCGCAGTCCGCAAGGGTGCGGAATTCGCTCCCGTCGTCGTATTCCACGACGAACAGGTGCGCCGATCCGGTAAGGTTGATGGTGCCGTTCCCGATCGAACCCCACGGAGCCCAATAGGCGGCGATGGGCTTGCGGGTCTTTTTGCCGTCCAGTGCGTTCTTCGAGCGTGCCATGAGGGCCTCCTTGAGAGATTTTGTTTACGTGGAAAAATCCCGTTTTTTTACGGGCTTCTTCCACCGTTCGGATGTTAATGAACTACGTGTGGTATAACGAGAAAAACCAAATGCGCAAGATATTGTTTGACAAAATTTAAAAAACTCGTGAAAGGCATTGACTTTCCTATAAAAATGCTATAGTCGCAAATGAGTACCCATTATTCTTTTTTTCTATGAACACCCTTTTCCGCATCGCCGCTTCCGCGCTTGCGGTGGCGATTCCCGCCGTGGGGATGGTTCCGGCGGCAATGGCGGCGACCTATTCGCCCTTCGCCAAGTATTTTTCCGAAAAGCCCGATTTCGTCATCGAGCAAGCCTTTCAATACGATAATTCCTATTCGTACTTCGTCCGCGTGTGCAACCGCGGCGATACTCCGATAAGTGGCGGAACCCTTCGGATTTCCATTGGCCGCGACAATTCCGACCGAGAAGAACGCTACTATTCCGGCGTTACTCCGGCATCCGGCAGCTGTTCGAATTTCGACGTGAGCAACGTTCGCAAGTACGGTCTCAAATCGTCCCGGACCTACGGCCTCACGGCTTCGGTTTGGTGGAACGGGGCGTCCGGAGAATCGGCGCTCACGAACAATTCCAAAAATATTCCCGCCTCGCCCACGGCGAAGACCGTTCCCAATTCGACCGATTCGTATTCCTGGACGAAGCCGCCGGTAACTTCAAATTATTCCGATCCGGTAAACGACCTCTACCTTGACCGACCGAACAACCCATATTCGGGTCGCACGTGGTACTACTACTCCGGTACCAACTACCAGACCCGTTGCCGCGGGTATTGGGACGCCTCCGGAAACTGGAGGTCCTACGAAACCCATGCCGTCGGCAGCGCCTGTTATTACGACCCCTACGTTCCGAATTCCTCGGGATACTACTGGTATTCGACCCCGGCGAACGGCTACGTTCCGTCTTCGAATTCGACGAGCTACCGTTGGGATCCGGTAACGGGCTCCTACCGCTCCGATCCGTACTACGACCAATCGTACTACGGATATCCCCATCCGTACCCTACGAGCAACGTCTACGCCGATTCGACTCCGAATTTCTCCGTTTCCCGCTTTGAGCGCGACGGTTCGTCGCGAAACCTTCTCGCGACCGTCTGTAATAATGGCGGATCGATGTCGGCGAGCCGCGATCTGACCATTTCGTTCCGCGATCTCTCGCGAAGCACCTCCTATAAGGTTTCCCCTTACGTCGAAATGCGCGCGGGCGAATGCCGGGACTTCGCCGTTTCTTTCTCGAATTTCCCCTCCGATTATTCCGCCTACCGGACGTTCGAGGTGGTTATCGACCCCGATAACCGCATCTACGAACGCAACGAAAACGACAATTCCGCCCGGGCCAATATCTGGATGGAGCGGTAGAATCGTTTCTCAAAAATCCCCGTCTCGCAAGAGACGGGGATTTTTTCGCATTCCCCCGATTTTTAAAATCTCTTGCTTTTTAATATTAGCACATATATACTTCAAGTGCTAAATCCAATGGAGGAAGAATTCCACGCATTCTAAAAACCTTTTGGAAATTCCCCCATGGAAGAGGCGGATACTTCCTTATCCCTCCTCGTATGAACTTCGAAAAATTTACCCACAGTTCCGCCAAGCGCCTTTCGGAGGCCGAAACCCTCGCGTATTCGGCGAAAAATACCGCTCTCGTTCCGGCACATCTGCTCGCGGTCATGCTCTCCGCTTCCGAAAGCATCGTTCCGGAACTCTTGAAAAACGCCACCTCCGACGCCGTCGCGCTTTCTCAGTCTGCTGCCGAAATCCTTCGGAAACTCCCGCGTGCCGAATCGGGGAGCATGAACGTCGCCCTCGACGGAGAATTGAAATCCGTTCTCGCCCAGGCGATGTCGCTTGCCACTCAAATGGGCGACGAATACGTTACCGAAGAACACCTCCTCCTCACCCTTTCGGAATCATCGTCGTTAAAGAACGCTTTCGACCAAGCCGGAGCCGATACGAAAAAGCTTAAATCTGCCCTCCAGGCCCTCCGGGCGGGCGAGAGGGTGACTTCTCCCGATGCAGAAACCCTCCAAGGTTCGCTCTCCAAATTCACGATTGACTTGGTCGAACTCGCCCGAAAAGGCAAGATCGACCCCGTCATCGGCCGCGAAGACGAAATCCGCCGCACCATCCAAATCCTCTCGCGCCGTACCAAGAACAATCCCGTCCTCATCGGCGACCCGGGCGTTGGAAAAACCGCCATCGTCGAAGGCATCGCCCGCAAGATCGTCGATGGCGAAGTGCCGGACGCGATCAAAAACAAACGCCTCCTCACGCTCGATCTTTGAGCGCTCATTGCCGGCGCCAAGTACCGAGGTGAATTCGAAGAGCGCCTCAAGGCCGTCATTAAAGAGGTCGAAAAATCCGAGGGCGAAATCGTCCTCTTCATCGACGAGCTTCATACCATCGTCGGTGCGGGAAACCAAGAAGGCGGCGCGGATGCCGGAAATCTTCTCAAGCCCGCGCTCGCCCGCGGGTCGGTCAAAGTCATCGGTGCGACCACCGTTGCCGAATACCGCAAATACGTCGAAAAGGACGCCGCCCTCGAACGCCGCTTCCAACCGGTCGCCGTGGACGAACCCGGCATGGAAGACACGCTCGCCATCCTTCGGGGAATTAAGGAAAAATACGAGACTTTCCATGGAATTTCGATCACCGACCGCGCCCTCGAAGACGCGGTGGAGCTTTCGGTAAAATACGTTACCGACCGAAAACTTCCCGACAAAGCCATTGATCTTATCGACGAGGCCGCCGCGAGCGTCAAGATGAGCTCCACTTCGAAGCCCGTCGAACTCGACAAACTCGAAAAGGAAATCCGTTCTCTCGAAATCGAACGCGAAGCGAAAAAATCCGAAAAGGATTTCGATGCCGCCACCCAGGCTGAGCTCGAAGCCGAAATCGCGACCAAGCGCGAGCGTCTTCGGACGGGGCTTTCCAAATGGGAGGGCGAAAAGAAACTCATCGACCGCATGAAAAACGGCCGGGCGAAGATCGACGATCTCTCGAACCAGGCGCTCGAATTCGAGCGGAAAATGGATTTTTCGAGCGTGGCGAAAATCCGCTACGGCGAAATTCCCGCCATCCAAAAGGACATCGCCGAAGCCGAGACCGAACTCGCCTCCATACGCGCCAAGGGCGAATCTTCGCTTCGCGAGAGAGTCGATCGAGAAGACGTGGCGGAAGTCGTTGGAAAATGGACGGGAATTCCGGTGGGAAAACTCCTCGAAACCGAAAAGGAAAAATACCTGAAGCTCTTTGAAAAACTTCAAAACCGCGTCGTCGGACAAGATGCCGCGCTCCGTGCGGTGTCCGAAGCTATCCAGCGTTCCAAGGCCGGACTCTCCGACCCAAAAAGGCCGATCGGTTCGTTTCTCTTTCTCGGTCCTACGGGCGTGGGAAAGACCGAAACCGCCAAAGCCTTGGCCGACGAACTTTTTTCCGACCCGCACGCGTTTATTCGTATCGACATGAGCGAATATTCCGAAGCCCACGCGGTCGCCCGCATGATCGGCTCGCCTCCGGGATACGTTGGGCACGAAGAGGGCGGACAATTGACCGAAGCCGTTCGACGCAAGCCGTATTCGGTCATCCTTTTCGACGAAATCGAAAAGGCGCATCCCGACGTGTTCAACGTCTTCCTTCAGATATTGGACGACGGACGTTTGACGGACGGAAAGGGGAGGACCGTGAATTTTAAGAACGCGGTGGTTATCATGACGTCCAATCTCATTACCGATCCGGACATCGTTTTATGAGGGGTGACTTCAGGGGGGGCGGCCAAAGAATTTGCCCAAAATTCCGAAGTCCGAGGCGCTGAAAATCCTGATGCCGTCCGAAAATCTCTCACGCACGAATTGAAAAAGTACCTCCGTCCAGAACTTTTGAACCGCATCGACGACATCGTGCTTTTTCGTCCCCTTTCAGAAGCCGCACTCGAAATGGTGGCCGACATGCTCCTTCGCGAGGTGTCTTCAATGCTTGCCGAACGCCGCATCCGTATTGAGTTTTCGAGCGAGGTCCGAGCGGAAATCTCGAAACTCGGTTTTGATCCAGAGTTCGGCGCCCGGCCCATGCGACGCGCGGTGACCCGGTTCGTCGTGAATCCGCTTTCGCTCAAAATCCTTTCGGGCGAAATTTCCGAAGGTGATACGGTTGCCATTTCGGTGCAATCGGACGGAATGTTCGCCTTCAAGAAGATCCGCTAACGTTATCCCGCCCATTTTCCCATGCTTGATGGGCAAAAAAATCCCCGGAAACCTTACGGTCCGGGGATTTGGCGATTTTCCTCCTTTTGAAAAATCAAAACAGGTCCACTCCGCCCGGATGGGCTTCGCGGATAAGTTTTTCGAAACACTCGAAGATTTCGGCGCTTGCGGATTCCATTCGGGAAATGCTTTCCGAAATGGAATCCTGGATGTCGGAATCAGTGCGCCAATTGCCGCTCCGGATGGCCGTGACGATCGCCGCTCCGTTTTGGTGCACGGTGGCATGGGGTTTGGCCATTGCGGCGAACGCCTTCAGTTTCCCGTAGCGTTCGTGCCCTTCGGCAGCGCTCCATTCTCCAAGCCGACAGGCGGTTTCCGAGGTCGAGGCTTTCAGGGCTTCGGGGGAGCCTGCCCCGAGCAACACCGTCCGATAGACCGAAGTCTTGTAGAGGATGTGGTCGATGGTGATGAGCGCGGCGAAGGTAACTGTTTCGCAAAACGCGATTTGATTGGCCGTCGCATCAGCGCCCTGCACGAAGCGTTGAAACTTGGTTTCAATGCCGGAGACGAGCCCCTCGGAATTTTTCGCGGCTTCGGTCATGAGGCCGGAATCGCGTTCCAAAGCATCGATTTCCGAAGCGACTGACCCCATCACTTGGGCGATTTGGTCGGCCGCCCGCTTGGAATTTTCGGCCAGCTTCCGAACTTCATCGGCAACGACAGCGAACCCCCGACCGGCTTCGCCCGCCCGTGCCGCCTCGATGGCGGCGTTGAGGGCGAGGAGGTTGGTTTGGTCGGCAATCTCCTTGATTTTGCCCGTTACCGAGAGGATTTCGAGTTTTTTTTGATCGAGGGACGCTACGGCGGTTCGGACGTGGATGACCATTTCCGAAATTTTTCGCAGCGCGCCGACCACTTCGACCATGGCCACTTTGCTTCCTTCGGCGTCGTCCTTGGTTCGGTCGGCGATGTTCTTCACTTCCTCGAGGACCGAAACGATTTGGTCGATTTTTCCCTGTTGGGTTCCCAAGTCGTGATAGAGCCGTTCCGAAGAAAGTTTCTGGGTGCCGACGTGGAAGTCGATTTCCCTTTGGCGAATGATTCCTTCCCGCATGGCCTCAAAGGCGATGTCCATTTGTTTCAGCGCTTCGCCGAACGAGCCGTGGAGTCCCCGGGAGTGCGCGTGCCGGTAGGTCTCTCCCCGGGAAACGCACTCGATCGTTGCCAAAACTTCCTTGAAGAACGTTCCGACCTGATCGGCGACGTCGTTGACGTTCCAGGCCATTTTCGCCTGAAGGGAACCGTCTTCGATGTCCACGACGCGGGTCGTGAGGATGCCGTTTTTCAGATCTTCCGATACGGCGAGCGCCTGTCGCATGATGGTTTCACGACGGTTCATCGCCACGGTGGCGATGAACGTCCCCATGATGGCGAGAAGGGGAAAGGTCCACATCCAGAGGGGCGGTGTTCCTTCGCCCAAATACGCCGAGGCGCAGGCGAGCACCGAGAGGAAGCAAGCGGCCCATGCCGTAGCCTTTCCGTTAAAGAGTGGATTGGATGAAAGCGTCATACGACACCCCTTTTTCGCTGAGAATTTGGTTGAGCAAACGTTCGCCGGATTCCATGCCGCCCGACCGTTCCGCTTGGAGCAGTTTGGCGTAGAGGGGTTCGACCACGCTTCGGACGGTTTCCGGATTCGGCTTGCGCCGAACGGAGATATAGCCCACGTGCTTCCCGGCGGTTATTTCCGGGGTCACGTGCGCGGCCACCCAGTAATGTGAACCGTCTTTCGACAGGTTCACGACGTAGGCGAATATCTCACGGCGGTCCATGATGGTCTTCCATAAAAGCCGGAAGACGCATTTGGGCATGCTCGGATGCCGGATGACGTTATGGGGCGATCCGAGCAGTTCGCGTTCCGAGTATCCGGACATGCGGATGAATATCCGGTTCGCATAGGTGATTTTCCCTTTGGTGTCGGTTTTGGAAACGATGAAATCGTCGTCGCCGAGGGAAATTTCTTTCCCGGTCGGAACGACGGAACCTTTTTTAGGAGTCTCGGGCATGATTCCTCCTTCGAGTGTTCGAGAGTCTTAAAGAACCTGGTGCCTTTTTTGGGCGCGAATGGTTTTTACTGAAGAATCCGTCTTTCGCAAGTCGGCTTTTCAAAGTTGGAGGCAAACGTTGACTATTTGATTTTTCATCGATAATGAAAAGAGTCAAGAACCCCTGTTTTTCCTATGTCCATAGAATCCCTTGGGCGCACGCTCGAAGCCCATCTGCAACAAAAGAAGCCGGTGTCTTCAGAAATGCTTCAGGACCACTTCGCGAACCTCATGCTCGAACCTTCGGGAATCGATCCCAAGGTCCCTTCGGAGCTTTCCGACGCGCTTCGGGC
>JANJWP010000005.1 GCA_024709505.1 Candidatus Altimarinota bacterium | reverse complement strand
GGGTCCGTGATAAAGGGGATAAATATCGAATCATGATCGACTATGAAGATTCGAATTCTATTACGAGGTACGCACAGATACGCGCTAACCCTTTCCAAGCATGAAAGCTAAAAATTTATCCTACCCGCATCCGGTATTGGGGAACGGTGACGACATGGCTGGAAATTTTTCTTGAGTCGCGGAATGCGATATTTGAGCAGATCTCGTCACTATCCGTCCGACATATCTATTGGAACACGAGGGTTTGGATGAACTTATCCGAGGCGGTTACGCTTGTTTCACTCTGGAAATGCAGTGTTGATCAACGTTTTATAGGAAGTCGTTCGAGTGCTTGCGGAATTGAACGGAAATAACGTTGCCAGCACAGAATCTCAGGTGAAGGGTCGATCTTGGTTTTTTCGTTTGCTCCAAAAAGGATTTACCGGAATATCGTCCCGTATGATTACACAGTGATTACGGAAATTGTACTTTTTCCATTTCGCGCGGGGACGTGCTCGCTATCGGTGGCGAGACCTCCTTCGTCGCGGATAAGGACTTCGATCCGATGAGGCCTCCCGCCGGAGCATTGATGCAGATATGCACTTTGCCCTTAATGAGCTGACCGGCTGAAATTGACTACAGTGATAGGAAAATCAAAATTTGCCTCTCGAAAGACGATAGGAAGCGCTATTCCGGCTTGCCGAAAAGCTGCGAAGACATGCTACACGGATTGGTGGTATTCCCAGTGTTACTCGATGCGCTCTACGAATGGAAAAAACAAGGCGAGAGCAACTATGCCAACACCGAATGGTTCGCCAAGATATGATCCATCGTAAGCAGTAAGAAACTAGACGATTGCGTGCCGTTCGAAATGGCTCAAAGAATATTGCAGGATCCAATTTCACGAGCATTGACCGGAATCGACCAACTACTCGTTAACGAGGACGACAATGGCTAATACGGTAATCCAACAATTGTTCAAGGATTCCGCGGTGACGCGGATCAAACGACAGCTTACCAGCTCGAAATCGCTCGAATCGTACTACGATCGAACTTGGATTCCAAAAGATGAAGATCTTTGGACAACGAAAATCCAAGTCCCAGATGACGCCGTTCCCCCTATTCTCGACGGGACATCAGGACACAATGGTGATTGCCAGAATGCCATCGCCATTTTCGAGTATTATTCACTCTTGGATGAGACCCAGGCTTCCGACTCAAGATTTTGGGCTTACTTGAGTCACGTTCAATTCCGGGAGTACTCCTTCGCGAGATGGGCCTTACCGAAGGATCCGGATAAGCTCCAAGG
The DNA here is from genome assembly GCA_024709505.1 of Candidatus Altimarinota bacterium. Taxonomy (GTDB): domain Bacteria; phylum Patescibacteriota; class Gracilibacteria; order BD1-5; family UBA2023; genus JANJWP01. The sequence continues at coordinate 119,065 of JANJWP010000005.1, read as the reverse complement.
CAACCAGAGCCTTCAAATTAAGGCGGTAAATAGATTCCTGAATCACTGGTTCACGAACGACAGTTCCAGGAGTCTCCGCCGCCATTCCATCGCCCGTCTCTGGTGGGCGGTAAAACTCACGAGTTCGCCATGGGAGGTCGACTCCGATTATGATTCGTTCGACAAGGGGGATCCGTATGTTTTGACGCGCGCGCTATTCCTTACCCAGGACGTATATCAGGCCGTTCTTGAAAGGAACCTTGGACGTTCCAAATGAGTCCTATTCGCCACATTGGATTTCATAGGAAAGCATCCGGAATTCAGCAAGAAGAAACCGGTCGGCCATCTGACCAAAGGCATCAACCTCGAATACGGAGTCAGAAAATTATCAAACCTGAACAAGGGGGAACTACTTCTATTATTGGAGCAGATAGCTTCGGAATACGTTTTTGCTGATGAGGATGTCAATATGGATGAATCCGATGAAACCGAACAGGAATTTGATGAATAGGGAATTTCAAATTACTGTCCATTGGGCGGGGCTGTTTCTTTAATTTGTCATTATGGAACGTTTGAAACCGGATCTTTACGCTGATATCGTCGAGTCGTTAGAAATCCTCATGAAAATGACGTCTGGAATGTTTGCTGCATTTACAGTTCTGGTCGCCACTTTCGTTATTAAAGCAACAGTCAATCTTGAGGTAATCGAATTTAAAGATAACTTCCTGCGTCTCTATTTCATCATAACCTCATTACCAACGGCATACATGTTGCTCGCATTTGGTAGAATCGTCAGGAAATCAGGACCATTGCGGCTCCTTATCGTGGCACCCGGAATCGCCATCGGTGGTGTGGTGCTTTATTCTACTTGGTTATTGCAACTCCAATTTGAGGCGGCAAAAAACTGCGAAATCAAGGATTTCAATAAAGTTAGACAGGAAATCTGCATTGCACGAAATTAAAACTGGTAATCATGGATCGCAGTCTTTTTATACTGTCCCAAATGTCCCATTTTGATGTAGGACCATAGAGTCCAACTATTCGAGAATAGAACCACTCCAACAATAGAACGATTTTTGGAGGACCAACGTGGCCAACTACTCGAGAATAGAACTTTCTAATAATGGTACGTTTGGTGTAGGACCATAGAGTCCAGCCAGAAAACCCAAAAAACCCCTCCGGTCGGAGGGGTTTTTGATTTTCTGCGGGGATATGGTGGGGGATTCGAACCGAGGCCAACGCGCAGCGTTGAGCGAGCCAACGGTTTGGCTCGCGGCCGAGGCGTCCTGAGCCGCTTTGTCGGCGAAGGAAGAATCCCTCATCCCCAGCCATTCGCAATCTTTGAACGACCCATCCAAAATATTCGCCGTCATTTCGTCGAACGCTCGAAGCGGCGTTTTTCAAAATGCGGGTTTGCCGGAGAAAATTTTTGTCCGACCCTGTCGTTCTTCGTTCGGAACATCATCGGGATCCAAATATTCTTTTGATATATGATCGCCTTTCCTATGGCTTAAGCTCGATATTTTCCACTTTTTCCAATTCGTGGTACAATCCACGCATGTCCACTCCAAAACAGCTCGCCGCCGCCGAGCACGTCGCGGCCGTCGAATCGTCCAAACCCCTTCCGCTCAAGGGGATTTCGTTTCGCCAATTCCTCCTCGCGCACCGAAGGTATCCGGTCATCGCGGTCACGGGGCAATCGGGAGTGGGAAAAACCACCTTCACCAACCTGCTCATTTCGCATGTCGAAGAAGCCCTTCGAACCGAAGGCATCATCGATCCGCCGTCGGTTCGAAAATTGACCGAGCTTCCGCAAATGAGCCCGTACCTTCCCATTATCAAGGCGTCTTCCGACGGGCTTTCCGACGCGATCCTCTGGCAAAAGAACCAGGAACTCTTCAAATCCTTGGACGAAGCCATCGTGACGAGGGCGTTTCTCGAATCCCGAAGTTCGGTCGTCGTGATGGATTTTTCCATCGTCCAAGTGCTCGTTTATGCCCGTTTGAAGATTCGCGGATCCGCGGGCAAGAAGTTCGCCCGCGATTTCGACGCGTCGTTTAAAACGCTTCCCAAACCCGATTTCGTCGTCCACGTGGGCGCCAAACCCGAAACCGTCCTCGGTCGGCTCGAACGCCGCGGAAGCTATATCGACTCGCAAATCGTGGCCGTGACCGACGAACTCCACGCCTTCTACGATCAAAACCGCCGCGACATCCTTTCGGAGTATTACCGCGACGTTCCGGTCATTCGGGTCGAAACCGACGAACTCGACCTCATAAACGACGCTTCCGCCCAAACGCTTGCGACCAAGGACGCCGTTCGGCAGACGCTTTTGAAAATGGCGGCCTAATTTTTTGACCCATGCGCCTCGTTACCGACCTAAAAGAACTCCGCTTCGTCGAATCGGCCTATGCCCGCATCGCCGAACTCGCCCGAACCGCCGGATGTCAAGACTGGCAGTGCGCGGCAATCATCGTCTCCGAAGATGGCGATACTATCGGGGAAGGGGTGAATTCGCCTCCGGGAAACCTCGAATCACAGCGTCGTTGCCAGCGCGATAAGATGGCCCTCCATCCAAAAGTTTCCGACAAGAGTTGTTGCGTCCATGCGGAACAGCGTGCCGTAATGGACGCGCTCCGAAAAAATCCCTCGAAGGTTCCCGGTTCGACGCTCTACTACGCGCGTTTGGGAAAAGACGGAAAGCTCGCGCCGTCCGGTGAGCCCTGGTGTACCATCTGTTCCAAAATGGCGCTTGACGCCGGAGTGTCCTTTTTCGTGCTTTTGAAAAAGGAGGGGTACGTCGTCCATTCCACCGACGAATACAACGCCCTCTCGTATTCGTACCGCGGATAGAAAAACCCCCGTCTTGCGACGGGGGAGGTTTTTTCTCGGGCTCCTTTTTCCCGAGAGGGTTTCGATTCACGACGAACGTTCGGCCTTCCACCGCATCGTCTCCCCCGCGAAAAGGGGAACGAGCGAATGTTCGCCGTAAGGATAGCTCCCCGGAACGCTTACTCCATTTTCTTCGACCGAAAGGGCGATGGTGCCTTGCGGCGCCGCGATTCCGTAGAACTTCGGCGCCGAACGGGAGACGAAGTCGGCGAAGGTTTCCACGCCGACGCTCGATTTTCCGGCATCGAACGCCCCCATTTTCTCAAATACGAGCGCATAGGCTTCGAGCCCTTGGGGCGCCGTATAACAGCCGGCGCATCCGCAGGAGGCTTCCTTGAGGCTTCGGGCATGCGGCGCCGAATCGGTACCGGCAAAGAATTTGCTACCGCCGCCGACGGCCGCTCGGATGAGGGCCGACTGGTGAACGTCGCGCTTGAGCACCGGCAGGCAGTAAAAGTGCGGACGCACCCCGCCGGAAAAGATCGCGTTACGGTTGAAGAGCAGGTGGTGTGCCGTAATGCTCGCCGCGACTCGGCCGTGCGCCGCCGCGACGAAATCAACGCCTTCGCACGTGGTGACGTGTTCGAGCACGATCCGAAGGTTCGGGAAGGTTTTCACGATTTTGTCGAGATACCGTTCCACAAAAACCTTCTCGCGGTCGAACACGTCAACCGTTGGATCGGTCACTTCGCCGTGCACGCAAAGCGGAACGTCGAGACGCTCCATCGTTTCGAAAATGCGGTAAGCCTTCTCGACGTCGGGAATTCCTTCGGAAGAGTTGGTCGTCGCGCCGGCCGGATAGAGCTTGCACGCGACGACCTTGCCATAGGAGGCGACGATTTCGTGAAGGTCTTCGTCGCTCGTCTCTTCGGTAAGGTAGAGCGTCATGCAGGGATTGAACGAACCGGGATTCGCGACCCGGCCCAAGATGCGTTCGCGGTAATCGAGCGCTTGCGCCACGGTGCGGACGGCGGGCTTCAGGTTGGGCATGACGATGGCGCCGCCCCAAAGGCGGGACGAGTGCGGAACCGTCGTGTCGAGGAAGTCGCCGTCGCGCAGATGGAGGTGCGCGTCGAACGGAGTGGGGATGACGATGGGCGTCAGATGGTTCATGCGAAAGTCCTTTCTTGGAAGAAGGGGGGGGGTTAGGCGGAAGCCGGTTTTTCGTGAAGGAAAAGCGAACGTTTCAAATCGTGGTTGAACGGTTCCGAGAAAGCCCGGTGCGCCGCGCTGATAATGCTCTTCGTTCGGTGCGGACGCAGGATTGCGGCCACTCCAATGGCAACGGCGCTCGCTCCGGCGGACCGGAGGAGTTCTACGTCTTCGGGTTTTTGAATGCCGTTCCCCGCAATGATGGGACGTTTTACCCCGCCGGCAATCGCTTCATCGACCTTTCGGACGCTAAAAGGCAGACAGAGCGGGCCGGAAAGTCCTCCGTCGGCCGGGATTCCCCGGGCCTTCAGGGGCGATATCCAGCCCTTCTCGTCCTTGCCGACGGCGAACGGCGACCAATCGATGCCCGGGCTTCCCCAAGGAATCGTGTTGGCAATCCAGAACGCGTCACAAAGCGGTTCGGCATCAAGCAGGGCCCGCACCGGAACGAAGGCGTTAAAATTCGCCACGATGGGGATTCCGGCTTGCCGGAGGGGTTGGACGGCCATGAGGATTTCGCCCACTTCGGCAAGAAACGTCGAAGGATCGGCCCCGGTATTGGGGCAGGCGAAATTGATTTGGATGGAGAAATCCGCGGCGAACCGTCCGTGCGGCCGTTCGTAATACTGGAAGAGGAAATCGTGGACCCATCCCCGGCATTCGTCGGCCTTTTCGGCGAGGGTATCGCCCTTGGGCATGAACGAAAGCATGAACGGCTCGTCGAGGGTTTGCCAGCGGCCGTCGAAAAAGAGCTTCCAAAAGCCCACGTTCGAGAGTCCTACCGCGTTGAGCATGTGGCCCGAGCGCGGATAGGCTTCGATGCACTTGGGCGCGATTTCCACCGGGGTCAGTCCGTCCTTTTTGAGCGGCATGTTGCCCTTAAGGGCCTTGAGCGTCGCGGTTTTGGCGACGAACGAGGTGCCCTTGAAGGTCATGCCGGCAAGGCGGGTGAGCTTATGGATGGGGTATCCTTCTCCGAAAAATCCCCGGGTACCCGGGGCACAAAAAATCGGGGAGTAATGGATGCGTCCGGATCCGTCGGGTTTTTCGAGAGCGAATTTCATGAAAAAATCCTTTCTCCGAATGGTTCGGAAAGAACGTTGTCGTGAATGTGAAAGAGCCTTTTCCGGACTGTTTGGCTCCGGAATGCCTGGGAGTATATTCCGAATACGAATAACGCAAAGGCAAATTCGACTTCCTACGCCTTCCTCGCGGCCTTGCAGGCTTTAACGTTTTGCATCATCGAAACTGCGAACACGGTCAGGATGATGAGGGAACAAAGCAGGCAGAGGATACAGAACGCCTTGATGTAAACCGCCTCGCGGTAAATGATGAACGAATTGAACGCGATGCCCATGGCCGAAAGCGCGGCCAAAGGCTTGAAGAAAGTGGCCGAATCCTTGGCGCGGCCTACGAGCGCGATGGCGAGGAGTACCGGATACACGACGAGCGCGATCATGGGGAAGGGGATGCCAAAAACCTGCGCGAGCGGATGCGCGAGCACGTTGGTGCACGAAAGGCTCGAATTGATGTCGCAAAACGACGAGAACTCACCGCCTTTGCCGATTTCATAGGCTTGGTAGGAGAGATATGCTGCGTTAGCGATGGCCACGCCGCAAATCGCGGCGATGAAGGAATAGGCGGTTCGTTTTTCCATATCGGAGGAGAGGGGAATAGGGCTTTTGGAGAGTATGTCCGTTTTTCTTTGAAACGCTAGATTTTTCCGTTTTTCGCGAGGTACCAGCTCACGCCCCCCATGACCCCGACCGTCGCCGTGATGAGGCCGTAAACGAGGGCGTGGTCGAAAGGAACGTGTTCGACGTTCATTCCGAAAAATCCCGTTACGAAGGTCAGCGGGAGCATGAAGGCCGAAAACAGCGTGAGGTACTTGATCGTCGCATTGGTGCGCATGTCAAAAAGCGACTTGAGCGCGTCCTCGATGGTTTCGACGTTTTCTTGGTGGAGTTCGATTTCGGCGTAAATCTTGTTCACCTTGTCCTCAAGATTTTCAAAGTAGACCTCAACCTCGTCTTTAAACATCGCGTTCATGCGGAGTTCCAGGAGTTTCAGTGCGGAAATCTGCGGCTTCATCATGTGCTTGAGCATGACGATGTTCCGCTTCTTGATCATGATTTCGCGGATGAGGTCTTCGTCGGCATCGCCGTTGAAGAGCGAGTTTTCTATCGCGCGGAGGTCCTTTCCGAGCTTTTCCAAAAGCCGGAACATCTTGTCGAGCATCGCGTCAGCCAAATCGTAGAGCATGTACCCCGTATTGACGATTTCGCGTCCGTGGGTTCCGTCCCGGTAGGATTCGAAAACTTTTTCGACCGTTTTACTTCCGTAATACCGAAAAAGGATGAGGTAATCCTTGGAGATGAAGACGTTGAATTCATTCAAAAGGTAGCGCTTCGTCCGCGAATCGTACTTAGGAAAGTGCAGCACCACGAAAACGTAGCGGTCATAGGTATCGACCCTCGCGCTTTGGTGCTCCTCGGTAATCGCTTCGCGGTCGAGTTCGTGGAAGTCGTAACGTTCGATGATGTCGGTGATTTCGTCTTCGGAGGCGTCAACGAAGTCCGTCCATTCGACCGATCCGACCTTAAGTTTGCTCATCATGGACGTCGTCGGTTAGTTCGTCGCCATCGGTTGGCGATCGATCTTCGTCGGAAAAGGTGTCTTCGAGGTATCGGAAAATGGCGAAGACGTTTTTGGCGACCGTTTCTTCCGAAACGTTTTCCGTCTCGTTTCCGACGATGCCTCAAACGACCCCGTAGATGGGATAGGTCGAAGCGTCTTCGCCGCCTTCCGCCGCGAACATGACTGCCGTTCATTCTTCGTCCACGATATCCGCACCGTATTCCGAAGCGATTTCCACGAGCGTTTCGTCGGAAATTTCGCCTTCCGCGCTCACGCAGACTCCGCCAACGGAGAGGCCGAAGGTCTCGAAGTCGTAGTCTTCCTGTTCCTCGTAGTTTTCCAAAAACGCCGCGCCGTCGGTTCCGGAGAGTTCGCCATGGGGAATGAACGCGTTCGGCAATACGACGTCCCCGGCATAACGCTCGGAAGTGGCCGAAGTTCAGAAATTCGCGTAATAGAGGCGTTCCGGAAGGTATTTCGAACGGATGGCGGCCGCCGCCCCAATGTCTTTCGAAACCACGAGGATCGTGTCGCCTTTTCGGTAGGTCGCTTCCGATCCATGGGGCACTTCGGGAAGCTTTTCGAGACCGAGTTCGCGGACGAAGACCTTCGCGATGGCGTCTTTGGGGGTGAGAATGGCGGTAATCATCGTGGAGTTTTAAAAAATCGAAACCGCGCGTATTATAGCCGGAGCTTACGAATGTAAACCGAAAAAAACGTGTCCGAGAACCTTCTCTTCGCCATCGCGCTGTCCGTCGTCGCCTTTTTGCTTGGATTTCTCTTCGGACGAATCGCCCGGTACCTTTCGGTTAGAAGGGAGCGATCCGATGCGGTAAGGCGTTCCCAGTCGGTCATTCTCGGTTCGGTGTACGAAAAAATCCTGCCGTTCCTTCCGGGATTTCCCTATTCGCCCAAAGACATGGTTTTTATCGGAAAGGGCTTCGACTACCTCGTGCTCGACGGGCTCTCGTCCGGAGATTTGAAGCGGGTGGTATTTTTGGAGGTTAAGACTGGAACGTCAAAGCTTAATTCGAACGAACGTCAGGTGCGTTCCGTCGTGGAGTCCCGGAAAGTGGCGTTCGAAGAATACCGGGCGGACGCTCCGAATTTCCGGTAAGGGATTTCGCGGGCGGAGGGGCGATTCGCCGGTCCCATGAAAAAGGAGGCCTTCCAGCCTCCAGGGGTTCGGGGATTTTTTCTTCCGGACGGGCATTATTCGACCCCGTTCACGATATCGGAAACCGCGAGGGCGACCGATTCCGGAAACGCCTCGCTCATGAGCGCGATTTCCAGCTGGGTTTCGAATTCTTCGGGAAACATCTCGGTGCCGGATCTTCGAAGCGTCATCGTACCGATGGGTTAAGAATGGGAATCTCCCCCGAGAAAAAAGGGGAGGGCGCATTCCACCATTTTTCCCCTTCGAAGGCAAGTCGGATTCCGTTTTCCTTCCGGTTTCGACTTCGTTCACGCAATAAAACGCCATGCGGCGTTTTATCCCCGGTGGGAAGTCCGGAAATAGTACCGGCAGGGAATCGGCCCATTGGGGATTTTCCGGTTTTTCATCGTGAGGCCTTCCGCCATCGGTTCGACGTTTTCGAGTCCGGTGATGATTCCTCCGGAGAGTTCCGGGAGTGCGCGGAACGCTGAAAACAGGTCTTCGTGCGCCCGTTTGGCTGATTCGGAATCGGAGATTCTTTCGCCGTAGGGTGGATTCGTCACGAGCGTTCCTTTCTTTGGAAGGCGCTCAATCGAAAATTCGGCGATTTCGAACACGACGGAATCCGAGAGTCCGAGAGCGCGGGCGTTTTCGATCGCCATTGCCACCATGTCCGCATCCGAATCGCTTGCGACGATGTCGTGGGACTTTTCGCGTCTTTCGTCTTTTACGCAGGCCTGCCGTTCTTCTTCGAGGGAGATTTCGTCCGCGAAGGGAAACCGTTCGAACGCGAAGGAGCGGAGAATCCCCGGAGCGACGTTCTTCGCGATCATCGCGGCTTCGATGGCAATGGTTCCCGATCCGCAAAACGGATCGCGAAACGGCTCCGAGAAACGCCAGTTCGAAAGGAGGACGAGTCCGGCGGCGAGGGTTTCCTTAATGGGAGCCTCTCCCGTTTTCATGCGGTATCACCGTTTGTGGAGCGGGTCTCCCGACGTGTCGAGAAGAATGAGGGCGCGGTTGTCGCGAATGAGGGCCAGTATCGAAATCTCGGGTAATTCGGGGTTTTCCGGCAGGATTCCGCCGGGCCTTCCGGCATAGCCGTCCACGACGGCCTTCTTTACGGTTTTTTGGATGGTCGGAAGACTGTCAAGCGCTGACTTTTCACTGACGGCTCGCACGGATACCGGGTTTCCCACCGGAAGCACCCGCCTCCATTCGCCCTTCCGCGCCGTTTCGAAGAGTTCGTCAAAAGTTCCGGCGTTTCCGCTCGAAACCTCGACGTATACCCGGTTGGCGGTGCGAAGCCGGAGGTTCGCCGTCGCAATGGCTCGGAAATCGCCCTCGAAACGGACGAACCGTTCGGTCGATTCGACGATGGGAAACCCGAGCTTTTGGATTTCGTTTTTCAAGACGGACGAAAGTCCGTAGTTGCAGGTAGCGGCGAGGCGCATGGTGGCGGTTGGTAACGGGAACGGGCATTCGAAAACGAACTCCCGGTTTTTCCGAAAAGGATGCCCCGCGACGTCGCGGGGCATCCGGCATTATGCGGCGAGTTTCGGAGCGTAGTCTTTTTCGTAGCGTTCCTCGCATTCCTTTACGACGGCGACGGCTTCGGCAACGTCGAAGAAACCTTCCACCGAACCGGTTCCGGGTTTTTTGAGGTGCTTGTAGAATTCCCAGTAATGCTGAGTTTCCTTTTTCCAGTGGGTTCCGAGATCGTCGATCGATTTAATATGTTCGACGCGCTTGTCGTCGGCCAACACCGCGATGATTTTATCGTCAACTTCGCCGCCGTCGATGAATTTCATGACGCCGATCACGCGGGCCTCGACGAGCGATCCTGGGACGAGCCCTTCGGTAACGCCGACGATGCAGATGTCGAGCGGGTCTCCGTCCAAATCCCAGGTACGGGGAATCGCGCCGTAGGTGAACGGATAGGAGAGCGAAGAGTACCCGACCCGGTCGAGCTTGAGGATTCCGGCCTCGGTAATGAGTTCGTACTTGTTGATCGAACCGGCCGAAACCTCGACGATGGCGTTGAGGCGGTTTTCGGCTTCGTCGGCGAAAGCCGGAAGAACGTGGAGGAGATTCAAGAGGTACTTGCTCGGAGCGTGGTCGATGTTGGCCATGGAGGGTGTGCGAAAAATCTAAAAAGACCGCCGGATTATAGCGCTATCCGGCGGTTTGGCAACGGGTCTTTTTATCTCTGGGCGGAAATCTTGACGAAGTCGATGATTTCTCCGGTCCAGTCGCCGTTGGCATTGATGGAGGACGACTTTTTTCCGCCCCACTGCGAATGCCAGCGCAAAAGGTCGTAACCGTTGCTTCGCACGGTTTCCGGCGCCGAAGATCCAATCCAGATTCTTCGGAAAACGTCGGGCCGATGGGTTCCGCTTTCGGTATTCGAAAACGTGTCGCTCACCGGAACGGAGGCGTTTTCCAAAGCCATGGACACGAGGGGTTGGGCGAGTCTGCCCGCTGACGTTTCGCCTCCCATGCGCGTCGAAACCGATACCCGGTCTTCGTTTTTCAAGGCGGAGCGCGAAAATTTCCAAGTGCTCTTGGTTTGTCCGTCCTTCCCCGTGAGCACGAGGAATCCGTAATCGCCCGCGTCTTCGCTCGACATGGCCCGCAAATAGAGCGACGTTCCGTCTTCGAGCGCCCAGAGGTACGCCCGCCGTTCTCCCAAAGAATTGTACGAAGGATTGGTGGACGAACTGATTCCCGGCGGAGGATCTTCAGCATCGATTTCCGAGAACTTGCGTTTCAGGCTTCTGCCCGATACTGAAACCTCGACGACGAAAATTTTCGAAGTGTTGATGCCGAGAGAGGAGAAATCGTATCCCACGTAGTCGTCGCCCTGGAAGAGGTCGAGCCCGATTCCGCGAAGGCCGAAGGTCGAATAGAGCGCCGTTCACACGTCGTTCGCCGCCGTGGCGGAACGGTCGAAATTCTTTTTGTAAGGAACGTTTTTATGATCCTTTCCCGTGACGAGATCCGTTACGACGTTGCCGACCGTTTGGCCTCGACGGTCATAGAAATAGAGGTCTCCTTCGCGGTCGTAGGGGGCATAGGCAACAAGGTTGGAACGCGCGCATCCGAGCTTCCAGTACCAGCGGTATCCGGTCGAGCATCCGGTCGAGACTCCCTTCGGCAGGGCGTTTTCATCAATTTGAAAGGCTTCCGTTCCTCCGGGAATGACGAATTCGCCCGACGCGCTCGCGCCGTTTGGCGCCGTGAGGCGGAAGGGGAATTTCTTATATTCCGTGGACGAAGGGGTCGGATACCCTTCGAGCGCCGAAGCCGACAACGATAAAATGGTTACCGTGGCGGTTCAGGAAGGGGTGGAAACGGGGGAGAGGGAATTCGAACCGTTTGCCATCCGTACTTCGAGCGCCGAAAAACCGGAATCGTTTTGAAACGAGAACGAATAGCGTCCGAGCGAATCGCGCGAAAGTTTTACCGACTTGGGTTTGGTTTCGCGCTTTCCGGCACCTTCCCATTCCTTCAGGCGTTCCCGGGCGGAAGGTTTTTCCACGATTTCCCCGCCTGCGGACACGCTCCCGCCAACGTCGTCTTCGCCCGGTATTTCCGCATCGTTGACCGTTACCGATTTCGGCATGGTCTCATCGATCGCGGTGTTCGGATCGTCGGTTTCTTCGACTTTGATGATTCCTTCCGGAATGCCGGTTCCCGAGATTTCGTTTCCGGATTCGGTTTGGAGTTTGAGTTCGCCCACCGCGAGCGTTACGTCGGTCGAGCTTCCGTTTTTCCGAACGCCGAAAACCGTTCCGCGAACCGATGCCACGGCATTTCCGGAGACGATTTCGATTTCGCTCGATTCCCCACGGTCTTGTCGGAGCTTGGGCGCCTTGGTCCAAACTTCGCCCCCGTTCAAAGCGAGCCTTACCTTGGTAAGGAACCGTTTCGAATCTTTGGAATTGAGGTTTTCGAGTTTCAGTTCGGTCGTCGCATCGGTCGCGCCAATCCTCGCTTCGGTTCCGTCGGACACGTGGAGTACCGCGTATCCGCCCGCCGGAACGCGCACGGTATCGCCTTCGGAAAGCTCTTCGGTAAGCGGTTTTCCAGAATCGAGCGTCACGCTTCCGCCGTATGCCGAAATTTTGGCGGTAATTTTGGAATCAGTCGGATTGTAGGGGAGGCGTCAGGATTTTCCGTCCTCGACGAATCCGGGACCGTTGTATTCGCGCACGAGCGAAGGAAGCGCTGAAGCGTCGTATTTTCCGCGAACGTAGGCGTAATATCCGTCGTGACGCTTATCAACCGCCGCTACGTCGTATCCGGCGGTCCCATCTTTGCGCTTTCCGTATCCGTAGGCGTTTCCCGTATCCGGGTCGCGGGGAACTTCGGCGAGAAATTCCGATCCGAAAAGGTCTGAAGTCGCCGAACTCGAAACCCCGTATGATCCGGTCGCGGAATGCGAATAGGCTCAAAGCGAATCGAAATAAACCCGGTTTCCCGTCGGTTCTGGGTAATCGCCTTTCGCCTGGAAATACGAATCCGCCGCCAAAACGAGGGTTTCCACGTCGGAGAGACGGACGGCGTTGTTGTGTTCCGATTTGTAGCTGTTTCCGTAGGCGATTCCTACGACCGCCAGCGTCGCGACGACGCTTATCGCGACGATGAGTTCCACGAACGTGAATCCCTTTGGGTCGGATTTCCTTTTGCGTGGTGAAGGCATGGGAACGGGATAACGGATGTCTCGGGGCGAATTCTACGATACCGCGTTTCGAAAGTCAACGAAAAAAGCGGTCCGGGCGGACCGCTTTTCGCATTGCGGGATTTTTTCGGATTATTCTCCGGCGATTCCGTTCAGGAGACGGTCGATCTCGCTTATCGCGGCTTCCACTTCGGAATCATCGACGGTTCCGGTCGCGACGGCCCCCGAATTTGAAGGTTCGTTCCCGGAAGTTCCGGAGGGGGTCGTTCCGGGACGAGGGATTTTCGCTTCCTCCGAATCCTCCGGATTCGGATTTTTTCATGCCGGTTTTATCGGTTCGGGCGAGGGGATTTCCGGGTTTTGAGGACCGGAGGGTTCAAGGGGATCGACGATGGGGGGAAGGACGGGGGAGGGGGTTTCGTTCTCGTTTTTGGAAAACGGCGAACAGGAAGAAAGGGCGGCGACGGAGAGCGCTAAGGCGGCGACGGTTTTTTTCTGCATGGAAACGGGGGTGAAATGTCGCCAAGAAGTATATCCGGAGGCATAATAAGGTGCAAAAAGTTTTGACTTTCGGTCTTGGTGCCCATACCCTGCCGCCCGAAACGAATGGCCGAACGGACTCTTCCGCCGGAACCACAAACCTTGCCGCATCCCATGAAAAACCTCGTTATCGTCGAGTCTCCCGCTAAAGGAAAGACCATTGAAAAATACCTCGGAAAAGACTTTACGGTCAAGGCCTCCATGGGGCATATCCGCGATTTGGAAAAGAAAAATCTCGGAATCGACATTGCCGCCGGATTCAAACCGAGCTACGTCGTGAGCGAAGAGAAGAAAAAAACGGTTTCGGAACTGAAAAAGCTCGCCAAGGAATCGGAAAAGGTCTGGATAGCGACGGACGAGGACCGCGAAGGGGAAGCGATAGGCTGGCATCTGTGCGAAGCCCTCGGACTTGATTCGAAGGAAGTCTCGCGCATCGTGTTCCACGAAATTACCAAGGGCGCCATCGAGCACGCGGTAAAAAATCCCCGCCGCATCGACATGGATCTCGTTAATGCCCAGCAGTCCCGCCGCGTACTCGATCGTCTCGTTGGTTTTCAGATTTCGCCCGTTTTATGGACGAAAATCAAGCAGGGGCTTTCGGCCGGTCGGGTCCAATCGGTCGCGGTGAAACTCATCGTCGAACGCGAACGCGAAATCCGGGCGTTCGTCCCAGAAGAAGGATGGAAGCTCAAAGCTCTCGTATCGGCTTCCGACGGTACCGAATTCGAAATCGAACTCGCGAAGATCGGCGGAAAGAATTTCCAACCCAAAAACCGCGAAGAAGCCATGGCGCTCCTTTCGGACGTGGGCGCCGATATGGGGGGTGCCAAAGAGAAAAAGGACAAGAAAGGAAACGTCCGTATAGAAATTCCGCTTTCGGCGGACTTCCGTCTCGACGCGTCGGAAAAAAAGGAAGGTGCCCGCGTTCCCGGGGCTCCGTTCACGACTTCGACGCTCCAACAAGAAGCGTCGCGCAAGCTTTGAATGTCGGTGGGGCAGACCATGAGCGTCGCGCAGTCGCTCTACCAAAACGGGCATATCACCTATATGCGTACCGACTCGGTAAACCTTTCCGACTTTGCGATTGCCGCTGCGAAAACGTACATCGAATCGACGTTCGGAAGCGAATATTCGCTTCCCGGCGGACGCAAATATAAGACTAAGCAGGCGAACGCCCAAGAGGCCCACGAAGCCATCCGTCCGGCATATATCGACAAAACTCCGGAGAATTGCGGTCTCGAAGGACCGGAGCTCCGTCTCTACCGCCTCATTTGGGAACGCACCGTCGCTTCGCAGATGAAGGAAGCTCTCGTTGAAACCACGACGTACCATTTCATTCCGGCATCAGCGTCTTCGCAAGAATGGCTGGCCAAGGGCGAAGTCGTCCGTTTTGCCGGATTCATGAAGCTCTACGTCGAAGGTACCGACGAAGAAGAAAACGAAGATTCCAAATCGTTGCCGTTCGTCGCCGAAGGAGAAACGCTTCGCTCTAAGGGGATATCGGGAACCCAAACCTTCACGAGGCCGCCCGCGCGCTATACGGAAGCCGCCCTCGTCAAGAAGCTTGAAGCCGAAGGCATCGGACGCCCCTCGACCTATGCGCCGACCATTTCGACCATCGTCGAACGTGGGTACGTCGAAAAGGTCGAAAAGAAGCTCGCGCCCACCGACATCGCCTTCACGGTGAACGACTTTCTCGAACAGCGCTTCCCGGAAATGATGAACTACAAGTTCACGGCGAACGTCGAAGAGGAATTCGACAAGGTTTCCCGCGGGGAACTCGAATGGCAGGCGATGCTCGGGGAATTCTACCAAGGATTTTCCGCGCGCTTGCTCGCCGCGACCGAAGAAAAAGGAAAGGTGCAAGAAAAAGTCGGCCGCGAATGTCCGGATTGCGGAAGCGAGCTCGTCTATAAGTTCTCAAAATCGGGACGCTTCATCGGCTGTTCCAATTATCCAGCGTGTTCGTTCATCGAAAACATCGTCAAGCCCGGCGAAGCCGAACGTCTCGCCGCACTCAAGGAAGAATACGAAGGAAAGCCCTGTCCGGCCGGAGGCACCATCGTCGTGAAAAGCAGCCGTTTCGGTCCGTTTCTCGCGTCAAGCCTGTACCCGGAGGTCAAGTGGATTGGAAAAATTCCCGATCCGAAAATCCAGGCCCTCGAGGAAAAATTCGGCGGTGAGACGTGTTCGGAATGCGGAAAGGGGAAAATGGTCGTAAAAACCTCGAAGAGGGGACCGTTTCTCGCATGCTCGAATTATCCCGAATGCAAGAATGCGAAAAACTTGCCCAAGGACGCGGTGAAAGACGTGCAAGAGGAAGGGGAATCCAAGGGCGTTCCGGAAGGGGAAATCCCGCTTCCGCCGGATCCGATGGGATAATTGCGACCGCATCCTGCCTACCCGTGCCCAATGGGTGAATTGCTGGAAACGATTGCCACAATCGCACAACGAGACCGCTTACGCGGTCTTGTTTTTTGTCCGAAGCGGGATATGCTCGAATTCATGAAAACCGTCATCGTTGACATCGCTCCGGCAAACGTCCCGAAAGAAGACCTCGAAGCCCGCATGGCCGAACTTGAATCGCTCGTTTCGACTTATGGGGGAATTACCGTGGTAAAACGGGTGCAAAAACGCGATTCGCCGGATTATTCGACGTACGTGGGATCGGGAAAATTGGAAGAGCTCATTGCCGCGGGCGAAGAACTTTGAGCCGAACTCCTCGTGATCGGCAACATTTTGAAACCCGCCCAGATTTACCGCGTTAACGAGGAACTCCGAAAGAAGAAATCCAAGATGCAGGCATGGGATCGCGTCGATCTCATTTTGAAGATCTTTTCGCTCCATGCGAATTCGCCCGAGTCACGATTGCAGATCGAACTCGCTTCCATCAAACACATGGGGCCGCGCATTTTCGGCATGGGAATGGAACTTTCAAGGCAAGGAGGCGGTTCCAAGGGCGGCGCTTCGGGGGCCCGCGGAATCGGCGAGACGAATACCGAAATCATGAAACGGCACCTCCGCGAAAAAACCGAAGACATCAAGGAGCGCCTGAAAACGTACGAAAAAGTCCGCGCCGAACACCGGAAACACCGGAAGCGCGTGGGATTGTCCACCGTGGGAATCGTGGGGTATACCAATGCCGGAAAATCAACGCTCATGAACGCGCTGACCCACAAAGGAGTGTTGGCCGAAGACAAGCTTTTCGCCACTCTCGGAACGAGCGTGGGGAAAATGTACGTTCCGCCGGGGAGTCTTTTGATGGATGGAACGGAGAAAGTCGATTGGGCGGAAATGCGCGGAACCGAAATTCTCGTAAACGACACGATCGGATTCATTCGCGACCTTCCCCCTGACTTGATCGCGGCGTTTTCTTCGACCCTCGAAGACTCCATCGAATCGGATTTGCTTTTGCACGTAGTCGATGCCGGGGATCCAAAGGTGTATGAAAAAATAGGAATCGTGACCCGAACGCTCGACGCCATCGGCGCGAAGCAAAAACGGCTCCTCGTGTTCAATAAGACCGATGCGTGCTCTCCCGAACGTCTCATGGAACTGAAAATGGCTTCGGCGGTTGCTGATGGAAAAATTTCGCAAAACCTGGAAGGCATCCAACCGGCTTCGCCTTTTGAAAAACTTCTTCCCCACCCCGAATTCGTATCGGCTTGGAGCGGGGAAGGCTTGGAACGGTTGAAGAAGAGGGTGGCGGAGGAGCTTAGGGTTTAAAAAAACAGGGGATCCCCTGTTTTTTTAAACCGCCATTATTGTCCGATTTCGGTTACGCTGTACGTCGAACAGGTTTGAGCAAGACGGACGTCGTCGGTGGAATTCGGATTATTGGTTGAAAATGGAGTATCGCCCGTTGAGCCGTTGTTCGTAAAATAACGGAATACCAGGTTTTGGGATCCGGTTGTCGTATGTCCCGTTATAATGGTTTTTGTCGAATAAATTCGGCTATGATGATTCGCTTCATACATGAGAGGCTGTGCTATGGACTCATTGCCAGATCCGAGTTTCCATCCCTGATTCATGCTTCATGAACGCGATCCCCATCCGGCAATGGATCAATCAATGAGAAGCGTGCTCGAAGCGGATTTCTTATCCACGTTAAATGAAATCATCGTTATTGAATTTGCGGCGGTCATCGTTCGTCTCGTGCAATCTCGATGAACCGTGACGTTTAAGATTTTTCCCGCGGACACTGCTGAAGTGGTCTGAACCGAACCGTCCGGAAATTTGAATCCCCCAGAAGTCGATTCCACGGTTCCGGCTACGGAGAGCTTCTGTCAAGGCGACGGATTGCCTATCCCCACATTGTCGCTGCTGACTACGATCGTTTCACTCGTTTGCTTGACGGACTGGTTCACGTGCGAGACTAAATCGTTCCATGCCTGGGAGCTTAAAGTGCTCGTTCCCGTGACTTGCGGCAAGGATCACCATGGAACTGCCGCGTAAGCAATGGAAATGATCGCCGCAGCCGCGGTCGCGGAGATCCCGAAAACGCCCCCGCGAATCAGGGGTTCGGAAATTTTTGAAACGGCATTACGCATGTTGATTTTTTTTACGGGGTTATGGAGCCGTTTAAAACGGCATCTTACGGAGCGATTTCCCAAACCGTGTATACGGAACAGGTTTGGGCGAGACGGGCATCGTCACTCGCATTCGGATTGTAATTGACGAACGGACGATTTCCGGTATCGCCATTAACCGCGTAATACCGAAATGTCAGCGTTTGCGGGCCGGTAGTGGAATGTCCGGAAATTACGGCCATTGTCGGAAACGTTTTTCCATGGGAATTTTCGTCGTACATCACTCCTTGTCAGATTGCTTCGGTTCACGAGCCGAGCTTCCAGCCCTGAGTGATTTCTCATGAATAATTTCCCCATCCGGAAATGCTTCCTTGTATCAACAAAGTGGTATCCGATCTTTTTTTATCCACCGTAAAACTCGTCAAGGTTACGCTGGAAGATACTGGGAGATTGACTCTTGTGCAATCGGTTCGGAAGGTAACGTTCACGACTTTCCCCGAGCTTATCGCCGCCGTTCGCGCATCAAGTTCCAAGACGGAATCGACGAGACGATTCCACGACGTTGCGGAAAGCGTTCCGCCTCCGCCGGAGACGGTCTTGTCCGAAACCGAAAGTCCAGAAGAAAGCGCCGCGTATGCTACGCCGGTAAGTACGGCGGTCGTAGTGAAAAATATTCCGGCAACCGCGGATTTTTGGATGGACGGCCAAAGGTCGCGAAGAAGGGAGTGTTTCATGAAACGACGGAGTCAAAATAATTCCCACGAATGGTACCATTCGTGGGAATTATGTCAATTTTCAGTTGATTTTATAACGTCCCCGACGCCAACTTCACCCGCGCCTCTTCCTTCATGTATTCTTCTTCAAGGGCGATGAGGGCGGCCATGTCCACGGTTCCGGCTTCTCGGGCCTCCTTCAGGAGTCTCGCGGCATCTTCCTTGCGGCGGTTCGCTTCTTCGGAATCGACGGCTCCTCCAGCTTCGACCATGTCGGCTAAGACCGAAAGGCTTTTTCCGTCGGTTTCAACGACTCCTCCGCCAATGGCGAAGGTTTGGGTCTTGCCTTCGGAAACGAGCGACAGAATTCCCGGTGTTAGCGCGGCTACGAGCGGTTCGTGATGGTCGAGCACGGTAATGGTTCCGGTTTTCGTAGGAAGGGTTACGGACTCCGCATGGGGGAGTTCGAGCACCTTTTTCGTAATGGAAATGAGGGAAAAGCGCATGGCGAAAACGTTTATTGTTCGAGCAGGGAAGTGGAAGTCCGTCGGATGTCCGCTTGAATTTGAGCGGCGTCTTTAGGGTTTTTTACGCCTTTTTTTGAAATGATGACGAAGGAGGAATGAAAGGCGAGAGCGAGGGTCATTACGAGCTCTTCTCGAAACCGTTCTTCTCCAATTTGGGGAAGCAAATCATTCCAAATGCGTTTTCCGTCTTCGAGGATTTTTGCCTCCCCGTAGTATCCGAATTCGCGGAAAACCCGGATTCTTTCCTCGTATTCAAGAAGGAGGTCAATGGTCGATATCCGCCGGTATTGAAGAAGAAAACGATTCCGAACCTCTTCGAATCCGCTCCCTTTTTCCGGAGACGGATTCGAATTTTGAAATGCGGAAGAAGCGTTTCGCATGGAGGGAAATTAGGCGGAAGCCTTCTCTTTTTCGTAGCTTTCGATAACGGCTTCGACTGAACCTTTGTACATGAAGTGTTTTTCGCCGATATGGTCGAGCTCTCCGGAGATGATGGCCTTGAAACCGCGGACGGTATCTTCAACCTTGACGTAGACGCCCGGGTTTCCGGTGAACTGTTCGGCAACGAAGAACGGCTGCGAGAAGAAACGCTGGATTTTGCGTGCGCGGGCGACGGTCTGTTTGTCGTCTTCGGAGAGTTCATCCATGCCGAGAATGGCGATGATATCCTGGAGTTCCTTGTAGCGTTGGAGGATTTTCTGACAGGCGCGGGCAGTTTCGTAGTGTTCTTCGCCGACGATTTTCGGGGTGAGGACGGTCGAAGTCGAATCGAGCGGATCGACGGCCGGGTAGATGCCGAGTTCCGCGATGGAGCGGTTCAATACGACCGTGGAGTCGAGGTGGGCGAAGGTATTGGCCGGTGCCGGGTCGGTGAGGTCGTCAGCCGGAACGTAGACCGCCTGGACGGACGTAATGGAACCGTTCTTCGTGGAGGCGATGCGTTCTTGGAGGGCGCCCATGTCGGTTGCGAGGGTCGGCTGGTAACCTACCGCCGAAGGAATTCGGCCGAGAAGCGCGGAAATTTCGGAACCTGCCTGGGTAAAGCGGAAGATGTTGTCAACGAAAAGGAGGACGTCGCGTTTTTCCACGTCGCGGAAGTATTCGGCCATGGTGAGGCCGGTAAGGGCGACGCGGGCGCGCGGACCCGGAGCCTCGTTCATTTGTCCGAAGACCATTGCCGTCTTGTCAATGACGCCGGAATCCTTCATTTCGTGATAGAGGTCGTTTCCTTCGCGGGTGCGTTCTCCGACGCCTGCGACGACGGAATATCCGCCGTGTTCGCTCGCGATGTTGTGGATGAGTTCCTGCATGATGACGGTCTTTCCGACTCCGGCACCGCCGAAGAGGCCCACTTTACCACCCTTGAGCATCGGCGCGATGAGATCAACGACCTTGATACCGGTTTCAAATATTTCGGTCTTCGTTGAAAGTTCGGTGAATTCCGGAGCTTTTTTATGGATGGGATGGCGGTCTTTGGTTTTTGGGGCCTTGCCGTCGTCAATGGGTTCTCCAAGGACGTTGAACATGCGTCCAAGGACTTCCGGCCCTACGGGAATGGAAATCGGGGCTCCGGTGGCGGTTACCTCGAGTCCGCGTTTAAGTCCGTCTACGGGATTCATCGCGATCGTTCGAACGGCTCCGTCGCCAAGCTGCTGTTGGACTTCGAGAACGACGGATTTTTCGCCGTCTTTTACCTCCAGGGCGTCGTAAATGTTCGGAACGTAACCGTCCCCGAACTGAACGTCAACGACGACGCCGATAATTTGTTTTATGGTGCCCTTTTTCATGCGAAAATATGGAAACGTGAGATAGACCGCCGAAGTATAAAGAAAAAAATCGTTTTTCCAAACGATTTTTTTCCGTTTTAAGGCTTTATGGATGCGGTTTTCCGACTGCTCCGAAAACCGCATTTCCAGGGGCGGTTACTGTTCCATTCCGGCAGCGGCTCCGGCATCCACGGTTACCGATCCGTCCGTGCCCATGTTGACGCCCGGGGCAGCCATTTGACCATTGCCTACGGTCATGGTTCCGGTCTCTGGAGACGAGACGGACATGGTTCCGTCAACGGAGGTCGTTACCGAGTTTCCATCGGCGGAGACGTTTGTCGATCCGTCGGCATTGACGGTGGCGGAAGCGCCGGAAGCGCTCACGTCAATGGCTCCCGATGCGGCAGGAACGGCTTGTTCGACGCTGGTTCCCGGAGTGGCGGTTTCGGCCGATGGGGAATCGTTTTCGGCGGGCGTTACGTTTTCGGGAAGAACCATCGGCAAAGGAATGGCTTCTTCTGTCGGCTTCGTGCAGGAAGCGAGGGTGGCTCCGGCGATGATGAGGAGGGGGAGGGTTTTTTTCAGCTGCATCTTTGGGAAAAAAGGAATAAGGCGGACGGATTGTATCCTTGCGTTTTTCCTTTTTCAAGAGATTCCGATAAAAAACCGCGAATTTTTTATTTTCGCGGTTCGGAGGATTGAACCATTCGCTAAGGATTCAGGCAGCAACGGGATTTGTCGGTGGAATCGGCGCCGATTCCGTTTCATCAAATGCATCAGTTTGCCGATGAAGAACAATTTCCGCACTCGAAGGTTACCAACTGCCTCGCTCATTCGGCAAATATTTCGGAAGTAACGTACCGTCCGACTCCGCTCGGGCAGATGAACGAATTGTTCGACACCCATGCCTGTTTGTATTCGCCGAAACTGCAAAGCCGTTTGTTTTGCCCGACGCATCGCTGCATCGCCATTTTTTGGTCTTCTCCGGCCGAATCGGTAACGGCGGTATTGTCGATGCAAAAGTCTCCGACCTTCGTCATTCCGGTAGGACAGCTTCCCGTCGTAATCGAAGCAACCCGGGCGTTGAGGTCGTTCAAGTTGTCGATAACCCCCTGCATCATCGAAGAGGTAAGGGCTTGTCCACTGGATGCGGCGTTTCGGTCGAGGTTCGTCCATGCCGCGTAGCCAACCGAAAGCAGGCATACGGTAGTGAAAAACGCAACTCCGGAGAGAATGGGGCGACGCAAGGACATGAGGTGGGCGGTAAGATGCGGAAGGTTTGCGAACGTTGGGGCGTCCGCCCCGGTTTGCTTCGAATGATAGAAAAAAAAGACGAAAAATCAACTTTTCTCTTATCTCGTCCCTTCGTCCATGGCGACGTTCGAGAGGCGGTCGGCTTCTTTGTTTTTTTCTCGGCGGATGTGCGTGAATGCAATGGATCATCCCCATTCGGATATGAGGCTCCGAATCTGGGAATGGAGGGTTTTGAGCGATTCGTTTTTTACCTTGTAATTTCCCGAGAGCTGTTCGATGACCAGTTTCGAATCGGCGAGGAGTTCGATTTCGTCGGCGCCCAATTCGATGGCGCGTTTGATGCCCAAATAGGCTCCGGTGTATTCGGCGACGTTATTGGTCGTTTCGCCCAAATACTTGTACCGCGCTTCGACGGGCTTTCGTTCGGCATCGGTAATGTATACGCCGATTCCGGCGGGACCGGGGTTTCCCCGGGCGCCCCCGTCGGTATGTACCAGGAGTTTTTTCATGCGTCGAAATGTACTTGTCCGTTCTTTCGGTTCAAGTCGGATTTGAAAAACCCCCGCGTCGGGCGGGGGTTTTCGTATTCGAGCAGCTATTCTTTCATCGATTCGACTCCGGAGACGATTTCGGTGATTTCCTTGGTTATGGCCGATTGGCGGGCCTTGTTGTAGGTAAGCGTAAGGGCCGAAGCTTTTTTATGGGCGCTGTCCTTGGCGTTTTTCATCGCCACCATCCGAGCCGCGTGCTCGGATGCTTTGGCTTCGAGCAGGTGTTCGAACGTCATGAGGTCGAGAATGAGCGGCAACGTCGCGGTGACGACGTGGGTCGGGGACGGTTCGATTTCGTGCTGGGTCGAAGCTTCCATCTGGACGTTGGCGCCGATTTCCGCAAGGAAATCCAAGACCGACTCCCGACTTACCGGGTAGAAGGTTCGGCAAACCGGCTTTTGGGTGATGGCGGAAACGTAATGTCCGTATACCATGTGGACCTTGTCGTATTTTCCGGAGCGGTATTCGGACTGAACGAACCGGGACACCGTCCGCGCATCCGAAACTGATACGGAATCTTTCACGTGGTCCGAAAAGTCGGCGACGAGGGCATTTCCGGTTCGCAATACGAATTCGCGGGCGCGTTTTCCAACGGTCACGAATTCGAACTTCGTTTCGGGATGCCGTCGGATGAGCGCGAGCGTCTCTTTGAAGGCGCCGATGTTGTAAGCGCCGCAAAGTCCCTTGTTGGAACTGACGAGAACCACGAGGGACGTGCCCGTCGGTTCTGCCGGGGACGATTCGAAAACGCCTTCTCCAGCAAGGATGCCGAGGATTTTGGACGCTTCGAGCGCGAACGGACGGGAAGATTGGACGCTTTCCTGCGCCTTTTTCATTTTGACCGTGGAGATGAGTTCCATCGCCTTGGTGATTTTCCCGGTGTTCTTTACTGATTTGATGCGGGATTTGATTTCCTTTCAGGATGCCATTGGGCGGGTTTTCCGAAGAGAATTAGAACGTCTTAAGCACTTTTTCGATTACCGCCTTAAGTCCGGATTTGGATTCGTCGGAGAGGTCCTTCGACGCCTTGATGGCCTCGAGAGTCGTTCCTTCTTCGTCGAGCGCGAGGGAGAGGGCCTTTTCGAATTCGCGGATTTTAGAAACGTCGAGACCGTCGAGGTATCCTTGTGATCCGGCGAAAATGAGGGCGACCTGCTTGTCGAAGGAAGCGGGGGAATATACGTCCTGCTTGAGGATTTCGACCATGCGCTTGCCCCGTTCGAGCTGCTTGCGGGTATCGGCGTCAAGATCGGAAGCGAACTGGGAGAACGCTTCGAGTTCGCGGAATTGCGCAAGGTCGAGCTTGAGGGTTCCGGCAACGCGCTTCATGGCTTTGGTTTGGGCCGATCCGCCGACGCGGGATACGGAGAGACCGACGTTGATGGCCGGTTTGACGCCTGCGTTGAAGAGTCCGGATTCCAAGAAGATCTGACCGTCCGTGATGGAGATGACGTTGGTCGGAACGTAGGCCGATACGTCGCCCGCCTGGGTTTCGATGACCGGAAGCGCGGTAAGGGAGCCGGCCTTGAGGTCGTCATTCAATTTCGCGGCGCGTTCGAGGAGGCGGGAGTGGAGGTAGAAAACGTCGCCCGGATACGCTTCGCGTCCTGGCGGACGGCGGAGGAGGAGGGACATTTCACGGTACGCGTTCGCATGCTTGGTGAGGTCGTCGTAAATGACGAGGGCGTGTTCTCCTTGGAACATGAAGTATTCGCCGATGGCGCAGCCGGTGTACGGAGCGAGCCACTGCATGGAAGCCGGAGCCGAAGCGCCCGCGACGACGACGGTGGTGTATTCCATCGCGCCGGACTTCTTGAGTTCTTCGACGAGGGCGACGACCTTGGAGTCCTTTTGCCCGATGGCGACATAGACGCACTTCATGTTCTGATCCTTTTGATTAAGGATCGTATCGATGGCGATCTGGGTCTTTCCGGTCTGACGGTCTCCAATGATGAGCTCGCGCTGTCCGCGACCGATCGGAACTAAGGCGTCAATTGCCTTAATGCCCGTGGCCATCGGTTCGTGAACCGACTTGCGGGTCATGACGCCGGAAGCCACGCGTTCGGTCGGATAAAACTCCGCGGCCTTGATCGGTCCGAGTCCGTCCAAAGGATTTCCGAGCGCGTCCACGACGCGTCCGAGAAGGTTCGGTCCGACGGGCACTTCGAGGATGCGCCCCGTGGATTTTGCGACGTCGCCTTCCTTGATCGATCCGAATCCGGAGAGGATGACGACGCCGACGGAGTGTTCTTCGAGGTTGAGTGCGACGCCCTTGGCGCCCGATTCGAATTCGACGACTTCATTATACGCGACGTCGCGGAGGCCGACGATCTTGGCGATTCCGTCACCAAGATAAACGACCTCACCCGAACTTTTGCGTTCGGGGGAAAGGTCGGCGGAGTCGATTTGGGTTTCGATGTCCGCTATGATGCGGTCGAGTACGTTGTTGGACATGGGAAACAAAGGGGGTAATGGATGCTCGGGGATTTGCCGTTAGGAATTCCGAAGTACGCGTTCGACGCGGGAGTAGGATAGATCGGCCATTTCGTCTCCGAAAAAGACCCGTATCCCACCCGAAAGCGAAGGGTTTTCCTTCCATACGGTGCGGTATCCTTCGGCGTAATCCTTTCCGAACGCGGTGGAAAGGACGTTTTCGACGTCCTTCTTTTCGAAAGAAGGAAAATATTCGACGCGGAGCGTTTTTTCTCACGAGCGTTCGGCGGCAAAGGCCGAAACTCCCCGTTTTCCAAGCTTTTTCCGGAAGGTCCGGTAGGTCTTGAGTTCGCGGAGGATTTCCACGAGTTCGGATTTGGAAATTCCGTCCGGAATGATGTTTTTCATGACGCGGAAGGGTTTACAAATCTTTTGCGGCCGATTCGACGAACCGGGCGTTCGCTTCGCTCTTGCCGAAGATTTTTTCGTTGATCTTCAATGCGACGTCCACGATTTTCGCCTTCATTTCGACCTCCATCGCGCGCCGTTCGGCGCCGATGTCGGTTTCTGCCTTCGCGCGGATGGCATCCGCTTCCTTATTGGCTTCGAACGTGATGAGCGAAGCTTCCTGTTTGGCTAAGGATTTCGACTCGGCACGGATGGATTTTCCTTCCTGTTTGGCGGTCTCAATGATTCTGTGCGCCTCGTTTTTAGCGGCCTCTACGGCGTTTTGCGCTTCGGCATGAGCTTGAGCGAGTTCCTCGCGCTTTTTGGTTTCCTCGTCCAAGTGGGCGAGATACGGCAAAAAGAGGAACTTGCGAAGCACGTATGCCACGATGGCGAGGTTTACGGCCTGGACGGCGAGCGATCCGAAATCGATGAGACCCATGGGGAAAGAAAGGAAACTTTAAGTACGCGAAAAAACGACTACTTGATGATGAAGATGGAAGCGAAGGCGAGAAGGCCCGGAACTTCGGCGAACGCGAACGCGACGAGCATCTTGGTGTTGATGTCTCCCGAAGCGGACGGATTGCGTCCGATAGCCTGGAGGGCGCCCATTCCGATAAGACCGATACCGATACCGGAACCAATAACGCCGATAAGGGCGAGGGGAAGAAGATTCATAGTCATGATCCGTGAGGATAATAAATAAATGGAAGGAAAACTCCTGATGGAAACCAGGGGCCGAAGATCCGTTTTTTCCGAATCGCCGGCCTCCGGCTTCTTAGTGGTGGAGGGGTTCGACCGCTTCGCGGAGATAGATTCCCGAGAGAGTCGTGAAGATGTAGGCTTGGAGGAACGCGACCAAAAGTTCAAAGAACCAGAACGGAAGCGAGAACGCGAGCGAAGCGAGCATTCCGGCAAACGGAATGAGCGAGCCGATGTAGATGACGACCGAAAGGAGGATCGCTCCGGCGAAGATGTTCAAAAAAAGACGGAGCGAAAGCGAACCGACGCGGATGAATTCGCCGACGAAGTGGAGCCATCCAACGAAGACGTTGACGCCCTTTTCGATTCCGGATTGTCCGGAATAATTGAAGAGGTAGTGCGAAAAGTGCGAAATGACGCCCCGGCGATAGATGGCGGTAGCCTGCGCGACAATGACGGCCGCGAGACCCATGACGAGGGTGGTGTTGAGGTCGGAGTTGATCGGGCGGACGTAGTAAGCCAATTTCGGAGCGACGAGAATCATCCAGTCGAGCACGAGTCCGATGACGTTGGCTAAAAAGATGAAAACGAAAAACGAACCGAGAAGCCAGAAGTACTTCCTTCCGGATTCCTTTTCGCCGACGGTTCCCGAAATGAAGGCGTCGAGCCGCGAAACGACGTCGAGGCCGAAGGTTTTGATTTTGGAGGCTCCGCCCTTGAGGGCGCGGTTCAGAATCGCGACGAACATGAAAAGGACCAACATGACGATCCACGTCGAAAGCACGGTGGTCGTCACGACGGAAGGAAATCCGGGAACGGGCGTGCCCATCGTCGAAGGAATGTGCGGGCCGTGATGTTCGGCGCTCGCGTGAACTTCGGTATTTTCTTGGGTTTCGGTACTCATCGTGAAGGGGGAACGAGCTTGGTTCGTCCGGCTCGGTTGAAAAACGAAAAAATTCCGTTCTGCCGGAAAGCGGCGGAAGTATATCCAACTCGTGCCGTCGCGCAAGTTAGAAAAACGTTTTTAAAAGGAAGTCGGAAGGCGTTTTCCAAAAGCAAACAATTCGCAGGTCCGGGAAAGGGGATTCTTTCCTCCTCCGGCCCTTCGTGATGTCGTCGGAAGCGAATCCCCTTTTCCGGAACGAGGACGTTTGTGGGAAAACGCCTTCCGACTTCCTTTCGGAAAAATCCTTTTTTCGACTATGCGAGACGCACGAAGCCGGTAACTTCGCCTTCGAAGTCGATTTCGCGGGTCTTGTATTTGGCAGTAGGTTCGACGTTTTGTCCGAGCGCGGCGAGGAACGCATCCTTTTCTTCGCCGTAAGGAACGACCAAACGGGCTTCGAGGTTCTCAAAAAGCTTTACGGCATTTTTCGTCCCCTTGAGCACGAGGAGGTCAACGTCACGGAAGAAATCGGCGATTTCCTCCGTGATTTCGAGGACGTCGGTTTCGACGTAGGCGACGTCACGGTCTTCCATCCGGAGCGAAAAGAGAAGTCCGGAGGGGTGGTCGGCGACATGGACGAGAATCCCTGATTTTTCGTATTCTCCGGGAAAGTCGATCTTCATGCCTTCGATTTCAACGAATCCGTCGCCGAGAAATATCTCGCGTTTTTCGGAAGTGATGCCGATACGGCCGTCTTTTTCGTAGAGTTCCATGGGAGTGGGGGTTAGTGGCGTTTTCGGAAGGATGGCCGCATTTTACATGTATTGGAGGTTTTTCCGAATGAATCCGTAAATGTCGGGTTTGACGTTGGCGGTTTTGAGTTCGTCCATCCGGAACCACTTGAATCCGGTGAAGCGCTCTCATTTTTCAACGCCTCAACGAAACGGCGTCGGTTCGGAATCGCCCGAGTATTTGACAAGAAAGAGGTAGACGTCCTTGTCGATTACCGGGGATCCTTCCTTATGGGTCGCGACGAAAGAATAGTTGATCTTGGTCATGAATTTAATGACCTCGAGTTCACGGGCGTCGAGCCCCGTTTCCTCGCTGATTTCCCGGAGGGCGGTATCTTTGGCGGTCTCGTCGCCTTCCATGTGGCCTTTCGGCAGGACGTATTCGTTTTCCCCCTTTCCGTTTTTGCGGCAAAGAAGAAGCACTTCGATATCTTTCGAGCGCTTTCGGTATACTATTCCTCAGGAACTTTTTTCAAAAATCCGGTTCATTTCCAATACCCGTTCGAGGGGTTTCCGGTTAGGCGGTGATGTTGATTGGAGCCGATTATACGGGCGTTTGCCGATTTCGCAAAAGAAATCCGAAAAGGAGAACTCTGCGCCCCCGTTGCAAAAAATGTCCGGAAGGCGCTTCATTCCCGCTTGAAATCCCGAGCGAATTCGGTATCCTCGCGGGCGGTTTTTCCCCTTTTTCCATCCGATGCGCTTCACCGTCGATACTTCCGTACTCAAACAGGCGATAGAAGTCGCGAGCCATGCCACGGCCTCGACCAACATGACGCCCATTCTCGAAAACCTCCTCCTTTCCGTCCAGTACAAGCGCGTGGTCGTCACGGGCAACAACATGGAGATGGCCATCGAATACGTCATCGATTCCTGAGTCGAGATCGAATCCGAAGGAGCGTACACGGTTTCTTCGAAGTTCCTCGTCCCGTTCGTTTCGCTTCTTTCCGATGAAAAAGTGACGATTTCCCTCGGCTCGGGGGGGTCGCTCGAGTTCGTCACTCCCACTTCCGACGCCCGGTTCAAGGGCGCGGACGCTTCGAAATTTCCGGTCATTCCGGGATTCAAGGCGGAAAATCCGTTCCGCATCCCCGCCGCCGATCTGAAGCGCGCCATAGAAAGGACGCTCTTTTCGACCGCCGAAGGAAACATCCGCCCCACCCTCGCGGGCATTTACCTCAAAGTTTCGGCCGACGGATCGGTCGCTTTCGCCTCCACCGACAGTTTCCGCCTCTCCGAATTCGTATTGAAAAACGCCGTTCCCACCGGAACCGACGCCTCGGGCATCATCGTTCCGGCAAAAACGGCCGCCGAACTCTCGCGCATCCTTTCGGAAGATGGAACGGTTGAGCTCTATGTCAGCGAAAACCAGCTCCTTGCCGTGTATGGCAACGTCAAGCTGTTTTCCCGGCTTTTGAACGGGCACTTTCCCGATTACCGGAATTTTTTCCCAAAAAAACACTCTACCAAGGGCGTGGTTCTCCGTGCCGACCTCATCCAGTCGCTCCGGCGGATGAACCTCATTTCCAAGGAGAACAATTTCAATACCAAGATTTCGTTTCGGGCGGATGCCGGAATCGAACTTTCCACCGGAGATACCGAAATCGGTGCTGGCCGCGTCAACATGCCGGCTTCCGTTGAAGGGGAGGATAGCGCCATCGGGCTGAATTCCACCTATTTGCTCGAAGTTCTCTCGGTTATCAAGGACGACTACGTCAGCATCGATTTCGAAACGAGCCTTTCTCCGGTAATGGTCCGGGGCGTTCCCGCCGACACCGACAAACAATCCTTTCGGCATATCATCATGCCGCTTAAAATCTAAATTTTCCGGTTCGTCCGAAACAGGCCCGCGCGAACCGCGGGCCACGTCATTTTTTCCACCATGATCGAAACGCTCAAGCATCTCGAGCAAGAAGCTCTTGCCCAAATCCCGAACCTCAAGACCGAACAGGAGGTCTACGATTTCCGCAATTCCGTTTTGGGAAAGAACGGCTCGCTTACTGCCGTTCTCAAGGGGATCAAAGATCTTTCCCCCGAAGAAAAACAATCCGTCGGAAAGATTTCCAATGAACTCCGCGACCGGCTTTCGGCCGCTTTTGAAGCACGTTTGACGGGCATCGCGAGTGAACGCGTGGCCGAACGGGTAAAAATCGAATTCGAAGACGTTACGGTTCCGTATCCAGAAAAACCTCTCGGGAAGGCCCATCCGATTACCCGGGCGCTTTTCGAAGTCGAAGATTCCTTCAAGCGCATGGGATTCGAAGTGCTCGAATCCAAGGAAGTAACGACCGAATACCTCAATTTCGACGCGGTCAACGTTCCCGCAAGCCACCCCGCCCGCGATATGCAGGACACCTTTTGGCTCGAAGGGAAAGGAAACGTCCTTTCGACCCAAACGTCCTCGATGCAGAACGTCATCCTCAAATCCAAATCCCCGCCGATCCGGGTCATCATTCCGGGTCGCGTGTTCCGGAACGAAGATATCGACGCCACCCACGAGAATACCTTCTATCAGGTCGAGGGCATCGTCGTGGACAAGGGGATTTCGATGGCGAATCTCAAATACGCCATCCGGACCATGCTCTCCGACCTTTTCGGCCGTGAAGTTTCCATCCGTCTCCGCCCCGGATACTTTCCGTTCGTCGAACCGGGCGTCGAAGTTGACTTCTCCTGCCCGTTTTGCTCGGGCGAAGGATGTCGAATCTGTAAAAAATCCGGATGGATCGAATTCATGGGTGCCGGACTCATCCACCCGAACGTCCTTCGCGAAGGAGGCCTTGACCCGGACGCGTATTCCGGTTTCGCCTTCGGTTTCGGCCTCAACCGCCTAGTGATGATCAAATACGGAATCACCGACATGCGGCACTTTCAAAACGCCGACGTCCGTTTCCTTTCGCAGTTCTAACCCCGAAGCGATATGTTTTGGGGCGTATTGAACGCGTTTCTCGGCAGTCTTGCGGGGATATTTTGGAAAAAATCGCTGACGCTCTCCAATCTCCCGGAAAACCTTTTTTTCGCCCTTGGGGTTGTTTGAGCCTTCTTTTTGTCGGTGGGAATTCTCGCGACCGGGAATTTCAGGCTGCCCCCGGAATCATGGTTTTTGCTCTTGCCCGTGGTAGATGCGTATGCCAATGCGAAAATCGGATACCTGCAGCAAAAGATTTATAAGGAAGAAAAGCTCACGGCGCTCATGCCGTTTGAAAACGTGGCGTCGATCCTTGTCCTCATCGCGGCGTTTTTCCTCTTTTGAGATACTCCGGTCGCAACGCTCGCAATCGCGATTTTTACCATCGCGCTCATATTTTTTGCCACCTTCGATTTTAAAAACCGGCAATTTCCGAAGAATTTTTCCCTCATCCTTCTCGCCAACGGCGTATCGGCGGGCCGTTCGCTCATGATCGGATACGCCCTCGTCCAGCTCACGAGCCCGACGTTCTATTCCGTCAGGGCTCTGATTATCAGCGCGTTCGCGTTTCTTCCTATTCTCTATTTCCGACAGTACGGAAAATTTTTCGAAGGCGACCGCCAATATCTCGCCCCTCGGCTTTGAGCTTCGTTTTTGGGCGCGATTTCCGCGCTCATCGCTTTCACTCTCGTTTCGAAACTCGGTATCGTTACGACGACGCTCCTCGGATTTTTCTCGATGGGCGCAACGCTCATTTTCAGTCGGTTTTATTTGGGAGAACGTCCCGAAAAGAAGAACCTTCTCCTCGTGATTGCCGTTACTTCGCTCGTCGCTGCCGGGACGTATTTCCGAATTTCCTAATTTCTGCGGATTCGTTCGCTGAGGCAATTGACAAAATAAGAAAAATCTTTTTAAGAAAAACCTGCTCAAAAAATGGGCGGTTTTTTGCTTCGGAATGCGCTATGTGGTACTCTCGAAGGTGCAAACCCAAAACCGATGACGCACGAAAGAACCAACATCCTCCGAAAAGACGTTGAGGCGAGCTTCCTCTTTACGAGCGCCGAAAAGGAGGCGTTGTCGATTTTGTGCGACGTTCCGGATTTTTTCCCGCTTTTGGAAGAATGCCTTTCGCCGGTGTTGAACGCCGAGAAAGAGGCCGCCTTGGCAATCGTTCCGGAAGTTTCGCGAGAAAGCGTCCGGCTCCTTCGGGAAATCGAACGCCATGAACGTTTTGTTGAAACGTCCGACGCCTCCATGCAATCCGTTTTCGTATAAGCCCGTGTCCAAACTGTCTCCGGAAAAGAATTTCATTCTCGAAGAAACCGTCGCGAATTCTCCTGAAACCGCGAAAAACCAACATCCCAAGTCCGCCGAAGCGCTCGTCGGACTTCGTTCCGACCTCGCGAAATTTTACCGGATCAATCAAAAACTCCGCGCCATAAACGGGATTTCCGCAGGAAACGACGCCCCTCGGACCGCCGAGCAACTGAATGCCATTCTTCGTCGGCAAGGAATTGGATGAACCAATGCCGGACCCGAATCCAAAGCGTATTTCGCTACGAACGGAAAGGACGTCGTATTGGTAGCGAACACCGTCGTTGACGGAAGGCCGGTTTCGAGCCGCGATGCCGTTTTGGAGGCTTTCAACCGCATCGACTCGCTCATTTCCGATCCGTTTTCCCGCGAGCTCGCGACGCTCGAATCGCAAGTCCGCGACGTGAACCGGGAATACCACGAAAGCACCAACGATCTCTACCGAATTGCCGACGCCCTCGTCAATGCTATCGGCGGAAAAGGGGGCGACACGAAATACGAAGAGAAAATCGACGCGGTGCGAAAAAAAACCTCGCTTCTCGCTCAAAATTTCAACCGGATCTATTTCGAACGGATGGAGGTTTTGCGGCCGAAAATCGACGCCGAAAACCTTTCGCCCTCGGAATTCGCCGAAGTCCGGGTTCTCGAATCGCAAAAACGCCGTTTCGAGGCGCTTTTGTGATCGAAGCTGGAACGCCCCGAATGGATTACTCAGGACGTGGCGGAATTTCTTTGGGAAACCAAAGGGGACATGGGGCGCAATGCCGTCGAATTCGTCAAGGGCGTGGGACAGGGCGCGTTCGACGCGTTTTTCGGAACGATTATTTTGACCTACAAGCTTTCCACCGACGAGCAGGTTCGTGCGGCTTTGTCGGAATCAGCCTCGAGGGCATACGAATTCTGCAAGCAGAACGCCACGAAACCCGAAAAGTTCTACGAACTCTTCAAGGAGACCCTTTCCAAGGAATACGAGCGGGTGAAAAAGCTTCCCCCGAACGAACAGGCGAACTACATCGGACAACTTACGGGAACCGTCCTTGCGGCTTTGGTGGGCGTCAGAATGTCGAAAGACCTGCTTTCGTCCAATACGCTCCGCATTCGGAAAAACCATGCCGCCGCCGAAACCTTGGTCACCAAGCGGGCAATAAAAAACATCGCCGACGTTCGTGATTGGGATGGCCTTGAAGCGTACGTCCGAACGATCGACCGCGTTCGGATGCGCGACGGAATGAACGGCGAGGAACTCGGCCGAATGGTCGCCTCAATCCGCACCGGAAACGACCCGTCGCTCATTTCGAAACTTCCCCATGCCGGAGGAATTCGGTCGAAGGCCAAAGAAATCATTGAAAACGGCGGATACGTTTCGGAAAAAACCGGATGGCGCGGTCAAATAGATCGTGCCAATTCAACGAACTTGGTTGATCTTGGGGCTGATCGGGCGAAGGCCGCGAACCGGTTCGTCCGGGAAAAATTCTTTGGACAAACGTTTACCAATCGCGTGGATGCCCTCGGGGCCGAATTTTCCAGCTTGAGAAAGATTCACGACATCGTTGACGAACGGATGGTTACGGCATTGCGCGTATCGCTTTCCCGGCTCTCCGAGAATGCCAAGGCC
Source organism: Candidatus Altimarinota bacterium (assembly GCA_024709505.1). Taxonomy (GTDB): domain Bacteria; phylum Patescibacteriota; class Gracilibacteria; order BD1-5; family UBA2023; genus JANJWP01. The sequence continues at coordinate 85,592 of JANJWP010000005.1, read as the reverse complement.
GGAATGGCTTCCGGAACGAAAGCCGCGCTCGCCGAGGTAAAATACCGCTTCGATCTTTTAAAACTGGCGTTTCCTTCTTCGGGAGGACCGTCCCGTTTGGCTTCGGCGCTTGCTAAGCTCGAGGCGGCATTTCCCGAGCTTGCGGATGCTGTTTCCAAGGCTTCGGCCGTAGCCGAAAGGTCGAAAGGGGAAATTCTCCGCATTGCTGGAGACACGAAGGATCGGACGCTCGAAGTTCTGGCCAAAACCAAAGAATCGGCGCTATCGGCCAAAGAATCCGCAAAAACGAAGGGGAACGATTTGATGGACCGCGTGACCGGAGTTTCGGGAGCGTCCGACGTTTTGCCGAGAAATCTCCGCAAGGGACTGGTTTTCGAATGAGGCTTCGCGCTCCATGAGGTTTCCGATGCTTCGGGTCAAAAACTCCTTCGTTTCGTTGATGTGGACGGAAAATTCCTTAAAGGACCGGATGGAAAAATCCTCCAATTCCCGGAAGCCTCCCATTTTACCGCGAGGGGCGCCGTCGTTCGCGCGGAAAACGGCGCTTACGGACTCTTGGACCGGGCGGGAAAATGGATTCTCAGTCCCAAGGAGGAATTCCAGTCCATCCGGCATTTGAGCGACGCGAAGAAGGTCGTCCAATCCCGTGACGGAATTTTCCGCGTCATCGATCTTTCCGGCGCCAAAGTCGGCCGCGACGGACGATTAAGGTACAAGGTCGTATCGCAACACGATTTCATCACCGATCCGCAAGAAGGCCATGCCATTGGCGTTTCGAGAAAATTCAACAAGGACGGAACGTGGACGACGGAACGTTTCGTTCTCTCCGATGGCGAAGGAGGAGCGCAAAAAACCCGGAGGAAACTCAATTACCAGTTCGTCGATCATTTTACCGACGAGGGATTTGCCGCGGCGATGACGAAAACCCTTCCCGATTGACGAAAGGAATGGGTCGTCATCGGCCGTGACGGGCGTCCGTTCGAAGGGGTAAAGGTGCGGATTGCCGCCGAAGATCCGGCCTCGGCCCTTCAAAAATTCCGGGAACGCCGCATAGAGGAGCGGATGAAAAAATTTCCGGACTCCAACGCGGACGAACAGATGAAAACGTTTCCGGCTTTTCACCGCCATAAAGACCTCATTTTCGAAACGTTGCTGCGAAAGGGCGTGCCGGGCCGCGATGAAATCAAGGTTCTTCCGACGACCGTTGACAGCGTGTACGTCCTCCAGAGGGAAGTGGACGGAAAGGTTCTCAAGGGATACTTCAACGTCCGTACCAAACAGTTTGCGGAACCCCAGTTCAATGCCGTTTTCTCCGATGACGCCGCGCACGGGTTCGTCCGCGTAAAAACGGCGGACGGACAGTGGGGAATACTGAACTCGGAAAAGGGCGGATACTACGTGAAACCCGGACCCGACGCTCCATATTCGTCCATTCAAATCCTCGACGCCAAAACCGGACTCTTTGAAACCCAGGTAACGAAAACCGTTAACGGAACGAGCAGGCCGCGTCTCGGCGTCATCGGATTGAACGGGAAAGAGTACGTCAAACCCGAATACGATTTCATCCAATCTCCGAGAGACGGGTTGTACCAGGGGGTGAATTTCGGTTCCGAAGGAGACTATTCGAAGATCGTTTCAATATCCCGCGAACTCGACATTTCCCGAATTCGGGCAGTGAATGGGGGGAAGGGGACCGACCATTCTTTTGGAAGCGGACTTACCAATTCGGCCGCAAGCGATCCGCTTTCCGCGACCATTGCCGGAGGAATGTACGCCCTCGATGCTTCGAAGGTTGCGAAAAAGGGCGAAAACGTCTACCAACTGAACGGCTCGCTCGCGCTTCAGGAATTGAAAAAATTCGGGAAAGAAGGTTTTTTCCGGGCGGATGAAGCGCTCTTCGGAAAAGGGGCGAAGAAATTTGAGGATTTTCTGGCGGAGCGGTCCGGAGGAAAACCCATTTTAGCGGGCGAGAAGATGAAATGGTTTGACCAATACGCGAGCGAGAGGATTGCCGACTTCATCCGAAATTACTCCAAAGACGGAAGTCGGAGCGTTAGCAAGGCCGAGTATGCCGCCATCATGCGGAGCTACGTGGGGCCAATTCGCGAAGAATTCGAGAGGGGATTGCGCCCGCATCTCAATCCGTTCGGTCATTTCGGAGGATTCAAAATCGTTCCCGAGGCGAAAAACGATCCCGCGTGGAACCGTGCCGTATGAGCGAGATAATCCTTTTTTCCATGCCTAAAGACGTTCTCTTGCCCGATTTGCCCGGAAATCCGGAATCCGTTCCAAAGGAAGTTCGGAGACGGATCGCAAAAACGCTTCGCGAAAACTCCGGAATTTCCACGCTTCCGGAATCGCTGAACGTTTCTCCCATCCGGCTTTCCCATCCGGCGATATCGGGACTTCCGTACCGCGAAGCCTATGCGTTTTCGGTTCGCGGAGACGTTCCGGACGCGTATTTTGACGAAAAGGGCGAAATGATCGCTTCGATATCGGGACTCATCGCCTTTGATGCCGAATCCGACGAATCCCGGTTCATCGCGGTTTCGTCGATGCGCATGGCCGGAATTTCCGAAAAAAAGGAAAACGGAAAAAATGCGTGGTTCCGCCTCAATTCGGACGGAACGGAGGAACGCCTCGAATCCTTCGGAACCGAAGCGTTCGAACTTTGGAACGAAGTCCGGTTCTTCGAGAACCGAATGGACTTTCTCCGCCGGCTTCGGACTGCTAAAATGGGTGATAGGAAGCACTTTCCGTTCTCATCCGCGGCCATTTCGGAATACGTTGGCTCCGGAGCGGTGACGATTGCCGAATTTTTAGAATTGAAACGGCTCGGGGGCGTTTCGGATGCCGACTACCGGAAGCACGCCAAGACGCTCGCTTCGGCATATTCGAAACAGGCCCAAGATCCCAAATTCGACCGTCCGCTCAAAATCCGTTCCAAGGAAGGAATCGAATGAACCGTTTTTCCGGTCTCCTCCGGAATTGACGAAAACGCCATCCGATGACTCGTGGAATCGGGGGGGATTTCTTCCAAAGACGCCAAAATGGCTTTGGAAAGCCTTCGGACAAAGGAATCTTTTCGCAAGTCGTTTCTTGGAATCTCCGCCGATACTTCGGCGAAAACCCGGAACATGATGCGTGAACTTTCCGGAAACGCCGGACACAATCCCTAACGTTGGAAAATCGCCATTTCGATTTGCCCGAAAAAGCTTTTCCCATATACTTCGCGCACCCAAACATGGGAGCCCCGAAAAAGGGCGCTATTACCACGTTACTTTCATTTCTTATGAAAAAATACGGCAAGAAGTACCGGCAGGCCGCCGCCCTTATCGAAGCCGGCCGCGTTTATACCGTTGAAGAAGCCGTCGAGCTTCTTGAACGCACCAACACCGTCAAATTCGATCCGACGGTGGAAATCCACTTCAATCTCGCCATCGATCCGAAGTACGCCGATCAGATGGTTCGCTCCACCGTTACCCTTCCGAACGGAACGGGTAAGGCTCCGAAAATCGGTGCCTTTACCGACGTAGGGAACGAAAAGGAACTCCTTGCCCTTGGTGCCGCAGTCGCCGGAGGTGATGACCTTATCGACCAAGTCCTCCAGGGAAAGATCGACTTCTCCGTCGCCGTGGCTACTCCCGGAATGATGAAGAAGATGGGTAAGGTCGCGAAGGTTCTTGGTCCGAAGGGGCTCATGCCGAATCCGAAGGCCGGAACCGTCGGAGAAGACCTCGTAGCCATCGTTAAGGAACTCATGGCCGGTAAGTTCGAATTCAAGAACGACAAGCAGGGAAACGTTCACTCCGTCATCGGAAAGCTTTCTTTCGGTCCCGCCAAGCTCAAAGAAAACCTCGAGTTCTTCATTAAGACCATTAAAGACGTCAAGCCGGCCGGCGTGAAGGGGGGAAACTATGTCAACACCGTTTACGTTTGCAACGCGATGGGTCCGGGAATCCGCATTGAAGCATAGCCGCCGTTCCCGCTCTAAAAAATCCCCCGAATCGGGGGATTTTTTATGCCCAACGCACCGGAACTTCGTGCCATTTTTCGAGCGCGGCATTCGTTTTGGAGAACGGTTTCGATCCAAAGAATCCCGAATGGGCCGAGAACGGGCTTGGGTGCGGGGACTTGATGACAACGTGTTTCGAAGCATCGATGAGCGGAAGTTTTCCTATCGCGAAATTTCCCCACAGGATGAAGACGAGGTGTTCGCGACCAGTGGAAAGGGCTTTTATGGCGGCGTCGGTAAACGCTTCCCAGCCTTTGTTCCGATGGGATGCGGGTTGGCCGTTCCGTACGGTCAGAACGCTGTTTAAAAGCAATACGCCTTGCTCTGCCCAATCGGTAAGGTCAGTTTTTGTGCGTTCGATTCCAAGGTCCGACTTCAATTCTTTAAAAATGTTCTGCAGGCTCGGCTGCGCTTTCGATCCGTCAGGAACGGAGAATGAGAGTCCCATGGCCGCACCAGGGGTATGGTAGGGGTCTTGTCCGAGAATGACGACCTTCGTTTTTTCAAAAGGAGTGAGGTCGAAGGCTCGAAAAATATTTTTTGGAGCCGGAAAACATTCGCCTGAAACATACTCGCTTTTAACGAAAGCGGAAAGTTCTTCGAAATAGGACGATTCGAATTCCGCCGCGAGCGCCTTGTGCCAGGAGGGATCGATTTTTACGGCCATGGTATGGGAGTTATGGGATTCGGAATTCCGGAAATCCGCGACCTTTGAGGCCGATCGAAAGGTTTCGGCATGGGGAGCCGGAGTTCATCCCGTCTCAGCCCTTCGTGAAATCGACGGTCTGAGCTCCGGCTCGCCATCCTCCAAAAATTTTCGAAGGCCGATAGAGAGCGGTTTTTCGGAATCCCGAATCCCTTATCCTCTGCCGCGGAACGCGTTGATGAGCGTGAGGTCGTCGGCATATTCGATAAATCCGGCGTTCGGAAGCCCTCGGGAGAGTCGAGTGATGCGAATGCTCGGCGTCTTTACGTTTTCTTTAATGTAGAGCGACGTAGCCTCTCCTTCGATATTCGGATTGGTCGCGAGAATGAGTTCTTCGAAACCGTCTTTTTCTACGCGCTCGAAAAGTTCTTTCATGTGCAAGTCGGAGGGCATGCGTCCATGCATGGGCGAAACGGAACCGCCCAAAACGTGGTAGCGTCCCTTGTAAATTCCAAGGCGTTCGATGGAGACGAGATCAAGATAATCCTCCACGACGCAGAGCGAGCGCCCGTCGCGCGAATGGTCTTCGCAAATCGCGCAGGGGCGGTCGGAACGGTCGGTAAGGGAAAAACAGACCGGACATTCCCGGATGTCCGACTGCACCCGCGATATGCGGTCGGAGAGGTCGCGAATGAACGAAGGGTTGGCCTTCAATAAAAAGAACGCGAGTTTGGTCGCGGTCTTTTCTCCGATTCATGGAAGATACGAGATGAGCTCGACGAGCTTTTGGAGCGATTCGGGCATCGGTCTTGAGGAGTTTCGGCAGCGGACGAACGAATCGATTCCGTCGATTTTCGGAACCGACTGAGACGGGAGCGTTTCGTTCGTCCGCTCGTTCCGGAATTACTTCTTGAGCGTAAGGAGCGAATCCTTCATGACGAGGTAACGCGGCGTATCGATGAGCTCCATTTTTCCGATGGAAGGATTTTCGGAAATGGAAGAGAGCGATTCGGCTTCGGCAATCTTGATGTTGAGGAGATTCTGTTCGAAAACGAGATTCTTACGTTCAATTTCGAGATTCCGGACGTTGTAGCCCTTGGTCGCGTTGACGTTGAGCATGAATACGTAATAGATTCCGAGGATTCCGATGAGGCCGAGAGCGAGAACGTAGGTTTCGGTGAACGAAAGACGGAAGTTTTCCCGACTCGTCTTTCGGGACGAGAAAAACGGGAAGTTGCCTTTTTTCATGACGAGGACGTTCGCGTTCATACCTTGCGGAATGGGGTTAGTCGGAGGTCGTACGTATTTTTTCGCAAACCCGGAGCTTCGCGCTGCGGGATCGGGGATTGTTCTTCACTTCTTCCGGATTTGGTTCGATGGGTTTCTTATGGGCCTTTTTGAGGAGCGCTTTGACGATGGGCATGCCGGTGAGCTCGTCGGGAACGTCGCGTTCGAACTCTTTGAACACCGTTTTGACGAGGCGGTCTTCGAGGGAATGGAACGTGATGACCGACAGCCTGCCTTCGGGACGGAGAAGTTCGACCGCCTGGCGGAGCGAATCTTCGATGGAGCCGAATTCGTCGTTTACGGCGATGCGGATGGCCTGGAACGCCCGGGTCTTCGACTTGGGATCGAAGCTGGCTTCTTCGATGAGTTTCAGGAAGTCCCCGGTCGTCTTAAGCGAATAGGCCTTGCGCGTTTCGACCACCGCTTTCGCGATGAAGAATGCCTTGGGCTCTTCGCCGTAATCGCGCAGGACGCGAAGAATTTCCGGCTCGCTTGCCCGCGCGAGGAAATCCGCGGCGGTGGGGGAGTCGTCCGTCCGGTTGAAGCGCATGTCGAGCGGACCGTCGAATCGGAAGGAAAACCCCCGTTCGCCGTCGTCGTAGTGAGCGCTTGATACCCCGAGGTCGTAAAGGATCGAATCGATACGGGAAATTCCCAAATCGGAGAGTTTTTCTTTCAGCTTTCGGAAATCGGATTCCACAAACTCGAGCCGGAGGCCCTTCGATCGGATTGCCGTTTCGTTTTCGCAAAGCACCCGGTTTTTCGCCTGTTCCAAATTGGTACGGTCTCGGTCGAAGCCGACGAACGTGCTTTTTTCGGGGAGGCGTTTCACGATTTCGGAGGCGTGGCCCCCGAGTCCGAGCGTTGCGTCTATTACGGTAATCGGCCGGTTCTTCTCTAACCCTAGGGAAGAAACGGCTTCATCGAAGAGTACGGGTACATGTTCGAATTCGGATGTACGTATTTCCGTAGTCACTGTCAGAAACGCGTAAAGAACTTGGTTTTCGTTTTTGTCACGGTGGAAGTTACGCTTTTCCGTTTTGTTGTCAACTAAAAGGAGAAACGGTTGTTTCGGATTCCATTGACAAATAGATGATAGTAATTGTTGGGATTTTAAAAGTTTTACACATTTTCCAAACGTTGAGTTTCCAAATGTGAAAAACTCCGACCCGAACCTTGCGATTTTGCCTCCCGTTTTTATAATCATGCGCATGTCCGGCATATATAAGGTGTGCCGGAGCCTGTTTTCGGGGTTTATCCCCCATCTTCCACGAACCATCCACCGTGTCTTTTAAAAAAACCAAGATTTCAGGCGTCCAAAGCGGGCGTTTCGTTTCCGTTCGCGACGCTTACGAAACCATCCGCGTGCGAAACACGTTTTCCGCCTATCTCCTTTGAGGAATCGCGGTGCTCGCGGTGCTCGGCATCGGAAGCGCCGCCTTCGCGCAGATTGCCAACGTGAAACTTTCGATTCCGTTGCCGTCTTTTTCGCTCCTTCCTTCGGTATTTCGGCCCGACGAAACTTCGGGAGGGCTTCCTTCGGGAAAATACAACATTCTTCTCACCGGAATGGGGGGTGCTTCCCATGAGGGAGGGGATTTGACCGATACGATCATTCTCGCGAGCCTCAATGCGAAGTCGAAGACGGTTTCCATGCTTTCCATTCCCCGTGACTTGTACGTCGAATATCCGACCGGAGGAAGGGGAAAGATCAACGAAACCTACCGGAGAGCCTATGCGGCCTCCAAAAAAAACCATGAAACGGCCATATTGACCCTTGCGGGCAAGGTTTCCGAAATTACGGGCGAACGCATCGACAAAACCCTGAACGTTGATTTCAACGCGTTCGTCAGCTTCGTTGACGTGTTGGGCGGACTTGAAGTGGACGTCCCCGAAGATCTCGTGGATACGCAATATCCCGATGACAACTGGGGTTATATGACGTTCCGGGTAAAAAAGGGGCAGCAGACGTTCAACGGAAAAACCGCCCTCATGTACGCCCGTTCAAGGCATTCCACTTCGGATTTTGACCGGTCCATCCGCCAACAGCTTCTCGTTCGGGCGCTTAAGGACAAACTCCTTTCGCTCGGAACCCTTTCCAATCCGGCAAAAATCCAAGCGCTGTACGCCGCGGTGTCAAACAACGTCCAAACCGACCTGAGTTTGAAAGAAATGGCCGCGCTCGCCCTTTTTGCCAAGGAGCTCCCCTCGGAAAACATCCTTTCGTTCAACTTGAACGATTCGTGTTTCCAATCGCTTTCCCTCTGTGACCGCGGAGGATTTCTCTATACCCCCGCCCGAGATCTTTTCGGCGGTGCGAGCGTACTTCTGCCCGACGGGGCGACTCCTGGAAAAATCAGCGAATACCGGAGCGTCAACCGTTTTGCCAACCTCGTTTTCAATTATCCGGAAATGTTTTTGGAAAAAATTGAAATCAACGTCGTGAATTCCACAAGGCAGTCGGGAATTGCCAATTCCGCGGCGCTCTTCCTCAAGCGCTACGGCTTCAACGTACCCGAAAAAGACTCCGTTTCTTCCACGAAGGATCCTTATGCCAAAACGGCGGTCCTCCATCCTTGGGATGAAGCCGCCAAAACCGGAATCGGTCCTGATTCCCCAACGCTTGCCGCCCTCTCGCTTTTCGTTTTTTCCGATCCAGAAGCCGTGCCCGAGACTAAATATTCCAAAACCCCGGGACCGAAAATAGAAATCATCCTCGGTCCCGACCATTCCCTTTTCTTCCGTTAATCCCCCGAAGAACGATGAACCTCCATCACCGTAACGGAAACTCTCGGAAACCGTTTTCCGTTCGTCCGGTCCGAAAATCGCTCCGTTCACGCCTGCCGGCCTTTTTTTCCAAAAAACGCCCGGCACATTTCGTCACGCTGTATCTCGCGATAACGCTCGCTTCGTTCGCGTTCCTTTCGGTCATCGCGACCTACTTCGTCTTTTTGCACGGACTTCCTTCTATCGATTCCATCGAAAAGGACGTACTGCCCGAAAGCACCGTCATCTACGACCGGAACGGCGGCGAACTCTACAAGCTTTACCGCGAAGAAAAGCGCACTTACGTCGGATATTCCGAAATCTCCGACCGAATGAAGGAAGCGATCATCGCCGCCGAGGACAAAACGTTTTTTGAAAATCCGGGCATCGATTTGAAGGGGCTCGTTCGGTCGGTGTTGAATTTCGCCTTTGGAAAAACCGAACGCATCCAAGGAACGTCTACCATTTCGCAGCAACTCATCAAGATTACGTTTTTGAACGACGAACGTTCGATGGAACGCAAAATCAAAGAGGCGTACCTTTCGTATTTGATGAACGCGAAATATTCCAAGGAAAAAATTCTCGAACTCTACCTCAATAAGATTTCGTTCGGAAACAACGCCTTCGGAGTCGAAGAAGCTTCGAAGACCTACTTCGGAAAGAGCATTAAAGACGTGGGAATCCTCGGTTCGACGATTCTCGCGTCGCTCCCGAAGGGGCCGACCTACTATTCGCCCTATTCGCACCGGGACCGTCTGATGGGATACCTTTACGTATATCCGGAATCGGACGAAAACGAAAAGGTACTTCTCGACACTCCGGAGAAGCTTGTCGAATACGCTTTCCTCGTGGAAGCCTTCAAGAGTGTCGTCCAAAATCTGGAAATAACCCGGAAATCGCCCGAAGACGCGGAAGTGTGCGGCCTTTCCCAAGGCGACCTGAAAAACCCGTACCGCATCGATTCGGACGGTTGCGCCAACATCCAATACAAGGATTTCCTCGCGCTCCTGAACAGTTTCCGGATATCGTCCGCTTCGGGCGCGACGCTCTCCGGAAGCGGCATATCCGGAAGCGGTGCCGAGACGAAACGCTTCCTCGAATACAATACCGGACGCAAGGATTTCGTCGCCGGACGACTCTTGGAAGATGGAAAAATCACGGCCGAAGAATACAAGGAGGTCATCGTTTGAGGCATTCACTTCCAATTCCGGAAATACAGCGAAAACATCAAATACCCCCACTTCGTGTTTTTCGTAAAGGACTATCTCGAACAAAAATTCGGAAAGGATTTCGAATCGCAGGGCGGATTGAAGATCTATACCACCATCGATCCGACCTTGCAGGACAAGGCCGAAGAGCTCGTCAAACAGCAGGTGGCCGTAAACAAGGAAAAATACGGTGCCAGTTCCGCCGCTCTCGTCGCCATCGACAATAAGACCGGACAGATTCTCTCGATGGTCGGGGGACCGGACTATTTTGACGAGAAGAACGGAGGAAACGTGAACATGGTTACCGCGAAGCGCCAACCCGGATCGAGCTTCAAGCCCATCGTTTACGCCCTTGCCATGTCGAAGGAAGCGGTTTCGCCCGACACCCCCGTCTACGACGTGGAAACGAAATTCGGAAAATGGGAACCCGATAACTACGATCGGAAATTCCTGGGAAAAATGAGTGTTCGAACGGCGCTCGACTATTCGCGCAACATTCCCGCCATCAAGATGTTCTACGTTGCGGGGGGTGAGTCGGAAATCGTGAAATTCGCTCGGAGTCTCGGGGTCCTCTCGCTTCGCGAAGGCGCCGATTATGGAGCGCCGCTTTCGATAGGGACCGGAGAACTCAAACCCCTGGAACTCGCTTCGGCTTACAGCGTGTTTGCGGGCGGGGGTTGGAAAAAGGAAATCGTGCCGATTCTCCGGATTGAAGACCGAAAAGGAAACGTCATCGACCGCTACGTCGAATCCAATGGAAAGTACGTTTTTTCGGATGCTGCCTCCTATCTTCTTTCCGTCATTTTATCGGATGCCAAAAGTCGTCCGAGCGATTTTTGGAACAACGTCCTTACCCTCAAAGACCGGCCGGTTGCCGCAAAAACCGGAACTTCCAACAAGGACGTGAGTGTCGGGAAGGAGAAAAAAATTCTGCCACGCGACCTATGGACGGCCGGGTACACTCCGCAAATCACGACCGTCGTTTGGGCGGGGAACGTTGATGGAACCGAAACGAAGGGAACGTGCGACGGACTCAATTGCGCCGCCCCGATTTGGAAGGGGTACATGGAATTTGCCCATCGAAATCTTCCGAAGGAATCTTTCGCGAAACCCGACAGCGTGTATTCGGCGACCATTTCGTCGATTTCCGGAAAGCTCGCGAGCGAAAAAACGCCCGAGCATTTCCGGGTCAATTCGATCTTCGCGGTCAAGCCGACGGCCTATGAAAATTCGATGGAAGAAATCGAAGTTGACGCGCTTTGTAACGGCAAAGTCACGAGTTCGACTCCGCCGGATTCGATTAAGCGCGGATACTTGGTCAACGTAAATCCCATTATCGATTCCTATCAGGCCGATTGGCTCGCTTCGATTCGTTCGTGGGTAAGATCCGAAGCCGGTTCAGCCTATTTCTCCGAAGCGAAGGGGAACATCATTACCGACTATCAGGACAAGGTGTGCGAACGTCCCGGTTCCGGACTTTCGAGAATTTCGATTTCGACGAATCTCGACGCCGTTGACGTTCGGCCTCTCGGTCCGAACGCCATCGAAGTTTCCTACGAATCGGAATTTCCCGTCGTGAAACTCAAATTCGAACGGAACGGCGAACTCTTCAAGGAGGTGGCCATAGAGGGGGAAAAAACCTCCGGAACCTACCGAAGCGCGGTATTTGATTTCGACGAATCGTTCTTGGGCGAACATACCCTTTCCATTGTCGCGGTGGATAAATACGGATATACCGGCCGGACCCAGACGACCGTTCGCTTCGCGAAAGGGAGCAACGACGACCCCGTCATTACCGTGACGAATCCGCAAAACGGATCGGTGAAAATCTATGCCGATCAGTTTTTCAACCTGCGTTTTGGCGTGGCCGACGCGCACGAAATCGTGGCGAACAACCTTCTTTTGGACGGAAAACTTTGGAAGATTCTCTGAGGAGGGAACGACTTCGTCGTCGCCGTGAACGAAGGGAAGGATTTCGCTCCGGGAAATTACGTGCTGACGATCGAATCGACCGATGCCCGCCGAGGAAAATCAAAAACGGACGTCGCGCTCGAGGTATTGGCGAGATAAAGAAAGTGGGAAATGTAAAAGAGCTCCGGCATGTCGGAGCTCTTTTTGAAGATGGGAGCATTCGGATATCTTGGGCGCCCCCTATCGGAGGGCGCACCGGAAGCCGACAAGGCGATGCGAAGACGTCGCGTCCCAATGCAAGGCCATCGTGAAGAAGCCGGCGTAGTCGCCCTCACTGCCAGAGCTGCCGCGAAGCAGTACGCGGTTGGAACCTCCGGTCGGATACGAATAGATGCGTCCCATTCCGTTTGAGGCGTTCATGTTCGCGGTCGCAGGGCCGTATCCCGCGTAGGAATACGGGGCGCTGAAGGAACAGGTTCCGCCGGCCGCGCCGTCGGTTCCGGAAAACGAGTACCAGTTGTCGGTTCATCCGCAAACTTTTCCGGCCATGGTGTTGTAATTCGAGCCGTCCAAGGTGTTGGCGCCGTTGACGTGTTCCCAAACGTTTCCGGCGAGATCCCAGACGATTTCCCCGTTGGTGAGTTTGAGTTGGCGTTTGTCGGCGCAGCTCGAACGGCTGGACGAGAGCGCGGCGTTGTCCGCGGAAGCCGCGGCGACGTGGTCGGTTCCGGCGTCGTCGCATCCGAGCGCGTCGTCCACTCCGGTATTTCCCCGGAACATCCCGCCGTTGCCTACCGCCCCTCCCGACCAGTTCGCCGCGACCGATTCGGCGTTGCGGGCGACGGTCATCCATTCGTCGTTGGTCACGAGGTGGTAGCCGCTTCAAAGGGAGGCGCATGCGGCGATGGCCTGGCTTTGGGTAAGGTCGGCGATGGGAGTCGTTCCCGGAACGCTGGCGTAGGCGACTCCGGTCGCGAACTGCCAGGTTTTCCAACCGTCTCCGGACGCTTCGCCGTCGCACGAAATTCAAGGCGATCCTCCGCACTGGCTCCGTCCGGAAACGCTCGCGAATTTCATCTCGTATTTCGCGAGGCAGAAATCCGGGGTCGAGAAGGTCGCGGAACCCGGAACCTTGACGAAGCCCGTAGGACAGCTTTGGACGCACGAGGCGTTCGCGTAGGTTCCCGAGAGGACGCCGAGGGAACACGTCCGGGTTTCGGAAGCGCAAACGGACGGCAACGTTACCGACGCCGTCTGGTAGGCCGTCACGGAAGCGCCGTGGGCGACGGTTTGTCCGCCGAAGTCGCAGGACTTCGGAACGCACGCCGTGCCGTCGGTTTCGTACCCTTCGCTACAGGAGACGATCGTCCCGGTCTCGGCGCTGTCGGCCGCGAACGAGCCGTTGGAACAGAGGAAGTTTTGCGAGAGGTTTTTGGTTCCGTTTTGGAAAGAGGTATCGGGCTTGGTTCCGGTCGTAGCGTCACCGTGGTTCGTCGCGGAAAGGGAGTATCCGTCCACGGTGGCGGCGGAGCAGTCCGCGGGGGTTCAGACGACGCACGCGACTTCCGAAGGGTAGCTTGCCTTGTCGGCGGAAGCGTGGGTCCAGCTTCCGCCGTCGCACGAGAATTCGACTCCGGCGGGGCAGGCCTGTCCGTGCGGAACGGATTCGGCGATCCAGAAGGTCTTGGTTCCGCCGTGGGGAACGCTTCCGCAAGAAGAAGAAGCCGGGGTTCCGCCCCCTTCCGGAGCCGAAACCGTCGACGAATCCGCGAGGGCTTCCGTCGGTCCGGCGTCCGGGTTGCGGACGAGTCCGGCCGCGACGGGCTTGCCGTTCGATTCCCCGGCGGAAACGTCGGCGGCCGAAGGCGCCGGAAAATCCCCGGAAACCGCGACCGCTCCCGTGTCGGGGAGGATGCCCGCGATCTGGAAGAACGAGACGGTCCTTACCTTTCCCGCGCCGGATACCGTCGGAACGTCTACGGCTCCCGCGGAAAGCGCGGCCTTGTCGAAGGCGGCGAAGGCTTCCGGAAAGAATGCCGACGACGCCTTGAACTTCTCCGCGTCGAGCTTGAGCCGGTCCCAGCGGGGCTGTCCGGCGGTGTAGTTGGAATCCGTCGGGGCTTCGCCGACGTTCCCTCCCGTGAGGGCGACGGGGTTTCCATCGACGTAGAGGTAGGCCCCGGAGAGGGCGTAGTCCGCGTCGTGGGCGACGTAGTAACGGGGCGTGTTGCCCGTGAGGGCCGATTCGGCGGAAATCGCCGAATGCACCGTGCGGACGTTGGCCTTCGCGCGGGCGTCGCGAGCGTCCTCGGTGTAGTCCGAAAGCGCGAGGAACGCGATCGTCGCGAGGACGGCGAGGATCGTTATCACGACGATGAGCTCGGCGAGGGTGAAGGCGGAGAGCCTTGCGGAAGCCGCCTTGCGGAGCGCGCGGGAAACGCGGGAGGAGACGGAGTCGGAAATTCCGACGGAGTCCCGATTCTTTTCGCGTATCGGCATGATGGAAACGATAAAAGTTAAAATTCCATAGTTAAGTATGGCGGAAGTTTTCAAAAAAAAAAAAAAACGTTTTTAAAATTTCGCTAAGAACGGCGCCGAGTAAAAAAAAATCCCCGCCGGGCGGACCCGCGGAGGATTTGGGAAACGGAAAAAAAGGGGGCGCTAAAGCGCGCTGTGTCTTAGATCGTACGCGGGCGCTATTTTATGGGCCAAGCGGTACGCGGGACATTTTACCGGTTTTTTGAGATGCAACGGGATTTTAATGATTTCGCCGTTACGTCCTTTTCCGAAAAACGAACAATCTCCTCTCCTGCCCCGAAATCGAATACGGGTGTTCTCGTTCCAGATCGAGTCCGAATTTCTTCGCTGCCGCCATTCCATCGCGGGTTTCTTCTTTCGACGGAAGCTTATATAAGACGATCCGTCCTCACTTTTTTACGAACGGGGCCGCCCATTCGAGAATTTGCGGCATGTAGGCGGTCGCGCGCGAAACCACCCAGTCATATCCAGCCCGCATGTCCGGACGTTTCGTCGCGTCTTCGGCCCGACCCCAAACCGTCCAAATGTCGTCAAGGCCCAAATAGGCGATGAAATGGTCGCAGGCCTTGGTTTTTTTCGATACCGAGTCAAGGAGCGTGACTTCGAGGTTCTTCCGCAGGATCTTCAGGGGAATTCCCGGAAAACCGCCGCCGGTTCAAATGTCGAGCACCCTTCACGAAACGTCTTCAAACCGCAAAAGTTCGAGCGAATCGGCGAAATGTTTTTCGACGATCCCTTCTCGGTCACGGATGGCCGAAAGGTTGGTATGGGCGTTATATTCCAAAAAGAGGTCGGCGAAACGTTCGAAAAGCGCCGCCTCTTCGGACGACGCTTCGATGCCGAAACGGGAAAATGCTTCGGAAATCACAAAAGAAACGGTGAAGGGAAACGAAAACTACTTTACAACGGCTTTGATAACCCCGGCATGATGGGAGACGACAACCGCCTTCTTTTTCGGTGCGAAATCCGGAGTGACGGAGTCTTCGTCCACGGGATATTCGACTCCGTCCACGGTAATCTTAAAGGTATCGCCCACTTTTTTGAGCGGATACGCATGTCCAACGGCCGCATCGAGCCCCTGCTTAAACTCGGGACCGGAAGTTTTATTGAACCAAGTGGGGAAAACGAAACAGAAAACCGCTCCCGAAACGGCGAATATGAGCGATTGCGCGAGCGTGAGTTCGGTTTCTCCGGATATCGCGACGTAGGCGGCGATAAGGAAAGCCGAAAGGGAAAACGAGAGGCCGTAGAGCGTGGCGGTAAACATCTCGATAATGAGGGCGAAGACCGCGACGGCGAGCCAGCCGTAAAACAGTTCGGACATGGGTATTGGGTTATGGGCATCAGGGTTCGGGTAACCGATCCTCCGACTTGAAATCCGCTATTTGATTCCGAAAGTCTTCGAAATGCTCGTCAAGATATCGGAATCGAGGATGTATTTCGAATTGCTCGAAAGCGCGTTTTCAACGACCTTGAGCTGCTCCTTGGTAACGGCTTGTCCCTTGAAATATTCTTGGGCGGCGTTGGATTCGAGTTCGAGGGCCTTAGCTTCGGCTTCGGCAATGGCGATCCTTGCCTGAGCTTCGCCCTGCGCACGGAGTATCTGCCCCTGTTTTTCGCCTTCGGCCTGAAGGATTTGCGATTGCTTGTCACCCTCGGATTTCGTTATGAGGGCTTGGCGATATCCTTCGGCTTCGAGGATTTGGGCGCGTTTTTCGCGTTCGGCCTTCATCTGCTTGCTCATGGAATCCTGAATGTCGCGCGGAGGTTCAAGCTTTTTAATTTCGACGCGGAGAACCTTGATACCCCATTTCACGGTCTCGCGATCGAGCGCTTCAAGAAGCCGGGCGTTAATGGAGTCGCGGTTGGAAAGGGTGTCGTCGAGCGACATCGTGCCGAGGACGTTACGCAGGTTGGTCTGCGCGAGGTTTACGACCGCGAGAAAGACGTTCGAGATTTCGTACTGAGCCTTTTGTGCGTCGGTAATCTGGACGTAGATAATTCCGTCAACGGCCATTCCGACGTTATCCTTGGTGATGATCTGTTGTTCGGGAACGTTGATGACCTGTTCGCGGATATCGACCTTCCGAAGAGTTTGGAACCCTGGAATGAGGAACGTAATGCCCGGACCGGTCTGGTGCGAAAATTTCCCCAATATCTCCACGAGGCCCACTTCGCCCTGATTGATTTTACGAAGGAACATCGGCACGAGGATCGCGACGACTATGAGAAGCGTTATGAGTCCGTCCATGTTTCGGATAGTTAAAAATAACGACGGCCATTGTAAGCGAAGTTTGCCGGAGCGCAAGACGGTTACTGGCATTGCGCATATCGGGCAAGTTCGTATAATCGCAAGGAAACCCCACGCCAATGACCACCAACGTCACCACCATCTGAGGAGGCACCGGAACCTTCAACGTCCTTTCCGGTTTGAAGAAGAACCGCGAGCTCAACCTTGCCGCCGTCGTATCGGTCGCCGATTCCGGAGGATCGACCGGCGAGCTCCGCGACGAATTCGGAATCCTACCGCCCGGCGACATTCGCCGGGCGGTACTCGCGCTTTCCGAAGATGCGGAAACCGTCCGGAAGCTCTTCGAGTACCGCTTCAAGGGCGGGAACCGGATGAGCGGGCACACTATTGGAAACCTCTTGCTCACCGCTCTCGCCGACATTACCGGGGATTTCGAATCCGGAATCGAAGAGCTTTGCGAAATGTTCCACGTCCGGGGAAAGGTCATTCCCGTCACGCTCGACGACGTCCATTTGGGGGTCGTTCTTGAGAACGGTGACAAGATTATCGGCGAAACCAACATCGACGTTCCCAAACACGACCCGAACCTCGCAATTACCGAGGCGTTCCTCATTGGGGAAAGCAAAATCAATCCCCGAGCCAGAGAAGCGATCCTCAATTCCGATTACGTGATCATCGGCCCAGGCGACCTGTATACGAGCGTCGTCCCCAACCTGCTTTGCCCGGGGATGCGGGAAGCCCTTGAACGAACCGAAGCGAAAATCGTCTACGTTTGCAACGTCATGACCAAGCATGGGGAAACCGACGGGTATTCGGTGGAAGACTTCGTCTCGGTCATCGAACGCTACGTATGAGAAGGTCGGATAGATTACGTGTTGGTCCACTCGGGGGACGTTCGGGAAGATTTGGCGCAAAAATATGCCCGAGAAGAAAACAAGCACCCGGTACGGATCAAGAACGCGGAATCCCTTCGGAAGCGCGAATGCCGAATCGTCGAACGCGATCTCGTCGGCGAACGGGACTACATTCGCCACGATCCCAAAAAGCTTGCCAAGGTCATTGAGGATTTCGTGCGTGGATGGATCAAATAGGGCGTGGATGGATCCCCATAGGATAAAAAACGTAGCCTTCTCGGAATCATGAAAAAAACTCCTTCGCAAAAACCGGCTGAACCGACCAGCGAATTTCATAAGGAACTCGTCGGCGAATTGAAAAAGCTTCGAAAATCGCTTAAGACCCTCGATCAGACGCTCAATCTCATCAAAGAGCATGAGTTCATCGAATTTCATTCTTCGAAGTGGAAGATTTTCGCGAACCAAATCTTCTTATGAATCCTTTTCGCATTCGGAACGGTTTTTGGACTCGTATTTCTCTCGTGGATGACCTATACCTTCTTCAAGGACTCCGAAGTTCTCAAGGGCATCGTAGACAACCAGCTGAAACTCCGGCAATTCGACCTGAAGGAGATTAAGGACAAGGCGAAGTTGGACGCCGAAAAAATTCACGAAAGCCGAACCGCCACCGGAATTCCCCTTTCCGGAAGCGAAGCGGATTTTTCCACCGAACGCTAATGAAATCCCCCTCGATTCCGCCCGACGCCTCCGAAAAAGAAGAACTCGCTTACGTTCGGTCGCTCGTCGAAGAAGAAATCTTCGTCATGGAATACTACTTCCAAAAAAAGTATCCGAACGGATACCCTTTCTTAGCTGATGCGGAAGACCACCGGTATTTGGATTCGGTCGAAGCGGCCATGAAAACCCGGCTTAACGACAGACGCGACCGGTACGGTTGGACCGATTACGAAGTTTCCGGATATGCCGCAACCGTTCGCATGAGCCTGCTTTTGCGATTCAAAAAACTCGAAAGAACGACAAACGCCCTTCCTGACTGGAACGTTCTCGTGGCAGAAATCGTTAATGCCGCTCCCCCGGAAGGAACCATCCCCTTCCGGAGCGCGAACGACGAACGGTTTTAGTCGCGAAAGGAGGCAAAGACCTATTCGTCGTAATACGTCCCGCTCGAAAACGGATCTTCCCCGTCGTCGTTGGTGGTTACCACCCGATGTCCGGTAACGTCGTCTTCCTGAAGGTCTTCAAGTTCGTCGAGGGAAAGTTCGCCGAGCTCGTCGGAATCGGGAGCGACTCCTTCTTCTACGTCTTCGTCTTCGTCAAAAATGGAGGACATTTGGCAAAGCGTGAAAGGGTATTCGGCCATTACGATATTCGAAAACGGCATCCAGACAAGCGGCTTCGAACATTTTTCTTTCATTTTTCCAAACGAGTCCAAAAGGCCTCGGAATTCGGAAAACCCCCGAGACCAAGCCCGGGGGTTCGAAAAATCGGCGAATCTTCGGTTATACGAGGATTTTTCCGATGATCCACTGAACGATGGAGTTCGCGAGGAAGATGACGAGGAGACCGAGACCAACGTGGATGAGGATGGTCTTTCCTTTCTTCACCTTTTCTTCATCACCACCGGAAGAAAGGATGAGGAAGCCGCCGTAGAGTCAGTAGAGAACCGCGAGAATTCCAAGGAAAAACATGAAGTTCCCTACGAGACGCTGAACCGCGGAGTCGGCCGTAGCGTCGGTACCCTTGATTCCAGATTGGACCTGATCGGTACCGAAATTAATGGCGGCGGAAGCCGTCTGTGCGGATGCGACAGCCAAAGCGACGGACGCGTAGGCGGCTTTTTGCATGACGTTCATGGCGTATGGATATGATGGATAAGATTCCGGCGGAATTATACCCCCCCGGCGTTTCAAAGTCAAAAAAATCGCATCGGCACACAAAGAAAGGGGTGGTTCCCCACCCCTTTCTCGGATTTTCGGAAGCTATTCCCCAATCTTCTTTTTGAGATCGAGAACGTACGGAAGAAGCGCCATGTAGCGGGCACGCTTGATTGCCTGGGCGACTTTCTTCTGGTTCTTCAAGGAAACGCCGGAGTATTGGCGCGGGACGATCTTGTTGAACTTGGTAACGTACTTCTTGAGGAATTCGGTGTCCTTATAGTCGATAGACTTGATACCTGCCTCGTCGATGGGACATGCGGTTTTAGCCATGGGATGTGCCGTTAGGAAAAATTAGAAGCGATCGTCGAAATCGATGGTTTCAAGATCGGAGAGGATTTCCGCGGAATCGGCGTTTTCGGTCGATTCTTCGCGCTTGGAGAGAAAGATGAGGTTCGTTACGACGACTTCGGTCTTATAGAGCCGTATGCCGTCGTCGCGTTCGATCGTCCGGGTTTTGAGATGCCCTTCGACGTAGACGAGCTTGCCTTTGGAAAGGAAAGTTTCGGTACGGTCTGCGAGGGTCCCCCAACAGATGCAGTTGGTATATTCGGATTCGGAGAGGGTTTCCCCGCGGGCGTTCTTAAAGGAACGGTTGGTCGCCACGGTGAAGAGCACGACCTTCCGGCCTCACTGGGTGGTCTTTACGAACGGATCCTTCGTGACGTTTCCGACGAGGATGACCTTATTGACGGTGCGCATGCGAAATTTCTGGGGACGGAATTATTCGTCGGTGCGGACGAACATGTAACGCCAGATTCCCTTGCGGAGATTGAAGTCGGAAGAGATGGTCTTGAAGGCGCGTCCGTCGGATTCGAAATTATAGAGGACGTAGAAGCCGTTTTCGGATCCGTTAATCTTGTAGGCGAGCTTCTTGACGCCCCAAACGTCCTCGGAGAGGGCGCTTGCGCCATGGGTGGTAAGTTCGGCCTTCACCTCGGAAAGGAGGGAGGCGCGATCGTCTTCCGAAACGGTCGGATCGACGATCATCATAAGTTCGTATTTCCGCATAACCTATGGATTAGCATCTTACGGGGCGGTCCCGTAAGAAGGATATAAAAAAATCGAACTCGGGGAAAGTTCGCGTTGGATTATAAAAGCCCGGGGGCGAAAAGCAAATCGAATTCTTTGCCCCCGTGGGCGAGATGTTGTAGGATTTTCTTAAACGTAACCGAAAACCATGGGACTCACAGACGCGTTCAAACGCAAACGGGAAGGAAACGACGCCGACGATCTGATGGCGTCGTCCTCCATCGGAGCGCCGGCCGAAACCGGCATTTCGGGCTTTTCTGGCGTCCGGTTCGTCGAGGAGGCATTCTCAAGGGCCGTGGCCATGGGCGCTTCCGACATCCATTTCGAACCCCGGGAACACGTCATGCACGTTCGAGTCCGCGTGGACGGACATTTTGGCGAACTCGCGTCGGCCGAAGAAAATCAAAAATCCGCCATCGTCGCGCGAATCAAGATCCTTGCGGGGCTGAAAATCGACGAAACCCGCCTCCCCCAAGACGGGAAAGCGAGTTTCCGGGAAGAATCGAATGGAAAGGAAGTGGACATGCGCGTGAGCGTCATCCCCACCATTTACGGCGAAAAAATCGTCGTCCGACTTTTGAAAAAAGAGGCTGAAAGCCTCGATCTCCGTTCCATCGGGATGCTCCCGATGAACATGGTCAAAATCAAGGGGCACTTGAAGTCGAGCTACGGCCTCATACTGGTCGTCTGACCGACCGGATCAGGAAAATCGACTACGCTCTATTCGATGCTTTCTTCGTTCGACCCCGAAGACGCCAACATTTCGACCCTCGAAGATCCGGTGGAGTACCGGATTCCCGGAGTCAACCATACGCAGATCAATCCGCAAATAGGATTTTCTTTCGCTGACGGTCTTCGGGCTCTTCTGCGCCAAGATCCCGATATCATCATGGTCGGGGAAATCCGCGATTCCGAAACGGCGCATCTCGCCGTCGAAGCCTCGATTACGGGGCATTTGGTCTTTTCGACCATCCACGCCAATTCCACTTCCAACACGCTCCAGCGCCTCACGAATTTGGGCATCGACCCGCTTTTGGTTGTTTCCTCCCTCAAGCTCATCATCTCTCAGCGTCTCGCCCGAAAACTCTGCCCCCACTGCAAAATCGCCTACAAACCGGAAGAAGTCGTCAAGAAAAAGATCGTTTCGAGGATTGGAAAATACATGAGCGACAAGGAAAACTTCGTGTTGTACCGGGCAAATCCAGACGGATGCGAAAAATGCGGACACAAAGGCCACAAGGGACGGACCGGATTTTTCGAAGTCCTTGAAATGACCGAAAATCTCGAAAAGCTCGTGCTTGCCCGGGCATCGAAGACCCAGCTCGAAATTCAGGCGATAGGCGACGGAATGGTAACCATGGGGGACGACGCGCTCCTAAAGGCCGTTTTGGGGGAAGTGAGCCTCGAAGAGGTGCTGCAGGTGCTCGGAAGTTAACTTCCCCTCTTCTTCGCAAAACCGTCAAGGGAGAATGCGGGAAAATATTGGCAACGCCTGGGGCGGTATGGTAGTATGGAAAAGTCGCGGAAACGACGACGGAACCACGTATCAAGAATTCCTCCCGATGCCGAACACCGAACTCATCCGGCTCATGGAAATTTCCGCCATCCACGAGGACGACCGTCCGGAAGTGGAGCGGATATTCGCCTGCCTTACGGAAGAACGCCGGATAACCATCCTAGCGGACTGGCCGAAAATCGCGGAGCGCATCAAGCGCAACCGTGAAGCCGTGGAGGAACAAAAATGCCTCCTTCTTGCGAACGCCGTATCGTGACTTGCCCAAGACCTCTCGGCCCACAATCATGAAATCGTCGCGAGAAACGTCCGGAATGACCTCGAAGAATTCAAAAAATCCCAAAACCGAACCCCCTAACGTCGGGTAAAAGAAAAACCAATATCCATCCCATTTTTCCCATGGCAAGCAATGTTCTCGAAAGCCACTTCGGCTCCCCCAATCAAGAAGATCTCCGCGCACAAACCGCCGAACAGCTCGACAAGATGGGTTCCGTTGACGCGTTCTTCGAACGCGTGGCCGCAAACTACGACCTTCCCGCCGAATACGTGGAAGCAGTCAAAGGCGATGCGAAAGTGCGGAAGGAAATCGCCTTCGCCCTCGCGGAAAATTACGGAACCGTCCGTGGGCAACTCGATTCCCTTCGGGTCGAAACCATGGTAAAGGATCGCGGAATTCGATACCGCGAATCATTGGTCGTCCTCAAGGCGGAAACCGCAAGCAACATCGGCGCCATCTTGGACGGCACCGAACCGGCCAACGATTCCCAATTCAAAGCCGCGGCATAATTTTTCGCGGCAGTCTTTTAAAAGCTCGAGATGCCTTAAGAAAACCCCCGGACGAACCGGGGGTTTTCTGCCGCTTTGAAACGAACGACTAGTGCTTGGTTTCCTTAAGCTTGAAAACGACGTGTTTGCGGAGCTTTTTATCGTATTTGCGGAGTTCGAGTTTTTCGCCGGCCGCGAAATTCTTCTTCTGAACGGTGGTGATGTATCCCATGATGCCCGATTCGGTCGAGATGCAGGACATGTAGGTGCGCTTTCCCTTTGCCATGATGGTTTGAAATTAGGTACCGGAGCCGGAGAAAGCCCGGGCTCCTTTCAAAAAGAACGGGGGAAATATATCGGAAAAGGCCGGAATGCCAAATCGAATTTGAAAATCGTGCGGGAACGGGTACACTCTCGGACGTATCTTGGCGCCGTTCACGCGCCTTTCTTTTTTGAATCATGTTCATCGACGAAGTCGTCGTCACCTTCAAAGCCGGAAAAGGCGGTGACGGCAGCGTTTCTTGGAGACGCGAGAAATACATTCCGAACGGAGGTCCCTACGGAGGAAACGGCGGACGCGGAGGCGACGTCGTGCTCCGCGCGACCGAAAATGAAAACACGCTTTCGGATTTTCGCCATACCAAAGTCGTTTCGGCCGAAAACGGACAAAACGGCGCCACCAAAGAAATGCAGGGGGCGAGCGGCAACGACCGCATCGTTGAAATCCCGGTCGGCACCGTCGTCACCGATGCGGAAACCGGAGAACTCGTCGCCGACCTCGATTCCGACGGGGCGGAATACGTTCTTTGTCTTGGCGGACGCGGCGGGTTTGGAAACGCCCACTTCGCCACCTCGACGAGACAGGCTCCGAAATTCGCCGAACTCGGCGATGCCGGAGAAGTCCGAAAGGTGAAAATGGAACTCAAGCTCGTTGCCGACATCGGCATCGTAGGGTTGCCCAACGCCGGAAAATCGACCTTCATCCAAGCCGTAACGAGCGTGCGACCGAAAATTGCCGACTATCCGTTCACGACCCTGGTTCCAAACCTCGGAGTCATGGAACACAAGGGAAAATCGCTCGTTCTCGAAGACGTTCCGGGACTCATTCCCGGAGCCTCCGAAGGCAAAGGGCTCGGAATCCGCTTCCTCAAGCACATCGAGCGTACCGAAATGCTTTTGCACCTCTTGGACGCGAGCCAGCTCGAATCGGTCTGGCAAAACTACCGCGACATCCGGAAAGAACTCGAAACGTTCTCCCCGGAAATCGCGTCGAAAGACGAAACGGTCGTCCTTTCAAAGACGGATCTCGTTTCGAACGAAGACTTGGCCGAACTCCTGAAGCAAGCGAAAACCGAACTCCCCGGAAAGAGGGTGTTCGCCATGTCGGCAGGGGCGATGATCGGGGTCGAGGAAGTGAAGGACCATCTCATCGAGCGCGCGATGGGTCGGCGGAAATTTTTGGAAACCGCCGACGATGAAGAGGCCGCCGCCGACGCGATAATGGCGGAAAAGCGGAAAACCTACGACCTGACCGGACGAAAAGATGCCGACGACCATCCGAAAATCGTCCGAAAGGATTCCGAAACGTTCGAGGTAAGCGGAGTCCGCCTCCAACAAATCGTCCGCATGACCGAAATGTCGAATCCCGAGGCCGTCGCCCGCGTCTACGACGTGCTCGACAAGCTCGGGGTGATTCGTAAAATCCTCTCGGCGATTGAACGTGACGACGGCATTAAGATCCGCGATTCGTACTTCGAAGGATTCGACGACGAAAGCTTCAGCCCCGTAATCGTTATTGAGGGGCGGAAATTCCCCGTTGAAAAGATCATCTTCTCCAAACGGATGAAGGAACAATAAGAAAACCCCCGGAAGACCGGGGGTTTTCTTATTCCATAATTTCAGAGCCTTACGCGGAGACGGACTGTTTTTCGAGGGTTTTCCGTATTCCAACGGTAAGTCATCCGTCATCGTTGTCTCGGAAATAGAGTTCGTCAACGAGTTTGGTAATCATTTGAAAGAGTCCGCGGCCACGTTTTCAGAGATAGCCGTCGAATCCTTGGATTTCTTTGAGCTTGCGAAGTTCTTCCATTTCTTTGCTGCTCTTGGCTTCGAGTCCGCGGCCGGTATCCCGCACCTCAAGTACGACGTTGAGTTTGGTTCATTCGGTTTTGAATCCGATGAAGAAGCCGTTCTTATCCAAGGGCATGCTGCCGTATTCGATGGAATTGTTGACGAGTTCGTCGGAAATGAGGGCGAAGCGGTTTTTCCAGGGAACCTCGATGGAATTGCGCTCGAAAAGGAAGAGGATGAGATCACGAATCATCTTGGATTGCCCGTAATCCGCCTGGAAGGTAAGGTAAAGGTCGAACTCCCCGGGATTGGGAATGTTCCGGTTCGCGAAATCGAGGAGATCCTGATATTCGAGTTGCGAGATGTCAACCTGGAGCCCTGAGTCCATTCCGAAGCGTAAGGAAACACTTGCCCTAAGTGTATCGCAATGCGAAGGGAAAGTCAAAAAAGCAAAAGAAAAGCCCCTTGCGGGGCCCTCTTCCTATCGCGTGAATTAGCGAACGGCTTCCTTGAGGGTTTTGCCCGCGCGGAAAACCGGGGACTTCATTGCCTTGATGGTGATCTTCTGGCGAGTCTTCGGGTTAACACCATTGCGAGCAGCGCGCTGGGAAACCTTGAACGCACCGAAACCAGTAACGTTAACTTCTCCGCCCTTCTTGAGCTGAGCGGTAATAACGTCGATCATGGTGTTGAGCGACTTGGTAACGGCGTCTTGGCTGAGACCTGCCTTAGCGGAGACCTCCTTGATGAAATCCTGCTTCTTCATATGCGGTTATGAGGTTAGAGATATAACCGAACCGATTATACGCGGAAAAAAGGGGACGCAAATGATTTTTATGGGGTTTCGTCTGAACAGGAAGGGAAAAACCGGATATTTACCTGATTTTTTGGCTTTGGGATGCGGAAACGGTATTTTTCAAAAAACGGGTGTTTTATGGGGTTTTTCGCACCGGATACGGACGGAAGCGGGTATTTTTGAACATATTTTTTTCAAAAATCGAATCCCCTCCCCCGTCGTAGATGGATGCATGGGCGGAGACGTGGAAAAAACGCCCGCAAAAAATTTTGACTTGCTTGGCATTTTCTTTAGTATGCGCCCGCTTCGAAAGAAGATGCCGTATTCCTCGATAGCTCAGCGGTAGAGCAACCGGCTGTTAACCGGTGGGTCACAGGTTCGAATCCTGTTCGGGGAGCCATTGAAAAACAGAAAAGGTCTCGTTCGCAAGAACGGGGCCTTTTTCGTTTTTCAACATGGGTGCGAGAAGAACGGGATTCGAAACCGCAGCCTTCCGGATCGTCCGCTTGCGGCGATTCGGTACGGAGCCAACGATTTGGCTCCGTAGGCAAGGCGTTCCGAGCGGCCGAGGCGGAGCCGAGGACGAGAGGAACGAATCCTGTTCGGGGAGCCATTGTCATTGAAAATCCCCTCGCCTTGTGCGGGGGGATTTCGGGAAATGCGCGAATTAGCACCCCTTCTTTCGGAAGTATTCGACGAGATCGTCCATTTTCACCGTTTCCTGAAGTCCGGTGTCGCGGTCGCGGACGGTCACCTGGCCGGCTTCGAAGTTTTCGGAATCGACGCAGATCGAGAACGGAACGCCGATTTCGTCCATCCGGTAGTACCGCTTGCCGATGGCTCCGGCGTCGTCGTATTCGCAGACGAAGTGGTCGGAAAGGAGGTCGTAGACCTTTTTGGCTTCTTCGGAGAGCTTTTTCACGAGCGGAAGGACGGCCACCTTTACCGGAGCCACTTCGGGTTTGAAGCGCAGTACGACGCGCTTTCCTTCGCCGGAATCGACTTCGTCGTAGGCCGAAATGAGCGTTACGAGCATGAGGCGGTTCAATCCGAGCGACGGTTCGATGACGAACGGAACGTATTTCTGGTTGGTAAACGGATCGAAATACGCGAGGTCGGCTTTGGATTCCTTCATGTGGGCCGAAAGGTCGTAGTCGGTACGGTCGGCGATTCCCCACAGTTCGCCCCAGCCGAAGGGGAAATAGAATTCGATATCGGTCGTCGCGGCCGAATAGAACGACAGTTCGTCCGGTCCGTGGTTGCGGAAGCGCATCAGATCTTCTTTAAGCCCGACCGTCTTAGTGAGGAAATTCCAGCAGACGGTCTTCCATGCTTCGTGCCATTCGAGATGCTTGCCCGGAGCGATCGATTCGGGCTCGCAGAAGAATTCGATTTCCATCTGTTCGAACTCGCGGGTGCGGAAAATGAAGTTCTTGGGAGTGATTTCGTTGCGGAACGCTTTTCCTACCTGCGCGATACCGAAAGGAACCTTTTTGCGCGAAGTCCGGACGACGTTGGAAAAGTTTACGAAAATTCCCTGGGCGGTTTCGGGACGGAGGTACACCGTCGCGGTGGAATCCTCGGTAACGCCCTGGAACGTCTTAAACATGAGGTTGAACTTCTTGATGTCGCTGAAATCGGTTCCGCCGCAATTGGGACACTTGATCCCCTTCTTGGCGATGTAGGCCGTAAGATTGGCGGCGGGAGTGGACTCCCCTGCCCACTCGGCGGGCATCTCGGCGTCTCCGGTGGCTTCGACGTATTCTTCGACGAGCTTGTCGGCGCGAAGGCGCTGCTTACAGGATTTGCAATCCATGAGCGGATCGGAAAACCCTCCGACGTGGCCGGAAGTCACCCAGGTCTGGGGATTCATGAGGATCGCCGCATCCAAAAGCACCATGTCGGAGCGCTTCTGGACGAAATGCTTGATCCAGAGGTTTTTAAGGTTTTCCTTCAAAAGCGCACCGTTCGGGCCGTAATCCCAAGCGTTCGCGAGGCCGCCGTAAATCTCGGAACCCTGGTAAACGAAGCCTTTCGCTACTGCGAAAGAAACCAGATCTTTCATTTCCATACGAAAAGGGGTGAGAGGATATTCGCGAAAAATTCGCGAAAAAAAATCCGCCCGAATCCGTCTCGGACGCCCTCTCGAAAAAAAGAAAGAGGCCCTCGGACGGCGTCCGGGCCTCGGGACTCCGACGTTTCGGAGCGGTTCCACCCGAGTTCCGCGTGAAGTGCGGCTCTCTCGGTCTTTTTACGTTTCCGTCCCGGGTGCCAAACCGGACGTTTTTCGAAACGCGAAACGACCTTACGACCCAAAGGATACGGGAAAGGCGAAAAATTTCAACGGGAATCGTTTCTTTTTCGCACGGGATGCGCTATGATGAACCCAACCAGCCACGCACCACTCCCCTTCTTTGCGATCCAAAACCCCTTATTAAACCCAACGTTTTCCCGACATGGCTTTAAACGAAAGGCGCTGCCCCTCGTGCGACGGAGAATTCGTCGCCATTCCCGTCGGCAATCGGCATATCGACGTTTGTGAAAAATGCCACGGAATGTTTTTCGAATTCGATGAAATGTCCGTGCTACTCTCGATGCCGGCGAAGGAAAAATTCGAATCGTTTTCCTATGGGGACAATCGTCCAGATCGTACCGAACCCCTCAAATGCCCAAAATGCGGCGCGACGATGACGGAAACCGAATACGCCCTTTCCAAGGTACACGTGGACCAATGCGCGGCCTGTCATTCGGTTTTTCTCGACGCGGGAGAAGACGAAGAAATCGCCCGCTATTTCGCGAGCCTCGATTCGCTGGAAGCGGTTTCCAACGAAGAAGCGAAAGATGTCGCCAAATGGGAAGCGCTCTACCAAAAGCGTCTCGTGGACATGGCGAAAGAGCTTCTTGCCGAAATCGAAAAAGGGCGCTCCTAAGCGCTCTTTTTCGTTACATGATCGTCTGGGCTTTGACGTTGTTCCTCCCGCTATTTTTCGCAAGGTATAGGAGCGCGTCCGCAGAGCGGTAGAGGTCTACTGGGGCATGTTCAGTCGCTTGGGCCGAATCGAGCGAGGCGACTCATGCGCTGATGCTGATCCGCAAAGGATGTTGTGCCCCGATATCTACCGGCGAACGCTGGATGTCCTTACGAAGGCTCTCGGCCACTTCGCGCATTAAATCGAGCGATATCCCCTTCCCGAGAATTCCGAACTCCTCGCCTCCGAGGCGGAAGACCGAAAACTTCGAATTCGAAAGCGAGCCGAGCTTGTTTCCGATGAAACGGAGCACTTTGTCCCCGTTATCGTGCCCAAAACTGTCGTTAATCCGCTTGAAATTGTCGAGATCGAGGACGATGAGGGAAAGATTGGGAATTCGCCAATGAACCAAATCGTCGAATGCGAGGGCGAGTTCCTTGTCGAAGTGTCGCCGATTTCCGGTTTGGGTGAGTTCGTCGGTAATCGAGGCCAAATACAGCCGCGTTTGGAAGGCCTTGGCTTCCGTCGAATCGGTGACGAAAGCTACCGCCTCGGAAAACGTTCCGTCTTCGGCGCGAAGACTCGTGGCATTGATCATGATGGGGAGCGAAGCTCCATCCTTGCGGAGAATCTCGAGATCGTACTTTCGATGATCGGTCGTCGCGACGTTTTTCGCCTGGGCTTCCAGGATTTCGCGATTCTTTTCGTCGAAAAGTTCGCGGAGATCCTTTCCTAAAAGCTCTTCGCGAGAATATCAAAGCATCCGGCAAAGCGAGGAATTCACCTCCGAAATGCGCAAATCCCGATCGAGGGACCAAAACCCCTGCGAAGTCGAGTCGATGATTTTCTCAAAGCGGGCATTGGCTTCACGGAGTGCCGATTCCACCTCCTTCAACCGCGTCACGTCGAACTTGATGGCGATAAAACGGTCGTATTCTCCCCGGGCATTGCAAGCGGGCGTGATGGTGGTGTAAGCATAATAGCTTTCCGAAGGGTCTCTCGGAAGCGGGTTCTGAACGACGCCGCTCCATATCTTTCCTTCCAAAACGGTTGACCAAAGGTTTTCCCAAAATTCTTGGTCGTGGTATTTGCGTCCCCCAAGAATCCGAACGGGCTTGCCGACGATTTCCCGGGTGTCTCCCGAAACTTTCCGATACAGGTCGTTCACGTACACGACCATCCCCTCCCGATCAACGATTTGAACGATGGCGCTTTGGTCTATGGCCCGAACGTATTCGTCCATGACGAAACGGGATTCTTCGCGGTCGGTCACGTCAAGGACGAATCCGTAGGATTGGAGCATCTCGCCGTCTTCGTCGTAAATGACGCGCGTATGGTCGCGGACGAAACGAACCTGTCAAGAAGGCTGCACGATGCGGTAGTGGAGATCGAATTCGCCAGACCGGGAACGGAGAAATTCGGAGAGGTCATTTTTCACCGTTTCCACGTCGTCAGGATGGATGAGCTCGAAATATTCGGTACTGCCGGCCGAAAAGGATTCGGGCGCCCGCCCGAAAACGCGCTCGGCATTGGCGCTTGCGGCGAGAACCGTTTTCTCCCTCGGACACGCCCACGAAAAATACGCGAGCGGCCCTTCGCGAAGAAGCGCTTCAAATTCGTTTTGGAGGACGTCTTTGATGGACGCGGACCCTTGAGAAAGGGAGCGCGCTCGGAATTTAACAAGGAACCCCAAATCCGAAAGGCCGTTTTCAGATTCCTCCGAACGCGCCTCGACCCGTGCGATCACGGTGTCGAAATCGAAGATTTCCGAAATTTTGAGGCCGTATTTTCTCACGAAATAGCGGATTCCGGTTTCGATTTCCTTTTCGACCAAAGAACCCCGGAAAGGCTTTTCCGATAGGTTCGCGAGACCTTCCGCTACGCGGAAATAGTCATCGGAACCATAACGGTCGAATGGAACGGGAACGTGTTTTATCATGGAAGGAAAAGGAAGGCGCGGCATTTACCGAAAACGCCGGAAAGTCCGCTCGTTTCAAGCGGGGGGAGTCGTTTTTGGTATGGATTCTTTACCAAGGGTTGGAACGGAAAAATCCCACCTGCGTTTCCAAAGCCTTATAGGCAATACAATACCAATGTCAAGATTCCAAAGGGGGAAACTGGGCGAGGCAACGGGCGATGGCGGCTATCCCCGCCACTCCCCTTCCGGAATTTCCGCTCCGGGCTTGGGAAACGTTTCGGAAAAAACGCATCCGCAATAATTTTGACGGTATATCCCGTGCTTCTTGGTGTATTGGACGCTCCGATCGAATCCCCCGTTCTTGCGGAAGGCGATCTTCAGGAATTCGAGATTCCGTTCGAGGGCGTTTTTTTCGCCCAAGGAAAACATTTTCGAAAGGTCTTTGTGGGGCGAATTGTTCAACGTCGAAGAAAACCGTCGGATTCCGAGGGACTCCGCGAGTTCGGCGGTCTTCCGAAGGCGCATGTCATAGCATTTGGAACATTTTTCGCCTTTTTCGGGCGTATGTTCGAGCCCTCGGATTTCCGAAAGGAATTCCGCCACGTCGTAGTCGCCTTCGATAAATGGAACGCCTTCGATTTCGCAAACCTTTTTGAAAGCTTCGAGACGTCGGTCGTATTCGTCTTTCGGCTGGATGTTGGGGTCGTACCAAAAACAAAGGAGGTCGTATTGGTCCTTGAGATCCATGATGGGAACCGTTGCGTCCGGGCCGCAGCAAACGTGCAAAAGAAGTTTGGGTTTCCGGGAGAGGGCGGCTTGTACGGGCGCATAGCTTTTTCGGTGCGCTCAGGTCACTTTGGATGGATCGCAAAGGGCGTCGGCATGTTTTTTTACGCCGTATCCCTTGTGGGTTTCAAGGCCGAGGTGCGGATAGAGCGGGGCGTATGCGTCAACGAGTTTGTCCCGGAACGTCTTGGCAATGATGGAAGCGCCCGAGATTTCGGGGATCTTGGCGTCGCCCCGAACGACCGAAACCGCTTCGCGGCCGACGGTTTCCTGGAATTGGTAACCGTCGTTTCCGTCGATGACGACGGCGTTGATTTCAAGTTCCCCCGGGAGTTTCCGAACGATTTCTTCGAGCGCTCGGCGCATCGCCTCGCGGTTGGCCTTTTTAATGCCGATTTCGTCAATGAGGAAATTGTCGCATGTTCCAACCCCGAAAAATACCGACGGATTTTCCGAAGAAGCCAAGGCGACGAGTTGGTGGAATATCCCTTCCCGGACCTTCGGCGAAAGGGCCTTGCTGTCTTTGAGCGACGAAAAAAGCCCTTCCGGAACGGGAGAGTTCGGATTGAAAGCCAATGCCGCCGCGACGACCGGTCAAAACCACGGTCAACGCCCGGCCTCGTCAACGCCGATTTTTACGTAGTTGCGTTTCATGCCGATACGATACGCAAACGCGCAAGGATTGGAAATCTTTTCGATTGGGCCTATACTGTCCGAAATTCTTTTACGAACCCGCCCATGAACGTCGAACGAGGAAGGATTCCCGTCGAATCCGAAACCGAAACTTCCGTTTCCGCAACCGAGAAAACCAAGGAGAAACTCCTTTCGCTCGGAGAAAAAAACTCCGATCCCGCCTTCAGGGAAGCGCTCACATCGCTTTGTTCGAGGATCGACGCGCTGAAAAATTCCGCCGAACGTGAAGCGGTTTCCAAAGAAATCGAGCTCGTCATCCTTCAAGCCGAGCGCGACAACCAGAAAATCGGGGTTGATTTTTATAAGACCGTCGATCTCCTGCTTTCGGGAGCCATCAGCTAACGGAAGATCATGTCCGCCCCGGGAAATTTCAAGTTTTCGCTCTACCTCAAGGAATCCTGACTGACCGAACAGGAACGCTTTAATTTGGAGCGCATTTTTTCGGCGCTCCTTCCGGAACGGCAGGTCGAAATCCTCGACCATTGGCCGAAATATCTAGACAAGCTCCTCGAAATCAAGCACTATGCCGACGAAGAACGGCGACGCAACATCGCGAACGCGTTCGAACGAATAGAGAGGCTCGTTTCAGAAGCCGAACTCCGGGCCGAAGAAGCGCGGAGCAGGGCCGAGGAAACAGAAGCAACATTCCAATCGAACCTCGCCTGAGCCGAGGAATACGATCGCAAACGCAAGCTCGAAGTCATGCGGAATGCCGGACGTCCGCCGGTTTGCGAAAAACCCGAAGGGGAAATTCCACGAAAACTCGAAGATCCCTTGTCCGCATTCCTGTAGTTCAGGCCGAAAGCCGATCTCAAATACCCAAAAAACTCCCGCCACGATGTCACGACTCGAAACCGATTCCCCTAATTGGCAGCGCTTCCTCCAAAAGTATCCGGAATTTCGGAAGCATGCCGAATCCTTTGAAGCAAGGTATGAACGGATGCCGGAATCCGAAGAAAAAACGAAGCTCGCGAAACTCGTCAACCTCGAGCTTGGAATGGCGCTCTTAAGGGAAGTGGAGATCGATCGGGAAGCCTTTTCGAAAATGCTTTCGGCAATCTCGAAATAAATTTGACTCCCCCTCGCCTTTCCATATAGTAAGCCGGTATTTTTCGGGTACGAGCTTTTCCGTATCCATCCCGTAACCCTCGTGAGAAAATGGCGAACGCAGCCCTCATTCGCGAAATTCAGGCCGAATTCATCAAGGCCGACGTTCCGCAGGTCCGCACCGGCATGGAAGTCGAAGTGCACCAAATCATCAAGGAAGGAGAAAAGTCCCGCATTCAAAAATTCCGCGGGCTCGTCATCCGAACCAAAGGCGCAAGCCCCCTTGAAAAGACCATCACCGTTCGCAAGGACGTTGACGGCATTGGAATCGAAAAGATTTTCGCCATCCACTCCCCGGGCGTTTCCAAGATCGAGGTTCTTCGTTCTTTCAAGGTTCGCCGCAAGTACATTTCCTTCATCCGCAACCTCCGCGGAAAGGCGGCTCGCCTCAAAGAAATCAAGGCCTAAATTCATTGTCAAAAAGTCCCCTCGCTTTCCTTTTGAAAGCGAGGGGACTTTTCTCAACCGAACACGAAAAACCGAGGATTTCGCTCCCCCTTGCCAAGCCACCGGAAAAGCGTACAAAAAATGTGTACGTTTTTAGGTGTCAAGGCGTTTTTTTCTTTTGACTCCGGACCGGCTCCGGGTAAATATGTCACATCTTCCAAGGCCGGGACCCCCGGCACGGAACCCTTCATCGGAATTCGAACCAGAATGACTCCCCCCAGCGCAGAACATCTTCGGAAAATCGTGCGGGCGATTGCCGGTAATGTAAAGAAACAGGATTTCCTTACGTACTTCAAGAAGCTGTCGCTCCTCTCGTACGCCGATGGAAAAGTCGTTTTCGGCGTCGTCTCAAGTTTTGCCCGGGACAATCTCGCCCACAAGTTCAAGCACGAGATCGCAGAGGCGGTTTCGGGCGTACTCCCCGAGGTCGAGAGCGTCGAATTCTCGGTGGATTCCGACATCGACAATCCCTCCAATGCCGCGGTAATCGACTGTTTGAAGGAATACAAGGAGTTTTTCTCCCTCAAGAAAAAGGAGGAAGAGGCTTCCGTCGCCAAGGAAGAGGAGGAAATGGGCGGAATCAACGTCCGCATGATGAACGAGAAATACCGTCTCGAAAACTTCATCGTCGGACCGTCCAACCAGCTCGCCTATGCTGCTGCCGACGCCGTTTCGCGCCGCCCGGGCTCCGCGTACAACCCCCTCTACATCTACGGCGACGTAGGACTTGGAAAGACCCACCTCCTCCAAGGCATCGGAAACACCATCAAGGCGCGTTTCAAGGACAAGAAGGTCATTTACACCACGGCCGACCGGTTCCTTACCGACTACGTCAACAGCATCAAGAAGCGCACCGTCGATAAGATGCGGGAAAAATACCGCAACATCGACGTGCTCGTCATTGACGACGTCCAATTCCTCGCGAAGAAAGAGCGTACTCAGGAAGAGCTCTACAACATCTTCAACCTGATGCACGAATCCGGCCGGCAAATCGTTCTCTCCGGAGACCGTCCGCCGAAGGAACTCACCGAAATCGAACCGCGCCTCAAGTCGCGCTTCGAATGGGGTATCATCGTGGATGTCGGGGCGCCGGATTTCGAAACCCGTTTGGCCATTCTTCAGGAAAAAGCCCGCTCGCGCGAATTCATCCTCCCACAGGAAGTCGCGGAATTCATCGCGTACAACGCGAGTTCCAACGTCCGCGAAATCGAAGGCATTCTCAATCAGATCATCGCCGAATACGAACTCCATGGCAAGCCGCCGACGCTTGAGAACGTCTCTTCCCGCTTTCAAAAACTCGGGGTTACGAACGATGCCATCGGAAACCGGAACCTCCAACGCCGGGTAGCGCGAAGCTACGACGAACTGCTTGACGCCGTCGCCGGGCACTTCGGCATCGAAAAAAAGACCCTCGTGGGCGAGGATCGCCGCAAAGAAAACATGATTCCCCGCCAGGTGGCCATGTACCTCCTGAAAAATAAGATGCACTTCACCTACGAACGCATCGGGAACATCTTCTCCGGTCGCAACCATTCAGCCATTCTCTACTCGTGCCGCAAGCTCGAGACGGTCTTGAAAAAGGACCAGAACCTCTACTACGAGATGAATGTGATCCGTGACAAACTCGGACTCTAAATAGCATGCTCTACCTCGTCTCGACTCCTATCGGCAATCTCGAAGACATGACGTACCGCGGCGTGCGCGTCTTGAAAGAGGCCGATTTCATTGCCTGTGAGGATACCCGCACTTCGGGCATCCTCACCAAGCACTACGGCATTGACCGTCCGATGTTGTCTTTCCATTCGCATTCCGGCGTCGCGAAGATCGATAAAATCCTCGACGCGCTGAAAGAAGGCAAAACCTGCGCCCTGATTTCGGATGCGGGAACGCCGGGAATATCGGATCCGGCATACGCGCTTGTGAAAGCCGCCATTGCGGAAGGAATTCCGGTCTCCCCCATTCCGGGAGCGTCGGCGGTACTTTCAGCCCTCGTATGTTCCGGAGCGCATACGCACGATTTTCGCTTCCTTGGGTTTCTTCCGATTAAAAAAGGGCGGAAGACGCTCTTCGAATCGCTACGGAACAAAGATTACACCGTTGTCATCTACGAGAGCGTTCACCGAATAGATAGGACGGTGGCGGAAATCGCCGAAAACTTCGGCGGAGACCATCCCGTCGTGATTGCTCGGGAACTGACGAAGAAGTTCGAAGAATTCTTCCGCGGAACTGCCGCGGAATGCGTTGCCGAACTCAAATCCCGACCGAGAAAGGGCGAATTCGTCGTCGTATTTTAGACGGACCGGTTTTTGAGGCGGATGAATTCCCCCGAAGATTCCCTGGCTTTTGGCTTTTCGTCCTGTTCATGGTATGATGGAACCGAACTAACCGCACCGATTATGAATCTCGAAAAGCAAGAATCCCGAGAAGAAGAACTCCGCCTCGAAAAGAAAAGGATCGAAGAGGCGGATTCCCTCATCCGAAAGGAACGGACCGAATCGGAAGAAGGAACTTTCGACCTCATGCGGAAAGCCGGAAAGAGCGCCTATGCGGAAATCCTTTCGACGCGGCGGAGCGACGCATGATCCGGAGGAAAAAACGAAAGGGACGAATTTGCGGAATGGTCCGCTCCCCACTTGGCCGAATACGAAAAATCGATTGAAGCGGCGAAGTCCATCGGAAATGCCGATGATCGGAAGAAGGCCCTCGAAAAAGCCTATCTTTCCCTCGTTGAAAAACTCGAAGGCGTCCGCGGAACCCAAGAAGGCCGGGACGCGGAAAACGACAAACGGAGAAAGCAGGACGAGAAAAAAACGGCCGAAGATATCGAACACGCACGCAAGCTCGAATTTTCCAAGGCCGTTCTCAAAGCCGCGCAAGAACTCGAAACCGAGCGTCGCACCGCTGAAATCGCCCGGGGCGCCGAAGCGCGGGCGAAGCTCAGCGCAAATACCGAACGGGAATCCGTCGAATCGGCCCGGAAGGCCGCCGGAGAATTGAAAATGATCGCCTAAACGATCTCACGAAACGAAAAAGAGGGGGCATGCCCCCTCTTTTTTCGTTTCGTCCCCTACCCCGCCATGATTTCGGAAAGGTTCATGATCGGTTGGAGAATCCCCAACGCGATGAATCCGACAACGACCGCCATGATGACGATGATGACCGGTTCGATGGTCTTATTGATCGCGTTGACGGTCGAATCGACTTCGGCATCGTAAAAATCGGCGATCTTCAAGATGATGGTATCGAGACGGGCCGTTTCTTCGCCAACCTTGATCATCTGCACGAGCATGTCCGGGAAGAGCGCGTCTTCCTCGAGCCCCTCGCCGATTTTCACGCCCTTCTTAATATCTTCGCGAAGAAGCATGATGCGCTGACGGTACACTTCGTGATCGACGACTTCCGAAACGATGCGCAACGATTCGACGATGGAAATTCCGGAAGAAAGGAGATTGGAAAGGACCCGGGAAAATTTTGAAAGCACGACCTTCCGGACGATGGGACCGACGATGGGGACGTAGAGGAGCGCCATGTCAAAACGGTAGTGGCCTTCCGGAGTGTTTTTCCAAATCTTCAAAAACGCTACGACGATGGCGAAACAGAGGACCATCGCCCACCAATAATTCACGAACACGTCGCTGACCGAGAGAAGGAATTGGGTCATCGGCGGCAATTTTTCGCGTTCGCCGAAAATCGTGACGAGTTTGGGTACGACGAGCGTCATGAGCACGCCGATACAAATGAACATGACGATGATGATTCCCGCCGGATAGATGAGCGCGCCTTTCAATTTCATGGAAATGTCGGCGACCTTTTCGACTTGGTCGGCAAGTTGTACCAGCGCCCCGTTGAGCTTACCGGTTTTTTCTCCGGATTCGATGATGGAGCATTCGGCATCGGTAAAATTTCCCTCGAAATCGCGAAGCGTGGCCGAAAGGTTCTTTCCGGACTTAATGCCCGCGATCATGCGACCGAAATACGTTTTCGCTACCGGATTTTTTTCTTGGCGTTCCAGAATCGAAAGCGATTTGAGGATCGGCAATCCGGCATTCGCCATCGTGGCGAGCAAGCGGAAAAATACGACCTTCTGTTTGAGCTTGAACCGCTGCTGGTTCAACATCCAATTTTCGAACTTCGCCAAAAGCCCGCCCGACTCCGATTGGTCCGGACCGTCGCTTTTGACGTCTTGGATGATGATTTCCTGGTTCATTTGAGCATTCATGGCATGGGGGATTAACCTTCCTTGGCGGCGGCGTAAACTTCGTCGAGGGACGTGAGACCGTTGAGGGCCTTCATGATTCCGTCCTGTTCGAGGGAAATCATCCCGGCATCGATGGCCGTTTCGTTGATCTGTACGCCCGAGGCGTTATCGAGAATGAGCTTCTTGATTTCGGGGCCGATTTCCATGATTTCATAGATTCCCGCCCGCCCCGAATATCCACTATTGCCGCAGTGTTCGCAACCGACGGGTTCGTAGAATTTGGGGTTTTGGAGAATTTCAGCGGGAACGCGGGAGGCAAGTTCTTTCTTGTTCGTCCGCGAAATCGCCCTTTTCACCGATTCCTGCATGCGTGGTTGAAGTGATTCGGCCGGCACGGGCTTGCGGCAATGCGGACAGAGGCGGCGAATGAGGCGTTGGGCGATGATGGCGTTCATCGATGCCGGAAGGAGAAATGCCGGAATGCCCATGTTGAGGATGCGGGTAATCGTTTCGGCAGCCGAGTTGGTATGGATGGTCGAGAGTACCAAGTGTCCCGTAAGCGAGGCTTCAATGGCAATATTGATGGTTTCCCGGTCGCGGATTTCACCGACCATGATGATGTCCGGATCCTGACGGAGCGCCGTGCGGAGGCCGGAAGCGAAATTGTATCCGATATCCGGAAACATCTGGCTCTGGTTAACCCCGTCGATGACGTTTTCTACCGGGTCTTCGAGCGTCATGATATTGACATCGGGCTTGTTCAGACGGGTAAGGCACGAATAAAGGGTCGTGGACTTACCGGAGCCGGTCGGGCCGGAAGTGAGGATGATTCCGTTCGGAAGCGAAATGGCGCGTTTCAGGATTTCGCCGTTCTGCCCTTCGATACCAAGGACGTCGAGATCGGGAATCTTCTTGGATTTATCAACGATGCGCATGACGATCTTTTCGCCGGAAACGGTGGGGAGCGTCGAAACGCGAAGATCGAGAGGTTTTTCGTCGATGGTTACCGAAATGCGCCCGTCCTGAGGCATGCGCGACTCGTCGATCTTGAGGTTGGCCAAAATCTTATAGCGGGCAACGATTTGAGGATGGAGAAACTGTTGGTATTCAAGAATTTCTTCGAGCACGCCGTCCACGCGGTAACGGATGCGGACATAATTCGACAACGGTTCGATGTGGATGTCGGAAGACCGGACGGAGACGGCCGCGCTGATGATGAGGTTGCAGATTTGCTGGGCGTTGTCACCCTTGTATATCTCCTCCTTCAGGCGCTCGATGTACGAATTCGTTTGCATTTCGAAAAACGGTTACTGCTGAGCTTTGGATGATCCGGAATCCGGCGTTCCGGCCGAATTCTTCACCGCCTTCTCGAGGATGGCCTTCTGCTTGAGGTATCCGGTTTCAACGGTTCGAACCGAAGCGTAGATCGCGAAAACCTTGTCGAATTCGGCCGAAAGATCCGAAACGGTTGCGGTTTTCAACATTTCTTGGGCCTTTTGGTCAATGGAACCGATTTCGGAGACGAGATTTTTCGTCGCCGATACCGCCGAGACTCCGGCATCCGTGTCACAAACGGGATTTTTCTTTCCGGAGCAGGTCTTAGAAAGCTTGTCCACGTCTTCCTTGAGCTTCTTGATCTTTTCGACGACCATCGAACGGATTTCGACGAGCGAAGCGTACGTCCGCCCCTTTACGTAAAATGAAAGTCCGAGTTTGACGGTGTTTTTCGCCTCCGGATTGGCAAACGATTTCTCCGCGTCCAGAGTGTCGATGGTAATAAGGAGGTTGTTTAAGTCCGAAAGGGTCGGATCCTTCTTGTTTTTCGAAGTCGGATAGAGCGCGACGAGTTTTCCGTTTTCAACCTTTACCTTCCCGGAATCCTGAAGGTATTCGACGAGCTTCATAATCTGGGAATTCTGGCCTTCGATGGAAAAATCGGTTTTGAAGGTGCCGATGTTCACGATGGACGTTTTGGAATTGTCGAAAGAAACCCGGTCAACTCCAAGCGGAGTGAAGGCCGAAACCTTGAATTGCTTGAAAATGTTTTCCTCGATATGGCGGATGAACGTCGCCACCGTGATGCGATCGCGATCGAAGCCCAGATTTTCTCCGGGAAGCGAATCGGTAAACGTCGGAATGATGTTGCCGAGTATCTCGCGCTTTTGGGCGATGACCTGATCGTAACGATCCATCGATTCCTTTCCGACTTCCTGGTTGAGCCAAGCGTAGTAGGTTCCGGAATATTGCGGATCCTTTTCCATGGCCTCGGAGAGTTTTTCTTTGTCTTCGAAGATGGGATTTTTCGCGGATTTTCCCGCCACGCGGCCGAGGGCCGAAACGAATTCCGACGGAGTCATTCCATCGTTCTTCAGCGTCTCGATCTTCGCGATGAGCCCGTTCGTTTCGTCCTGTTTAAGCCAAATCTCCTCGTATTTCGGGAGCGCGTAGCTTGCGGATACCGCAGTCATTAAAAGGATGAGGAAGCCGTTGAGGACCATGGATCGGGTCAGGCGTTCCTTCCGCTTCTTTTCTTGGATGGCGAAGTTCTCTTCGTCGATAACGGGAGTTTGCTGGTTCATATTACGGGCGGTTACCGGTTACGGTCGGTACGTAACGGAGATTCAACTGCAATTTTGTAACGGTCGAGAAGGTCGAACGGATGCCGACGTCGGCGGTGGAATACTTTTGGATGTCGAGCGTTTTGGGAGAATTGAGCACCTTGAAGGGGCTGTTTTCGAGCCTTGCGAGAAACGAAAGCGCCGTCATGCGGGAAGACCTCGATTCGCGGAAGGCCGAAGAATTGAGGGAGTCCCCATAGAATTCGCAACGAACGGAAAGCTCCCCCCTTTCATTGAAGACGAACTTCGAACATTCGATGTCTTCGCCCTTGTAATCGGACTTCGAGACGATGGACTGAAATTCGTCAACGACCGCGGCGAACGAAACCCGGGCATCTCCAGTTCGCTCCTTGATGAACTGGACTTCGGGCGAGTTGAGGGCGTCTCCGGCCTCGAGACGCTTCGGAACGAGAACGAGGAGATTGTTTACGAGGGTCGTTTCGACCTGTTTTTTTTCCTCGGCCTTGTCCGCGGCGATTTGCACGAGGGTTTTGCATTCGTCGTTGACGTGGCCGTCGATGCCCATGGCCAAATAGTCGCATACCGGCAGATTTTCCAAAAAGCCCGGTTCTTCCTGGCTCCGGACCGTGGAATCAATGGAAAAAAGCACCGTGAGCACGATGGCAAGTTTCATTCCAATATCGAAAGTCTTGGCCCCGATTTCGTAGGGATCCTTCTTTTTTGATTCCTGGTTCGTCGCGGTTTGGGCGTCTTTGAAAAAGTTTTCGCCGAGTCCCTGGAAAATGTCGTCGCCTATGGCGAGGGGGGTCGCTTCTTCGCCCTTCGGCGCTTCGCCGTCCTTTCCGGAAGCGGCGGGAGACGGAAGTCCGGAAGCTTCCGGACCGTCTTTTTTATTTTGGAAAAATGCCATACGCGTTCGGCACGGAATTAAGAGTACCGACGCAAGTATAGCACGTTCCTTTTTTGATTGCAAAAAGGCGGAGGAAGGTTCGTCTTGCGTTTTTAACGCCTTGGTTCACGATTAATTTGCGAAGGGGGTTTTTCCTTCGGATTCCAAGGCTTGTAAAACCGAA
Source organism: Candidatus Altimarinota bacterium (assembly GCA_024709505.1). GTDB lineage: Bacteria > Patescibacteriota > Gracilibacteria > BD1-5 > UBA2023 > JANJWP01. The sequence goes on along the minus strand of JANJWP010000005.1, from coordinate 44,236 downwards.
TTTTCGCGCTTTTTCTCAAGTAGTTCAGCAAAAGCATCCATCGCCCCCCTTTTGATGCGGATATTGGGAGGAAACGCTCAGGGGACGGCCCTTCACCAAGACGAATTTATCCGGCCGTCGAGAATGACGACGACCCCGCGGTCCTCCTTGGTCCGGATGAGGCGTCCGATTCCCTGACGGAGCTTCAAAAGCATTTGCGGGACGGAATATTCGGAAAACGGATCGCGAAACAGCCTCGATCTCGCCATGACGACCGGATCGGTCGGAACCGCAAAAGGAAACTTATGGATGAACAGCATTTCCAGATCCTTTCCCGGAATATCCACCCCCTCCCAGAAACTGTCAGTTCCGAAAAGGACGCTCCTATCCGCGGTGCGCTTGAATTGCTCGATCATCTTATGCTTCCCTCCGGACATCCCCTGTGAAAGGAGGTGGATCCCCTCTTTCTTTAAGAGCGGATTGATCTGTAGGTACGCTTCCTTGATGCTTGAAAATGACGTGAAGAGGCAGAGCGTCCGTCCGCCCATGGCGACGATGGCCCTCGCGACGAAGGCGTTTATGCGGCGACGATCATATTCGTTTCGGATGTCTCAGAGGTCGTCGGGAAGAAAAACGGTCGCTTGCGAGTGGTAATCGAAGTCGGAATCGAGAATGGAGAATGAAAAATCCGTAAGTCCGAGCGTTTTTTTCAGGAAGTCGAATTCCCCACCGACCGCCAGCGTAGCCGACGTGAGCACGACCGATTCGAGCTTGTTCCAAAGACGCTCCTTTAAGATTCCGGAAACGTCGAGCGGAGCGGTCGAAAGACGGCACTCTCCGGGTCATTTGAAAGAAACGACCTTGATGAGGTCCTGCCTGGAGCTCGAAAAAAATTCTTCGAGAAACGTCGCGTATCCGGAAAGCTCGGAAAGCGGCGCGTCAAAAGCTTCCGAAAGTTTTTCCGGAGCGCAGCGAAGTCGGTCGGAAAGGTCCTTGAACTTTTCGAAAACCGACGATACGACCGAAGACATTCCGGAAATTCCTTCGGAAGTGAAAAAGTCATCGCAAACGAGCACGTCCGTTCCCCGTGCGGCGGCATATCCGCCCTTTGAAAAAGCGGAATCCCCGCTTTTTACGAAGGCGTACCTTTCGGCAAAATCAAGCGCCATTCCGAATGACAGCACGAAAGATTCGGAAATTTCCTTCATTTCGGGGAACAGGAATTTCTCGGCTCATGATTGACGGTTGTGCCTTCGAATATGGGCTTCGATGCGGAAGAACGCTTTTTCAACGTCCGCAAGCACAATCGTTCGGGTGAGCGCGTCGGTGGCGGCCGATTCGAGATTGTGAGCCTCGTCAACGATCATGCGGGAAACTTTTCCGGACGAAGCCGAAGCATCATCGGAAAGTTCGGTAAGCATGAGGGAATGGTTCACGAGCACGACTTCCGCGACTTTTGCGGATTCCCTCGCGGCATAAAGCGGTTCCTTTTTCCGATGCGGATTATCGGGCCAAAGCACTCGGGCATCACCGGAATGAACTTCGGAAAGGAATTCGTAGTCCTTTCCGTAAAACGAAATCTCGTCGAGTTCGCCGGTACGGCTTTCGGAAAGAAGAACGTTTATTTTGGCAAAAAAGAGCTTGGCTTCGTCGGAAAAACCGTCGCGCTCGGGAAATTCCGACAATTTCAAAAGGCTCGCGTAGTTGGAACGCCCCTTGAGTTTGGCGAAACGAAACGAAGCAAGTCCGTAAGGAGCGAGGATGTCGCGGATTTTCGGAACGTCCTTATAGGCGATTTGGTCCTGGAGGGTTTTGGTATTGGTCGAAACGTGGATTCTCGCGCCGTCGATCATGGCCGAAGCCACTGCCGGAACCATGTACGCGAAAGTCTTTCCGATTCCGGTGGGGGCTTCGATGGCAAGAAGGGATTTCGCAGCGATGGCATCGCGCACGAGTCCGGCCATCCGGGCTTGTTCGGGACGTTTTTCCAATCCGGAATTGGATTCCAAAATCGTTACCGGATCCGGAGCGTCGAAAGGACGCTCGGGCGCTGGATCAGGAGCGTATTCCGAAAGAGTCGATTCGGTGTGCGCGAAAAGCGCGGCCGCATCGGTCGATTCCATTTCTTCTCCGAGCGCCATCCGAACCGTGACGGGAAAGGACGAAAGGGGCGAAGAATAGTCGCGTAAAAAACGGTAGGCGCGGTTTTCGACGCCCGAAGATTCCCCGATTCTCCGTAAGGCCTCTCGATAGATCGCGACCGTTGCGCGGGCGTCGGACAAGGCGCGGTGCGCTCATTCGTGAAAGTATCCGGAAGCGTCCGCGAGATTGGAAAGGTTCAAGCTCTTTTCGTTTCGGAAAGCGAGCTGGGCGATCTTGAACGTATCGATGACCGTCCGGTTGGAAAAATCGAGTCCGTACGCCGAAAGGAAGGCCGTATCGAAATCGGCATTATGGGCCAATACCGGATCGTTTCCAAAAAATGCCGCCACTTTTTCCCGGATGTCTCAAAATCCGGGGGCGTCGGCGACGTCGGCATTGGAAATGCCGGTAATGTTCTCGACTTCTTCGGAAATGGAAACCCCGGGATTGACGAGGCTCGAAAACTCTTCGACCGTCCCGTTTTCGTCAAAGCGGACCATCGCGATCTCGATAATGGCATCGGATTTCGGATCGAGCCCGGTGGTTTCGAGATCGAAAGCGACGATGGAAGGCATTCGGAAAAAATCGGTATGGGAATGGAATTGGAGGCACGAAGGCGTCCTCGTTCATAATGGAGTCGAAATCGCTCGGACGCCTTCGTGCCTCCATCTCGTAAAACGCACGCGATTGTATCCGGAAGCCTCCCGAAAGCCAATGGGAGTAAGGGAAATTTCCAGGAAAAACTATCGTCCAAAAAGATTGGCGTATTGGAAGGCTTCCCATTCCCGCATCGCGGAGGCGCAGGACTTCCCCCGCTTCGTAAAAGATTTTGGATCGAAGGCGTCGGAGAGTTCCGGAGCGGGATTCGAAAAACAGGGTTCCACATCCGAGAGAAAACGGAAAAAGGGCGAAACCCGGGAAATGCCGAGTCCTTGAAGGAAGCGGGTTCAAAAAAATGGGGCGCGGATCCGTTCGTCCGCTTCAAATGGTTCGGGATGCGAAAAGTTATTCCACGCAACGAACGGCGGAGTCCGCATCTTCAGACGGTCAAAAGCGCTCCACCGAGCATCGTCGGAAGACGGGACGAATCCGGTTTTTTCATAAACCCGGTAGCGGTCGCCCAAAATTCCTAAATGGTCGCCGAAAAATACGACGTAGGTAGGTTCCGGAATCTTTTCGAGTTCGGTTATGAGTCTTCGGAGCTCCGTATCGGCATCGTGGACGCCTTGAACGTAGTTTTTCAGCGTGAGGAGGTCGTTTTCCGGGAGCGCGGACGAAAGAACTCCGATGTCATGGCGGTTAAATTTGTCGCCTTCATAGGAGAAATGGTTTTCCATTGAAACGGCGAACACAAACGCCGGGGCATCGGGAGTGGCGCGACCGACGGCATCGAGAATATAATCGGTAAGGGTCGCGTCGGAGACGAATTTCCCTTTCGTTTGGGCGTCGGGCATGTCTTCGAGTCCGATAAAACGCTCGAATCCGAGAAGCGGATACGCGCGAATCCGGCTAAAAAAGTTCTTATGGTAGGTATGGATTGCCGTCGTCGAATATCCGGCATTCCGAAATTCCCAAACGATGGAGGGAACGTCGCGTCGGAAATATTGCTGGTACGGAATGCTTCCCTTCGGAATCCATGCGACCGAATTTCCCGTAAGAATTTCGAATTCAACCAAGGCCGTCTTGCCTCAAAACGTGGGCGAAACGATTTCCCCTCCCCCGAAGGACTTGCGGATGTCCCGAAAATTCGAAACGGGATCCCTTTCGAACGAAACTCCGGGAAGTGCGGTCGGATCCCAGAAAGATTCGCTCAATACGAAAACCACGTTAGGACGTTTCGTTCCTGAGGCCGAGGTCGCATGACGGTATTCGTCGGACATCTTTTCTACCGCGTCAACGGAATACCCCTCCGGTTTGTTTACGTGGAAATTTCCGAGGTTCGTAAAAAACCCTCCGAGAAACCCGTTGCGTTCGTAGTTTTCGATTTGCCGCCACGAATATTCTTCCGGAGTCAGTCAAACGGCCTTTTGAATCATCGAAAGCGTTCCGAAGGCATTGAAAAAAACCGCGAAATTCAAAGCGGAAAAAACTACGATTCAACCGAAGCGGAAAGCGCGATCGGAAGAGGTGGAATCCGCAAAGGAAAAGGGCGGAAAGCGCCTCCATCCCACAAATGAGACGAAAAGGGCAAAAAGTACCGGAGCGAAAACGGCGGAGGACGGGGGGATTCCCGAAAATCCCGCAAGGGTTCCAAGGGCCGATGCGTGGGCAAGCACGTCGGTAGCGTAGAGCGGTTCGGCAAGAGTCCGAAGTTTTTCGGCATGGGCAACCGCGAGAATCGAAACGGAGAGTGACGAAACGAAAAACGACGCCCTTCCAAAAATGAAGAAGGCTAGGGTTTGAACCGCCAATATCCAAACGTAAGAAAATGCGGCAATGAAAGGATTCGCTCCCGCAAAAATGAAAAGCGCCCAAAAATCGGAGCGGGAAACCGTTTCGACAAGAAAGAGGAGAAAAAGCGGAAATGCGAAAAAGTACGCTTTCCGGAAGGCTTTATTGGAAGCGTCCGTACGCGGACGGCGGAAGAATGAAAGAAAAGATTGAACGTCCATTTCGATCGTGAAGAGAGGAAAACCCCTCCTTTTCCGGAGGGGTTTTCTCAAGTGCCGGAAGGCTATTTCATCTTATTGCGGAGAAATGCCGGAACGTCGAGATCGCTTTGGGAAGACGCCGGGGAAGACGCCGGGGACTGAAACGACTGCTGTTGCGGAGCGGTCGAGCGTCCGACCGGATGGGGACGGAACGGGCTTGCGCTCTGACGCGGCGCCTCGCTGTAACGCTGATTGGTTTCCTCGTTGAAGCCGGTAGCGACGACGGTGATCTTAATTTCGCCGGTATAGTTCTCGTTGATGGTCGCGCCGAAGATGATGTTCGCTTCGGGATCGCAAGCTTCGGTAATGATGCGGGCCGCTTCGTCAACCTCGAACATGGAGAGATCGGTTCCGCCCGTGATATTGAAGAGAAGCCCCTTCGCTCCGGCAATGGAAAGCTCGAGAAGCGGAGAATCGATGGCAGCGCGGGCCGCTTCGATGGCGCGGTTTTCTCCGGAACCGTATCCGATGCCCATGAGTGCGGACCCGGCATTTTCCATAACGGACCTCACGTCGGCAAAGTCCACGTTGATGAGTCCCGGAAGGGTGATGAGGTCGGATACGCCCTGTACGCCCTGATTCAATACTTCGTCAACGATGGAGAACGCCTCGAGAAGCGGGGTCTTCTTATCGATGATGGAGAGAATCTTGTCGTTCGGAATGGTAATGAGGGTATCGACCTTTTCCTTCAAGCGGTCATATCCGTCGAGAGCTTGGACGTTGCGGCGCTGTCCTTCGAATCCGAACGGCTTGGTTACGACACCGATGACGAGGGCGCCGAGTCCCTTGGCGATTTCGGCAATGACCGGGGCCGCGCCGGTTCCGGTTCCTCCGCCGAGACCACAGGTGACAAACACCATGTCCGCTCCGGCAAGGGCCTGTTTGAGTTCTTCGGAAGACTCTTCGGCCGCCTTCTGTCCGATTTGGGGATTCGCTCCGGCACCGAGTCCCCGGGTGGTAGCCCGTCCGATATTGATCCGGACGTTCGCCTTGGACGAAAAGAGCGCCTGAGCGTCAGTATTGACGGCGAGGAATTCGACGCCCTCAAGACCCGACTGGATCATGCGGTTAACGGCATTGACGCCGCCCCCGCCGACCCCGACGACCTTGATGTTGGCGATGGGGGAGATGTAATCGGTGACGTTGATTTCCTCAACTTGGGAATGAAATCCTCCCATATCGTTGCGGAGGAGGGATTTCAACTTGTCGTCGGTTTTCTTCGGAGCGGCCATATGGGAGCGGAAAAAAAGAAAAATAATTACGGTACGAGTTTGGAAAAGAGGTTCTTGAGCGAATTCCAGAACCCTCCGACCGAGAAGCTGAGCCTCAATCGGTGTCGATGGGATCCGTAACGCTGCGAGAGAAGGAGGGTGCCGATAACCCCGGCATACACCGGATCGCCGATGGAAGTTCCGGAAATCAAATCGCTGTCTTCGGGAATGCCGACAGCCGCGGGAAGCCGGAAGATTTCCTTGGCGAGCTCGACGACGCCGCGCATCTTGGCGCCGCCGCCCGTTATGACCGCCCCCTCGGGAAGCATGCCATCCTTTCCGATCTTCTTCAACTCGGCGTTGATGAAATAGAAGATTTCGCCATAGCGTGCGCGGACGATTTCGGAGAGATACTTCTTCGAAACGGTCGCGGTTTCGGTCTTGGAAAGCTTGGAAAGCTGAATGTCTTCGTCCTTGGCCTTTTCCTCCTTGGCAAAGGCGAGGTCGCCGTATTCGATTTTAAGCTTCTCGGCCAAATCGATGGAGACGCGGGCGCCGATGGCGACGTCGGAAGTGACGTGCTCGCCGCCCATCGGGATGACGGTGGCGAAAATGAGCGTCCCCTCTTCGTATACGGCGACGTCGGTAGTCGAGGCGCCGATATCGACGACCACGACGCCAAGCTCCTTTTGGCGGCGGGTAAGCACCGCTTCGGGGGCGGAGATGACGTTGGGATAGACGTCGTAAATATCGACGCCCACGTCGGCGATGCCCTTCTTGATGTTTCAAAGGACGTTCTCCCCTACCGAGAAAATATGCGCCCGGACTTCGAGCTTCTTCGCGGCCATGCCGACCGGATTCTTGATTCCCGCCTCGTTGTCGAGGGCGAAGGATTCCGGAATGACCTTGAGAACCTCGCGATTCGTGAGATCGACCCCGTTTTGGGACATGTCGAGCGCCCGGGAGACGTCCTCTTCGGAAACCTCGCCGTGGGGAACGGCGACGATTCCCGTTCCGACAACGGAATCGATGGAGGTGCCGGAGACGCAGAGGTAGACGCTGCGGGTTTCTTCACCCGTCATTTTCTCGGCTTCGAGAAGCGAGGCGTCAACGTTCTTTTTAAATTCGTCCATGTCGAGAATGTTGCCCTTCCGGACGCCGCCGGACGCCGCCACCCCCACTCCGAGGACCCGGAGCTTCTTGTCTTCGGTAAAAGTTCCGATGATCGTCTTGATTTTGGAACTGCCGATGTCTATCGCGGTAAATGTTTCTCCTGGAACCATAAAACTGTTGTTGGACGAGTCGAGTTCGTATAAATTTTTTAATCGGAACCGTCCGCTTGCGCGCGCGGTTCCCGGAAGGACTTTCGTTTTTCCTCGCTGATAATTATACCGTTCGTCGGTAGGGTTTCAAATCGGATTCGACCCTTTGCCAAAAAGCGTTCCGACGGGAAGAAAATTTGAATAGCCGCCCCTTTTGCATACAATTTTCGCGCTCATTTTTCCCTTTTTCGGTTTTTCATGCAAATCACCAGTCAAAAAAAGAACGCCCATACGATTGAAGTCGTCGTAAAAGACAGCGCCAAAGCCTTTGAAAAGGCCCGCGACGAAGCCATTGCCGAAATCGCGGAGAACGTTTCGTTCAAGGGATTCCGCAAAGGAAACGTCCCCAAAGAAGTCGTCGTTCGGGAATACGGGGAAGTCCGCGTTACCGAACGCGCGGTAAATTCGTACCTCGACCGGCAATACCACAAAATCCTCGAAAAAACGGGGGCCGTTCCGGTGGCTCCGGGAAACGTCAAGAACATCAAGTCGGTAGAACCCCTTGAAATCGTCCTCGAACTCGAGGTGCTTCCCGAAGCGAAAATCGACGAAAAGAAAATGGCGAAAATTTCGATTGAAAAAACCGTCGTTGACGCAACCGAATCGGATGCCGAAAAAGCTTTCTCGGAAATCGAAAAGCGCTTTACCCACTACCACGATGCCGGAACCCATGGCGACGACGGGTTCGACGCAAGCAAAATGGTCATCGAAAAGGGGGACCGCGTCACGCTCGACACCCAAGGCTTCGAAAAGCGGGGCGGGGCGGAAATTCCGGAAACCAAGGTCAAAGCCTTTCCGCTCGTCATCGGCTCCGGACAATTCATTCCGGGTTTCGAAGACAACCTCGTCGGACACAAGGTTGGAGAAGTGGTCGAATTTGAAATCACGTTCCCCAAGGATTACCATGCCGACGCGTTCAAGGGTCGGAAGGTGTTTTTCGTAACCACCGTCTTCAAGCTTGAAAAACCGCACAAGCCCGAATGGACCGAAGAATTCATCGAACGGTTGCGCGGAGTGAAAACCGACGTCGCGGGACTGAAGGACATTCTCCGGAAAGAAATCCTCGCCGAACGCGAGCGCGAAGCCCGCATGAAGGATGAAGCGAAGCTCCTCGAAGCGCTTCTCGCGATCACCGAACTCGATCTCGGTCCGGGGCTTGTCGAGCGTGAAACCGAAACCATCTGGCGCGAACAGAAAGGAAACATGGAGGCGCAGGGATTCACCGCGAAAGACTATCTTTCGCACGTCGGAAAAGATGAGGAGACCTATAAAAAAGAGGTCGTGGTCCCGGAAGCCCGCCGCCGCCTCAGCGCCGAACTCATTTTGAAAAAAATTCGGGAAATCAAGGGCGTGGAGGCTACCGACGAGGAAATCGCGATCGAAGTGAATTCGATCATTTCGTCCTATTCTTCCGAACAAGTACGCGAACGCCTCAAGGCCAAGCTCGTTCCCGGAGATACCTACTACGAGGACGTGAAGAACCGTCTCGCGTACCGCAAGGTGGTGGATATTTTCCTAAAATAACCTGCCCAAAAGAGGCAAAAGGCATTTTTTAACCCCTCCCCCCCCTTCCGTGGAGGGGTTTTACCAATCGTTTTCCCGAAGGAAGCGAATCGCCTCATCGGAACGGAGGCGGAAATCGTCTTCTTCCGGCAACGCCGGTTCCGATATGCCCCCGCGAGATTCCTGAAAGCGGATTTCCTCTTTGAGGCGCGAATCGAGTTCCTTCATCGCGGCGTTGAATTCCAAAATCGCGGCGGTAAGTTCGCGCGACTGTTTTTTCGAACCGGCAACGTTTTCGGCTTCGGACACCCGGACTTCAAAAGCTTTTCAGGCCGATTGCGCGTCCCGCAAAAGAACGAGGCGCGTGGAAATATCCGAAACGTCCGACTGAACGCGGTCTTCGAAATTCGTGACCTTCTTGGCGATCACCCCCCGGACGTAAGAAAAAAATTTCGGGGGTTCCATTTTGGGGTCGAGGCGCAATTCGAATTCGAAGGATTCTTTGGAATTTTCGGAGGACATGGAACGAAAGGGCACGGACAACTTTTAAAAGCGTAACGAAAATCCATGGAAATCAACGCGGAAAATCCGACATCCATTCCTTTTAAAAACGTTGTTTTTCCCGAAAAATCCGTATAATTTGCGCGTTTCCGGCGAGAACCGGAGTTTTTTCTATCGACCGCGGCTTCCCGTTCCCGTACTCCGTACCAAGGCCGGAACGCTTATCCAATCCTTCAACGATGCACCCCTTCCTCAAAGCCCTTTTCTGAGACCCGACCGAAAAGCGTCTCAAAGAGTATTTTCGCGAACTCGAAGACGTAAAGGAGCACGAAGCGCGGCTCTCGGGCGAGTTGACCGATCTCGACGCCGTTCAAGCGAAAACCCGGGAATTCCTGTCGCGGTTCGAGGGATTGGATTATAAAAATGCGGAAGATTACGCGAAGATTAAGGAAATCCTCGCGGAAATCCGAAACGAAGCCCTTGCCGTCCACCGCATCGCCTGCCGTTTGATAAACGGCCGCGAATTCGAACTCGAAGACGGGCGGAAGGTCGTGTGGAACATGGTTCCTTACGACGTTCAAATCGTCGGCGCCATGGCCTTGAACGACCGCTCCATCGCCGAAATGAAGACCGGCGAAGGAAAAACCCTCGTCGCGACCATCGCCGCCTATCTGAACGCGCTCGTCGGGCTTCCGGTTCACGTCGTTACCGTTAACGACTACCTTGCCCGCCGCGACGCGATGGAAATGGGAATCATCTACGGAGCGCTCGGCCTCAAAACCGGCGTGATCGTCCACCACCAGCAACCCGACGTAAAGCGCGAAATGTACCGCGCAAACGTCGTCTACGCGACCAATAACGAACTCGGTTTCGACTACCTTCGCGACAACATGGTCTCGAACGTCGAACGCCGCGTCATGGGGCCTTTGTACTACGCCATCGTCGATGAAGTTGACTCCATCCTCGTAGACGAAGCCCGAACCCCGCTCATCATCAGCGCCCCGGATTCCGAACCGACCAGCAAGTACGTAAAATTCGCGGCCATCGCGAAAAAGCTTCAGGAAAACGTTCATTACAAGGTGGACGAAAAACAAAAGACGGCCACGTTGAACGAAGCTGGAATCGGCGAAATCGAAAAAATGCTCGGCATCGACAACATCTACGTTTCGGCGCACTACAACGATCTCCACCACGTCGAAAACGCGCTCAAGGCCAACGCCGTCTACAAGCGCGACGTCGATTATCTGGTGCGCGAAGAAAACGTCATGATCATCGACGAACACACCGGCCGCGTCCTTTCCGGACGGCGGTATTCCGATGGCCTGCACCAGGCCATCGAAGCGAAGGAAAACGTCAAGATCCAACAGGAATCGCGCACGCTCGCGTCAATCACGTTCCAAAACTATTTCCGCCTCTATAAGAAGCTCTCCGGAATGACCGGTACGGCCAAAACCGAAGAAGAGGAATTCTACAAGATCTACGGCCTCGAGGTCGTTTGCGTTCCAACCAACCGCCCGCTCATCCGAAGGGACAAATCGGATCTTCTCTTTAAAAACGAGAAGGGAAAATACGACTACGTCGTCAAGCTTATCAAAGCCTTGCACGAAAAGGGCCAGCCCATTCTCGTGGGAACGGTTTCGGTCGCGAAATCGGAATACCTCTCTTCCCTCTTGCAAAGCGCCGGAATTCCCCACGAAGTCCTCAATGCCAAGCAAGACGAGCGCGAAGCCGAAATCGTCGCCCGTGCCGGACAATTGGGGGCCGTCACCATCGCGACCAACATGGCCGGTCGCGGAACCGACATCAAGATCGCGGAAGAAGTCGCGTCGTTATCGGGGACGGTCGAAGTCGGCGAACAAATCTACGAACTCGGGGGACTCTACGTTATCGGCACCGAAAAACACGAAACCCGTCGCATCGACAACCAGCTTCGCGGTCGTTCGGGGCGCCAGGGTGACCCCGGCCTTTCGCAGTTCATGGTTTCGCCCCAGGACGACATCATGCGCATTTTCGGCGGCGACCGGATTTTTTCGCTCTTCAATTCCCCCCTCTTCGCGAGCATTCCCGACGATGAGCCGCTCGCGGAATCGGGCACCCTCACCAAACGCATTACCGGCGTTCAAAAGCAGGTTGAAGGCCGGAATTTCGACATCCGCAAGCACATTCTCGAATACGACGACGTTCTCAATCACCACCGGCTCGTCATCTACGGACGCCGGAACCGCATTCTCGAGCAGGAAAATGTCCACGAAGAGGTCGTCCGCGCCTTCGCGGAACTCTCGGAGCGCCTCGTGGAAAATTCTCGGAACGACGCCGATGAAATCGACGCCGCAAAACTCGTTTCGGAATGTGCGGAATACGCCGGGACGAACGTCCTCTCCGAAGACGAAATCACTTCCGACGACTCCGCCGTCATCACGGAAATCATAAAAAACGCCTTTCTCCGCGCGCTCGAGCCGAAAATGGCGGAATTCCCCGCCGAATTCGCCGACTACGAAAAGCGCCTCATGCTCCAATCGATCGACGAACTTTGGATGCGTCACATCGACGAAATGGCGCATCTCCGGGAAGAAGTCGCCTTCGAAGGATACGCCCAAAAACAGCCGCTCGTCGTCTATAAGGAGAAGGCCTACGACAAATTCGTCACGCTCATCGAAGAGATCGGACGGAAGGTTACCAAGGGACTCCTTACCGCCACCGTATCGCAACCTATCGAGCCGGTGGAAATTGACGAATCCAAACTCGAACGGGCGCTCGACGGCCTTTCGAGCGGAAACGCCGAAGGACTTATGAACCTTCTCTCCGACGAAGCCGTCTTCAAGGCGGCGCTCGACGTCCAACCCCAAGACTCCGAGGGCGTTCGGGTCGTGCGCGTGGCAAACGCTTCCAATCCGCCGGCTCCGACTCAAGCAAGCGGGACTCCGGTACCGAAGGTCGGACGCAACGAACCCTGTCCGTGCGGAAGCGGAAAGAAATATAAAGCCTGCCACGGAAAATAATCCGGGGAGACCCGCCTCCGAAAGAAGGTCTTTCAATAAAATCCAACATGATTCCCGAACCGACCGACAATCCCGAAATCCGACCGAAAGAATCCGAAAACGAGACCTTTCATCTAAAAGAAGCTCTCGCGTTCTTCCGCGATCTTGCGGTGATTCTCATCGTCGTAATGTTCGTTCGGGAATACGTGGCTTCCCCGTTCCAAATCAGCGGGAATTCGATGGAAGAATCATACCACGACAAGGAATTCATTCTCGTAGACAAGTTCTCCTATGCCGATTTCGGCGTGGTGAAAGTCGGCGATCCGAAGCGCGGCGACGTGGTGATCGTCCGTCCCCATGCAGGGAACGGCAAGGAATACTACATCAAAAGGGTCGTTGGAATTCCGGGCGATACGATCGAATTCAAGGATGGTGAAGTGTGGCTGAAAACTCCGGAAATGCTTGAAGCCGCCAAATTGAACGAAGACTATCTTTCGGCATTCAACAAAGGTCGCACGTTCCTTCCGAACGACGTTCGCGATCCGAAATTCGAAGTTCCGGAAGGGCACTATTTCACCATGGGCGACAATCGGAACAATTCTTCCGATTCACGCTCGTGTTTCCGTTCATGCCTCTCGGGAACGACCGGACACTATCTCAAACGTTCCGACGTCGTAGGGAAAGTGCTTCTCGACGTGGGGTATTTTAAGATCTTCAATTCCTTCAGCATCGTCCCCTTTCATTTCCAGATTGCCAAGGACGTCGGCTGGGTAATAAAACCCCGCCTTCTCGATACTCCGAGAACCTGGAATTATCCGGAGCTCGAATCATCGAAATAACCATGCTTTCCCTCTTTCTCCTCCGGGGAAAAGACCGTGACGAACTCTCGAAGATCATCGCGCCCTACGTTTCCCACGAACGGTTCTCGAAGCTTCGCCGACATCGACACCACCTTTTTTTCAACCGGCACGAACACCTCATCCATACGGCCTCGCTTTGTTTGCGGTTGGCAAAGCTCTTTCGTGCCGACGTAGAAACCTGCGTTCTCGCGGGACTTCTCCACGATTTCCACGAAACGCGCGTAAAAGGCTACGAGCACGGCCTCGAATCAGCCCGGAACGCTCGGAAGGTCGGGCTTCGGAACCTTCATGCCATAAGCATCATTGAAGCCCATATGTTTCCCCTCGGCTTCGGAAAAGTATCGGTACCGAAAACGCGGGAATTCGCGGTTTTGAAGATTGCCGACGCCCTTGCCGCGGTAACCGAAGTCGCCTATGGCGCACTCCATTCGGTGGCAGTGCGGTCAATCGCCCATTCGCGGATACGGTTCGAGGAAACGCGTGACATCCTCGTCCGCATCAGTCGGGAAATCGAACGGCTCGAGCGTTCGGCCGAAGGCGCGTTCGAAGAAGTTCTGGAGACCGCCAAGAGCGCGGTAGGGACGGCGGTAAATACCGCGGTCGAAACGGCAACCACCGTGACGGCCATCGGAAAAATACGAAAAACCTAAATCGGCATGTTCCATCTTATCGACAAGCCCGAAGGAATTTCGAGTTTCGCCGCGGTTGCCAAGGTTCGTCGCGTGCTCGAATGTAAAAAGGCCGGGCATACGGGAACGCTCGACCCCCTCGCGAGCGGGCTTCTCATCGTGGCAAGCGCCGGTTCGACCAAACTCATTCCCTACTTCGAAAATGATCGGAAAAGCTACCGTTTTACGGTGGATTTTTCGCACGTTTCGGAATCGCTCGATTTAGGAACGGAAACTCAAAAAATCGATGCGTCCGCACTCGAAGGCGCAAAAATGAAAATGTGAGAAGGCGGACTAAAGCGCGCACTGTCGGATTTTCGAGGACGGATTTCGCAAGTTCCCCCCAAGTACAGCGCCCTCCGAATCGACGGAAAACGCGCCTACCGGATGGCTCGGAAGGGCGACGACTTCGAAATTCCAGAGCGGGACGTCGAGGTTTTTTCGCTCGAACTGGAAGATTTCAGCTTTCCTTCGGCAACCTTTTCGTGCGAAGTCTCGGCCGGAACCTACGTCCGGTCGCTCGCCCGGGATATTGGCGCTAAATTTGGAATTTGAGCGGTCGTGACGATGCTCCGGCGTACCGCGATAGGCCCCATCTCGGTGGACCGGGCGATTTCCCCTGTCGAAGCTTGCGTCCATAACCGAGTCGATCCATCGGAACTCATCCCCTCGCTCCCCGTTTTGCGGGTATCGGACGAAGCCGCTAAAACCCTTTTGGCAGGCATCCCCATGGCATCGCCGGAAGGAATTCCCCAAGGGAACGACGTTCTCGTTCGCGATTCGAAAGACTACGTTTCGCTTTGCCGATGCGAAAACGGAGTTCTTACCCCCATAAGGAACGCAATAGGATGATAAACTTGACATTTTTCGCGGTCGAAATACCTTAGGGGGGTTCGATCGTGACGAAGTCGAACGCAACACGAAAAAGGAGGTTTGCTCATGTCACAACAAAAACAAACGCCGGAAGAAATCGCGAAGAAACGCTTGCAACAACGCAATTCGCAGCGTCGCCAACATCAGCGCATGGTGGCGGCGAACAACGAGTTCGTCAAAACGCTGGCCGACTTCATCGGTTCCCCGACGGAAGAAATCCCCCGCTATGCGGCCCGCCACGGGATCTCGCTGTATCAGGGGTAGCCCAAAAGGGCACACGAATCCGCAACCTTTCCGGTTGCGGATTTTTCATTTTTAAAATGGAAAATCGGTTTTTGAACTTGGGGATTGACAGAACGCTGTCCATCCGTATAGAAAAGACGTCTTAGCATTTTTGAACGCCATGCTGAAAGCCGTATCCGAAAACGGCCGCGCGGTCTTCTCGTGCGTACCGAAACCCGCCCGCACCGCGTCAAGCGTTCCCGAAGAACGCCTGCGCCTCATTCGCGAACGCGTGGGAAACATCATTCAGATTCATTGCTCGTTTTTGGAAGGCGACGTGTTTTTGCCGAACCCGGCGATGCATACCGATGCGGTTGACATCGTATCGACATCGAATCCCCTTGATAGCGGTTGGACTCCGGCAGTTCGCGAAAACTCCATCGGTTTTTACGACCGAAAACCCACCGAAACCGATTCCGGACACCGGGATTCGGTCATTCTCGTTTCGGAAAAACCTCTCGATCATAACGTCGGAATCTTTTTCGCTCCCGCCGATTGCGCCATCGTGGGACTTTCGCACCGGGATCCGAACGTTGATTTCATCGCGCTCGTGCATTCCGGTTGGAAAGGCACGGCAAAAAACATCGTTGGAAAAACAGTGGAATCGGTAAAGGCGATCTTTGGAAACGAGGTTTCGAAGGACCTTGAAGCCTATGTCTCCCCTTTTGCCAAGTCGTGCTGCTACGAATTCTGACTCGATACGTTTCGGGAAGCGTTCATAAACGGAAAAATTCCCGAGAATAACGGCGGACCAACGGGCATACGTCCGCTCTGGTCGAAACTCCGAACCCCTCCGAACTTTGGAATCGTCGGTCGGGGCGGACGGACCTTCCTCGACTCTTCGGCGCTCATCCATGCGGCGCTCGAAAAATCGGGAATTTCGGAGGCGCGGACCAACGACCTCTCGCTCTGCACCGTATGCGAAGGGCACGAAAAAGGCTATTTTAGTTCGCGCAAAGATCCGAAGGCGCGGTTCGGGGTGTTTATGGAACTCCGAAAACGCGAAAGATAGAATTACGCCTTTTTCACCCTCACCGTCACCGAACCGAGTTCGGTATCGGCAACCTTCTCAATGTCGGCATCCGGCAGTTCGCCCACCAAGTCGGCGAGCGTTTCAATTTCGAAATAGTCGTTATGGGCTTCGAGTACCAATCCGGCGCCTTCGCCCGAGAGCGAAAGCCGAATCCGGTCGGATACCGAATACCCGGCTTCTTTGCGGGAATCCTGAATGACGCGCACGAGGTCGCGGGCCACGCCTTCAATACGGAGTTCGTCGGTAACGACGGCGTCGAGGGCGACGACGGTTCCGTATCCGCCTTCGACCGCGAACCCCGAATCGGAACCGGCAAGCGGAACGTATTCGACTTCGAATTCTCCGGGTTCGAGCACGAAATCTCCTACGGCGATTTTTCCTCCTTCGAGCTCGCTGAATTCACCGGATTTCGCCGCGAGAATCACGGCCTGCACGTCTTTTCCAAATTTCGGACCGATAAGCCGGGCGTTGGGTTTGACGACCTTTTTCGCGATCTTCGACATGTCTTCCACGGCGACTTCCTTTACGTTCAGTTCGTCACGGACGATATCGAGATAGTACTGGGGCAGGCTTTCGCCAACGACGACCTTGGAAAGCGGTTGGCGCACGCGGATCTTCGCCTTGGAACGGGCGGCGAGGCCGAGGGCGACCAAGTCTTTGGCCTTTTTCATGTTCGAGAGGAGTTCGGTCGAAACCGCGGTTCGGTCGAACGTCGGGAAACGTTCGAGGTGGACCGACTCTTTTCCCGTAAGCACGCGGAAAACGTGTTCGCTTACGAACGGCGCGAACGGCGCGAGAACTTTGGAAACGTCGATCAGGACGCGGCGGAGGGTATCGTAGGCATTCTTTTTGTCGTCGGTCATGCCGTTTTCCCAGAAACGGCGGCGCGAACGGCGGACGTACCAGTTAGTGAGGTCGTCCAAAAATTCCACGATGGCGCGGGCGCCTTTTTGAAGGTCGTAGGATTCGAAGGAATCGTTCACTTTGGCGACGAGGGTCTGGAGTTCGCCTAAAACGAACTTGTCGAGCGGATTGCCGAGTACGCGGACCGGGAGTTCGGCGATTTCGCAGTTATGGAGTCCACGGACTCCGCGGAACGCTTCTTCGTGATCGAGATCGCGAAGCACTTGGTTGAAAGCGCGGAAGGTTCCCCCATGCGCGACGACGAGGATCCTTTTCCCCTTGTGGCGTTCGACCAAATCGGCATGCCACCGGCGGTGGCGTTCGACGTAGTCGGGAATGGTTTCGGCCGATTCGTCGTTCGCCCAAATCTTGGAAGAATGGCGGACTTCGATACGTTCTCCGGTAAGCCGGAAATGCTCTTCGACGATATCGGTATGGAATTTTCCGGAATATTTTCCGCTCTTGCGTTCGACCAAAGCGTCGTCGTAGACGATTTCGGCGTGCGGATATCCGATCGCTTCGGCGATAATCGAAGCGGTTTCCGAAGCGCGTTCGAGCGGAGAAGCGACGATGAGGTCGAATTTCGCGCCCTGAAGGGCGAGTTCGCGCCCTGCGGCGAGGGCCTGTTCCCTTCCGGTGGCATTGAGCGGCGAATTCTCGAAACCGTCCGAAAGCCGGCCATGGAGATTGGCGTCGGTCTGCCCGTGGCGGACGAAACGGATTTCGGTTCCGTCGGGCTCGTAGCCGTCGATGTTGGCGTAGGTCGTAAAGAACGAAAGCGAGTTCCAAAGCGGAAGGATGACCTTTTTTACGGTTTCTTCCACGCCCGCTTCCGAAAAGCGGAGTTCTTCGGCGCGGACGGCCGGCGAATTCATGAGGAAAAACCGCACCGCGTCGGCTCCGTGCTTTTCTAAAAGAAGCATCGGATCGGGGTAGTTGGAAAGCGATTTCGACATCTTCTTTCCGTCTTCGGCGAGGATGATGCCGTTGACGATGACGTTATTGAACGGTTCGTGGCCGTAGAGGGCCGCCGAAAGGACGACGAGCGTGTAGAACCATCCGCGGGTCTGGTCGAGGCCTTCGCAGATGAAATCGGCCGGAAAGGCCTTTTCGAAGCGTTCTTTGTTTTCGAACGGATAATGTTTTTGCGCGTAGGGCATCGAACCCGATTCGAACCAGCAATCGAGCACTTCCGGAACGCGGCGGTATTCCTTCCCGTTCTTTTTCAAGACGATTTGATCAACGAAATGCTTGTGGAGATCGACGGGTTTTCCCGTGTCGGAAAAGATGAAATCGCCGTTTTTTTCCACCACTTGCCCGCCCGAAAGCTCGGCCAATTCTTCAACGGACCCTATGACTATCGCGTCGCCATCTTCCGATTTCCAAACCGGAATCGCCGATCCCCAGTAACGGTTGCGCGAAATGTTCCAGTCGCGGGCGCCTTCGAGCCATTTGCCGAAGCGGCCTTCTTTAATGTGTTCGGGGGTCCAATTGATATTGGCGTTGGACTTCAGCATGTCGTCCTTGATCTTCTCCACGTTCACGTACCAGGCCGAAACCGCGCGGTAAATGAGCGGGGTCTTGCATCGGTAGCAGTGCGGATAGGAATGGTCGATCGAGCCGATGTGGACGAGCGCTTTCGTGTCTTTAAGGTATTTGATGACGGTTTCGTTGAAGTCGAAGACGTACTCCCCTTCCCCGAACCCGAGGCCTTCGACGTTGCCGGTGGCATTGATGTGCGAAAAGAATCCGAGGCCTTCCTTTACGCCGATCTGGAAGTCGTCCTCGCCGTACGCCGGAGCGATGTGGACGACGCCCGTACCGGATTCGGTGGTGACGTGGTGGCCGGAGACGACGCGGTAGGCGTTGCGGCCGAGTTCTTGTCCTTTGGGAAGTTCGCCGAGTTCAAAAATTTCCCGGGGTTCGTTGAACAGCGGTTCGTATTCAAGACCGACCAAACACGACCCCGGATATTCGCGAACGAGGACGTAATCTTCGGGATTCTTATAGTAGGTCCCAAGCCGGTCTTTCGCGAGGACGTAGGTATCGCCCGAGACGTTGTCGCGGATCTCGGCGTAGACGATGTCGGTCCCGACGGCGAGGCCGAGGTTCGCGGGGAGCGTCCACGGAGTGGTCGTCCACGCGAGCACGTATTTGGAAGCCGAATCCTTCACCTTGAACTTTACGGTGACGGCCTTGTCCTGCTTGTCTTCGTACCCCTGGTTGACCTCGAAGTTGGAAAGCGGGGTCGAGCAGCGCGGACAATACGGAACGACACGGTGGGATTCGTAGATGAGCCCCTTGTCGTAGATTGACTTGAAGACCCACCACACCGATTCCATGAAATCGCGGTCGAGGGTCTTGTAGTCGTTGTCCATGTCAACCCATCGGCCCGTGCGCTCGACGACCTTGCGCCATTCGTCCACGTAGCCGAAAACGTTCTTCCGGCATTCTTCGTTGAACGCGAAGACGCCGAGCTTTTCTTCGATGTCTTTCTTGCCCGAGATGCCCAGCTTTTTTTCGACGATGTTTTCGATGGGCAAGCCATGGCAATCCCATCCGAAACGGCGTTCGACGTACCGCCCGCGCATGGTCCAGTAGCGAGGAATGACGTCCTTGATGACGCCCGCGAGGATATGGCCGTAGTGCGGGGTTCCGGTCGCGAACGGAGGTCCGTCGTAGAAAACGTATTCCGGAGCGCCTTCGCGGATTTCGAGGGAACGCTCGAACGTGCGGTTTTCCTTCCAGTATTTGATAACTTCGTTTTCGAGGGCCGGGAAGGACTGTTTGGGGTCGGTGTGGGGGAACATGGCAGTTTACAGTTAGGCTTCGAGGATCTTGTGCACGGCTTCGGCATACCCTTCGGGAATACCCTTTTCGGAAAGGCTTTTATTGGAAAACGCAAAGTCATCGGTGACTTCCTTTCCGAACCAGGACGGCGGAACGAACGATTCCGCCGCCTCGACCGTGAGGAATTCGACCTCCACGGTATAAAGCCCTTCGAGGTTTCCGCCGTATCGGTCGAGTTCGCAGACATAGAGGGGATCGGCGTTGGGCGGCGAAGGAACGTAATAGCGCACCTTCTCCAGCTTGCCGCCGTCGGCAAGCGGCCACAGCTTGTCGAATTCTTCTTTGGTGATGTCGAATTCGAATTCTTCGCGGACTACGCCCGAACCGCGCTTGACGGTAATTTTGTATTCGCCCTCGATTTCGCGCAGGCGAAAACTTGGCAAATACCCTTGTCGAATCGACTTGGATCGAAAAAGTTGCAAGTTCGACGGAATCTCGGCCACGAGAAATTTCCGTTCGATTTCGACCGGAGATGCGGAGGGGGCGTGGGAGGGAGAGTGGTCCATGGAACAAAAAAAGACGTGCTAAACATGCACGCCGCGGCCCGGCCGAATGCCAGGAGGTACCACCTCGGACGAATCTCGATTTTCGGTTTGGTAACGGAGCCGGAACTTCGGAAGGGTCTACTTGCCGGCGCGGGCGATTACGGAAACGAACCCGGAAACGGACGCTGGCTTTCTTCCTTCGGCGCGGACGGAAACGCAAACCCTTGGGGCAAGGCTCCGACGCTCGCGGGCGATAACCGCTTTGACGCCTTTTCGTAACGTTGACACTATAGCGAAAATGCCGGGGTTTTCAAACAAAAGAAAGCCCCCTCGAAAAAAAACGAGGGGGCAAGCGCGAACCTGGTTCAAAAGAACACGGTCGGAATCGTCCGGAGCCACATCCAATCGATCGCGAGGGTCGTCCCAAAGAAGGCCAGGTCGATTTTGGTCTGTTTTCTCGAACGCCCCGCAAATTGCGGAACGTTCCAGAGCGTCAACGCCACGAGAACGAAAAAGCCCGCCAAATATGCCAAGAACGTCGTGACGATTCGAAGGAGGACAAAGAATCCGTTCAACGAAAAATCGAATGTCCGTCCAGCGAACCACGGCCAATAGGAAGACGAAAACATTTCAAACGAAAATGCCGCGTGCGCGATTTCGAGGCCCATAAAGGTCCAAAAAATCGCGGCGGCAGCGCTTGCGAGAGACGCCACCCAGTACCTTCCGAACTCGGATTTAGCCAAAACGTAAAAAATTCCGGCCGAGATTACGAGCGCAAAGAGAACGAAAAGGTAACCCGCTCCCGCGAATGCCCAAGTCCACGAAAATTCCATTGGAACCCCCTATTCGAAGAACGAGAGGAACGGTTTATCATAGGCGAAAGCGTGGGCGAAACCGAAAAGTGCGAACGCCCAAAGTTCGAGGAACATGGCCGCCAAAACGGCACCGGCTTTGACTGGCAGAGCCCATTTCGTAACCGAGAGGGCACAAACCAGCATCGCGGGAATGGCGGCCAACGCGATGGCAAAAGGAAGGAGCAGAACTCCGGGGAATTTGACGAAGATCAAAATCAAAAGCGCGACGCAGAGGGTTTCTGCGAAACGATCGGACGATGTGAAAGAGCGGAGAGCGCGAATCGGCATGGTTTTTCTCCTTTTTCAAAAAACGGGTGCCTTCGTTAAATATAGAATGGGAATAGATTTTGTCAAATACCGTTTAAAGTCGGTAATACCGGTTGAAAAACGGTGCCATCGAGGCCTTCATGGCAACCTCGAATTCGTCTTTGCGGGTGAACATGTCTTCGCTCCAGGCGCCCATCGAACCGTTTTCGCTGCGGATATCGACCTTTCCGGAGAGTTCGGCCATGACGGGACCAAGCTCCTTTCCTTCTTCGTAGAGCATCGAATCGACCTTCGAAGGAACCTCGATCATCGGGGAGATTCCGAAATGTCCCTCCCCCGCCCGATTTAAAACGTACACCGTACCGAAGAGATAGGCCTTGTCGCCGAAGCGGCTCGTTCCCCCTTCGATTCCGACGTAATAATCAGCGTCAATGCCCTCGCTTGCGAGCGCGTGGGCCCGATTTTTCGCCCCCTGCATGGTTTCTTCGATGGAGAGCGGCATGTCCGAAACGCCGGAGGCCGTCGATTGAAGGACGAATTCCTTTTGGACGGAAAGTTCCGGATACCGGAGGGCACACGCTTCGAGACCGGCTTTGATTCCGTCAACCTTGGGGGCGCGGGTAGTCCCTACGGCAAATTTCAACATGGAAAAAAATGAAAGGCTATTTCGTCGTCATCGAATATATTCCGTTTTCAAGCGAAGTCTCGCCTCGAACAAGACCTTCGCAACGCTTGGACATGGCATGCGAAGGAGGATCGGCGATCATGGATGCGAACGCCTTCTTCGCCGTGGCGTATTTTCCCGCGCGGTACATGGCGAGGGCGGATTCGTAAGCTTCGATCTTTTTGCGGTCGAGATACGGATCGTCAGCAAATCCCACGAGTTCGAAAATGCGGACCCCTTCATTTTTTCCTTTTACCCGGATCGTGTCAAGCTCGCGAAATACGAATTCGTCCTTGGCTTTTTCCGCTACGTTTTCAGAAACGCAAATGAACGTTCCGTATTCCTTGTTGACTCCTTCGAGACGCGAAGCGAGATTGACGGTATCGCCCATGGCCGTGTAATTGAAGCGGGTTTTCGATCCGATATTTCCCACCATCGCCTCGCCGGAGTGGATGCCTATTCGGGCTTCAACCTTGGGCAACCCCTCCTTTTTCCACTTCGAACGAAGCATTCTGAGCCGGGCTTGCTGTTCAAGGGCGGTTCGACAGGCAAGAACTTCGGAATTCGCCATCGGCAACGGCGCTCAAAAAATGCCCATGACGGCATCGCCGATGTATTTGTCCAAAGTCCCCTTATTGCGGATGAGAATGTCGGTCATCTGCGAAAGGTATTCGCCGATAAGCGCGAAAAGGCGTTCGGTTCCAATGGATTCCGAAATGCCCGTGAATCCGGCGATGTCCGAGAAAAAGACCGTCACGTGGCGCTTCTCCCCTCCGAGACGGAGTTCCTCGGGATTGGCGGCGATGGCTTCGACGACTTCGGGATCAACGTACCGCGAAAACGCTTTTTCGAGATAATGGCGGTTGCGGTCAACGACGAAATAGCGGTAGGCGTAGGCCGAAGGAAAAGCGATGAACGCGCCGGAAAGAGCCACCGCGAAATACTCGATGACGATTCCGAATTCCGAGAGGGCGTACCATCCGCCAACGAGCGAAACCGTCAGGAATCCCAACGCATAAGCGACCGAAACCGCCAAATTCGCGAAAAGGAATACCGCCGAGGAAACGAGCGCCGCCAATATGACGAGCGCGAAAGTTTCGATTTTGGAAGGGCTTTCGAGAAATTTCCCCATAATGAGCCCTTCGAGCATGTTCGCGTGGAATTCGACTCCGGGCATCGTTTTTCAAAGATCGACCGGGGCGAAATGCTCGTCGTGAATGAGGGTCCCGTATTCGCCAACCAAGACGGCTTTTCCCTGGAAAGCGTTTTCGGGAACCTTTCATTCGAGCACGTCGGCAAGCGAATACGCGGGATATTCCTTCGGTTCGCGGAAAAACGGAATGAGCGCGAGACGGTCGGAATCGACCGGAATCGACCGGAGAGGATTTACGACGTACCGCGAACCTTCGAATTTCCCCGAAGGAGAAACGTCGGAAACCATCGCGCGGTACGTGGCGACCGAGAGCGTTTCAATTCCCACTCACGAATCTGCGGCGAGATGGGTTGGGATTTTTGAGACCACGTTCTTTTGAAACACGACGTCCACCGCTCCCCACGTAGCTCCGGAATAAGCTTCAACAGGCAGGACTCGCTCGCTCGATTCCGAGATGCCGATTTTAGCGCCGATGACGACGTTCGAATGTTTGGCAAGGGCTTCGGATAAAACCGATTCGTCGGGCGAACGGTTCGCGAAGATCACGTCGATGCCGATGGCCGCGGCTCCTTGGGCGTTCAATTTTTCGATCAGATCGGCAAAAACCGATTTGGTCAGATTTAAAACCCGCAGATCGGTTTTTTCGAGTCGGTCGAGCGATTCATTGTCGATTTTGACGATGGCGACTTTCCCGGAAGGCTCTCAGCGAAGCACCTTGTAGAGAAAGAAATGGTCGAGGTCGTGGCCTATCGGTCATACCAGCGCCGAATACGAAACGAAGGTCGCAAGGAGCGAAATTCCCCAGACGATGGCGAGGTGCGTTGCTTTTTTCATAAGGACTCCCTATAATGGCCGCGTTTATCCCGAGTATATTCAAAACATGGAAAACGCCTCATTGGCAATGAAGATTGGCGCATGGACCGCCACGGCA
The DNA here is from genome assembly GCA_024709505.1 of Candidatus Altimarinota bacterium. GTDB lineage: Bacteria > Patescibacteriota > Gracilibacteria > BD1-5 > UBA2023 > JANJWP01. The sequence goes on along the minus strand of JANJWP010000005.1, from coordinate 20,126 downwards.
ATTTTGGCCGGAATCCTCGTCTGGACCGTCGCCAACCGTAACGAATCCCCTTCCGGAGCCAAATACCAAATCGTTACGCAAAGCGGGGAAATCAGCCAAAGCGGATCCGTTGAGGCGGCCTTGGGCGAGGTAGTGGCCTACCTCAACCGCGCCGAAGGCGAAGTGGCGAAAGACGGGGGAATCGCTTCTGTCGGCGACGGCGTTCGCGTGGGGGAAACGGTTTCCGTAGGGAATGATTCGAGCGCCGAAATCGTTTTTACCGACTCGAGCGTGATACGCCTTGCGGCGAACACCGCCCTTTCGATTCGGGCCGCGGCGGGAAACGGAACCGAAACCGAACTCCTTTCGGGAGAAATTTGGGCCCGGATACTCAAGCCTTTGACCGAAGGCTCGTTTTTCTCCATCCGGACCTCCGACCTTTCCGCCGGAGTTCGCGGAACGTCCCTTCGTATTGAAAAAACGTCGAAAGGAACGGACGTGGAGGTTTTCGATTCAACCGGAAACGGCGCGGAAACGCCCGGAGTGGACGTCGCCTATCTCGACAAAGACGGAATGGAAATCCGGGAACGAATAGAACCCGAAAACGGATTTGCGCTCAGTACCGACAAGCACGAAGCAAAAAAACGGAAGGTCCCCATGACCGAGGCGATGAAGCGGGAATTCGTGCGCGAAAACACCCTCCAGGACCTCGCCTACATGCGAAGGCTTTTGGAGCTCGCGGAAGAAAACGCCTCCGGAAGCGGGCTTACCGCCCCGATCCTTTCGGAAATCGAAGGAAGGCTCGATAAGAAAAGCCTGAAAGAACTCCGCTCGAGACTCGATAAAGAAGTCTCGGCAACGCTTCCGAAGCGCGAAGAAATCGCTTCGTACTATTCGGAACCTTCCATCCGGGAACGGACGCTTGCCGAAACCGCTTCGGGAACGGAAGATCAGATTCGAAAAACCCTTCTCCGCGAATCCGAAAGGGCGGCGTTCATCCTCCTTCAAGATCGCAAGATGGCCCAAATCCGAAAGGAAATCCAAAACCGTCCGTCCGACGAAGACCTTCGCAAAAGCGTGCAGAAGCGGGTGGAAGAACTCCGGTTGGAGCGCTCGAAACGCCTGGAAGAATGGAAGGCGTTCGAGCGCGTCGAAACGCTTTCGCAGAGCGGAACGACTCAAACGGGAGCGATTTTGGAAACCGAGGCCGGTTCGGGAACCGCCGTAAAACTCCCAACCTCGCCAACCCCCGTCACGACCCAAACGCCGCTTCCCGCTCCCAAGCCGGTTCCAAAAGATTCCGACGGAGACGGAATTCCCGATGCCGAAGACAATTGTCCCGGAAAGCCGAATCCCGGACAGGGCGACGCGGACAAAGACGGCATCGGAGACCTCTGCGATCCTACGCCGTTCCCTCCGAAACCGGCCGTTTCTTCGGAACCGGTGGCACGATAAGCATCCCCAAAAGCGCCAAGTGCGCCACTGACGGAAGATAGATCGCCGATAGAAGCAAGAAGATCGAGAGCGCCTCGACGCGGGGCCTCTCGATTTTTTGAAACGCCCGGCGGAAAACGAAAACGGCGGAAACAACGGAAAACGGAACTCAAAACACGAGCGCGATTTCCAAAAACAGCGAGTGCGAATGCGATATGGGAATGGCCGCATCGACAAATTTTGCCACTTCCCCGCTCCTTCGCAACGAAAAAAGCCGTTCGACGGCGCCTCCCCCTTCTCCGAAGAGGAACGTCCGCCAAGAAGAAATCGACGCTTCCGCCACGTCGAGCGCGATGGCCGCGCGAAGTTGGAGGGAAAACGTTTTTTCCGGAACGGTGAAATATGAAAACGCGAGCGGTGCCGCGAGAAAAACGAAAACGAGAATGGTTTTCGATCGCGAAAGCGTCTTGTATGCCACGTATGCGGTGGCGACCGCCGAAGCGAAGAGGCTTTTCGTCAGAAAGACGACGGCGAGGAGCATGGCGGCAAGGAGCATTCGAAAGCGGAAACGGTCGAAAGCAGAAAATGCGAACGGAAGGCAAATGACCGAAAACAGCGCGAGAGAGTTGGGATTTCCAAACGTTCCAAAGGCCCGGGCGTCGCCCCATTCGGGCAAGATCAAATGCCGAAACACGGGATCAAAACCCGCAACCTGAAAGAATGCGTAAGGAAAATTCGAAACGACAAATCCAAGAACGAGAACCCGAACCGCATCCTTCTTGAACGGTTCGGATAAAAGCGAAACGCCCCAAACAAACGCCGCAAGACCCGCGAAAACGGAAACCGAATACGTCCTCCCTAAGATAAGGTCGTCCACGGGGTGGAATCCATGGAGCAACGAAAAAAGCGTTACCGCCGATACCGTGGCAAAAACCGCCAAAACGTTCCGCCGCTCCCATAAAAAAGGCGCGGGGCGATGGAAAACGGCAACGAAAAACCAAATCGCGAACGTAAGAAGGAAGAATCCGGCGATTTTCACCCCCTCATAAAGGGAAAATCCCCGCGGGATTTCGCTTCACCAAAAAGCGGGGATTCCCGCGAACGCGACGGGAAATAAAAAAAAGAGCGCGAGGACGAAATACCGTGACGCGCGCTCCATGGGACTAGGCCGAATATCCTTCCACGACCTCAACGAGATCGCCGTCGGAATCGAAGGTAAAGGAAAAATCGACTTTGTCCCCTTCGAGCACGCGGGGAAGCCAGTACGGATCGTCAGCCCACATGTCGTCATAGGGGATGTTTTCGATGGAAAACCATTCGGGGCGCATTTCTTCGGTTTCCCGAGCGTCCGGTCAGCGGTAATCGCGCACGAGAAAAACGCTGACGTCCTGATTCCATTCGGGCTTCGCTTCGAAAGTGAAATGCAACACCCCCGCGGATTCGAGGACCGATTCGGGAACGTCGATTCCCGTTTCTTCCCGAAGTTCGCGAACGGCTGCCTGCGGGATGGTTTCTTGGGCTTCGACCTTTCCTCCCGCCCCATTCCATTTCCCTTCTCAAAATCCTCGTTTTTTCATGGCGAGAAGAATTTCGTCCTTGGAGTTCAAGACGAAAATAAGGGTCGATTGCCTCATGGGAATTCGTAAAATATACGTTCGCAGGGTACGGTTTTCGTTTCGGTTGGCAACCGAAAAATTCGGGGAACCGCTATTTTGCGGCAAGAGCGGCCCGAGTGCCGGACTTATAGTCTTCGACGTTTGGCTGATCGAACGGATTGACGCGGAAAAACGCCCCCAAAAAAGCGACTTCGCCCATTTTTACTTGCAGGAAATATCCCAAATCATAGGCCGAATCCTCGCGAAGCTCCCACTCGGCAAAGGGAATTCCTTTGGCACGATAAGCTGAAAGCGTTCCTTGGCATATGGCGTCCATAACGGCCGAAAGCGGTTTTCCGGAAAGATTGGGGACGATGGCGTCGAGCGACGGCGAGGACGGAATTTCCACTGGTTCGAAAACGGTGGTCCGAACGAACGTGAAAGACTTGTCGCGCGGTCACCCGAGATAGAGTTGCCCTACCGAATGAAGATCGGTGGATCCGATGGAAGTGGTGGGAGTTATCCCGGTCCGCACGAGCGTTCCGTCGGTCGAAAATTCTTTTCCGACGCTTTCTCAAAGAAGTTGCCGGTACCACTTTCCCACCGACTCAAAAGCGTCGGAAAAGAAAAAATGATCGGCCACGTTCCTTCCGAGTCCGGCGCCTTCAAAGAGAAACCGCGCCGAAAGAAAGGCCGGATTTTCTTCCGGACGCTCCAAAAAAGAGGCGGCAAGTCCTGCTGAAGCGCCGGAAACCAAAGCCTCCACGTCAACCCCAAGAAACGCGAGCGGGAAAAGCCCCACGTTGGAAAACACGCTGTACCGACCTCAGACTTTCGGGCGCATAGGAAGAGTTTGCCATCCCTTCGAACGGGCATAATCTTCCAATTTGGAGCCCGGTTCGGTAATCGCTACCGAGCGTTCGGACGACAACCCCGCCCTTCGGGAAAGAAAATCCCAGGCGGTTTCGGTAAGCGAGGCGGTTTCGGCGGTCGATCCGGATTTTGAAATCGAAACGAGGGCGATTTTTCCTCCCGAAACGGCGATTCGTTCGGCAGCGGAAAGAATCCGTTTCGTTTTGCGCGAATCGACGGTATCAAGAAAGAAGAGGCGTTTCCCGGTTTCGGCATATTCGGGCTTGCCAAACAGGGCTTCGGAAATGGCGACGGTTCAAAGATTGGAACCTCCGATTCCGACGACCACCATCGCGGAACAATCGGAAAAGCTTGCCGCAAGCATTTTGGAAGCGTCAAGGTATTCCCGGGTACCGGGAAGCAGGAAGGACGCGAAATCGCTCGACCATCCGTGCGTTTGGAGTTCCCGTCGGATGGAACCGACCGTTTGACGAAGGAGTTCCCCGTCTTGTGGGGCGGGGACGTAAGCAGAGAAAAAATCGAATTTTGGCATGGAACGGCAATGGGGCAAATTATTCGATTCGTAGCGACGCGCCCGGGATTGAGGCGAATATTTCAAAAACCGATTGTTTGAAGGTTTCGTCCAATCGGGGTGGAACCGAAGACTTCCAAACGATTTCCGAGGGGGTTTCCACGCGGGAAAGCCCCGATTCGTCGGACATTGCGTCCCAAAGGGCATCGAGATTCCTTCCAAAATCGGAAGACAATCCGAAATTTCGGACCGCCGCGTCATAAAAATCTTCGACGTTGGAAAATTCGGTTTCGGAAAAAACGTAGGTCTTCATGATTATCTCGGATAACAGACTTTAGGGGGCACGGGCCGAACCGCCGGATCGGTTTCGATGCGTTCGCTTTTTCCTAGGAATTTCGGCCGCATTTCCACCAATACCGCCTCATAAAAAGCAAGCGTGCGAGCGGGAAATTCCCGCAGTACGGGAATCGGTCACGCAAAAAACGGCGGGGTTTCGGCCTCGAAAGCGATAGCGTCGGATCCGGAAAGCCGCGCGAGAAAGACCGCCCGTTTCGCATGGGAAGATTGCGACACCACCGTAAAACGCGAAAGTCAGAAAACCTCTTTGGCCCGAACCATGGAATCAAGCGTGCGGAAACCCGCGTAATCGCCGAAAATCCGTTCGGGAGGAATCCCCTTTTCCATGAGCGCAAGCTGCATGCTTTTGATTTCGTTATAGTGGAGGGTCGAATTGTCTCAGGAAACCAACAGACAGTCAACGCGCTTTTCCCGATACAGTTCGGCGGCGGCGGTTATGCGATTGGCAAAATAGGCATTCGGGCGTCCGTCGGCGGTTTTTGCCGACGTTCCAAGAACGAGGCCAACCGCGTTTTTCGGTACGGAATCAGGCTGGGAATATGTCCGTCCGAACGCCGCGATTTCAACGCTCGCGTAGGATATCGCGGCGAAGGCTAAAATCCCGAACGAACCCCAAAGTACCGTTTTTCGCAAAACGGGAAGCCCCTTTTCAGAAACCCATCCCCAAATGCGGCGAAAAACGCGGGAACTCCGAAATGCGGCGAAACGGTTGGCAAGACGTCCTCTCTTAAAACGAAAATCCATGCCCAAAGAATATCCGCAATTCCGAAACGGACAATAAAAAAGGCGCGAAGGACGCCCTTTTTGAAAAACTTCCGCAATTATGCCGATGCCGACGGAAGCGAATAAAGCGCCGCCTTTCGGATGGGGCGGAGCTTTTCGTAATCCGCGAGCGAAACCGGGTGGCTGGTTTTCGTAACGTACGGATCGAGAACGAGCCACGCGTCGCCATCCTTGAAGGCGACGGCCCGATGCCCGTATTCGCTTTTCGATCCGGTGAAGACGTCCGCGAAATTCGCCTTCGGGTCGGATGGAGGAAGTCCGTTCGAAATTTCGATGGGCGATTTGGTCGGATCGTCAGAATGGCGGAGGCCTTCCGGACCGTAACCGTTTTGCACGTCGATGGCATTCCCCCTCGGAAGACGCATGCCGAAGAGCCGTTCTCCATTTTCACGGGCAGTTTTGGAACACATGGTACTTCCCGAAGGCGAATGTTCGATGGGGCCCGAGACGATTCCGTCCTTGGGGATTGCGGGAATTCCTCCGCGCGCCCTATCCATGTCGGCTATTTTTTGGGCGAAAGCGGAAATCTTATCCGCATATGGCCCCCGCTTTCCCAAGTCCATGCCGTCTTTCATAAGGGCTTCCCGAAGCCTTCAAACTTCTTCGGGTTTGTCCGAAAATCCAAGCGATGCCGAAAGAACGTTTGCCAAAGCCTCAGCCTCCTTCGAATTTTGAGCCTTCACGACCAAGCGTTCGGACGAGGTCGCGTTACGGAGAATATCGACGGTTTCGTCGGAAACGATCTCTTCGAAACGGCGCAAATGCGCGTCTATTGCGGCCTTCCTGTCAGCTTCAGAAAGCTCTTTGGAAGAAAGTACTTCCACCGTATAACCATCGAATATCGGCAAATACCGGCCGTTCGCGTCGTAGAAACCGGGGCGTGGGTCGAATTTTTTGACCCCTTCGGTTCCGTTGATCTTGACGCGGTCCACTTCGTCGGGGAGGATGTCCCCCGCACCGACGGCCCGGTTCACGCGGTCGTTTTTTCCAAAATCGACGACGAATTTGAGTCCCGAAGATTTCCCCGGTTCGAGATTGGAAGAAGCCTTGACAATGGCGTCCTTTCCTTGGCAAGGAGCCCCGGATGCGTCAACCAAAAACAGCTTGGATAAATCGGCCCCCATGGCCCGAAGGCTCGAGACGTCTTTTTCGGCCATGGTCGAGACGTCCATTTTTTCCAGGGACTTGGCGAGCTCTTCACGCGAGGGGTCGGATGCCGCGGATTCTTTGGCTTGGGCCTTAAGCGAATCGAAACGTCCGCGGATGTCGGCGGACTTGAGGATTTCGGCGTTCCGTCCAGTCTCTATGGATCGGCGCATGGAAGCCGCGACCGCGTTCACGGCTTCGGGGGAATTGGCGAATGCCGAAGGGTCGTTCGGATTGGGAGCGGGAAGGTCGGATCCGTTGTCACGGTCGTAAGCGCGAACATGAAACACGAGAACGAGACGTTCGGCTTCCGGAAGCGCCCGAACCATCTCGGACTGCTTTTCGGGCGAAGCCTTTTCGAATCCGGAACGAAAGAGCGAAACGAGCGCCGCGTTCCACATCCGGTCGAGCGCCTCCTTTACGACGGGATTCGACTTCAAGGCGTCCAAGGAACGCTGGAAATCCAGATTCCTCGCAAGATCTTTGAGCGCTTCGGGATTCCTGGCAAGTTCCGCAATGGCGGATTCGGCCGGAGCCTTCGCAGCCTGAGGACCGTTTGAGAGCTGCTCTTGGGGGTTTTGTTTTTCTGACATGTCCTAATGGAAAAGGCGGAAGAAAGATTCGAGGGCCGATTGGGCATCCTTCCGCTCCGTTGCGGCCTCAATCCTTTCTCGTTCAAGTATTTCGGCAAGACGCTCCATGACGTTGGCCATTTTCTTTCCTTTGAGGGCTTCCATTCCGTCGGAAATAGCGCCCGAAAGGAGCGTTTCAATCTCCATTCGGGCGTCATCCGAAAGCGGCGATTCCAAAACCGCCGCCCATACGGCGTATTCGGGGTTCGACGAAGCCGCCTTGCGGAGGTGTTCCACGAAGGCCTTCGAAGCGGGAGGAAGAACGTGTTCAGCCATGGTTTGCAACTTGCTACCCGGCCATACTACCATTTATGCGGCGTTTTTCGCAAATGATATGCCCCTTCCGTTCGGTATTTTTCCAAAAAAACCTAATTGAAATTTCGTCCCCGGTTTCCGCGAGGATCTCCACGATCTCGGTTCGGAGCTTTCACGGTTCAGGGTTTTCCGGACGAATGGCGCGGTTCCTCCGTTTTTCCGAAGCGTCCCGAACGGGCGGCGAACCCTCCCCTTCCCCGGGGAGCCCGGCGGGCTTCTTCGGCAGCTTTCGCCTCGCCCATGGCAATGGCGTCGTTCGTGGGAAACGGATGGTCTTCGATGACTGGAACGCTCTTTCTAATGAGCCGTTCGATATCCCGGAGATATGCCCGCTCTTCGCCGTCGCAAAACGACATGGCAAGTCCGCTCGCCCCGGCACGACCGGTGCGGCCGATGCGGTGAACGTAGGATTCCGGTTCGTTGGGAAGGTCGTAATTGATGACGTAAGCAAGGCTGTCGATATCGATTCCGCGGGCGGCGATGTCGGTCGCTACGAGCACGCGAATTTCCCCGTCCTTAAAAGCGGCGAGGGCCCGTTGTCTCGCGTTTTGGGATTTGTTTCCGTGAATGGCTTCGGCGCGGATTCCGGATTTCTGAAGATCTTTGACGATTTTGTCGGAACCGTGCTTCGTCCGAGAAAAAACCAGCACGCGATCAAGCGAACGGTTTTTCAAAATATGGGCGAGTAGGAGTTTTTTGTCCGATTTCGAAACAAAATACACCGATTGGGCGATTTTTTCGGCGGTTGACGAAACCGGCGTGACTTCGACACGGGCGGGATTGCGAAGGATCGTCTGCGAAAGTTTGACGATTTCTTCCGGCATCGTCGCGGAAAAAAGGAGGGTTTGCCGGCGTTCGGGAATTTTCGCGATAACCTTGCGGACGTCGTGAACGAAGCCCATGTCGAGCATGCGGTCGGCCTCATCCAAAATGAAGATTTCTATCTGTCGGAGATCGACGTACCCCTGTCCCATGAGATCGAGAAGACGACCCGGGGTAGCGACCAAAACGTCCACGCCCTTGGAAAGCCGATCGGTCTGGGCTCACTGCCCTACCCCGCCGAAAATGACGGTATGGCGGAGCGGGAGATTCTTTCCGTATGCCGAAAGCGATTCGCCGATTTGGATGGCGAGTTCGCGGGTAGGCGTGAGCACGAGGCAGCGGATGGGGCGCTTGAACCCTTTGGCCGGTTGGCCGGCCTTTGCCGGAGACCAACCTCCGTTCGCGCTGAGAAGTTGGAGGACGGGGAGCGAAAACGCGGCAGTTTTTCCGGTTCCGGTCTGGGCGCATCCGATGAGGTCGCGACCTTCAAGGATGACGGGAATCGATCCTGCCTGAATCGGCGTAGGAACGGAGTACCCTTCGGCATCGAGGGCGCGGAGAATCGGTTCGGAGAGTCCGAGGTCTTTAAAGAAGGTCAAAAGAAAACGAAAGGTGAAAGAATGAGTGCGGATAGTAGGGCATTTTCATAAAAAAGAAAGTTTCGACACCAAGAACGCCGGAGGATGCCTCGGATACGCCCTCCACTAAAAAGACGCCCGGAAATTTACGGGGCGTTGGGATTCCTCCTTTGGGAAACGAGCGCTTCTTTTTGTAAGCGCGTCATCTTTTTCATTTCGCACTCGCGCTTGAGCGACTCCGAGCGGGTTTCGAACGCTTCGGAATACGCAAGTTCCACCGGTCGTCTCGACCGGGTGTATTTCGCCCCCGTCTTCAAATGGTTGTGTTCGTGGAGCCGTTTTTCCAAATCGGGCGTGGAGCCGCAATAATAGGTTCCGTCGGAACATTTGAGAAAGTAGGCGAAGAAGGGCATCGGCGACGATAAGTAATGCGAAATGAATCGTCCGAACGTTTTGCCACAAACGTCCTCGGTCGAAAACGGGATTCGCTTCCGACGACATCACGCAGGGCCGGAGGAGGAACGAATCCCGTTTTCGACCTGCGGATTGTTTGCTTTACGAAACGTTCGGACGATTCCTATTCCAACTCCAAATAGTCGTCGATGCGGATCTGCCAAACGAATTCGTTGACGTGCGACACGAGGATCATCGTGCCTTCGTAGGCGTCGAGGGCTTCGGCAATGACCGGGATGTGGCGGAAATTCACGTGGTTGGTCGGTTCGTCCAAAATGAGGAGCCCCGGTTTTTGAAGCACGAGCCGGGCGAACGAAACGAGCGCTTTCTGCCCGTCGGAAAGCTGTCCGATTGGGGTTTTCATCACCTCGCCGGTAATGAGGAATCCCGCCGCCATCGAGCGGAGATCCTGTTCGCGCATGTTCGGATCGGCTTCGCTCAAACACTGGAGGACGGTCTGATTGAAATCAAGATTCGAGAAATCCTGGCGGTAGTAGCCGATCTTCACTCCGGGCGCGACGTGTTCGCCCTTGGCATGGCCGGTCGCGAGCTTTTCGAGGAGGGTCGTTTTTCCGATTCCGTTCGGACCGGAAAGAAGCAAGTGACGACCGCGGTAGAGTTTTACGTCCACGGGCATGTCCACCGGCTCATGGTCGCGCATGACGGTGACGGAATCAAGTTCGAGAATGCATCCGCCAATGCCTTCCTGCGCCGGAATTTCGAAAGACCGGATGGTCTTGTCCTCCTTGCGGACATCGACCATGTTTTCTTCGAGTTCCTCGGCCTTTTCGCGCATTTTTTTGGCGACGAGGCGGAGTTTTCCCCCCTTATGCGCGAAAACTTCGGCTTGTTCCTTGTTGGCCTGCGCTTCCTTGGCCATGAGGGCGTTCTTGCGGTTTTCCTTTTCGATGCGGGCCGAAATCTGTTCGACCACGTCGTGGTAGTTTCCGACGTACTGCTCGACCTTGTGGGTATTGACGTCGAGATAGAGGACCCCGTCGGTAAACGCGTTCAAAAAGTCGGCATCGTGGGAGATGACGAGGACGGTTTTCTTATAATCGACGAGAAATTCGGTAAGGTGGTCGATTCCCGCGGAGTCGAGATTGTTGGTCGGTTCGTCCAAAAGGAGGATGTCCGGATTCTGGATGAGCGCGGCGGCGAGGAGAAGCCGTGCCTGCTGTCCGCCGGAAAACGAACCCACGAGGCGGTCAAGAGGCGCCTTGAGGTTCACCGTAGCGAGAACGTCGTTGATCTTCACGTCGATGTTGAACGCGTCGTCGTTGGCGTATTTGCGGAAATACGAACGCACGTCCAAAGCCTTGTCTTCGGCAAGCATCGATTGGAACGCGATGGCGATGGAAAGGTCCTTGTCGATGTTGATGGTGCCGTATTTGTTCTTGATGGCGCCGGTAATCATCTTGAAGATGGTGGACTTCCCCGCTCCGTTTTGCCCCATGATGGTGAGCTTGGCGCCTTTCCTGACGCTGAAATCGACCTCGTCGAGAATGATGCGGCCCGTATCGAACTTGAAGGAGACGTTGTTGAAACGGATGACGGTTTCGTTGCTTGGTGCCATGGAAGACTCTTTTGAATAACCCAAATAAATGGCGCCTGCCGCTCGAAAGCGGGCGGCGCGGAACGCATGCAGGATACGGATTTCTTTTAAAAAAGAAAGCGGAGCGGTTGGAAACCGAAAAAAACGTTGTACACTATGCGAAATATCCTCCTTGCTGGCCTATGCCCACTCCTCCGGAAAATTCCGAAACTCCGACCGAAAAGATCGAATCGGATGATTTCCGCGCCGATAAGCGGGTCAATTCCGTTATCGTGGCCATCGTCTGTTGCACGGCCGTGATCATCGCTTCGCAGTTCGTCTTCGCCGAACTCTCCAAGCGCGATTTCCATAGGATCCTCGTCGAAACCGAATACGGAAAAGTCGGATGAGAAGCCAATTACCGGCTCCTTCAGGAAATCCAGCGCGACCGGACGGCAAGCTATCTGAGAGACCTCGAAGAACAGGAACCCGACTACGTGCGCGGAATCAAAAAGAAGATCGAGCGCGAACGGGGCGATGGGGCGACGCTTGAAAATGAGTTTTGAAATCTTCTAAAAGAAGAGGTTTCGGCGCTTAAAAGCACGCTCTTCTACAAATATGAAGGAACAACCGAAATTTCGGTGGTCGAATTCTCCGATTTCGCCTGCGACTACTGCCAAACCTTCCACGTTTCGGGAGCGGCCGAAAGCGCCGCGAAAAATATGGGGGCTTCCTATGCGTTCAAACCCCTCGTGAATCTAAAGAACGAAGGGTCGGACTTTCTCGCCCGTTCGGCCAAGTGCGCGCTCCAAAAATTTGGAAGCGGAGCGTACTACGAAACCGTCGAGGCAATTTTTTCGGCCGAAGAATGATCGAACGTCGAGGCCGCCTATGCCGAAGCGCTCAAACGCGGAATCGATAAGTCCGCGTTCGAAGCGTGCGTGCAATCGGACGAAACGACCGCGCTCGTCGAAAAGGATTTCGGACAGGGAAACTACTTGAAAATCCGGGCGACTCCGAGCGTTTTAATCCTCAATGAAAAAACCGGGGAATACGCCGTCGTAAAGGGCGACGTCGATGAAACCGCGATTCTCGAAGCCGCCTCCGCCCTAAAAGAAAACGGCGGGTCAAAATAACGAAATCCGCCCGGAACCGCGTTCGTAAAAAAGGGTCCGCCCATTGGAATTGATTGGCACCTATCGAAGCCTACCGGAGTTTATCGGCCCCTTGGATAAGCCCTTCTTTTCTGGCCTCTTCGGCCTTCCGGTTTTTGAGGGGCGATTTTTCGAGCATGTAGGCAACCGAACAGTAAAAGGTGTTGGTAAGGTCGGCGTAGGCGTTGTTGCTCACCATGATGCATCCGTAAGAACGGCCGATCTTGTAGTCTTCGAGCGCGTCGCGTCCATCCGAAGGAGCGGTTTCTATATGCCGCTCCCCTTTGATGTCGTAGATGTTTCCCCGGTAATTGGACGAATCGAAATTATCGACGTATTCCAAAACGCAGGCGTTCACGCCGGGGGTCACCGTATAATACCTCGCCACGGGAACCCCTATGGCAAGCGTGATGATGACGGGATAAATGACGTGCCGGCTTTTCATGCCGGCATGATACCCTATCAAAAAACCAAAAGAAAGGCGCGAAAACCCCCGGAACCGAAGTTCCGGGGGCACTATGCTTTGGTTCGCCTGCCAAAAGGTTACGGTCGGGAGGCGATACGCAGAATATGATCGGCCATTTCCTTTCGAAGCTTGGTCTTAGCGGCCGCGGAGGCGACCAACGAAACGACGAAAAGGAATGTGAGAACCGTATGTCCGTACGTCGCAAGAACGACGAGCACGGAAGATGAGAGAAGGATTTCGAACGCGATGGACCACAAGCTGGATGGCCAAAGCATTTCGAGCATGTCCCTCGAGAGATATATCCTGTCGGCGAGTTCGGAGTCCGACCTCAACCAAGGATGCATGGCTCCGTAAACCAAGGCGCAAGCGCCCAAGCATATCGGAATCGCTAACGTAGCGGCCGTGACGGCGACCGATTCGACGGTCGGCGTTTTTGGCAGGGCATCGATGAACGTCAATGCCACAAAGAGGAAGAAAACGATTGCCGGAAAACCTCTCCCCGGATCGATCCCGCCTCTTGACCACGCTTCGCGGACAAGTCGTTTTGTCTTGTCCGAAAGCGGGTAGGCGTCAATTTTTCGTAAGTCAGATTCTGAAATGGCATCCATTTCAATGCTCCTTTCCTTTTTCTCGGACGACACTGTCCGAGAAAAACCATATCGACGAGAAGATAAATGTCAATGCCGAACGTCCTAACGATGAGAAATGGGAGCGAGTTCGGGAATGACGTAGTTTTTGAAAAAGCGGCAAATCCGTTCTTCTTCGTCACGGATTTGCCCATAGAGCGGAAACGAACGGTCAATGGCGGCAAGCACCGATTTCCGAACGAGCCGGAACGGAATGGCGAACGCCCCGTCGCGTTCGTAGGCACGCTTCATGATGAAGATCGTCGCGTCTTCAGGGATTTCTTCACCACCTTGGCGATAGTCGTCCACCAAGTACATCATGAGATGAAGAAGGGCGATTTTCGATGGATCGACGAAATGGTCGGGAGAAAGTTCGGTATGCACGTCGGCATCGAGCGAAGCCGCCGTAACGATGGCGACCGTCGGAAAGCCCGACTCGGAGCCGTTAACGACCAACATCGCCTCGGGAACGAACGAATCGAAATTCTCTTCGGTCACGAACGTTGACGAAGCCGAGGCGTATTCAAAATCCTTGTCGCGAGTTTCCACCAAGAGCCCGTGAGCATCCATGGCATCGCGGAAGAACGTTTCTTTTTCTTCGGAACCCGAAAGCTCGCCCAAAGGATGGACGTAGCGGACGAATTCGTCGAGCGAGATGCGGAAAATCTCGCCGTCAGTGGGTTCGGTCACTTCGAGTACGGCGGTAGCGACCGGGTCTTCGACGTCGTCGGTCAGTACGGTAACGATGCCCGATTTGGCCATGTGAGCGAAAAATCCAAGCGCGTGCCGGTCATAATTGGGAATGCGGTCGAACCGCGCGCGGTAGTCGAAGGAATCGGGCATTTCGAGTACTCGAACGCAATCGGAAGCAACCGATTCCCCCACTTCCAAAGAGGCGGCACCGCCGGAAGCATCGAAGGCCTCGAGGGGAGTTCGGGGACGGCAGTTTCAAAAATTCGCGTGGATGACGTTGTCAGGAAGATGGCTCATGCCGGACATCATAACACGTTTGCTTGGAACGGACAAAAAGCGAAAAGAAATCCCCAGCCAAATGGTTGGGGACATTGCCCACGAAGGGGGCGGATTACTCGACGCGAACGCATTCGCCTTCGATAACCGTTCCGCCACCGAAAGGTTTTCGGAACGGACGGTTTCGATACGACCGCAATTCGAGAAAATGCTCGGAAAGGATTCGTAAAAATCTTTCGGAACGATATTGGAGTGCTCCGAATCCCGCCGAGAAAGCAACGGAAGCAAAAAGGAAAAGCACTCCGGTGGAAACGTGCCCCTGCGAAACAAGCGCCGCGACGATCGCACCGGAAGCGACGGCCCCTATCCGTTTCTTGAAAAGGTTTTTGGCAAACAGGTTGGAAAGCGACAGCCTCGAAAGGAAAAGCCTCCTTGCTGAATCGTCTTCCGGATCCATGTTGGGATGGCGGGCAAGGCCGAAGAACATCGCGAGACCCAGAAGGACAAGCGGAAAACTGAGGATGCGGATGGCGAACTCGATCGCCAAAGCCGCACTGGCCAACTCCGGAAAATCGCGGGACAAGAACAGTATCAGGGAGAATCCCAGAACGGTTATCGAGATGGCGACGTCGGCATGGACGGATGTTCGGCGTTCCTGCCAAACTTGGGCGACCGCTTCGGAAACGTCGGTGGAAAGCCCATAAGAACGGATGCGTTTTTTGTCTTTGTCAGAAAGCGTGGACATGGCGTTTTTCTCCTTTCAAACACGGAATGCCTACCGAAGCAACATACTCGTATTCCCCAAAAATCAAGCTATGTTTGACATAAATCACTATTGAGTTATAAAACGTTCAACTCAATCTTTTCGAAGGAGGACTCCAAAGTGAACCAAAACCAATTTTCACAGCCGCACGTCCAAGCGAAACTCCGCCGTTCCGGCGCGGTGGAAACCTGGCAGAAAACGAAAAAGCGGACGGTGGCCGCCGCGGTCGTCGAACGGGGATTGGTCGAAAAACTCTCCCAGACGACGCAAATCATGACGGCGAACGTCCGGCAATGCGTCTTGGACGAAAGCGTCCATTGCGTGTCGTTCCATCTTCACTTCCTCTTGGAAAACCTTCCTACGAGGCATCCGGAAATGGCGAAGGTCCGCACAATCGCGACCGACGTAAATAAAATTTTGAAGCAGGGCATGGGCATCGTCGAAGATGCTTCAACCAAGCTTCCTTACGTTGACGGAATCCGCTTTAAAACCCGTGGGAAGGCCAACTTAATCCTCGCCCATTTGCCGGTTTAAAACGACAACTCCCAATCTCACCCCCCTTCTCGCGAAGAGGGGGTTTCGTTTTTTGCCAAGAGAATGGAATCATGATAGAATCGACGGCATGGAGCAGTTTTTTATCTTATGGAAAAATGCAAACAGGAACGAATGCGCATTCCGACGGTTGAGTCGGAAAACTCGAAAGACGGATTCGGCAGGCAACCGTCGCGGAATCCGGAGGAATGAAATCCGTGGTAGCGAAACTTTCGAGCGCCCTGGTTTCCATTACGTCGGAAGACAAACCCGAAACGGTCCGAGAATTTGCCGAGAAGTTCCACGTCGTGGAAAAGGTTTCGATTTCCCATTCGGACTACTCTTTGTCCTACGATTTTCTCGTCACGCTTTTCGAATCACGAAACGGCGCCAATCTCATGCACGTCGATTTTCAGGCCGCAGGAGAAGGCGGGAGCGAATCGAATGCTTTTTCGGTCATCTTAAAAGACCGGGGCGAATATGACGTACTCCGTGCGGCGATTGATTATTGGAAAGAGTTGGAGGCGTTTTTGTCTTCAAATGCCGAAAAATGGAAATCCGAACGGGTTCGGCTTCCTTTTTCCACCTTCTTCCATCCGGACGAATCGGAAACCGATACCCACTCGGAACCGCGCATGGCAATGGAACTTCCCCTGCCATTCGTTCCAAAAATCGTTCGCTTATCCAAAGCGGAAGCGGTTACGAGGGAAGAAATCGAAGACCTTTTCATTGACATCAGCCAGACGCTTCACGCATACGGACAGCGACGAACGACGCTTCTGGACGCGTTGGATGCCGATGAACGGGCGGCCGCGGAGAAAAGCTCCGCAAAACAAAGCTCCCCGGAGCACGAAACGAAACACGTGCCGTAATTTGAATGAAAAACCCACCCTTCAAAAGGTGGGTTTTTGGTTGGAATGCGATTGGTGGCACACACGACAAGAAGAACGAACCTTTTGAGACTTTGATTTCGTATATTCGAACGAATTTTTCCGACTGTTTCCAGTACGTCGAGAACGCCCATAAGGTGGTAATGGGTCGGGCGACGCCTATGGCTTCAGGCGAATAACCATTCGAACGCAAAAAACCGCTTAAGAAAGCGGTTTTTGTAAAATGCGATTTTTTCGATGGCTTAAGGAAGCCATTTTCGGACTTTTTGAAAAAATCTCTTGGGAAAACGTTTTGGAAATCGAATGAGGGTGTGTCGAGACCGAAAGTCCGACAAAAAACCCCTTCTACCTCTTTAATTATTCCACTCTATGAATATTCACGACATTAAGCGCGCAGCTACCGCAGCAGGCTCTCCGTTTTTCAGCAGGCCGACGATGCAGTTCTTCGGAGACACGATGAAGATGTTCGGAACCCGAACGATAGACGGGAAGGTGTACGTTTACCGCAAGCCCTCGCAAACGAGGGTTCCGAGATTTTGGGACGAAATCGGGCTTTCGATAAACGCGATGAGGACCGCTTGGGAGTTCGATTCGAAAAGGACTTTCCCCGTGGTTCCAAGGGATTCCGAAGTCTACTTCAAGATTTTCGGGTTCAACCAGTAATCCGAACGCCCTTCCGCCTACCCGCCCGTAATTTCTTCCGCGAGCAGTTCGCTCTGTTCCAATACTCGGTCGGCTTCCATTTTCGCCAAATCGGGCGGGTATCCGTATCGCATCAGGATTTTCTTTACGGTAAGTCGGAGTTGGGCCTTCACGTCGTCGCGTTTGTCCCAGTCCACGGTCGCGTTCTTTCGGACGGTCTCGACGATGGTATGGATGAGTTCCTTCATCTTGTGGTCTTCGAGGAACTGCGTCGAAGTGTTCTCGGAAAGGATGGAGTAAAAGGCGTACTCCTCGGGCGTGAGGCCGATTTCCTTCGCCTTCCCGTCCTCCGCTTTCATTTCTCGGGCGATTTCGGAAAGCTCCTCGATGATTTGCGCCGTGTCGAGCTGGTTGTTGTGGTACCGCTTGATGACGTTCCCGAGCATTTCCGAAAACCTCTTCCCCTGCGTCAGATTCTTGCGTTTTCGGGTTTTCACCTCCTCGTTCAGGAGTTTCTTCAAAAGCTCGAATGCGAGGTTCTTATGCTCCATGTTCTTCACTTCGAGCAGGAACTCCTCGGAAAGGATTTCGATGGAAGGCGTCCTGATTCAGGCGGCTTCGAAGATGTCGACGACGCCTTCCGAAGAAAGCGCGTCGTCCACGATTTGGCGTATCGCGGTATTCAGTTCGGCGTCGCTCTTGCCTCACGTCGGAGTGAACTTGCTGATTCGGGTTTTCACGGCTTGGAAAAAAGCCACTTGGTCCTTTATCCGTTCGGCGGGTTCGCTCGGGACCGCCATTACGAAAAGTTTCGAAAGCGCCGTCGTTTCCGAAAGGAATCGGTTCTGGAGGTCTTCGCTCCTTAAAATGAAGTTCTGTGCTCAAAGCAGGATTTTCAACCTCTCCCCCGTTTCCGAAGTTCGGAAATACGAAAGGTAGTCGAAACCGTGGAACATCTGCGAAACGATTTCGAACTTGGTCCGCATTCAGGCTACGACTTCGGCGATGTCGATTACCGCTTCGCCGTGTCCTCCGCTCTCGATGTAGGTCGCCAAAGCGTTGCGGAGGTCCTGTCCGATACCGATGTAGTCGACGACGAGTCAGGCTGGCTTGTCCTTGTATACGCGGTTCACGCGGGCAATCGCCTGCGTGAGGTTGGCGCCTTCCATCTTCTTGTCGACGTACATCGTGTGGAGCGAAGGCGCGTCAAAACCCGTGAGCCACATCGACTGGACGATGACGAGTTTCAAGGGGTCGTGCGGGTCCTTCAACCTCAACGCGAGAGCTTTCCGTTCTTGCTTGGTCGTGTGGTGCGGTTGGAAGCTTTCGGGGTCGTCGGATGAACTCGTCATCACGACTTTGACGGAACCCTTGGCGAGGTCGGCATCGTGCCACTCTGGTCGGAGCTTCACGATTTCCGCATAGAGGTTCACGGCGATTTGGCGGGTCATACATACCGACATCGCCTTCCCTTCGAAAACGGCCTGCCGCGCTTCGAAATGCTCGACCAAATCCTTCGCGACGTCGGCTATGCGTTCTGGGTGCCCGACGATGGCGTCGATTTGCGCGTTCCGCTTCTTCGCCTTCTCCTTCTGTTCGGGCGTGGCGTCCTCGATTTCGTCGATGGCGTAGTCGATTTTCGCCACCGCTTCGGTATTCATCCTGATTTTTACGAGACGGCTCTCGTAACTTATCGGAACCGTCGCCCCGTCTTCCACTGCCTGCGCGATGTCGTACACGTCCACGTACCCTCAAAATACGGCTGGCGTCGATTTGTCCTCCTTCTCTATCGGGGTTCCCGTGAACCCGATGAACGAAGCGTTCGGCAAGGCGTCCCGAAGGTATTTCGCGTTCCCATACCTGATTTCGCCCTCGGAGCCGATTTTTCCAGCGAAACCGTACTGGCTTCGGTGCGCTTCGTCCGCGACGACCACGACGTTCGAGCGTTCGGTCAGGGTTTCGAAATCCCCCTTCCCGTCTTCGGGGTAGAACTTCTGGATGGTGGTGAAGACGACGCCGCCGCCAGAGACTTTCAGGAGTTCCTTGAGGTGGTTCCTGTCCTTCGCTTGGACGGGCTTCTGACGCAAGAGCGAGACGCAATTCCCGAAGGTTTGGAAAAGCTGGTCGTCCAAATCGTTTCGGTCCGTAAGGATTACGACGGTCGGGTTCCTCATTTCGGGCTCGACCACCAAGCGTCCGACGTAAAAGACCATCGAGAGCGACTTTCCAGAGCCTTGGGTATGCCAGACGACGCCGATTTTCCTGTCGCCAGCCTCCGAAGTCGCCCGAAGCGTTTCCTTCACCGCCTTTTCGACGGCGTAGTACTGGTGGTACGAAGCGACCTTCTTGATTTTCGCTACCGAGAGGGTTCAGGTACGGGCGTCCTTCACTTCTTCGGTTTCGAAAACCGTGTTGTACCTGACGAGTTCGAGGAACGTTTTCTTTTCGAACATCCTTTCCGCGAGGATTTGGAGTTCTGGCAGGATTCCGTTCTCCTTCTTTTCTGGCGACTTCCAAACGAGGTAGCGCGAGAACGGCGCGGAAACGCTCGAAATCCTCGCGTCGAGCCCGTCGGATATGACGCAGACGGCGTTGTAATGGAAAACCGACGGGACCGCCTTCTTGTAGTTCTGGATTTGGGTGAACGCGCGTTCGAGCGTCGCGTTCTCGTCCATCGGGTTCTTCAGTTCGACGACCGCGAGCGGAAGCCCGTTCACGAAAACCACGACGTCCAGACGTTTCTCGCTGTCGTTTTCCTTCACGACGAGCTGGTTCACCGCGTGGAAAACGTTGTTTTCGGGGTTGGAAAAATCGGCGATTCGGAGGGAGAACCCCTTCGGCTGGCCGTTATGGAAGCATTCTACGGAGACGCCGTCCGTAAGCATCCCGTGGAACGCTTCGTTGTTCGCCATAAGGTCGGACGAGCCGAGTTTCCGAACCTTCGACGACGCTTCGGAAATAGCAGACTCGGGAACGTTCGGGTTCAACCGCTTGAGCACGTCTTCGAAAACGCCTTCCAGAATCACCGAATCGAACCCCTTACGCATCGGATTGGAAGAATACGGTGCGATTT
>JANJWP010000026.1 GCA_024709505.1 Candidatus Altimarinota bacterium | reverse complement strand
GGCAAAGCGTTCCATGCCAAATTCTTCGGCTCGCTCCAAGCAGGCTTTGCGCATCGAAAGCGATTTTTTACGCGTCATGCGTTCCACGGCTTCGATTAAGTCTTCCTGGGAAAAAACCTCCGGAATAAAAAATCCGGTTTTCCCTTCGACGACGGTTTCCTTGATTCCCCCCGAATACGCGCCGATAACGGGCGTTCCGGCAGCCATCGATTCGATGGCGACCATGCCGAAGTCCTCGTTTTTCGATACGAAAAGCGTCGCCGCCGCCTTCGAAACGATGGAAGGGAGCTCGCGATTGTCGGAAAGCACGCGGAACTCGATATTGGACGCTCATTCGGCCAAGGCGATGATTTCGTCCTTTTGCGGATCGTTTTCTCCATGGACGACCAAAAGCTTCTTTTCGGGCATCGATTTGAACGCACGAACGACCGCATCAACCCGTTTAAAGGTCGCAAGCTTCGAGAACGAAACGTAGTAGTCTTCTTTTTCTTCGGGTAAGCACGGAACGAATTCGGAAGTGTCAACCGGCGGATAGAGGATTTCGCTTTCGCGGCCGAGATGTTCGAGGCAATAGGCCCGCAGGTTCTCGCCGTTGACGTAGATTCGGTCGATTTCCGCCAAGTTTCTCAAAAATCCCCGGAGCACCCACGCCCGAACGCCGAGATACGGGAGACGGAGCCATCATGGAACCTTGGAAAGATAGAGGTCTTTTTGGTCAAAAAGGTAGCGCGGAATCGAATGGAAATAGCACGCTTTGAGTGCGCCTTTCCGACATTTGGCCACTGCGGAGAGCGTATCGCCCGAAAAGACCACCGCGTCGTAATTTTTTAAAAATCCGGTCTTGAATCGCACCGCAAGCTTGAAATGGGCATAGCGGAAAAGGCGTTTGATCCTATCGGGAAGACGGGCATTGAAAAAACGCTCGATCGGACCGGAAAAATCTCCGGATTCCGGAAACGGCCTCCGGGAAAAAGCAATCTTTTTTCCGGAGAATCCCATCGATTTCAGATCGAAACTCCCCTTTTCGAAGTAGGCGGCGGCAAGGTCGGATCAAAGAGATTTCGCGGCCATGACGTCGAAACGTTCGGCTCATCCCCGATACAGGAAAAAGTCGTGGAGAATGCAAATTTTTGGTTTGGCCATATCGGTCCGGGCGGTATACTTTGGCGCGAATCGTATCCGATGAAGTTCCTTTGTAAAGAAAGAATCCTAAAAAATATAACGAAAAATTAACTGCCATGGAAGCAAACGTCGTCGAAAATCCCCCGCAAGAAGGGCACGGACCCCTTGAAATTCCCCTTGAAGGCGTGAGCGAAAACGGGGCGAAAGAATTTCACAGCGCCCGTGTAAAACCGGGGCTTCCGGACAAAAAAATCGCGATCGTCTGCGATTGGCTCAAAGATTGGGGAGGGGCCGAATCGGTTCTCTCCGACCTGCTCGAACTTTTCCCTCAGGCCGACGTGTACGCTTCGGTCTATTTTCCCGAAAAATTCTCTTCGCTCTTTTGACCGAACGGAAAATATCCCGAAAAAACCGTGAAAACGAGCTTCATGCAGAAGATTCCCTTCGTTCGTTCGCGGCCGAAACTTTTTCCGTGGCTCCGCCCCTACGCCTTCGAATCGTTTGATTTTTCCGGATACGACGTCGTCATTTCGTCTTCGAGCGCGGAATCCAAGGGAATCATCACCAAACCCGAAACGGTGCACGTATGCTATTGCCACTCCCCCACCCGCTACTATTGGAGCCATTCGCACGAATATTTGAGGATGCTCGAATTCGGATGGTTCAATCCGCTCGCGAGAGCCTTCCTCCCCATCGTTACTAAACGCCTTCGCGAATGGGACGCGCTCGCCGCCGACCGCGTGGACGATTTCGTCGCCAACTCTTCCAACACCTCCAAACGCATCGCCAAATACTACCGGAGGCCGTCCATGGTCATCACCCCGGGAATCGACCTTGAAAAATTCGCCGTCGAAACCGAAAAGGACGACTACTATTTCGCCATTGGACGGATGATTCCCTATAA
The DNA here is from genome assembly GCA_024709505.1 of Candidatus Altimarinota bacterium. GTDB lineage: Bacteria > Patescibacteriota > Gracilibacteria > BD1-5 > UBA2023 > JANJWP01. The sequence goes on along the minus strand of JANJWP010000026.1, from coordinate 7,529 downwards.
AAAATTCGACCTTTTGGTCGATGCCTTCAACGCGAACGGAAAACGCCTCGTCATCGCCACCGGAACCGAAAACGCCCTATTGCGTGAACTTTTTAAAAAATCGGAACCCAACATCGAATGGGTGCTCGGGCCGAACCACGAAGAAAAAGTCCGGCTCTTTGGAAAGGCGAGGGCGTTCCTCTTTCCGCCCGAAGAAGATTTCGGCCTCGTTCCGGTCGAAGCGATGGCCTGCGGAACTCCGGTTATCGCCTACGGAAAGGGCGGGGCGCTCGAAACGGTAAAAGAAGGCCTCTCGGGAACGTTCTTTTTCGAACAGACCCCCGAATCCTTAAACGCGGCAATCGAAGACTTCGAAACCCGCCGGTTCAGCGCGTACGAAATCCGAAGGTACGCGGCGAAGTTCGATAAAAAGATCTTCCAACGAAGGCTGCTCGAACACTTAGAAGCGCTTCTTTAAGCCGTTTTTTGGCAAAGCACGAAAAGAGCGGTAGAATGGAGTGCGATAACCGTTTCTCCACTTCAACATGAACGCCCCTTCGCGAATGAGGCTCAGAATTCTATGAACCACTCAAACGGGGTCCGATGGCATTGCCGAACTCATTAGCGCATGAGTCGCCCAAAAAACGGCAGATGCCGTAAAAGGGATCATTGATGCCGAAAAGATCGAAAGTCCCTGGCCCGCATACGTTCATTTCGCAGTGAGCATGATGAGTCGGGAATCCACCGTACAAGAGCTCGGCTCTTTTTACGATAAAATTTTCTTCCGGGCGGAAAGCGCAGAACGTCATGAGGACGGCAATTATACGCTCAATATCAACGCCGCGTCGAACGCGGGGTTCGTGAGACTCAACGAAAAAATCGAGGCTCCCGTGGACACCGTCGGCGCCCTTCGTTCAAAAGAAGCGCCGGGCGTGTTGTTTTCCGGCATCGGAGCACTTGAAATCCAAACGAAAGACGGAAAAGTGTACCCCGTCATACAGAGGGACGCATGAGCCCCGACGGATGCGGGGAAATTCACCCTTCCCGCATGACGCTGAGATAAAACCCCAGGAGCTACCGCAATGGAAGAAACGCTCGAAGAAATCGTCATTTTCGGTAAAAAAAATTGAGAGTGGCATTTCATGGTTCCTTACCTGGACAATTCGACCATCTCCGAAGGCAAAATGTTGCAGCTTTCGCAAATTGCGAGATACAAATTCTTTTCCTCCCTTCTCAAAGAGGGGTCGGAACAATCATACGATCTTGCCGATACCATCATATCCGCCCCAATCGTCCGAATACCAATGTCGGAGGCGGAATGAGGATCATCGGTGACCACCAATTTCAAAGACGGTCACCGAATAATGAAATCGGTTACCGAGACTGGGCTGTACCCCATGTATGACGAAAGGGCGAATACCTACGAAATCGCCAAAAAATTCAGGCTCAACCTTAGCGAATTCGATGAAGTGGCGGTTGGTGATGGCGACGGTTTTGGCAGGACCGTTAAACTCATGGGTGCCGAAGAAATCAGAATCGCAGTCGAAGGGTGAAACTGCGTCTTCAGCCTTTCGGAAGCCGTGAAACGGGGTATCCTCGATTAATTTCAGGCAAATGGAAGCCTTCGGAGAAAACCTCGGAGGTTTTTAACCATGAAATACAAATTGGCTTAGCAGTTCGAATAGGTACAATGCGGGCAATATTTTCTCCATGCCGACGAAACCATGTGCGGAATCTTCGCGTATTCATGACGGCGTAAAGACGCCGATTCCATTCTTCTCCACGGGCTCGAACGACTCGAATACCGCGGGTACGATTCCGCGGGAATCACCGTGGGAAACGACGCGCACGTCGTCGAAACCTTCAAGGCGGTCGGAAAGGTTTCCGCCCTCGTCAAGGAAGTTTCCAAAAAGCGTCCTTCCGACGCGTTCTACCAGTTTGGCATCGCCCATACCCGTTGGGCGACCCACGGAGGCGTAACGGTCGAAAACACGCATCCCCACTCCGACGTTGAAAACCGGCTTTTCCTCGTCCATAACGGCATTGTCGAAAACCATTCGGATCTCGCCGAACGCCTGTCTTCGGCGGGGGTTTCGTTTTATGGACAAACCGACTCCGAAGTCGTTGCCAAACTCATCGGAAAAGAAACCGCCGCCCGACTCCGAACCGGAAGTCCAGATTCGCTTCTCGAAGGAGTCGAGGCCGTGCTCCCCCGACTCGAAGGCGCCTATGCCCTCGTCATCATGCATGCCGATCTTCCGGGCGAACTCATCGGCGTCAAATATGGAAGCCCGCTCGTTTTCGGCCGCGACACCAAAACCGGGGATTCATTTTTCGCCTCCGACGTGCAGGCCCTCGCCGGATACGCCGACCAAGTGACCTTTCTCGACGACGGCGACCTCGTTCGCATAAAACCCGACGGCACCTATGAAATCCGCTCGGAAGGGTTTTTGGTTTCCCGTCCGTTCGAACGGGTCGAAACCGAACATCTCAAGACCGAAAAGGGAAATTTCGAACATTTCATGCTGAAAGAAATCTTCGAACAGCCCAAAATCATGAAGGCGGTTTTTCAAGGACGCGTGGATTTCGAGCACCTCGCCCTCAACGCCGCGGCCTTCCAAGATCTGCGCGACATCGATATCGAGCGCGTCAAATTCATCGCCTGTTGAACCTCCTACCATGCCGGATGGGCCGGGGCTTATGCGTTCCGCGAATACGCGGGCATGTCGGCCACGGTCGAGATCGCAAGCGAGTTCCTCAATTCTCCGGTGCGCGTAGACCCAAAGATCCTCTACGTTTTCGTTTCGCAATCCGGCGAAACCGCCGACGCCATCGAGCCGCTGAAGTTCATCAAGGAACACGGTGGGAAAACCTTCGGCATCGTCAACGTCGTGGGATCGTCCATTTCGCGGCTGACTGATTTCGGCCTTTTTACCCGTGCGGGCACCGAAGTCGGCGTGGCTTCGACCAAGGCGTTTACCGCGCAATTGGCGGTAGTTACCCTTTTGGCTCTGTTTTACGCCATTAAGCGGGGCGAAGATTTCCGCAAATACCGGAGCGCTCTCAACGATCTTGCCAAACTTCCGGAAGTCCTTCAATCGGTTCTTTCGTCCTCCGGCGAAATCGCGGAGGTCGCGAAGGAGCTCGCGAAGCGGCCCCACCTGTTTTTCCTCTGAAGGGGAAGCATGCTTCCCATCGCGGCCGAAGCGGCCCTCAAATTCAAAGAAATCACCTACCTCCACGCGCAATCGATGCCCTTGGGCGAACTCAAGCACGGAACGCTCGCCCTCATCGAAGAAAGTTGTCCGTCGGTCGTCTTTTTGCCCGACGACGCCCTTTTCGCGCAAAACCAATCAAGCATTTCCGAAATTCAGGCCCGATGAGGAAAAGTGCTCGCCATCAGCGCCAAACCAGTTCAAAATGCCGATTGGAACCTCGTTTTGCCTTCGGCCCCGGGATTGACGTTCGCCTTCGCGGCGACGGTGGCCGGACAGCTCCTTGCCTACCATGCCGCCCTCGAACTCGGCAGGGAAATTGACCGCCCGCGCAACCTTGCCAAGAGCGTAACCGTAAAATAGGGGACGTTCTTTGGAGTTACGCCTTTTAAGGCATTGATTTTTATCAAAAATATTGACGAATATAATTTTTCATTAGTATCCGAAAAACGGGTCGGCATTTTTTCTTTATTTTTTCCGTATTCTTCTTAGTCAAAATAGGAAAATTCAAAAGCGCAATATCTTCAACCAACGGGCATATGAACTCGTCGAGACTGAAGGAAGCCTTTCCGGAAACCTATCGCGACTTCTTCCGCGAATACGAAATCGTCACCGCCGCCAATTATTCGATGCCGTGGAGCAACGAGCTCATCGACCATTCGTCGAAATTCCCCCTCGTCCGAAGCAAGCTCCCCCTGCGTTGTTACGTCGGCATCCGCCGCAGTTCGGAACCCGGCATCCGGTTCGCCACGCTCCGGGCCTATCTCGGAAAACATTCGGGATTCGCCGACGTTCCTTGGCCGAAATGGCACACGAGCATCCCCAAGACCCAAAAAATTCTCGGCGAACGACTCGCACGAGCGGGATTCCAAGAAGGCATCGAAATATGAGCGCTCTCTGAGATCGCGCGCTGAAGGTCCATCGGATTTACCGAAACCTTCAGCTCGGGTCTCGTTTTTTGAATCCGCGAACTCCTTTCGGAGAATTCCCCGGCAAAAACGGAGAATCAACCGTTCTTCGAAAATTCCCCGCCCCATTCGTCCGCCGAACTCGACCCGAACGCCAAGCGCGAACTCATTGAACTCGCCTGGAAAATCGCCGTCGGACCGCGTCTTTGAAACACCGTCGCGCAGGGAATCCGAAATTCCGTGGAAGGTTTTGGCGGACCGGTAGCCTATTTCGGCGGGGATTGGGAAAAACCCCTCTCCGAATGACCCGATGGCTTCGAAAAACTCCCTTTGGACGTTTGGGTCATTTACAGCGGCGTTCCGGGAAACTCGCTCTCCATCGAAGAAATCCGCCAAGCCGATGCCATGGAAAAGGAACGCCTCGGAAAATTTTTCCAAAACTTCGTATCGGAACCGCTGTCCGCCCCCGTTCCCTACTCCCCCGAAGAATTGGGATTCTCTTCGTTCCGGAACGTTAAGGCGCACTTGAATTTCCGGGGCATGGAATTGCTCGAACGCATCGGACGTTACGGATGGGCCGAAGACTCGACCGTCGGTCGGTTCATTGAAAACGTCAACGATTCAAGGGCTCTTGTCTCAATGGTAAGCGAACAAGGGGTGTTCGCTCAAAAAATGCTCGAAGCCCTCCGGGCACGGTCGGACGCAAAAATCGGAATCACTCCCCTCTATTCGGGCAAACACGGGGGCTCCTATCTGATCGTTTCCCGGCGGGGAACCATTCGAAATGCCGTGGATGAGGGCGTCGAGGCGGTAGGAAGGGAATTCCCCTGAACCGAAATCCTCTACGCCTCGCACGAGGACGGAGATTCCAACGAACCGGTCGAAACGCTGAAAAACGAGCGCTCGGACGCAAAAACGAAGAGCCGTCGAATCCTCCTTCTCGATAATTTTTGAAACCGCCGCTATTGCGGCTACCTCGAAGCCCTTTCGAGAAAAGAGGGCGAAATCCTCTTCGATTCGATCAGTCGGAAAATCTATTTCAACGGACGGCGGCTGACATCTAAGGAAATCCCCACGCAAAATGCTGCCAACGACCTCTTCGAACGGCTCATAGAGCAAACGGGCAAAGAAATTCCCAACCGCGAGCTTCCCGCCTCAAGCTATTCGCAAAACCGAAACGAAATGGTCAGCAAAATCATTTCGCCGATTACCAAATTCGTCCGGCGCAATACCGAAAGCGAACTTCCGCTCCGGTGCCTTTGAAGCATTACCGAATTCCGCATCGTGCTCGAAAAGACGCCGCTCCGACTCTGACTCATCAAGCATGCCGAAAACGAACTCGCCGGATAGTCCGATCGGTTCGGATACGACGCATTGGCCGGACAGGATATGCCTCGTCCGGCATTATCCGTATGTCGTCAACGACGCGTACCTCGAATTCGAACGCATTATCGACGCGAAGTTCTGATACCCCCTTTCAGAGACCGAAAAAGCCCGCGTCGCCGAACTCGAAACGCGGTTCGTCCGAAAAAAGCATTTCGAAGAACTGGGACAATCCGTGCGGGAACGTCTCGAGAAAATTTTGGATTCCCAAGAGAAACCGGCCTATCTCTGTTACGAAGAAAAAGGAACCGCTCGAGAAATAGAAACCGCCAAAGACCTCATTCGAAAATTCAAAATTCCTCCCGAAAGAGTCATTGCCATCGACATGCCGGAATGCTACCGTCAAAACGGGGGCGAATACTTCGGACGATACCGGGAACGGATCAATGCCATACTCGTCTCCCTCTCGAAGCGCGGCGAACCCATAGGGACGGTCGCCATCGTTTGAAGGAGGTCGGATGCGGCCGCGTTCCTCTGATACCCTCCACAAAACGGGGTTGACGTCCGCGACGCCCGAAACGCGCTCGAATCACAAGCGATACTGTCGCTGGAACTCGGAGGAAACCCCCCTTATACCGGCATCGCCGCCTTCGACCTCATGCTTCACGCATCGAAAAGGCTCAATGCCCGGCAGGCCAAAAAGGCCGTTTGCCGCGGGCTCATAAAAGTTAACGGGGAAACCGTTGATGATCCGTATTTTCCGCTTCGCGCGGGAGATATGGCCACGTTTTGAGAACGGGAATACGAGATATTCATGGGGGCGGATGGAATTCCCGGCATAAACCGGTTCTTCCGCGGATTATAAATCCCTTCGCAATCCGCAAGAAAACTGGAATCCAAACCGATTTTCCATAGAATGCCCCCGTATTTTTTGAAGAAGCCGAAAACCGTCCATGGCCAATTCCATCTTCCCCATCATCCTCGCCGGAGGTTCCGGCACCCGGCTTTGGCCGCTTTCGCGCAAACACTACCCCAAACAGTTCGTCAAACTTCCCGAATTCTCGGGCCTTTCGCTCTTTCAAAAAACGCTCCAGAGGGCGCTTTTGGTCTCGCCTTCTTCCAAAAATCTCCGTGTCCTCGTGGGCGAAGATTGCAAGTTCCACTGTTTTGCCCAAGCCGAAGAAATCGGCATCGAAATCGGAGAAGAAAACCTCGTCATCCAGCCGGAGCCTAAAAATACCCTCGCGGCCATACTGCTCTCGGTGCGGTCAATCGACGACGGCGCGACGGCGCTCGTCCTTCCGTCGGACCACGTCATGGAAAACGAGAAAGAATTCGCCCACCGGGTCGAAGCCGCGCTCCAAACCGCGCAATCTTCCATCGTCACTTTCGGCCTCCAAGCCTCCGAACCCAATACCGGCTACGGCTACATCAGACCGTCCCAAGCCGGAGATGCCATTTCGCCGGTAGCCGCGTTTAAGGAAAAACCCTCGCGAGAAGTCGCCCTCGAATACCTGAAATCGGGCTACCTCTGGAACGCGGGCATCTTTTTATTTTCGAAGAAGTGCTTTTTCTCCGAACTCCGAACCCATAACCCGGACTATCTCGCGGCTTTCGAAACTTCCGACGACGTTTCGAAGGTTTTCAAAGGGCTCCCCGATCTCTCCATCGACTACGGCCTCTTAGAAAAAACCAAGAACATTTGGGTCATGCCGTTGCCTATCTATTGGAACGATCTCGGGTCTTTCGACGCGCTCGAAGCTTATGCCCAAAAAAGCGGAAAAACTTCGGACGTGGTCGAAATCGACTCGCAACGCAACTTCGCCTTTACCGACTCCCCCCGGAAGCCCATCGTGCTCATAGGGACCGAAGACCTGCTCGTCGTCGATACCAAAGACGCCCTCCTCGTAACCAAAAAGGGCGAATCGCAAAAAGTGAAAGACGCTCTCGCCATCCTCCAAAAGGATTTTCCGGGAGTTACCGACGCGCACCTTACCGTCTACCGCCCCTGGGGCAGCTATACCGTTATCGACCAAGATGCCGGATTCAAGACCAAGCGGATTTCCGTCCTCCCCCAAAAGCGCCTCTCCAACCAAATGCACTA
>JANJWP010000031.1 GCA_024709505.1 Candidatus Altimarinota bacterium | reverse complement strand
GGAGGTGCGGGCTTCGCGTCATGATGGGTTCCGGCGAATATCTTCTCAATAATGAAATCTTGGAATCCAAGGGCCGGATTGCGGTTGGAAGCCTTAAAGAAGGCAAAGAGCGCTACGAAACCTCCGATGATGATGAGCATGAGAATGCCGATGCCTTTCCCTACGGACAATATGAAAGCCATGATGCCCCCCTGCCCCTCGTCTTCGGACGGAGTTTGCGCAGACGTAGCCGGAACGTTCGACTGTCCGCCGTAAATGATGACCTCAAGCTGGGACTTGATGATGAGCTTGTCCTTATTCTCGATGTTCGCGTCATCCTTAATGAATCCGAGGATCTTTTTTCCGATTTCGCGATTGAGTTCGGTATTGGTCGGATGCGAAAGGATTTCGTCAACGAGACCAGGCTTTCCGGGTTCCCCGACGATTTCAGCATAATGGCCGTTCGATTCCGGGATGAGCGATTTCAAGACCTTTACTGCGAGGGCGATTTCGTCTTTCGTCTGGGAATCAGCGACGAGAAACCCTTCGAGGAGCGAGTAGGCTTGGTCGCGGACGGTTTGGTCGATCTTAATTTCGGAAAGGACGCCCTCCATATCGAGGATGACTCTCGTTTTTTCGCGTTGGTCAAACCAATTCTCCTGCAACGAAGAAAGCATCTGCATGAGCTTCAGGCGATCCTGTTCCGGAGTCTTGGTGCGAATGATGTCTTTGAGCTTTTCGATATCGGCCTTCTCAGAATCGGAAATTCCTTCAGGTACCTTCGTTTCATTTTCGGAGGCCTCGGAAGCGTCCTTGAGGTAGGTTACGACGATCTTCAGGTCTTGGGATTCGATCTTCTTGCCCGAAGCGTCATAAGTGGTAATCCGCACCGTCCGGTTCTTACGGCCTTCGGAGAGGTTCTTGATCGCGTAGGGCGCGCCGGAAAGATAGGACTCCGTCCCTTTGTTATCGGCATCGTCCGAAGTATCGCCGTTCAAGTCGGAATCCAGGTCGATGTCGGTATCGATAACGTATTTTACCGGGGAATCCTTGGATTCTCCAAGATAGACGAACACGTTATCTCCCGGATTTTCCACCTCGATGACGCCTCCGTTTGCACGGGGATAGGTGAAATAGGCGACTTTTTCTTCGGACCGGCGCAGTTTCGCCTCGTTCACGACGTCCTTCCTCAGGGGAATTTCCACGTATTTGGAATCTTTTCCGTCGCTTACGTCCAGTCGGACGGACATTGCGGAAAGATCGTCGGTTTCAGCGAATTCGTAGGTGAAGAAATCCCGGTTTCCGGAGCTTGCAAGACCATTTCCAAGATTCCATTTCGCCGATTGGTATACGCCCGGGGTCGTATTGAGAAACACGAACTTCCGGCCGATGGCAATGTATTCGGCGCTCGGACGCAAATCGTTTTTTACGCTGACGGTCTGGTAACGGGTATTGGAAATCCCCTTATAGGTAACCTTGACCTTCATGTTGAATACCCCCGGTTTATCGTAGGCGTGGGTGACGGTCGGCGAAGTTCCCGATTCCTCGTAGAATCCGTCTCCGTCAAAATCCCACTTGTATTCGGATTTCTGGCTGATGTCGTTTTGAAGGACGTTTTTGACGATCGCGTCGAATTTCACCTTTTCTCCGGCGTTGACGTTCGAATGATCGACCTTCAACGAAATGAGCGGAGTATTGATGTTATCGCTTGCGAGCGTAAGGGAATAGCGGTCTTCGCGCTGTTGATCGGAATTTACCTTTTCCCCATTGGAATCCTCCATGGTAACGGCGAAATAGTACTTGCCGTTGATGCGGGGAAGGACGAACGCGGTTGCCGGAGTTCGGGTAATGCGGAAATCCTGTGGTTCCGGATCGGTATCGGTATAGTAGTACCAAAGGTACGAAGTAATGACGCCGTCATCGTCGGATGCGTTGTTAGCCGCAACCTTCACGACCACCGGATCGGAGTCGGCTTTCTCGGGGGTTACCGAAAGCGACGAGAAAGACGGCAGGACGTTCTCGACCTTCACGTAGGTCTGGGTGGAGTGGATTTTCCCGGATTTTTGGGAACGGACGGTAAGCGATACCGGAAAACATCCGAGTTCATCGAACTTATAGGTAAAGTCGCGTTGGGTCGAAGTCTTGTTGGCATACTTCCACGCATAGGAGAGTCCGGAATTGTTCCCGTCAACGTTGACCGATTCTTCGGCCGTGAACTGTACCGGCTTGACCCGGTTGATCACGAAAGCTTCCTTGCCGTTGCAGGCGTCCGGAGAAAGTTGGACGAATTCGGAATCGATTTTGAGGCCGATGAGGGCGAAGGGGGAATTCGACTCGGTAACGTACACTTTTCGGGTAATGGTGTTCTGTCCTCCGGCATTGGCGCCGCGAACGGTCAAACGGACATCGTAAGTCCCCGATTTCTTATAAGTATGGGAAACCCTTCCAGCCGAAGTGATTTCGGGCGAAGAATCGTCTCCAAAAGTCCATTCGAAGACGTTCGCTTCTTTGGACTCGGCAATGAAGTTCACGGCAGTTCCGATGGACGCGATTTTTGGGGTGGTCGAAAGTTTTACCGAAAGGAGCGAGGTAATGTCCACGTCCTTGCGAAGCGTGGCGGTCTTCCCTTGCTCGTTGGTAATTTCGAGGGAAATCTTGTGGGTTCCGAGGGTGGAAAACGTATGCCGCCCTATCGCTCCGTTGCGGGAAGAGTCGGCAAGTTCGACGCGTTCGCCGTCAATGTTCCAGGAAAACGTGAGCTTCGAGGCTTCCATCGAATCGGGATCATAGCTCTTGGTTGCGTCGAGCACGATGGTATTGGGAGTTTCCTGTCCGGAATTTCGAATTTCGAACAGCGGAACCGGATCTTTGGAATTGATGGTGATTCCAAGGGAATCAACGTCCTGTTTTCCGCTTGGGGTCATCGTCTTCAAACGGACGACGTAACGCCCCATGCGCGGAAACTTATAGTTGGCCGTGGCGACTTTGGAGGTAAACAGCACCTTTCCCCCATCGGCTTCGAGGATGTTCCATTCATAAGCAAGCGGGGTTCCGCCAAGATTGGGATTGGCCTGGAACTTGAACTCCTCGTTCGCGTAGCCTTCCGTTCGGTCGGCACGGATGGTAGCCATCGGGTCCATGACCTGAAGGTCGAGTTCCTTTACGACCGACTGTTTTTCGTTGGTCGTAAGCTTGAGCTTGATGCGGTAGGTTCCTTCGACGTACGCCTGCCGTTCGAGGCGCGGAGCCCCGTCATAAGCGGCCATGACGCCGTTCCCAAAATCCCATTCGGTACGGACGATGGTCGCCCCTCCGTTGGCCTGCGAAGCCGAAGCGTCGATGACGAGTCCGGCCCGTCCGGTGGCGGGAGTGATCTTATGCTTGTCGGAATTGGAAACGTTCGTGCCGTTCAAAAAAAGGAGGATGTTTCCAAGCTTGGGAAGCACCTGCACTTCGACGCTCGTTTGGAGCGGAAGAACGTCGGTTTTCCCGTTGGAATTTCGGGATGCGGAGAGCACGTCCAAAAATACGGTGTAGTTCCGTTCTTCGCGGAAGGTGTATGCAATGGAAGGGCCGGTGCCGATGATTTCGCGTCCGGAAGGTTTTTTAATCCACCAAACGTAATTGCGGGCCGGAATGACGACGCCCGACGGATCGCGGACGTCGTCGGCGCGGAGACTGACGGTAAGCGGAGCGTTTCCGGAAGCGGGAGTGGCGGAAGCTTTTCCGGTGACGGTATCGATCTTCACTCCCTTAAGGTACGACGCGAGGACGCTCGCCATTTCGCTGATCTTCGAATCGGATCCGGAATCCTTGCGCACGACTTCGATGGCAGTTACGACGCTCTGGGCCATGGTGGCGTTCGAAGAAGCGTATTTATCCGGAACGGCGTCCATGGTTCCGACGACGAGCGCCTTCAAGCGGAGCAAAGTGGCATCCTGGATTTTTCCATCCACCTTGTATTGCCGGTCGAGATCAATGGCGACTTCGTCAATGCTTTTCTTGTATTCGAGAAACGTTCCGGCAATCGCAAGGTCTTCGACGGCGGTAGCGGCATGGGCGACGGGAATGAACGACGGAAATTGGAACGTCGTCCCGGAACCGGCAGCCGGAGCACCGGAACCGTTGATGACGCCGACGACGAAGCGGACGATGGAATACGCGAGGAAAATGAGCACGAGGCCCGCGAGCACGAATTTGACCGTTCCCTTGGCCTTCTTCACCTTCTCGTCGTCTCCGGAGGACGTCATGATGGTGAAGCCCGCGAAAATGAGGTAAAGCACCCCGACGATTCCGAGGAACCACAAAAGGTAACTTACGACCTTTTGAAGGTATACCGAAGCCTTGTCCTGAGTCTGGATATCACGCACGCCGTACTTGACGATGTCGGTACCGCGATCGATGGAGCAGTATTTGGAGCTCGAAGGATCATTGGAATTGCAGTACACCACCTTGCTTTGGTCTTCGCAGTCGGTCGAGAAAATATTGAAGCAGACGGCATTCGCAGAAGGCACGGCTTCTCCGAACATCGCGGAAAACCCTACGGACAGGACCGAGAGTGCGAGGACGAGACTGGTAACGCTTCGGATAAGACGGTTCATCGTATCGGTTGTGAGAGATAATTCCCGGGGATTTCTTCCCCATTCGCAAGTGATGTTATCATATTCCCGCGCCCGCCGCAAATCCCCGGAGGAGGAAAAGAAGATTTCCTCGGGGAAAATGAAAAATGCCCGACGCTAGTAAGTCGGGCAGGCTTCTTCGAAATTTTGTCCCTCCAAAAGGTGCCTCCGGTGGCACTTCAAGACCGCCGAAAGATCCGAAAGCAGGGATCGCGCATCTTTTTCAACTTCGATTCCGGAGCGGAAAAACCGATCGTATTCGACGGAAAAGCCTTTGTCAAAGGCTAGGACCTTCGTTCCGGACGGAGGAAGAAAACTGTCGTAACGAACCCTCGGAAAGTCCTTGCTGACGACTTGGTCCTTTCGGGTATCGACCAAATCGTTGTGGGCCGGAAGGACGTAGGGAAAATTTTCCATGTAGGACGCTTGCGAGGCGGGGCTTGCCAAATGGAGAACGAACTCAAGCCCTCCTTGCTGGTCCTGGGCGTACTTCGAAAGAGCGAAATAGTTGAATCTCGCAAGGTTCGCGGCTTTGGAAGTTTCAAGGACGGGAACGTTGGTCGTCTTCAGGTTACGTTTGTTCAATACGTTTTCTTGCGAGGCCCGTTTCACGGAATATTGGATTTCCCGAAGATAGGAAGGAAAACCGAAAACCACGCCTATTTCCCCACGGGCAAAAAGGTCGGTTACGGTAAGTCAGAGCCGGTCCATTCCCGACTTGGCCCGGGAAAGGTCGTTGCCGTTGGGAGTGACGTCCGACCGGGATGACGACGAAGGGACGCCGAAGGCGAGGTATTCGCCGAAAGCCTTCGAGGAAACGTTATCGCCGAGGTTTTCGAAATTTTCAATGCCGCTCTGAACGAAAAAGAGGGCCGCGAGATCGGAGGCGTTCTGCACGTACTTGGTCCCGAGTCCGATTCCGGCAAGAACCGGAGTCTTCGAACCGCGTCCGCTCTCCCCTTCCGAATCCGCCGACGCGGAACGGGACGAAGACTCCTCTCCGAGTTCTTTCCAAGTTCTCGCAACGGCATTGGTCACGATGTCGAGGTTGTAAAACGCCCCCATCGTTTCGTATCCCATGGGAATTCCTTTGAGTTCGGAAAAAACGACTTCCTTGCCTTCTTCGTTTTTTCCCATCCTTTCGGTCACGAGCGAATCGAATACCCGGTTGAAATTCCGCGTGAATTCTTCGGTGGAAAAGTATTGGTCGGGAATGGGTTCAATCTTGCTTTCGAGCACTCCGGCCCCGTCGGAAGGAACCATGAACACGTCAGGGGAATTCCCGTCGGCGATGACGTTCAGAAGGGTTTTTTCGTAGTCCGGATAGCTCGCGAACTTCGTGATTCGAACCTCGGTATTCTTATAGCGATCGTATTTGGATTTGAATTCCTTTACGATGTCCTCGTACCCGGCGACGTCGTCTCACACGACCCAAACGCGGAGTTCCTTGGGTCATTTGGAGGTTTCTTTCTTTTCGCTGGTCAATACCGCAAACAATATTCCCGCACCGAGCAAAACGAGCGCGACGATGACGAAGAAAATGATCTTTCTTTGGGACAAGGGAGGGCCGAAAAAGAAAAATAAAGGAAATTAATCGACTCGGGAAGCGATTTTCGCCCGAATCTTCTCCATTTCGGCGGGTTCGATCTTTTTCGTCTTGGAAAAATCGATTTCCGACAGAGAATCCGCCGGAATGAGGTGATAGTGAAAATGCGGAACGTCGAAACCCGCAATCACGGTGGCGATCCTAACCGATCCTACGGCCTCGCGAATGGCCGGAGCCAATTTTTTCGCGGTGGCGAACACGGCGGAATAGTAGGGTTCGGGAACTTCGAAGAACTGGTCGATTTCAATCTTCGGAACGATGAGGACGTGTCCGGGACGGACGGGATTTATGTCGAGGAAGGCGAACGTGCATTCGTCTTCGTAGACCTTGTAGCAAGGGATTTCTCCGGAAACGATGCGGGTGAAGATGCTTTGTTCTGACATGGCGTTTTGGGTAAATGCCGGCGCATTATACCCTTGCGGAGCGAGAATTCAATTTACAAAGCCTCCAAAGCGCATAGACTTCGCGGCGTTTTTGATGCGAAAAGCCAAAGTCCCCATGTCCGAAAAAGCCCCGAAAACCTACTTCGTGAAGACCTTCGGCTGCCAGATGAACTACGCCGATTCGGAAAAAGTGAACATGGCCCTTTTACAGTCCGGATTGAGAAAGGTCCTCGATCCGGCGGCGGCCGACGTCGTCATTCTCAATACCTGCAGCGTCCGGCAAAAAGGAGAAGACCGGGTATTTTCATACGCGAGCGAAGTAAAAAAGCTTGCGAAACGGCTTGGAAGGGAAATATTCGTCGGCGTTACCGGATGCATGGTCCGGAAGACGGGGATCGCGAAGTCCCACCTCGAACCGGGAACGGAAAGAAGGTCGGTTCAAGGAAAGATATCGCTCGGCACCGATAGCCGGTCGGTATTCAATTGGGACGACGACCTTCTCGTCCGGATGAAAAACGCCGATTTCGTTTTTCGAATCGAGGAAACCGGACACCTTCCAAAACTTTTGTCCGTCATTACCGGAACCGACGTTGGAAACGACGAAAAATGGGAAGAATACCTAAAAATGCGGCAATTTCGAGAAAATCCGACGGTTGCCAACGTCATCATCCAAACTGGTTGCGACAATTTTTGCACCTTCTGCATCGTTCCCCATACCCGTGGACGCGAAAAATCAAGGAGCGTCGCGGAAATCGTCGAGGAAGTCCGCGAAGCCGTCCGTTCGGGAGCGAAAGAAATCGCCCTTCTCGGACAAAACGTGAACAGTTATGGAAAAGATTCCAAAGCCAAACTCTGGGATTCCGAATCCCTGACTTGGAGCCCCGGGGCCTTTGCGATGCCCGGAACCAAGACTCCGTTCCGGGAACTTTTGGAAGCGGTCGCGGGAATCGAGGGAGTAAACCGCATCCGGTTCACGAGTTCCAATCCGCACGACATGACCAAGGACATTCTCGACGCGCACTTCGAACTTCCCGCCATGACGCCGTATCTGCATTTTGCCCTCCAATCCGGATCGGATTCGGTTTTAAAGCGCATGAACCGAAAGCATACCTACGCTGATTTCAGGTCCCAAGTCGAATATCTCCGGGCAAAAAATCCCCGTTTTTCCATATCCACCGACATTATCGTCGGATTCCCCGGGGAGACCGAAGAGGAATTCCAATCGACTTTGAAAGCCATGGAGGAATGCCAGTTCGATTTCGTATTTTTAGCCCGCTACTCGCCAAGAAACGGGACGCTCGCCGCCGACCGGTTTGGCGATGACGTTGCGCCGGAAACGAAAGCCGACCGGTGGAACCGTGCGAACGCGGTTCTCGAAAAAACCGTTCGAGCTAGAAACGAACTCTCCGTCGGACAGACGGAAGAAGTTCTCATTACCGGAAAGACCCGCGAAGGCGAACCGACGGGGCGGACGAGAAATTTCAAGGAAGTCGTCCTCCCGAAAGATTCACCCGCCCCTTTCGGAACGTTGGCAAAGGTATTGATACGGAAAAATCACGGTTGGATACTTGAAGGGGAGTTCCAATCCGAATAAATTTTGTTTTTTTCAGTTGATTTTACGTAAAGGGAGTTTTATACTGGCCGCGTTATCCTTAAACTCGCACGAGTGGACACACGCAAAACGCCTTCCGGAAAGATGACCGGACAGAAGAATTTCCTTACGGTGCCGGGCTTCACCCTGGCCGAACTCATCGTCGTGATCGCCATCCTCGCGGTGCTCGCGACCGTCGGGCTCCTCGCGCTCTCGGGATACCGGCAGGACGCGAAGGACGCCGTGGTCAAGACCAACGTCCGTTCGGTGTACGCGGCCATCGCCGCCGAATCGACCGCGCTCCAGAAATCGGCGCGGTGCTTCATCGTGCATTCCCCGACGCACACGCTCACG
>JANJWP010000021.1 GCA_024709505.1 Candidatus Altimarinota bacterium | reverse complement strand
AATGTTGCCGCCGCCCCGGAGGGCGGTACGGACTTTTTTTGAAATTTCGCTTGGTTGAAGTTTTTCCCCCGCCGGCCCTTGGGAGGGCGGCGGGGACGGAAGGCCGTTGGGCCTCCCTGTGCGTCGGATGTTAAGGAGCTTGCGACCGAAACCCCGGGGGGCTCCGAATGCGCCAAAGAGTTATATGGAAAACGGATTCGGAGTCAAAACTTTTTTAGGGATTTTCTTAAAATGCTCCTCCGCAAGGTTTGCGAATCCCGAGAAATCCCTTTCCTTAAAACAAAACCCCGGTTATTGACAATAAGTGTTTAAATATTTTGATTTAATAAAATCGAACAAATTATGTGCGCGATGATTGGCACGGTGCCGCGCAGCGTCTTTACGGAACTTCGAGACGGACCGTGCGGCATCGAAAAAACGCGAAACCCCTCCGTTTCCGGAGGGGTCGTGATTTCGCATTGGTAGGCCCACCTGGGATTGAACCAGGGACCAATCGGTTATGCCTCCCACTTCGGCTTTCGCCGCCCCTTCCGGGTTCGTGGTCTGGACTATCCCTTCACCCGCGTGGGGTGTCCGCCGTCTAGTCTCTACACCTTCCCTTTCGGGCTTGGCTCGGGATTGCCATGTCCTTTCGGACGCAGGTTTCCCCGAATTTGACGGATTATCACCGAAGGATCGCTCCTTCGGCAGCCCTGAACGGAAGGACCCGGCCCATGGACATGGGGCCATTTCCGTTTTAAGCCGACTGCTCTAACCACTGAGCTATGGGCCCGCGCGTTTTGAAAACGGCGGGGAGAGGATATGGGAAAACGCGGCGGAGTCAACTGCTTGGCCACGGACGCTCGCGTTTCGAAAAAAACAAAACCGCCCCCCTTGGGGACGGCTTCAATTTTTCCTGGCGGTGAGTGGGGGATTCGAACCCCCGCGGCACCTAGCGGCACCCTACAGGTTTAGCAAACCCGCCTCTTCAGCCACTTGAGTAACTCACCATGGGCGCTTGTCCAAAATGGAAAGCCGCGGTATCCTAACGAAAAAATCCGGGGAATCAAATCGGATTGCCCGTCCGGAACGGGGATTATTCGGTAGATTCGAGAAATATCCTTTTCGCAAATCCGCCACGCTTTTCACGACGTTCGAATTGAATCCGTTCGATTTCCTGGGGCGAGATCGCGAACTCCGCCGCCACGGCGTCGAGAACCTCACGGACGTCGGCGATTTCTTTGGCGATTTCCGTCGAGTCGGACGCCCAAACCGCGTCCCGAACTTCCGCGGACTCCTCAAAGAGCTTTTCAAGCAAAGCGGAAATGAATTCGTCGCGGCTTTCCAGCGTGCGGAATCCGGCCGATTCCCCGTTGTTTCGGATGATTTCGGGTATGTGGTCGCGCACAAGCTTATTATGGACGGTTTTTGACATGTTTGACACCGGTAGAAAAGGGTCTTCGAAGGGGAAGCATACCCAAGGTCTGGAAAATACCAAAAAACACTCCTGGAAGAGTGTTTTTTGAACGGGCGTTCTGGCGGAGAGACAGGGATTCGAACCCTGGGTACCTTTCGGCACGACGGTTTTCAAGACCGTTGCAATCGACCACTCTGCCATCTCTCCGGAAGTTTTTCGGCTTTTTCGAAGCGGCGGGCGGATGATACCCAAACCCGGAAGCCCGTCAATCCCAGAGACGCGCGTTTTTCGCTCGCGTTTTCCCGATTCCGAATATAATCCGGAGCGATGAAAAAATACGCCGTTCTTCTTCCGCTGCTTTTCGTCTCCTGCGTTCCTGGCGGGAGGTGGTTCGAAAAGTCCGGGGACACCGGAATCCAGTCGGAGCCTCCCGGAAGCGGCACTCCCGTTTCGGAAAGCGGATCTTCGACGGCAAGCGGATTCGTCGAAAGGCAGACCAAAGAGGAAAAGGTTTCGGAAGCCAAACGACGCCTCAATCTCCGTTCGATCATCCGGAAGGGGGACTATTACTCGATTAAAAATGACAAGGAAGCGGCCCTCCGATACTACGAAAGCGCGCTCGCGAAACTGGGGAAGGACCGGATCGTGGAACAAAAAATCGCGGACGTCCTCTTTGAACTCAAACGCTTTCCCGAAGCGTATTCGCACTACCGGAACCTTCCGCTCAGGGAAATCGACGCCGTCACCAAAGAACGGCTCCTTTCCTCGTTCATGTTCGACGAAAACCTTCCCGATCGACAATCGCAACTCGACGCCATGCCTTTTGAAGAAGGGGAGAAGGCCTATCACTCCCATGTTGGAACCTGTTATTCCGGAATACACAACTGCGTGGTGAGGATTCTCGAATATTCCGGCGAAGAACCGAAAATGAAAGAGCTCCTCGAAAGCGTGAAGGGCTACGAAACCCTCTCAAGCGACTACCAGTACCGCAACGTCCTTCTTGCGGGGACCTTTTTCAAGCAAAAACAGTATTTGGCGGCCGCAAAAATCGCGGAAGAGGTCATAAAAAACCGTCCGGATTACCGTGCTGCGGTCAAGGTCGCGGGGTTTTCGCGCTTCGAACTCTGAGACTACCGCCAGGCCAACGTTTGGCTCAAGAAATACTTCGATTCCGATCCGAAGGACATCCAGGTCGCCTACGCTCTCGGCATCATCAACTATTACCTCGAAGATTACGCGACGTCGAACCTCTATTTTAACAACGCGGTCATTAACGGCTACCGACCGAAGACCGAGCTTGAACGACGCCTCGTATACAATTATTACCTCATGGGCGACCAGAAGGGGACGTTCAAAATTTTTCGCTACCTCCTTGAAGAAGAGGACGTCACGAACGAAGATTTCGAGATTGCCGTCTTCACCGCCATCGAAGAGCGAGAATACGGCAAGGCGTTTCTTTGGGCCGAAAAAGGGATGGTGAAATTTCCCGATAACGACCGCTTGGTCGCGATGCGTGGATGGGTGTTCCAAATACGCGGCGAAGACGAAAAGGCCGTCAAGGACTTCGCCCGGGCGCTCGACATGAACCGCCGGAACCCGATAGCGCTCCTCCGGCTCGGAATCTTTCATAAGGACAAGGCGGATTTCGGACGGTCGAAAAGCTATCTTGAGGCCGCGAAAGAAGCCGATACCTCGGGAACTTTCGGGGAAGACGCCGCAAAAATGCTCGAAGATCTCGCACAAATGCCGCAAGCGGCTACAATCTCGTCGAGCGGAAGTTCGACGACTTCCGAATAACCCCTTCGCCCCATGTCAGAAAAACAGCCGGAAAAAGACGTTCCAAAACCCGGAAAATCTCCGGAAATGTCAGCGGGAATCCTGAAAAAAAAGGAGCGTGAAGATTTAGAAGATCGAATCGTTGACACGATGAAACGGCTCGGTTCGAGGCTGACTAAAAAGGAAATACTCGCCCTTTCCCAAAAAATCGAAGTCTCCAAGGGTCTCGACGAATTGAAGCGCAGCCTCGAGTCGGAAGCGAAAATTTCCAAGGAAATCCCCGATGAAGCGCTTTCGGAAGTCTTCCGACTCATTGCCGAGGCCCGCGAAGCCGCCGAATCCGGATTGAAGGAGCTCCGCATCGAGATTGCCCGGGTCCATCGGTCGAAAAATTATGAGATCGATGAACGGACCTATCCTTCGAGCCGCTTTCCTTGGGTAAAACGCTTGGAAGGAAGCGAACTGGGAAAAAGCGTCGTGGTTGACGTCGAGGGGTTTCTCGTATGAGCTATCGACAGCGCGCTCGCAGTCGTCAAGCTCATCGTGGCCCTCATAGGGGATTTTCTGCTTCTCCCCAAGGATGCCTACGATCATTATCGGGCAAAACGCACGACGAAATAGGGCGCGGCGACCGATTAGGGCTTCGAAAGTTCGGCGACGACCACGAGATTCCTTTCGTTTTTCTCAAAGCGAAGGATTTCGAACCCGTTGTGGGAAAGCTCGTTTAGAAGCAAGGATTCGTCGAAGGCAAAGTACGCTCGCGGAATTCCCGAAAACGGGATTCGGAACACCTCCGAATCCCCATCGCGGTACCGGGCATACTTCGACCGGTTTAAGGCCGAAAAAAGATTCCAGTTCGTCATAAGAAGCCTTCCTCCGGGAACGAGAAGCCTCCGAAACTCCGAAAGTGCCTCCGAACGTTCCTGAACGGAAAGGAGGTGGTGGAAGCTCGCGACCGCAACGACGGCGTGGTACGGGGCGTTTTGGGCAATTTCGATGGAATCGGACGCTTTGCGCATGTCGGCAAGCGCGAATTTCGCTTCGGGGAATTTTTTTCTTGCCGAATTCACTAAAACAGAGGATGAATCAAATCCGACGTATTCGAATCCGGACATTTTCCGTTTTAAAAATGAGAGGAATCTCCCGGAGCCCGAACCGGCTTCCAAAATCCGAATCGGAAGATTTTGGAGTTTAGATTGTTCAGTCGAAAGAATCTTGATGAAATCGTCAATCTCCGGCCATTCCATCTCTTCTCGCGATTTGGCAAAAGCTTCGCCGAAGGCGTCGTAACTCGAATTTCCGGCAAGTGAATTCGACATCTTAGAGCTTCGTTATGGACAAGATCGACTCGAACCCCCTTTGAAGGTTCCGAACGGTCGGCGCAATCGAACATCGGTTCGACGAGGCGCACCCCTTTCCGGAACAGAGCGCGATGGACAAGTCTTCTCCGGCAGCCAGGAGCACGTCTTTGACGCTCCATGAGCCGGGAACGGCCGAAATGCCGCCGTTTCTTCCTTTTTTCGACGTCACAATCCCCCCCTTCTCGAGTTTCGTTGAAATTTTCCGCAACATCGGCAAAGGAATTCCCGTTTCTTCCGACAACGTCGGAAGCGTATGGAAATCCGAACGTTCGGAAAGATGCTTCACGAGAAGGAGCGCGTACTCTGAAGATGCGGAAATCTTGAACATTATTTCAAAAGAAAATCGACGAGTTTGGAGTTTTTCTTCCAATGCGGATCGACCTTTACCCTCAAGGCAAGAAACACTTTCCGTCCGTATACCGATTCCAAGTCCACCCTGGCTTCGGTTCAGATTCTCTGAATCACTTCACCCCCCTTGCCAATGACGATGCGCTTTTGGGAATCTTTTTCGAGCACTACGTACGCAAGGATTTTCAACAGGTTGCCTTCTTCCGAAAAATCCTCGACTTTCACGTAGAGCCCGTGCGGAATTTCTTCGGAAAGGAGGCGGAACGCTTTTTCGCGGATGATTTCGGACACCCGGGTATGCGGATCTTGATCGGTATAGTAGTCTTCGTCATAAAACGGCTTTCCCTCGGGAAGAAGCTCCGTCACGGCGCCTAAAAGTTCCTTCATTCCCGTTCCGTCAACGCTGGAGAGGGGAATTCCCCCTTCGGCTTCGCGACCCTTTTCGGCAACGTCCCACTTCGAAAAAACCCGGATGGTCGGCTTTCCGCTCGAACGCACGAGATCGTCGATCTTCCTTTCCTCGGCGCCATAGGGTCTCGAAGCGTCAACGAAACGAATGGCCGCATCAGCGTCGGCAAGGGAGCGGACGGCGACCGAGTTGATTCGAACATTGAAATCGTCTTGCGATTCGTGAATTCCCGGAGTGTCGAAAAAGATAATCTGCCGGGCTTCGTCGGTATATATTCAACGTATAGATTTTCTCGTGGTTTGCGGTCGGTTCGAAACGATGGAAACCTTTTCGTCGATGAGCGCGTTCAAAAAACTCGATTTTCCCGAATTCGGACGTCAAACGAGAGCCACATAGCCTACTTTCATTGGCGGTTTGGGGAAGCGGATACCTGAGATTTGGCAAGTTCCGCGAGCTTTCGGAGAAACACTTCGCTTGCCTTGACGGGATTCCCTTTTGTAAAAAGCTCCTTTTCAAAAAGGAAGACCGGTCCTTCTTTGCACCGTCATCGACAAGAGCACTCGACAATGTCAATCGTGTCTTTTTTGTCGAACTTCTCCTTATCGGACAAAAGTCTCGCGAGAATGTACTTCGAATACCGTTCGGAGCAGGATCTCCCGGTACATACGTGCATCGTGGGCATTAGGGGTTTTCGCTAGGGGTATCTGGACGTCCTTTCCAAATTCCGTGAATACTGCAACAGGCGCGCACCTCGTTCACGTCTTCGAGGAACCATCCCTCAAAAAGGACGTCCTCGCCAGAAACAGGACGGATTTTGGTCTCGAGGCTTTCTCCGTCATCGTCAACGAGCGAGACCCATTCCAAAAAGTGCGCGTCTTCATCCGGATGGGAAACGTCCTCCGATCCGATTCGAACGAGAATTCCGGAATCAGTTTGGCGATAACGGGGAACGTGGGAAAATTCTTCGTCGGACAAATCGTCGCGCTCGAGTGGTTCGTTCACGTGCTCCCGGGCGGCATGGAAAAATTCTTCCGACGCGCCGCAAGAGGGACAGCGGAACGTTTCGGAGACCGTTTCAAAGGGGGTTCCCGGCGGAATTCCCATCTCCTCTTCGCCGAAAGCCGGACGATAAAGATAGGAACACTCCGTGCAAAAGAATTTTTTCATAGTTTTTTCCGTATCCTCCGTATAGCGGATTTTCCGCGAAATACAAGTTCGGCAATCGGTCCGGCCGGTTGACTTTCGCGCGTTTCGGGTATAGTGTCCCTGCCCGGAATTCCTTATTCCGGTGCGAAGAGCGTCAGAAAAACTCCATTCAACGCCCAAGTGGGCAACTCTTAACGACCATCACATGACTCCGGAACTCATCGTCGGCATCCTCCTTGCGGGGGGTGCGGGCGCGGGGGCGACGTACTTCCTTGCGACGAAAAGGAATGCCGAATCCCTCGAAAAAGCCAAAATCGAAGCAGACTCCATCATCCGAGAAGCCGAAGAAAAAGCCCGCCGAAGACAGGACGAAGCACGGGAGCGATTCGAAGAAGAACGCAGAAAGATCGAAGACGAACGTCGCGAAACGCGGGAGCGTCAGAAAAAAATCGAAGAAATAGAGGCCCGCGTCGTCGAAAAAGACGAACGCATCGATCGGAAGCTTGAAGAACTCGACCATCGTCAAAACTCCCTCCGCGAACGGGAGCAGGAACTTTCGGCCCTAAAAGATGCCCAAGAACGCTTGAAAGACGAATTGCGGTCAAAGTTGTCCGAAGTGTCCAAAATGGACGAAAAGACCGCCAAAGAACTCCTGCTTAAACAGGTGGAGGAACGCTACGAAAAGGACATTCTCGGACTCATGGGAAAAAAACGCACCGAACTCAAGTTGCGCGAGCGTGAGCTTTCCCAAGAAATCCTCGTCAAATCCATCCAACAATACGCCGGGGACGTTACGGCTGAAATGACCCAGACCATGGTCAAGCTGGAGTCTGACGACGTCAAAGGAAAACTTATTGGCAAGGAAGGCCGCAACATCGTCGCGTTCGAACGCTCGACGGGCGTCTCCCTCATTATCGACGACACTCCGGATACCGTCTTCCTTTCAAGTTTCGACCTCTTCCGACGCTACATTGCGAAAAAATCCCTCGAAGCCCTTATCGAAGACAAGCGCATCCAACCGGCGCGCATCGAAGAAATCGTCGAAGAAAATCAGAAGGAAGCGGAAAAACTCATCTACGATCTCGGCGAAAAGACCGTCAACGAAATGGGAGTCGTTGGAATTCCCGACGAAATCATTCCGCTCATTGGAAAGTTCCGCTTCCGCACGAGCTACGGACAAAACATCCTCATGCATTCGAAGGAAGTGGCCTACATCGCGGAAGCCATCGCAAAACAGATTGGTGCCGATCCGGCCCTTGCCCTCAAGGGAGGACTTCTGCACGATCTCGGGAAGGCCATGGACCACGATATCGAAGGAACCCATCCGGAAATCGGAGGGAAAATCGCTCGGAAATACGGCCTCGACGAACGTATCGTCAACATCATCGAAGGACATCACGACGACGTCCCCGCAATCTGCATCGAAACGAAGATCGTTCAAATCGCCGACGCCATCAGCGCCATTCGTCCGGGCGCCCGCCGCATGAACGCGGAAGAATACGTGAAGCGGATCCAGGAAATGGAAAATCTCGCCATGAGTTTCTCGGGCGTTTCGAAAGCCTACGCTCTCTCGGCCGGTCGGGAAGTCCGAATTTTTGTCGATGCCGATACCGTTTCCGACCTCGAAGCGGAAAAACTCGCCGGAGAAATTGCCGGAACCATCGAAGCGAACCTCTCCTATCCGGGAGAAGTGAAAGTCAACCTCATCCGCGAAAAACGCGTCGTCGAATACGCCCGTTAAGAGCGGTTCGGTTTAGTATTAAAATCCGGCATGTACCCCCAAATCGAACTCCCTTTCGGGATAACCGTCTACACCTTCGGAATCGCGCTGTCGATTTCGTTCCTGCTTTTTTTCTGAATGCTCCACAAGCTTTCGGGAAAACTCGGAATCAACACGAATTTCTTCATCGGGAACGTTTTTTCCTTCTTCGTTTCGTCTTTCGTGTTTTCCCGGCTCTTCTACCTGCTTTCGGAATGGCGGGACGTCGTTTCTGACGGGTTCGTTCGATTTTTTATCACCTCCGACTACCATTTCTCGCTCGCATGAGGGGCGTTCGGGTTTTTTCTCGTGCTCGTCTACCGGCTGAAAAAACATAAGCTTGCGCTCGACAAATACCTTGACGCCGTCATTCTCGCGTTTTTTTTCGCGGGAATCATCGGATATCTTTGAGCGTTCCTCGGAGGACAGGTATACGGAAAACCCACGACGCTCCCGTTTGGAATAACCTATTCCGAGCCCGAAAGCGCAAATCCCTACACTTCGCCGGTAATTCCTCTCGCGCTCATCTATTCGTTTTTCTGTTTCCTCTACTTCGTCATTTTTTACATCGCCCGTGCGGCGTTCGTAAAAATTGACGGGCTTATTGGATATTTGGGTATCGCGGCGTTCGCACCGGTCCTTCTCATCGGAGAATTTTGGAACGGGGCCGAAGATTCTCTTAAAAGCATTTTCTTTCTTAATTTGACGCAGATCATGGCGGTCGTCTGCCTGCTTTTGGCAATCCGATGATTCGCGAACATGATCGCCAAACCCGAGTAACTTCGAAGCTTTTCTTCGTCGTTTTTTGCGCTTCTACCATTTCCGCTTCGGTAGGATGGAGCGTTTGGGGTGTTTTTGGAACGTTCGCTTCCCTTGGCGTCGCCCTTGCGTTCGTTTTGGGTTCGAACATTCGAAAAATACCGATTCTCAAAGCCTGGTCGCTCGGGTTTTGCGCCTTTTTGCTCGCAATTTCGATTTGGTCGGAATTGCGTTCGGAAAATATGGCCAAATTCGAAGCCGCCCTCAAAAACCCTTCGAACGGAACCGAAGAGTTAACCGGAAAAATCGTAGCGACGAGGACTTCGGGGTTTGATCTGAAAATCCTTTCGATAAACGGGACCGCTTTTCCTGGGCAAGCCGTAGTGCGGATATATGCCCCGCTCGACCGCGTTTCCGAAGGAAGTTCCGTTCGAGTCACACGGGGAAAACGGGTCGTTTCAAAATACTCCCCCTATCCGACGTTTCGTTTCGAAAGGGCGGAGCGCCTTTCCCAAAGCGGGCTTTTCACAAAAATCCGAGAACGTTTGGGAAACATCGTTGAGGAGCTGTATCCCCGCCGGGAATCAGGATTGGCACGGGGAATCCTCTTTTGAGACGGAACCGGAATTTCCGAAGAAGATTCCGAATCCTATCGAAAAAGCGGACTTTCACATCTGGTGGTCGCAAGCGGGGGAAACGTCGCGGCATTTTCATGAATCCTTGCCATATTTGCCAAAAGGATGGCGAACATTCCAAGATTTTTCGTACTGATTTTAGGGATATGGGGGTATGCGGCCCTTGCCGGATACGGCATTCCCATCATTCGCGCGGCGATCATGGCGACGGTTTCAACCGTTGCCGAACCCTACTTCCGGTGCGATGCCGTACCCGTGCTTTTCGGTACTTGAACGCTCATGGTACTCATTGATCCGTCCATCGGATGAAGCGCTTCTTTTCTCCTTTCTTTTTCGGCAACCCTCGGAATCACAACGCTTTCGACGGGGGCTTCCGCCGCTCTCGCATTCGTACCGAAACGTTTCTCCATTCGAGAAACGGTTTCCGCCACGCTCGCGGCAACCCTGGCTACCATTCCGGTATCGGCCGCTTCATTTCAAACGTTCTCGACCCTGTCCATTTTGTCAAACGTATTGGTCGTTCCCGTTTTAGCGTTCTCAGTCATGCCAACTTTAGCCGCGCTGATTTTCGAATGACTCGAACTTCACGCGCCGGCCACGATGTTTGCCGCAATCGGCTATTGAGCGTTGTTTTGGATGAATGCGGTTTCCGATTTCGCTTCCCGATGGACATTCTCGTCCATCGTATTGGAATCCCCCTCGATTGAAACACTCGCCGTTCTCGGAACGGGGTTTTTTCTCGTTCTTTCGGCTCGAAAAATCTCCGCCTCCCCCTAACGGAAGCAATCCCAGTAAAGGAAATTAAGGAATTTCGTTGAAATTCAGTTTGGCGACTCTTGATTCGAGTTCCTTTAAAAGAAAGGCGGAAAGCGATCGCGCCTCAACAGGAGAAACCTCGATATTTTTGGAATCGAAAAAGAACACCATGGTCGCTTCGGCGCATTCGACGAACGCCGCACGGGTTTTTGAAACGGACATTTCGGAGAGGAATTTCTTACTGAGCACGAAAGAGGGGTCTTTGGTGGTAACAAGGAAAATGTCGGATATCCATTCGTTTATTCGAAGGCGGAAAGCATTCGGAAGCGCGTCAGGATCGAAACGCGTCCGTTCCGGTTGGAAAGCGGGCTCCGAGGATAAAAGCGGAAGGGACGGATCATAGGTTTTCCGTATGGTCGAGGATGCTTCCTGCGAAACGAGCGATAAAATTCCCACGACATAAGCTGCCGGGACATTTGCCCGTAAAAGGGTCATGACCGGATCGATAAGGGAATCGAAGCGGGGATTTCGAAGAAGTGAGACGAGGATCGAAGTGAGGAGGTCGGAGGCTTTTTTTCCTTTCGACTCATCTTTTCGGGCACGGGCAATCCCCGCGAGGGCTTTTGAAGAAGCTTGTTCGCGGACTTTTTCCGAAACTTGCTCGGGGGCTTGCCCAATCCCCGTGTCGGAATCAAGGGAAAAATCTCCGGATTCGAGACCCATGGACTATTGGTAAATAGGAAATTTTTTACAAAGTTCCCGGACTTCTTCGGACAACTTCGACAATTTAGACTCATCATCCCTCATAAGAACGGCTTCTTCCACGATTCTCGCGATAATCCGCATTTCGTCCACGCCCATTCCTCGGGTCGTAACTGCCGGAGTGCCCATTCGGATTCCAGAAGGATCGAGGGGTTTTCGCGGATCATACGGAATCATGTTCTTGTTGACCGATATCCCCACTTTCTCAAGCGCTTTTTCCGCTTCTTTTCCGGTAACCCCCTTCGAACCAAACACGTCGAGAAGGAATAGGTGGTTGTCGGTTCCTCCCGATATGACGCGAAATCCTCGATCCATTAATTCCGTTGAGAGCGCACGGGCATTATTAACGACGTTTCGGGCATACTGCCGAAATTCGGGGGTAGAGGCCTCCAAAAAAGCCACGGCCTTGGCGGCAACGGTATGTTCGTGCGGTCATCCTTGAACCCCAGGAAAAACCGCTCGGGCGATTTTGTCGGCGAATTCAGCCTTCGAAAGAATGAGCGCTCCCCGGGGGCCGCGAAGGGTTTTATGGGTGGTCGTAGTCACTACGTCACAATACGGAACTGGATTTTCGAGCACACCCGAAACGATCAATCCGGCAATATGGGACACGTCGGCCATGAGATAGGCCCCGACTTTGTCAGCGATTTCCCGGAAGCGCTTCCAATCCAAATCCCGGGAATACGCCGAAAACCCGGCGATAATCATTTTCGGCTTTTCCAACGTTGCCACCCGTTCAACTTCATCCATGTCGATGCGTTCGGTTTCACGGTTCAGCCCATAAGAAACGATTCGGTACAAGAGCCCCGAAAAATTGAGCGGGTGACCGTGTGAAAGGTGCCCTCCTTGATCGAGACTCATCCCAAGCACGGTGTCTCCAGGAGAAAGGAGTGCCAAATACACGGCAAGGTTAGCCGGGGATCCGGAAAGGGGTTGGACATTGGCATATTCGGCTCCAAAAAGGTCCTTTGCTCGGTTTATGGCCAAGGTTTCGATTGTATCGACGTTCGCTTGTCCGGCATAGTAACGCTTTCCTGGATATCCTTCGGAATACTTATTCGTAAAGACTGAGGCATTGGCGGCAAGAACGGCCTCCGAAACGTAATTTTCGCTCGCGATCAACTCGATTTCGAGTTCTTGCCGCCGCTCTTCGGAATCTATTGCCGATGCGATTTCGGGGTCTTGCCGTCGAAGTTTGTCAAAAATGTCCATGATAGCAGGGGTTATTTTTCGTTTTGGAGCAAACTTCCAGAAGATGATCCTCCATTTTTTCGTTCCTGTTTTTCAGTTTGAGCTCGCTGAAAATATTCTGAAAGCACTTGGTCTCGACCGGATTTTAAAAGCTTTTTCACCACCGTTTTGGCTTCTTCGAGCTGCCGGTCGTAGCGATTTTCAAAATCCTGTTTCTGAAATTCAACCACAACGTCGGGGCTAATTCCCACCTTGTCGATTCCGTGGTCAAAAGGAGTGTACCATTTGGCAACGGTGATCTTCATTTCACTTCCGTCCGAGAGGGGAAAGGGTTGTTGTACCGATCATTTCCCATACGTATTTACCCCAACGATTACAGCTTTTCCATAATCCTTCAGGGCTCCGGCCGTAATTTCTGATGCCGAAGCGGTGTTTTCGTTCACGAGCACCACTACCGGAACCGAAATATCTCCGGGACCGTAAGAAAAATACGAGCGATTTAAAAATGGGTTGCGTTCTTTTGTCGTTACGAGGACTTTATCCCTTTCGATAAAATTCGAAAGCACGTTCACCGCCGTTTCAAGGAGCCCCCCTCCGTTATCCCGAAGGTCAAGAATAAGGGCTTCAGCTCCTTGAGATCGCAATTCCGCGTAGATTTTCAAAAATTCCATCGCGGTTTTTTCACCATACATCGAAAGCGTAACGTGGGCGATTTTCACGCCGTCCGATTCAACCATTTCCCCTTGCACCGAAGGTACCGTAATCTTCCTTCTCGTGACTTCTTTCAGGATTGGCGCAGACTCTCACGTTCGAAAAATCTCCAATTCCACGACCGTTCCGGCCGGTCAACGGATATGTTCGATGGCATCGCCCAAACTCAATCATTCCAATTTATGTCCCCCCGCTTTGGCAATGATGTCTCAAGAAAGGACTCCGGCCTCTTTTGCCGGAGAGCCGGCGAGAATCTGTTTAACGACGACTCCGAATTCGCTTTCATCAACCACGGCGCCAATACCCTCAAAATCCCCGGATATTGCCTCGTTGAATTTTTTCGTTTCATCAAGATCAAAATATTCGCTGTGACGATCGCCTAAAGCTTCGACCATTCCGGAAATCATCCCGGAAACGAGATCGTTGTTGGAAACGGTATTGAAACCGTAGTAATTGTCGCGCAGTATGGCAAAGGCCTCATTCAACCTTCCCAAATCCCGAACGGAACCTCCTGATTCGACGATCTTTTTTTGAATTTCGGAAACGTTATGATCGAATACGTATCGATCAAACGCCGTTTTTACGTACGGAGCGGAAAGAACTCCGACGCAATAAGCGATTACCGCCAAAGAGGAAATGAGACGTTTCGATTTTGAAAAATGCATGGAATTTTTGAATTTTCGGAAGACCTCCGTCAATAACCCGGACATCCGGAACGCACAAGTGAGACTCTATGGATTTTCAGAGACAAAACAAGTCAATCGGGTTTCGCAATTCACATTCCGACATTGTCAAAAAGTTCGCCGAAACCTTGTATAGAAAAGAAGATTTAAGGTTTTTTAAAATAGGAAAGTAAAATGAAACGGAGTGAAAACCCCTCTATGAAAGGATTGCCGCCCCCTGGAATGAAAACTAGTATTCATAATAGATAATAAATAAGAAAAAGAATCCTTCATCCTTATTTCACCGTCAGTTTCGCAAACTCGCGTTTGTAAATTGCGAATTCATTCGTTTTCCGATATACTTGCGCATAAGAACGTTATGGATTCCCATGTTTCTCTCAAACCTCCTTCGTAAAATCCGTGAAAAACAAGAACGCAAAATCGTCTTGCGGGAGCTTATTGAGGGTTTGAAAATCGATGAAACCCAACGGTTTTTATATCTTGAATCCCTGGAACTTCTCGATGAGGAAGGGCTTTCGGTTTTTTATCAAAGACTTGTCTCCTTCGTGGATGATACCGAAGGAAAAAGAATCGTAGCCGATGGTGAAAAACGCATTGGGTTCGTAAAAACCATTCGGGAAGCGGAAAAAAAAGAACGTTCCAAAGAAGCGGACAACGCCAATTTCCTATTCGATAGCGTATAGAGCATGAGCGACAAATTTCACGAATCCCTTTCCGTCGAACGCGGAAACATTACTCCGGAAGAATTCGTCAAAGTTCTTACTATGGTTGGCGATCTTGCGAAAACCTATCCGAAAGAGCTTAAAGACCTGGTGGCGAAATCGCTTGAAAACCGGACTTCCAAATAACCCCACCGAATTTTTAAGAACATGGCAAATTTCATCGCGGTATGTTCGAAAAACGGCCAACGCGTCGAGCTCTCCATTTCGAGACCGACGCTTGAGGAGGCGAAGTCCGAACTCCATAATCAGGGGTTTGCCATTATCGAAATTCGCGAAACGGAATGAACTTCGGAAAAGAACGAAGATCCCTCTCTTTCAACGTTTTATTTTGAGATAGAAGTCGAGGGGAAACGGAAAAGCGGGCAAATAAAATCGCAAGATTCTTTCAAGGCCTACATAAAACTCGTTGACGATCTCCATTACAAGGTCCTTTCTATTTGTGACAATCCGGGAGCGAGTGAGGAAGAAAAAAAATTCTTCACCAACCGTATTCGCGAAATGTACGCGGTATTTAAGGATCATGGACCGAAAGAGAAATCCCAACCGTCGAAAGAGGCGCAGACTTTAAAATGACCGGACGCCGATCCGGCAGTCCATGATCCAACTTCCGTACTTGCCCGTCAAGTATTGAAATACCATGCGCTCATCGAAAAAATCGTCGTCAAAATCGAATTCCTTCTTGCCCGTCATTCCGATAAATTCACGGAAGACCGGATTTTTCGGTTGAAAGAATTGGCTACCCAACTCCGGCAATTGAAGAACATCACCAATCCGGATAAATTGAGAATTGTAGGCGAAACGGCCCTCGACCGAATCGGACAATTGGAAATTGAACTCATCGAAAAAGGCTTCATTACCGAAAAAAAAGAAGCTCTCGGGCAAACCAACGTGCTCCTTCGGGAAATAGGTTCGCGAAAAAGGATCGTTCTTCCCGAAGACGATTTTGTCGTTCAAGCAAAAACCCTCTGGAAAACGTTTCGGGAAAACTACCTATCCGGAAAAGGGGGGTGAAATCCAACTTCTGGAAATGCGGAAAGTTCTTCCAATGAATTTCTGTATTTTAAAAATGTTCGTGAACTTAAGGCTTACGAAGCGAAAAAAACCGAAATCAACCGCGAACTCCTGCGAGGTTTTTTCAAGTTGAAGGGAGAAAAAAAAGAACGGCTTCTCGTAAAACGGAAACTGGTGGATCAAAACATTGAACTCCTTGGCAATCGAATTAAAAATCGGTCGGTTTCCTACGTGAAATTAAAGCGCGGGGTATCGAAATATTCGGAATCGTTCTTTTTCCTCTGTCGTTCCACCGGGGATTTTTTCACGTATTCCCTTTTTATGTACGCGCTCTTTTATTCGGCGTATCTTCCGATTGCGTCGTTCGCGCTTTCAAAAGAATCCCCCCACCGTTTCGTTTTCGCGTTGGCCGCGCTTTCGTTTTTAGCGTTCTGTTTCAAACAAGTTCGCAATTGGGGATCGTTTTGAGTATTTTCAACCGTGGCGTTCCTTTTCGTCTCGGCTCTTGGGGTTAATTTTTAAACGGTGTACGTCCTTTTTCTTTTTATTCACCTCGTTTTCGCGGCAGTCTTTTATTTTTTCAACCGCATTCCCGAATCGGCGGCTTTCGTCATTCTTGGCGCGGCCTTCTTTTTCGCGTTCGGACCATTCGATTTTAAAAAGAAGCCCCCTTCGGATGCTGAAAATGGAATCGGCGCTTCCAAGATCGCTTCGGAAGCCAAGGGGCAAGCAATACGGTTTTTAAAATCCGGAACGTACTATCTTGGATTTTCGCTTTTCTATCTTTCCCTCTACGGAATTGCCTATTCGCTCGCCCCGTCATTAGCAATGGCATCCTCTTCGGTTTACGGATGGTTGACCATGGCACTTTCGGTATGTTCCGCAATCCTTTTTTTCGCGTTCGGACCGAAACACGACGTCGCGTCGAAAATCTTCCGCTCCAACGCGTTCGTATTTTCGGCGGTGCATTTTTCACTTTTGGCATACCGGTGTTTTTCGGGGGTTCCTTTGGATCCGACGTTCATTGCGAACGTCGTCCTTTCCCTTGCTTCGTTTTGAACGGTGGTCCTTTTTGGTTCGTACTCCGAGTCAAGGGAGCGCAACGCGGCCTACCTGTTTTTTCTCGTTTACGCTTATGCCGCTTCGGTAGCCCTTTTTATCCGCGCTTTTGGCGTGGACGAAATCCACGCACTCTTGTCCGTTTTATTTTTGGAAGCGGTCGCCGTGTTCGACGGTTTGACAAGAATCCGAAAGCTTCGCGAATATCGCTCCGTCGGCGCGTTTGCCGGAGCGGTGTTTTCGTATGTCTGCGTCCTTTCGGTTTTCGCCTACGCGTTTTGGAAGGGGATTGACGCCTTTATTCTCGTTTACGCGTTTTTCGTCTCAGCGTTTCAAGCCTATCTCCATGCCAAATACGAAAATTACCTTTCGGTAACTAGCGTTCTAGCCGTTTCGGCGTTTTTGTATTTCCAAGCCTTTTTCCCGGGTCCCGCATCGGGATTTTTCCCTTACGTTGCATTTTCTTTCGGATTCCCGTTGGCAATCGTCACGGTTGCGAAATGGAAGACCTTCCACGCTTACGACCGGCATTTTCTGTTCGCTTCCGCCATCCTGTTCGCCTTTTGAAGTTTTTTTGGGTATTTCGTCCGTTTTTCGGCCTATTCGATTTTGGAGGTTTCCCTTCTCTCGCTCGGTTTTTCCATCCTTTTCTTCGTCAGCTACCTCGGACTCCGAAAGTAGGTTTTTCTTTGGTTTTTCTTTGGTTTTCCTTTCCTGAAAGAATACGTTTTCGAAATGAAAACCGCTTTTTTTCCTTGGATAAAGGACGTGTTTTCGGTTTGGGAACCCCCATATCCGAAAGCGTTTTCGAACGTTTTGGAAATCTATCGGAAAGAATATCCGGATTTTCCTTTCCATGCGGCCTTCGCGGCACATCCGTATTCCGAAGATTTCGCCCGGGATTTGAAACGGTTTAAATATCGGGCCGAACGCTCGGCTCTTGATAAATTCGACGTTTCCCTCAGAAAACTCGCTGAAATCTGCCGGACGACCGTTCCGGAGAATGCCTTCGTCGCCTATCCGCCCTCGCCGTTTTCCCGGACCCTTTTGCGGGGATATGACCATACCGCGCTTTTGGCGGGTCGGTTTGCCACATATGCCGGACTTCCGTCCGTTCCGATATTGAAAACCCCTTGGATGCGTTCGCGCCAAGCCGGGGGAAATTCGGTTCATCGAATGGCGAACGTGTCGAACAAATTTTTTCTTCCTTCTTGGTCTGGTCGGTATTCGGGGCTTCCAGTCGTGTTTTTTGACGATGTCCTTTCCAGTGGGGCAACCGCGCTTTCTTGCGTCGAAGCCTTGGAAGAAAACGGGAATCGGGAATTTTACGGGTTTTTTCTTTCTTCTCCTTCGGCCGTTTCGGAATCGGGCGAATAAATTTTTTCGCGTCGGACGAAAAAAGGGTATACTCCCGATTCGTCCGTCCGCCCTGCCGGCGGATGATTTTCCCCGCGATTTCTCCCCATGTCCGAATTTCTCGAAGTCATCGGTGCCAAAACCCACAATCTCAAAAACGTCCGGGTAAAGATTCCAAAAAACAAGCTTGTCACAATCACGGGCGTTTCAGGGTCCGGAAAATCCTCATTCGCCTTCGATACGGTCTATGCCGAAGGCCAGCGCCGGTATCTCGAAAGCCTTTCGACCTACGCGAGAATGATCGTCTCGTCCATAAACGACGATACCAAGGTTGACGAAATCCGGGGCCTTTCCCCAACCATTTCCATCAATCAAAAAACCGTATCTTCCAATCCGCGTTCGACGGTCGGAACGATCACGGAAATCTATGATTTTTACCGGTTGCTTTTTACGACCGTCGGAATTCCGTATTGTCCCGACCATCCGGAGGTCGCCCTTCAAAAGGATACGGTTTCTTCGGTGGTGGAAACGGCCCTTTCGGCCAATCCCGGCGAAAAAATCTACCTTCTCTCTCCCCTTTTTAAAAAAAATGCTTCGGTCGCATTTTGTGACGTTTCGTCCGAAGTTTTAGAAAAAGGCTTCGTTCGATTCATGATCGGCGAAACGCTTTGTTCGGTTGGTGACGCTGAAGGACCCGATCTGAAACCGGATGAACGCGCCTATCTCGTAGTTGACCGCTTGGTTGCTAAAGACCGGTCGGATGAGGCGTTCGAAGAATATAAAAAACGCCTCCGTGACAGCGTCGAGCTCGCGTATAAGGCCGGTGAGGGGGAATGTTTTTTAAAAAATCTCTCGTCCGGTAGTGTTTTTCGATTTCGGGAAAAAGGTTCCTGTCCCGAGTGCGACCATAAAATCCCCGACCTCTCCATTTCGAATTTCAGCTTCAATTCGCATCACGGCGCGTGTCTCCGTTGCCACGGACTTTGAACCGAAGTCGCCTTTCTGGAAGAAAACGTCATCAACCGCAAACTCTCCCTTTCCGAGGGGGCAATACTTCCTTGGACGACGCACCCATATTACACGGCGATTCTCGCCGCCATGTGCGAACGCTTTAAAATAGACATGGACGTTCCGTTTTCCAAGTTGTCGAAGGAGTCGAAGGAGAAGGTTCTTTACGGAACCCCTGGTGAAACCTACGAACTGCTTCACGAATTCGAAAAAGATCCTTCCGGAACGAAAAAAACCTTCAAAACCAAGTACGAAGGCGTGATTCCGAATTTGACCCGGAGATACCGCGAATCGGAAGCGGAGGATCCGTATATGAAGCGCATTTCCCAATACGTTACCGAAATCGCGTGCCCGGAATGCGACGGATACCGATTGAAGCGGGAATACCTTTCGGTAAAGATCGAAAACCTCCATATCGGAGAACTCTCCGATCTTTCGGTCCGGAAGTCGCTCGAATTTTTTAAAAACCTTTCGTTTTCCGTTTCCGGGGAAAAGATCGTCAAAGACATCCGGAAAAACATCGTTGAACGGCTCGAATTCCTGTCGGGGGTCGGCCTTGATTACGTTACGCTTTCCCGTCGGGCAAACACCCTCTCCGGAGGAGAGTCCCAGCGTATCCGGCTCGCCACCCAAATCGGAACCCGGCTCGAGGGAATCATCTACGTTTTGGACGAGCCGTCCATTGGACTTCATCCCCGGGACAACGACCTCCTCATAGCGAATTTGAAGAAGCTCGCCGAAATTGGCAATACCGTCATCGTCGTCGAGCATGACGAAGACGTGATGAAGGCATCCGACCACATTATCGACATCGGTCCCGGCGCGGGAAAACACGGGGGGCAAATCGTTTTTTCCGGAACCTACGATGAAATACGTGCTTCCGATTGTGAGACCGGAGCGTATCTGTCGGGACGTAAGCGCGTCCTTCTTCCCAAGCGCGAACGCATTCCGTCTTGATACGTCGAAATTGAAGGCGCGAGCGAAAACAATCTAAAAGACCTCGACGTAAAAATCCCCCTCGGAGTGTTCACGGCGGTTACGGGCGTTTCGGGTTCGGGAAAATCCTCCCTGGTCATGGACGTTCTCGCCAACCGCGTGCTCCGGAGTTTCGGTCAAAATCCCCTTTCGGATCCGGGAAAATGCCGGGAAGTCCGATGAATGGACAACTTGGACAAGGCCGTCATCATCGATCAGTCCCCCATCGGACGTACGCCCCACTCCAACGTCGCTACCTATACGGGGCTCTTTACCCATGTCCGCGAAGTTTTTGCTTCGTCCCTGGAAGCGAAAAAACGCGGATACGGCCCCGGACGTTTTTCGTTCAATACCAAGGGTGGGCGCTGTGAAATTTGCGAAGGCTCCGGAGTGAAAAAGATCGAAATGCACTTCCTTCCGGACGTGTACGTCGAATGCGAGGCTTGCAAGGGGAGCCGCTATAACCAAGAAACCCTCGAGGTTCGATTCAAGGGAAAAAACATTGCCGAAGTGCTTTCGATGACCTCGGAAGAAGCCCTCTCGTTTTTCGGGGCGTTTCCCCGAATCGCCCGAGTGCTCCAGGTGCTCGTTGACGTTGGGCTCGGGTACGTTTCCCTCGGACAACCGGCCCCAACCCTTTCCGGAGGCGAAGCCCAGCGCATCAAGCTCGCGTTCGACCTCTCCAAGCGTTCGACCTCGAAAACCCTCTACATTCTCGACGAGCCGACCACCGGCCTCCATTTTTCGGATGTCGCCAAACTTCTCGACATCCTCGACCGTCTCGTGGAGAAGGGCAATACCGTCATCGCGATCGAACACAACTTGGACGTCATCGCCAATGCCGATTACCTTATCGACATCGGTCCCGAGGGCGGGGATGCGGGAGGTTCTCTCGTTTTTTGGGGAAAAACCGCCGATATCTCCAAAGTTTCCGCTTCCCATACGGCCAAAGCTCTTGAACGGTATCTTTCGAAATACGATTCGTCCATCGCATAGTTCCGGTTTGATTTCGCCTCCAACTTCGATACCCTCCGTCCATCATGAAGAACGCACCTTTCTCACGAGTCGAAACCGAACGGGACGTAACCGCGTTCTCGGGTTTTAAAACGCCCGCGAGGACCGCCTTTTTTTTCGACGTCCGATCGAAAGACGATTTGCCCGTCCTTTCCGAAGCCGTTGCGTCCGCCAACGCTTCGGAACTTCCCGTGGCGTACTTGGGCGACGGAACCAATTGCCTTTTCGCGTTCGACCGCTTTCCCGGGCTTCTCGTAAAAAATTCGATTCCGGGCTTCCGTCGTCTTGAGGAAAACCGGTT
Source organism: Candidatus Altimarinota bacterium (assembly GCA_024709505.1). Classification (GTDB taxonomy): domain Bacteria; phylum Patescibacteriota; class Gracilibacteria; order BD1-5; family UBA2023; genus JANJWP01. The sequence goes on along the minus strand of JANJWP010000021.1, from coordinate 57,046 downwards.
TGAGGCGGGTTCGGCCGAAAAAGTCCACTCCGTAGCGCTCGTGCTCGCTACCGGCGGGAATGCCGCGCTCCTTCCGTGGATAGGCCTTCCCGGAACGTTCGGCGGCGCCGTGGTGGGAAATGCCGGATGTTTCGGTCTTGAAACCGCCGACGTCTTCGAAACCGCCGACGTGTGGAACGTTTTCGACGGAAGGCTCGAAACCCTTTCGAAACCGGACATGGCTTTCGGTTATCGCAAGAGCACGCTGAAAAACCGCACCGACCGCTTCGTCGTTTCAGCGAGGTTCGACCTCTCGCTGCGAGCCCCCGGAAATCCTTACGAATCGATGGGAATCGCCGAATTTCGGGAACTTCGGCGAGCGAAGCAGCCTGCCGGACGTACGTGCGGATCGTTTTTTAAAAACCCTGAGGGAGCGAGTGCCGGAGCGCTCATCGACCGGGCGGGATTGAAGGGGTGGAAAATCGGCGGAGCCGAAGTATCGACCCTCCATGCCAATTTCTTCCTTGCCGCGCAAGGGGCCGATTGGCGAGACCTTATCGCCCTGCGGGATTTGATTAAATCTCGGGTGTCGGAAGAATTTGGAATCGAACTTTCCGAAGAAGCGAGAATCATTACCGAAAACGGATAGCCCCATGAACCTCCAAAATATGCAGGAAACTTCTCCGGACGGGGAAAAGATGCGCCTTCAAAAATACCTCTCCCAAGCCGGCATGGCTTCGCGCCGGAAGGCGGAAGAATTCATCGTTCGCGGACTCGTGAAAGTGAACGGTGAAACGGCGACCTTGGGAATGTCGGTCACGCCGGGCGTCGATAGGGTCGTCGTCGGCGATGAGGCCGTTAAGGAAACCCGAGAATTCGTCTACTACAAGGTGAACAAGCCCCGCGGAATCGTGACGACCTGCGTTTCGAAGGGCGACACGGGCATTATGGACATCGTGGACATTCCCGAGAGGGTGTTCCCGATCGGGCGTCTCGACAAGGATACCGTCGGACTCCTCATTTTAACGAATGACGGACGACTTTCCAACCGCCTCATGCATCCTCGTTACCGTCACGAGAAGGAATACGTGGTGGAAACCTACGGCCCCATCGAGGATTCGGAACTCGCCCGCATGGCGGCGGGGGTGAAAATCCTCGACGGTTACGTGACCAAGCCTGCCGAAATCGCCCGGTTGTCGTCGGGAAAATTCTCCATCGTGTTGACCGAAGGGAAAAACCGGCAAATCCGGCGCATGGTCGAGGCCATCGGACGCGAAGTGAAAAAACTCAAGCGCATCCGGGTGGAAAACGTGAAGCTTCCGGATATCCCGGAAGGCGCATATGTCCAGCTTTCCGAACGTGAAAAACGCGAACTTCTCCGGCGCGTCGGACTTCTTTCGGATGAACGGTAGCCGAATCGGTTCATAAAATCCTCAAAGTTGGCCTCGACAAGCCAAAAACGCTCTATGTGAATAAATGGTGAAGAGCGTTCAATTCCGTTTGACTTCGCCCTCCTTTGCGTATAATTCGCACCACGAAAGGGCGGAATCCGCCTTCTCGCGCTCGTTAACATTCCCACCCCGCCGCCCTTCTTTTGAAGGCAGCAGGATTCCCCAAGAATTTTTCAAGCGCGGAAAGTTTCCACATTAGGACTTCCGACCCATCTTTTTCCTTCGCCAACGTTTCGCACGCCATGACGGGAGGGGACGGGCCGTCCATTCGGGCTGCTCGAACCCTCCCGTTATGTATGCATACTACTAACGGAGGTTAAAGCTTTAACTTCCCTGGAGAGCAATCTTCAGGCGCCAAGATTCGCCATCCGAACCGGACGGCAGACCCGGAGAAGAAAACGAATCGAAGCGAATACTTTTTACTTTCACTTTTCTTATGGCTAGCCTTTTTAAGAAAGTTACGTCGACCGTTAGCGCGTTCGCCGTTGCCGCAGCCGCAGTAGGGTCCACCCTTACCGCTTCCGCAGCATCCGAATTCGCCGCTTACGCAGACGCACTCGCAGCAGCTGGGATCATCAACTCCCAGACTACTGAAGCCGGATACCGTCTCGGTGACAACATCACCCGCGCGGAAATGGCAAAAATCGCCGTTAAGCTCAATGGCGCAGAAGTAGAAGAAGCAACCGATTCGATGTACTCGGACGTTACCACCGCTAAGCTCGGTGATCTCGCTTCCTACATCGAAACCGCTGCTAACGCCGGTATCGTTTCGAAGGCAAACGCCAAGTTCCGTCCCCTCGATCTCGTTACCCGCGCGGAAATGGTCAAGATGCTCATGGCTGCCAAGGGCGTCGAAACCACCGAAACCTCCGCTGGTTTCGCCGATGTCGATTCGTCGCTCGGTGACCTCGCAGGTTACATCAACGCCGCTGCCGCAGAAGGATACATCGCAACCGCGACCAACTTCCGCCCGAACGCAACCGCCACCCGTGGTGAAGCGTTCAAGGTAGCCGCTGGCGTCGCAGGTGTTATGGAAGAAGAAGACGACATCGACCTCGGTGATCTCTTCGGAACCGGAACCACCACCGACACCACCACCGACACCCCGGTTTCCGTTGTTACCAAGGCTGGTACCCTCGGCGTATTCCTCTCCGCGAAGACTGCAGCTGCCGCAAATCTTCCGAAGGGAGCCGCTGGTGTTTCCGTGGCTTCGTTCGACCTCACCGCAGGCTCGACCGACATCACCGTTTCCTCCCTCGTCGTTAAGCAGGTAGGTCTCGGTGACGGAACCCTCATCTCCGACCTCGCTGTCTTCGCTGCTGACGGACGCGCTTCCAAGGTGAAGACCAACCCGTTCAACAACTCCGACAAGCAGACCACCCTCGTTCTCACCAACGGAATGGTCGTTAAGGCTGGAACCACCCAGACCGTTACGCTCGTTGCTTCCATTGCAACCGGTGCGGCGGCAAGCCAGGAATTCGCTCTTCAGATCACCAACGCTGAAGCAGTCGCGTCTTCCGCTGAAACCATCTCCGCTACCTTCCCGGTAGTTGGCGCTACCCACAAGGTCGCAGCCGTTACCGCAGGTCAGGTTAAGGTTGAAGCTGATGGATCCCCCGCCCAGGTTACCCTCGGCGACAAAAACGTGGAAATCGCAAAGTTCAAGCTTTCCGAAGATTCCACCAACAAGGAATCCATCCTCGTTTCGTCCGTCACCCTTAAGGAAGAAGGCACCGTCGATGAAAAGACCGACCTCGCTAACTTCGAACTCTATGCAGACGGCGTCAAGGTAGCTTCGGCCGCCAAGACCGTTGACAAGTACGTCACCTTCAACATGGCTACCCCGGTATCCATCAAGGACGGCGGAAACGTCAAGTTCTCCGTTCGCGCAGACATTATCGGAGGTCCGGCTAAGACTATCGATCTCGTTCTCGACAACAAGCTCGACGTTACCGCCGTAGGTTCCCTCTACAATATCGGCGTTGCCGTCAATGGCACCGCTGGTACTTCCTTCTCGAACTCGGGCCTCACCGTTAAGGCCGGCGAAATCGCCGTTTCCTATATGGATGCAGAAGCTACCCAGTTCCTCAAGGATAAGAAGGACATCGTCCTTGGTAAGATCATCGTTACCAACACCAAGGGTAAAGCCCTCGAAATCGCAGCCGCCAACATCGTTATCGAAAACTCGACCACCGGTTCCGGTGTTTCCGAACTTCTCGAAAACGTAGAGCTCTACGACGAATCGATGGGTACCGTTTATGATCTCACTTCCGCTGGTAACAGCACTTCCGAGACCTTCTACGACCGCTCCCTCTCGATCGCTCTTGGAACCTCCAAGACCTTCGTAATCCGCGCTGACTCCAAGGACGTTACCTTCGTAGGTACTCCGAAACTCAACGTGAAGCTCTCCAATCTTGGTGGAGATACCAGCACCACTTCCACCGCTGGTCTCTACATCCAGGAAACCGAAGATGACAACAAGGTTAAGGACATTACTCCGTCCGCCCTTTCGATGAAGGCTCTCGAAGCTGTTTCCGCTTCCGCTACCCTTACCAAACTCCCGCTCTCGGCTTCCAAGACCGCGGTCGTTGGTTCCAAGGACGTAGAAGCTCTCGCTTTTGAAATCAAGGCTAACGACGCTTCCGCTCTCAAGCTCCGCGAAGTTCGCGTTGCGAAGGAAGCGGGTTCGCTCAACTTCAACAGCACTTCCATCTCCGCTATCAAGCTTTACAAGGATTCCGTCTCCGACGCGAACCTCGTTAAGCAGGTAGGAGGATCGTCGATTTCCACCACGGCAAACTTCGATTCCATCATGGTTGACATCGCGAAGAACCAGACCCAGAAGTTCGTCGTTACCGTTTCCATCGTTGACGACCAGACCCTCAGCGGAAGCGGACTCCAACTCCGTGTCGCTGCATCCAACGGTCTCGACCTCGAAGACTACGACAACGACGACGTTTCCGTCTCCGGAACCGCCGTTTCCGATCGCACCATCACCGTTACTGGCGTAGGTACTCTCACCGTCGCTATGGATAACGCTGACGCGAAGGCAGACAAGGAAAAGTCCGTTCTCGCTGGTACCACCTCTTCCGAAGTCGGTGCAGTCAAGCTCACCGCTACCAACGAAGCCGTTACCGCAAAGGACATCACCGTCGCCCTCTCTGGTTCTAACGTTACGAACGCTGTAGGTTCCGTTGCCCTCTACAAGGCCGATGGTTCTCTCATCGCTTCCAAGACCGTTACTTCCTCCACCGTCGTATTCGAAGACGTCAACTACGCAGTTGCCGAAGGTTCGGAAACCATCTACGTCAAGGCCATCACCAACAAGATTGGTAAGGACCAGGTAGGTACCGGTACCATCCTCGAAGCACTCGTAACCGTCACCGATGCAGAAGGCGTGTCCTCCAAGAAGGCCGTTACTGCTACGAACGGATCCACCTACTCCAAGGCGTTTGCCGTTTCCTCGGTACGCGTATCCGCGGTTTCCTTCGTCGATTCGTTCGGCGGCGTTTCCCGCGCTACCAAGCTTACCTCTGGTACGAACAACCTCGCTATCCTCGCAATCACCGCAGATAGCACGTCCAATACCAAGCAAGCTACCACCGAAGTTCTCAAGACCGTTATTGACGACCTCAAGCTCAAGATCGCTCAGACCGTCAATACCGGCGCTACGACCCTCACCGTCGAAAAGATCGGTGGCGGAACTGGCGCAGTCTCCCTCGCCGTTTCCGGCGGCTACGCTACCGGCTCTCTTGCCGGTCTCGGAACCGACGCTGAAATCTCGGCTGGTCAGACCGTCTACTTCGTTATCAAGGGTTCCATCGGACTCGACTCCGGCGTTGCTGGTAACGAATCCGTCCAGGTATCCCTCGAGAACCTCAACGACTCCGCTATCGTCTACTCTGACGACGATTCCGGCGCTTCCGTTACGGCTCTCCGCCTTACCACCACCAAGCTCGACGGCGCAATCATCTCCGACTAATCGGATTCGATATTCCCAAGAGTTCGGCTGTCATTCGGCAGAAAAATCCCCCTCGCAAGAGGGGGATTTTTCGTGTTTCGACAATTCCATTCTACGACTCCTTTTTTGGACGGCGTCCGTCAAGAGTTTGAAGCCGCTCCGCCAAAGCCGGTCATCCTATCCAAGCAGGGTTTTTCCGGTTGAATTCAGAAATTGCGAATCCGGATAAAGCTCCTTCCGACATTTTGAATTTCCGCACTATTGGGCTACAATGGGGGGAGTTCGAACCATCCACTCTCGATGTCTCAAGAAACCGCGATCTTCATAGCCGTCGCCTCCATTGTTTTCACCGCTTACGCGGCCTTTTGGTGGAAAACGAAGGTGTCGTTCCGTCGGAGTCTCGAAACCGCGTTTCTCCGAGTAACCCTTCCAAGAAAGGATAGCGACCTTGATGATCGCAAAGAAACCGTGCGGGATTTTAAAGAATGGACGGGCATCATGGAGCAATTCCTCGCCTCGCTCAAGGGACTTTCCGAGGGATGATTCCGCGAAACGTTTTTCGGAGCCGATCCGTTGTCATTCGAATACCTCGCGCAAGACGGCGAAATATTCTTTTTCGTAGCGGTTCCAAGAAAGGCCCGAATTCTCATTGAAAAACAGATTACGGGTTTTTATCCCGATGCAGTAGTTGAGGAGGTTTCCGAACCGAACGTTTTTCGCGATCGGAAGGTTGCGGCTGGGGCGGAGATGGTTCTTCACGAACACCCATTCCTTCCCATCAGAACTCACCAGAAACTCGAATCCGACCCCATCAACACCATTACCGGAGCGCTCGGAAAACTTGCCCAAGACGAATCGGCGGCCATCCAGATTCTTGTACGCTCGGTTCCGGACGATTGGCAGCGCAAAGCGTTTAAAAAAGCTGACCGCATAAACTCGCACCACGGCAATTTTCTTACTCGGGCATTTTCGGCCGTCCTATCGGTTTTTTTCGAATCTTCCGACCATAAGGAGGGCCAAGAAAAAGAACATCCAGCCGAAAGCAAGGAACTCGTTCGTGAAAAAGCCAAAAAGACCGGATTTGAAACGGTGGTTAGAGTAGTGGTTACGGCTCGTGACAAAGTTTTGGCCAAAGCCGAACTCGACAATATCGCCGCGGCGTTTTCGCAGTTCTCCGGACCTTCCTACAACGGTTTTTCGGCCCATAGGGCGCACGATGCCGACGCGTTTTTCCGTTCGTACATCTTCCGCTCCTTTCCCCGCAAATGGTTTGCGAAAAAACAGATTCTCTCCATTGAGGAAATCGCTTCGCTGTTTCATTTTCCCCATTCCAAATACGACACTTCTCCGGAAATTCGCTGGCAGAATTTTAAGATCGTAAAAGCCCCGGTGAACATCCCCACCGAAGGCATTCTCATCGGCTCCAACAACTATCGTGGCGTAAAACGGGAAATTCGGATCAAAACCGAAGACCGATTCCGTCATTTCTACGTCATCGGTCAGACCGGTACGGGTAAATCGAGCGTTATCCAAGTTCTTGCGAGACAGGACATCGCTCTCGGAAACGGCATTTGCGTCATGGATCCGCACGGCGACCTCGCGAGCGACCTCATGCCGTTCGTTCCTCGCGAACGTGCCGACGACGTTATCTATTTCGATCCTGCCGACCTTTCGCGTCCGATGGGGCTGAATTTGCTCGAAGCAAGCACTCCCGACGAAAAGCAGATGGTCGCGCAGGACGCGATGAACATGATGATCAAGCTGTTTGGAAACGAAATCTTCGGTCCGCGCATTCAGGACTATTTCCGAAACGGCGTGCTTACCCTCATGGACTATCCCGCGGGTTCCGCACTCACCGACATCGTCCGCCTTTTTACGGACGACGAATTTCAAAAGGAACGCCGAAGAACGCTCAAAGATCCCATCGTAAAGGCTTGGTGGGATTATACCTATGCCAAGATGGGGGACCGAGAAAAAGCCGAAATCATCCCGTATTTCCAGGCGAAATTCGGCGGCTTCATTACTAACGCGATGATGCGCAACATCATTGGTCAAACGAAAAGTTCGTTTGACATGTTCGACGTCATGCAGAATAAGAAAATCCTTTTCATCAACCTTTCCAAAGGAATTCTTTGAGACTTCAACTCAAAGCTTCTCGGCATGATGATGGTCTCGAAGGTGCAGGTTTCCGCGATGCGTCGGCAGTCCATCGACAAAAGCGAACGACAGGATTTTTTCCTCTATATCGACGAATTTCAAAATTACGTGACCGATTCGATCGAATCGATTCTTTCGGAAGCCCGTAAGTATCGCCTCGGACTCGTCGTGGCCCACCAGTATCTTGGACAACTCCATAAGTCCGATGCGCTTACCAAATCCGACGTGAATCTGAAGGACGCCATCTTCGGCAACGTGGGAACCCTGCTTTCCTACAAGGTCTGACCAGAAGATGCGGAGTTCCTTGCCAAACAGTTCGCGCCGAATTTTTCGGAGCGTGACCTCATTAACATGGATAAGTTCAAAGGGGTGATGAAGCTCATGGTTGACGGACAGCCGACCCCGGCCTTCAGCATTACCCCGGATAATCCCTATCTCAAACAGGGAAACAAAAAGCTCGCCTCCGCCTACAAAGAGCTTTCGCGTCTCAAGTACGGTCGCGAAAGGGAGTTCGTCGAAAAGGAAATCATCTACCGAATCGGTGCTGTCTAAATATGTCGAAAATGTCTACAATCGTCAAACGCATCGTAACGTTCGGCATGGCTGCCGGATTTTTCACGGCATCTTCCCTTGCTCTCGCAACGTTTTCGGCCCATGCGGAAGAAGGGGTCGTATGGTCATATGAGGAGGCTTATAAAAAAAGCGTCAAACAGGTTTGCGAGAGGGCATGGAATCCGAATAACGGTTCCATCATCCGCATCAAAGAATTTTCCTATCCGGAAATCGGTTCCGCAACCGCCGACAAGCAGTATCGAAAGGGCGTCGAAGGGGTTGGGGGTGACGTTTCCGGAATTGGAGAAATTCTCGCGTCGAACGGAGCAGGAAGTCCGTTTGATTTCGGTCGCGACGCCAAACTTGCGAGCGAAACCTACAAAGAACGGATGAACGGCATTTTTGCTTGTGCCCAAATCAATTTTAAGATTCGCACGCACGAACAGCTTTTAAAGACGGTCCGCGCCGAAAAAGCCGACGGAGGAAATACGGTGAAAAAGATCGAAGAACAAACCAAACTCTTGAAACAGGAACTTTCCCGGAGAAACTGCGCCAACCGAACTTCCACCGAAGGGAAGGCCAACGTTTTCATGAAAAAGGACCTCCTGAATCAAACCACGTACGAATACTGCAATTATCGACATTACCTCCAATACCTTAAGGCGAATGCCCAAAACCGGCTTTCGAAATTCATCGAGGCTGAGGAGGCCCGGAAAAAATCGAAAGGGGAAACGGTGTCAGAAGATGCTTCCAAGGCTGCGAAAAGCGGTTCTTCGGAAGAGCTCTTGGCCAGCTCGGCGAGCATGGTTTCTTCGATTGATTCCGAAATCCGGCACACTCGGGAAGTTTTTCCGCAGGCCATGATTGCCTATAACGAATTTGAGCGCACCTACGGATCGCACGTCGTCATGCTCTTCATCTTGGAAGACTATTCGCTTTTGCGCGATTCCTTGAAAAAGATCATGAATCCCCTCGGGCAGGTGATCTACAAGGCTTCGAATGCTCAAAGTCCGAGAAATCCATAGAAATTCCAAGAATTCCGCGGCGGCGAGGAGGGCGTCGCCCTTTGGGCATTATCCGAGCAGCCGTGCCATATCCGGCTCGAACGGCGCCTCCACCGATACGCGTTTCCCCGTTTCCGGATGGGGAAAACCGATTTTCCAAGCGTGCAGGAGTTGTCTCGAAATTCAAAATCGCCGTTTCGCGAAGGCGTTTTCCTTCAAATCCCCGTATGCCCGATCGGAGAGAACCGGAGTTCCGATGGAAGCGAGGTGGACGCGGATTTGGTGCGTTCGCCCCGTTTCTATTCGGCATTCGAGAAGCGCGTACTTTCCTTCGATTCCGGCTTTGAGGGTTTGGTAATGGGTGATGGCGCTTTGTCCGCCCTCATCGATCCGCACTTTGGCTTCGTTTTTCGCGTTCTCAATGCGCAAAAGACGCTTCTTGACGGTTCCCGTCGGAGGAACGGGGAATCCGAGGACAATCGCGGCGTAGGTTTTGTCGAAGCGGTCGTTTTGAAGCGCGTTCAGGAGGTAATCGAGGGCCGGCTTGGTTTTGGCGACAATCACGGCTCCTGAGGTATCCCGGTCGATGCGGTGGACGAGTGACGGACGGAACGTGAGCGTGTCGAATTTTCCTTGAAAATAGTCCATTACCGCCTCTATGAGCGAGGCCTCGTCGCTCTTATGGTCTCAGGGGTGAACGTTGACCCCCGCCGGCTTGTTCACGACGAGCACGAAAGGATCTTCAAAAAGGATGCGTTCCCCGGTAAGGCGGAACTTTTCGAACGCTCCTTTTTTGCCATCTTCGTCACCTTCGCCACGCAGAGCGCCCATATTCCCGTCCCCGTTGTTTCCGACGGTTGGAAAGGGGTTTCGTCCGAATTCGGCGAATTCCTCTTCCGAGAGGAAAATTTTTACGCTCTGTCCGGCGTCGAGCCGGAAATCGTTTTCCCGCTTTTTTCCGTCAATTTTGGCCCGATTGGTTCGCGAAAGCTTATAGATGAGCGAGAGGGGCGCTCCCGGAAGGAGCTTTTTTAAAAATTTGTCGAGACGCTGTCCGGATTCGGACTCTCCTATGAAAAACTCCCGCATTATTGGAACACGGTGAAATCCAGGGCTTCGCCGACGGTGTTTTGTTCGACGTTGCGGATTTTCGTCTGCTTGAATCCTCGGGAATACCCTTCGGCAACGACCCGCGTCCACTGTTGGGGGATGGGCGTCGCTACGGCTGAGGAAAGCCGGTATTCCAGATACGGCATCGCCTGTCCGCCCCGCGTCTCGAGTGAGTGCACGAGGGAAAGCTTGACCGTGCAACGTGCTCCGGAGCCGCAGTTTGCGGTCTCGAAATCGGTTACGCTCGAAGCGCCCGTGCTCGTGAGAACCGAGCCCGTAAGCGATCAGAGCGAGAGGGGTGCCGCCTGGTTTATCTGGTCTGCGGTAAGGACTTGGGAGCTTGCGGAAACGAGAGTGTCAGCCGTGGTGGAAATGCTCCAGTTCACGATTTGCGCGACCGTTCCCGAAAGGGCTTCGGATGGTTCTCCGCCGCCTTGTTCCCCGGATTGTCCGTTGCGATTGAGGTCGGGAACGCGGAACTCCAACCGGAGATCGGAAGGACGGTATCCATCTGGCAATTTTATTTGCACCGGTCTCCCTATGGCGATGACGTTCCAATCGTCGTCATATTCGCTGTTGCCGAATCCCGGCCGGGGAACGACCGTTCCGCTTCCTACGGTGGAAAGCGAATATCCCGAACCTGAAAGGTTTCCCGCGCTGCTGCCGGTCTGGGTTCCCGGATTGTTGCCCGAAAGCTCCGAAAGTGCCAGTTCGACGGCGCTCGCAGCTTTGTAATAGGCGACGTTTCCGTGTTCGACCCCTTTGACATCTTTCGACGCCGGAACGAGCTTGTCTATGAGATAGACTCCCATGAGCACGATGAGGACCGTCAGGAGCATCGCGAGGAAGATGGCAAAACCTTCCCGATTCGATCGTATTGCGGTGGAAATGCGGGACATGGGCTAATCGGAAAGGGAGACGGAAGTCGTGACATGGGCTTGCGGATCGGATCCGGCATTGAATTTTTTCCTTCGGATCCAAGAAAATCCGAGCGTCATGTCGATTCGGACATACGGGGCGATGCGGATCGAAGGATCGTTTTCCTTCCAGGAGAGCCGGTAATCCTTGTGCGGATATGGCGAAAACGAAACGCTCTTGACGTTAATGTCTTCGGGAAAGACGCTTACCCACTCGGTCGTTCCGATATTGAACGAGCTTCCCGATCACACGGGGGTATTCTCGTTTCCGGCGCAATGGAAATCGCCGCGGCATTCCCACGTGTCGATTTTTCCGTCGAAGCGTCAGGAGGACGCGACCGATCCGGAATGCGCGATTCCATAATCGCGTCCGACGAGCCGAAGCATTTCGACGCGTCCGATGCAGCCGCTTCCGGTAACGGAGCCGTCAGCATTCCCGACGCAAGTCGCTCAGGATGGACGGTTAGGGTCGGCGGCGACGACCCACCGGAGGATGAGCCGTTCGGGAACCGCGGAATTCTTCTTGATGAGATAGAGTTCGCGAAGGGGTTCTCCGGGGACGAACGCGGCAGGTCCGGCGCCAAGCTCTTCGTCATCGTCGTCACCAGTGGATCTGCCATCGCCGTTTTCATCGCCCAAATCGCCGTTGGCGTTGGCATTGGCATCGAAAAATTGCAAGGCGTACTGTCCGTACCGCTGGGGCATTCCCGTCATGTCGGCTCCTGCCGAATTGAACGACGAAAGACATCCGCCCGTCCCCATTGGCGTTCCGTTTCCGCTGAGACAGAGATATTGTCCGGCTCAGAAAGCGCCCCCCGGAGCGATGCTGCCTCCCGCTCCGTAGTTTCCGAATCCGGTAAGGTTGGCGTATCCTCCGCCGATATTGGCGGAGGAAAGGTTTCCGACATTCGTTCCGGTGCCCATGGCGAACCGGTTCCAGTATTCCTCGTAGTCTATGACGCCGCCGTCCTTTACGATCGAAACGAGGCGCTCGACGTTGTAGTAGAGGTCCTGTCACAAATCTACCCGGTCGCTCACGTTGGTTCGGTATCCGGCGATTTGCCCGAGTCCTTGAAGTCCGAGAACGAGAACGATGGCCAATACGGTGATGGCGACCAGCACTTCGACGAGCGTGAAGGCTTTCGGGTCCTTCTTTTCGACGAACCGCCGCTCTTTTTCCAAAACGAAGTGGAGAAAGGTCGAAAGGCTCCGTCCCGCCGATATCGCGGTGGGACGTTTCCAAAAATGCCTCGGACCGGAAACGAAAACGAAATCGAGAATTTCGAAGAAACGGTTTTCCGGAAGGGGTTTTCTCGGTTTTCCGACGAGCGGTGCCAAGAGGAGGAAGAGGCTTGAGAACGCCGAAATGACCGCGTGTCCTACGGTTTTAAGAAGGGCGTATGCCCTATTGCGTTCGAGGGGGGAATTCCGCATTGTGGAGCGTGTTTCTGTCTTCCGATATGTAACCATGAACGCCCAATAAGTCAAGAAATCTCCGATTTACTTTCGCGACTTTTGCGGTATAAGTCGTGCGTTTTCCCACCGGACCATGAACTTTTCGCAAAACTCCAAGCACCGCCGCCTCCGAAACCGCATTCGAAACGCGGTTGATCGGCTCTCGTTCAATTTTTTCCACCTCAAGGGATCCCAAAGGGTCGTCGTCGTCGGGCTTGCGTCGTCGTTCATCGCGGTCTTCATGACCTGGTTTTCGGTTTGAGGGGAAATGTCAGGAACGGCGTTCTCGCTCTCGCTTTGATATGTCGGATACGTCAAGCTCCTCATTCTCGCGGGGATATTCGTCGTCGCGTTTTCCCATCGGACAAAATCCGAAATCAAGTCGAGATCGGGGCTTGCGATGAGCGACTTCGCCATTTGCCTTTTCGCTTCAGCCTGCCTTTTCGCCCTCGACTTTTCCACGATGAACGTCATTCGGGGCTTCTCGATCTTTACGAAGGACGTCGCCCTTGGAAACGGACCGGCCCTCTCGCTCGTGGGAGACTTATTCGTAATGATTGGCGGAGCCCTCGCATATCGCGAGCACAAGCGCGAACTTTTTGAAACCGCCTACGTTGAAAACAGTCGGACGACTGCCGAAATGCTCGAAGAATACGACGCCATTATCGGCAAGGAATCGCCCGATAAAAAGAACATGAGCCTTCCCGTTTAGGGGAGGCTTTTTCGTTCCCTTTTGCTTTTCTGCTTGACTTTTCGGCGAAAAAAATTATACGGACTTACGTACCTTCTTCATCCCACGCTCCATTATGGCGGTATTAAGCGCGGAAATCCGCGAGAATTTCCTCTCGGTACTCGCGGGTCTTACGGAAAAAGAGCGGGCGGTCATCTCCCGCCGCATCGGGCTCGACGGCGAGCGCGAGACTTTGCAGTCCATCGGCGAATCCTATGCGATTACCCGTGAACGGGTGCGCCAAATCGAAGACGTGGGAATCCGGAAAATCGGACGCATCGTCAAATCGACCCGCCTCCACGAAATCCAGTCGATCGGAAACAAGATTCTTGCCCTCCATGGCGGACTCCTCATACGCGACCGCCTCGTTTCGGCCGTCATCCGCGAAACCGGAATTTCCGAAGACGTGAACTCCGGCATTATCGAAGTCATCCTCCAGTCCGACTACAACATTCAAAAAAGCAAGCCCCAACTCGGAACCCGCACCTACTTCTCGCTCCCGGAAGTTCAAAAAAAGCTCGTTCAGGAGGCATACAAAGATGCCGTTCGAGTATTGAAGAAAAAGGGCGACATCATGGAAAACTCGGCCCTCTACGAAACGGTGAAGATGAACCTTTTCCCACAGTTTTGAAAGGTCGAAGCCGTTCTGATCGATTCGATTCTCGACGTTTACACCGACATCGTTAAGGGCGAAGAAAAATACGTCGGTCTCGAAAAATGGAAGATCCTCAACCCTTCGACGCTCAAGGACAAGGCCGTGTACGTTCTCAAAAAGAACAAGAAGCCGATGCACTTCGTCGAAATTACCAACGCGATTGCCGACCGTTTCCAAGAAAGCGTAAAGGTTGCCACCATCCACAACGAACTCATCCGCAATAACGAATTCGTGCTTATCGGACGCGGAATCTACGTTCTCAAGGAATGGGGATACAAGCCTGGAACCGTCCTCGACGTCATTATCGACGTCTTCAACAAGGCGAAAACTCCGCTCTCGACCGAAGATATCGTCGCCAAGGTCCTAAGGGTCCGTCAGGTAAAAACCTCGACCATCTATATGAACCTTCAAAACCGAAAGTACGTCGAGCGTGTCGGGCGCAACATGTACCAACTCAAGGAAGGCGCGAAGCTCGCGTAACGAAACGTTCAAAAACGTCCGCCGGAAGCTTTTCCGGCGGACGTTTTTTAGACGCGCCGAGCGTTGCCGAAGAATGCGAATTTTAGCGTTCACGATAACTCATGGCTTCGGCCATGTGAGCGATTTCGACGGTTTTCGAACCATCCAAATCGGCAATCGTCCGGGAAACCTTCCGAATCCGGTCGTATGCCCGACCGGAGAGTCCGAGGCGATCGACCGCTTCGAGCGCTGACTTTTCGGCTTCCGGAGAGATGCTCATTTCGGAGAGTTCTTTTCCCAAAAGGGAGGCGTTGGTTTTTTCGCGCGTTCAAAACCGTTCGAATTGGATAGATCGGGCAGAAACGACGCGCTCAAGTATTTTTGCCGACGCATCCCCCCGTTTTTGGTTGCCAATTTCGATCGATGAAAGTCTTGGTACGCCGACGAAGAGGTCGATTCGGTCCAGAATGGGGCCGGAAATTCGGTTTCGGTAACGCTCAACCGATCCCGGTGCGCATGTGCAAGGTTTTTCACGGTCGGAGAGGTATCCGCACGGACAGGGGTTCGTTGCGGCGAGCAACTGGAACCTGGCCGGATACGAATGGCTCGCGAGCGCCCGCGAAACCCGAACCTTTCCTTCTTCGAGGGGTTGCCTCAAGGCGTCGAGCAGGTAGGGTGGAAATTCCCGGAGTTCGTCCAAAAAAAGCGTTCCAAGGTGTGCGAGGGTGATTTCTCCGGGCTTGGCGAGCGGTCATCATCAAAGCAAGCTGGCCGCGCTCGCCCCGGAATGGACGCTTACGAAGGGGCGTTCGAGCGAAAACGGATCGGAAAATGATCCGGAAACGGATCGGATTTTCGCTAAGGTGATGAGTTCTTGCGGTGAAACTTCCGGCAAAATCCCCTGAAATGCCCGGCAAAGTAAGGTTTTTCCCGATCAAGGGGCTCATTCAAGAAGCACGTTATGTCCTCCCGCGGCGGCAATTTCAAGGGCGCGTTTCGCCCGCTCCTGTCCCGCGATATCCGAAAAATCCGGAAAATCCGACGTCCGGACGGCGCTCTGGATTTCGGAACGTTTTTTCGCAACAGCCTTCCCGCCCCTTCTTTTTTGGAGGGCTTCGACCGCTTCGCGAAGGGTTTTCGCTCCGTATGCGATGACGTTCGGAATAAATGAAGCTGTTTGCGCGTCGCTTTCGGAGGCGAGCAGGCCATACGTTTCATATTCTCCGAGAGAGGCCGCATGGGCGACGATTCCGCCAACGTTCCGGAGCGTCCCGTCGAGCGCGAGTTCGCCGAGAACGGCTATCCCCTTCAGGTCGCTTTCTTTCAGTCCGCATTCTTCGGCAATGATGCCGATGGCGATCGCAAGGTCGAATCCCGGTCAGGCCTTCCGAATTTCGGCCGGAGCCAAATTGACCGTGACGCGTTTTTGCGGAAAGGAAAATCCAGAATTTCGAATGGCGGTCCGAACCCGTTCGCGGCTTTCTTGGACCGCCGTATCGCCGAGTCCGACGATTGAGAACGAGGGCAGTCCCGGAGAAACGTCCACTTCCACGTGGACGAGCTGTCAAAATAGGCCTCGAATCGACGAGGAGAATACGGTTTTAACCATGAAAAAAGCGCGGAAAAAGAATATTTTCGCGCTACCGGGAACGATAATACCGAAAACCCGGCGTTCGTAAAGGGGGAATGGCGCCGCCTTTTTTGCCCGAACGCCAAGAGTGTGGTACTATTTCCCCGATTCCGTAATCCAAAGGAGAGGTATGTCTGAAACCTTTGCGTCGCTTCTGGGATTTTTTCTCCCCGTCGCGCATGCCGCCATCGCCGGAACCGAGCGTTCGGGAACGGCTTCCAAAACCGTTCCGGCCGAAGAATGAGGCTCCTTTTGGGAGATGCTCGAATATCTTTTCGCCGTCGTATGGAACGTGCTTTTGCTCGTTCTCCTCCTTTTTTTTCTTCTCAAACTCGTTCGGATCCTCTACGAAATCTACGCCGCAAAAAGGCTCGTTTACATGCGCGTAACGTTGCCGCGGGCTGATTCCAAGCTCGACAAGGAACGCGAAACGAAAAAGGATTTCAAAGAAAAGGTGGGAATCATGTCCATCTTCTTCAAGTCGATTCATAAAATCGGCGACATCACCTTCAAGGATTGGGTGCTCGATACGATTTTCGACCACATGAAAGCCTCGCTCGAACTCGTTTTCGATCAGGGACAAATATCGTTTTACGTCGTGACCTATTCCGGCGTGGCGAATTTCATCGCGCAACAGGTCACTTCGAACTATCCGGATGCCGAAGTGAAGATCATCCGTCCAAGCGAATACCCGAACCTCAAGCCTGCCGGATATACCGTTCGTGCCGCGAGCATCTCCAAGGTAAACGACGACGTGTATCCGATTAAGACCTTCAAGTACTTCGAGGACGATCCGCTTTCGACGTTCACCAATAACTTCGGCACCCTCAAGCACACCGACAAGGCAGTGCTTCAAATCATCGCGAAGCCCCGGTCTTCGTGGTGGAATAAAAAGGCCAAAAAGGCTGCGAATCTCGTGGCGAAGGGGGAGTACAAAGGAAGGGCGAAGGCCGGATTTTGGCTTTCAGCCATTCAATCGGTACTCGCTCCGATCTACTGGCTCATCAACACGCTCGTCAATAATGAACGAACCTCCGATTCCATGGCTCCGGGGGCGTCTTCGGGGGACTCCTACAAAATTTTCAACCAAGCCGAACAAGAGGGGCACAAGGCGATGGGCGAATCCGCCGGACAACCGGGATTCCTCGCGTCAATCCGGGTCATCGTGGGATCTGATACTCCCGAGAGCGCCGAAATCGCCTTGCAGACCACGATAGGGGGAACGAGCATTTTTACCGACGAATACAACAACAAGCTCGACAATCCGCAATACGAAGACCTGTTCGCGTTCTTTTTCGTTCCGATCCGGTATTTCGCCTTCCGTTTCCGTCTTTTGGGTTTCCTTCAAGGAGTGTCCACTTTTTCAACGGACGAACTCTCGACGCTCTATCATTTTCCGGACATCAACTACAACCGATCGCCCATCATCAAGTGGCTCGAGTACAAGATGCTCGCGCCCCCGCACAATCTCAAGACCCCCTCGAATCCGACCGTGCTTTCCGACTATAAGCGCGACGCCCACGGAAACGTTTTTACCGAGGACGGATCGCTTCTTGCGGTGGATAAGAACCTCAATTTGAAACGCGACGAGAACAAGAATTTCCTCTTGGTTGACGGAACCGTCGTTCCGGTTGCGACCGAAGGCGACAACAAGGGAAAACCCGCCGACGCGGGAAAAATGCCCGTCTCCGAAATGAAGCAGCGCCATCTTGCGGGCTTCCCGCTTTATACCGACGCGGTACTCATGGGGTGGAACGAATACCGCAACGTGAAGAAGCCCATCTATTTCATGCGCAAAGACCGCGGACGCCACCACTACATCATCGGTAAATCCGGTTGAGGTAAGTCCGTGTTCGTCGGCTACCTTGCCCGACAGGACCTTTGGAACGGCGACGGGCTCTGCGTCATCGATCCGCACGGAGACTTGGTCGAGGACATCATCAGTTTCACGCCGAAAGAGCGGGCGAAGGACATGATCGTCTTCGATCCCGCCGATTACGAGCGTCCCATGGGACTGAACATGCTCGAAGTCATCTCGACCGACCCGGCCCAGCGCGCCATCGAAAAAGACCGCGCCGCACTTGATGCGACTTCCATCTTCATCAAGATCTTCAACGAAGAAGTTTTCGGCCCGCGCATCCAACACTACTTCCGCAACGGCTGTCTCACCCTCATGGACGACGAAGACGAAGGCGGAACCCTTATCGACGTGCCGCGCCTCTTCGTTGACGACGCGTTCATGAAGTACAAGGTATCCAAGGTCAAGAACCCGGTCGTAAAGGCTTTCTGGGACCATGAATACGCCTCCACCGGCGATCGCGAAAAGCAGGAAATGATTCCGTACTTTTCCTCGAAGTTCGGCCCGTTCATTACGAACACCACCATCCGCAACATCATCGGCCAGCCGAAATCGGCATTCAATCTCCGCCGGGTCATGGACGATCAGAAGGTTCTTATGGTCAACCTTTCGAAAGGGATGATCGGCGACCTCAACGCCCAGCTTCTCGGCCTCATCTTCGTTTCCAAAATCAACATGGCGGCCATGAGCCGCGCCGATACCCCCGAAGACCAACGCAAGGATTTCTTCCTCTACGTTGACGAATTCCAGAACTTTGCGACCGATACCTTCGGCGAAATCCTCTCGGAAGCCCGCAAATACCACTTGGCGCTCATCATGGCGCACCAGTTCATCGCGCAGATCGGCGGAAACAAGTCGAAAGACGGAAAGCCGTCCATCAAGGACGCGGTCTTCGGCAACGCGGGCACCATCATGAGTTTCAAGGTCGGCGCGGAAGACGCGGAATACTTGGAGAAGGAATACGCCCCGCTCCTTTCGCAACAGGACATTATCGGCATTGCCAATTTCACGACCTACTGCAAGCTCAACATCGACAACGCGACGACCCGTCCGTTCGACATGAAGACCATTTGGGACAATACCTACAAAGACCCCGAACGTGCGAAAATTATCAAGGAGTACTCCCGGAAAATGTACGGACGAAAAAAGGAATACGTCGATATGGAAATCGAAGCTCGGCTCGGCATTATGCAGGGATAGCCGCTCGAAAAGGATGGAAATCCCCGCAACTCTCGCTATACTTTCTCGCAAGTAGCCCCGTTTTCGCGTTTTCCAAATGTCATTTTTGTCCAAATCGCTGTCGAAGTTGATGGCATTCCTTGCGATTGCCGCTCCGGCCGTTTCCATTTTTCCGGCAACCGCTTCGGCCATAGACCTAGAGGACATCATCCAGGTTTCCTCGTCTTCAAGCGAACTTGATGCGCGGGCGACTCCAAAATCCGGTGCCGCTGGACGAAACGGATATCTCGACCAGTTCGCCTCACCGTTCACCGGATATTTTTTCACGGCCTCCAATACCGGTGAGCGTGGCGCGTTCAATGGCGTGATCATGGTGGCGAGGGACGTAAAAAACCTCTTCATTGCGATAGCGGTCATCTATCTCGTCATTTCGGTTCTCCGGCTCTTGTTTTCGAAGGGCGGAGAGGATGACGCCAAGAAATGGAAGTCTTCCATTTTCGCGACGACCATTGGCATCGTGGTGATGCAGAGCGCTTTCGTTTTCGTCTCGACGCTTTACGATAAAAACATTACCGGACGCACGGCTGACGTGTTTCTCGACCGGCTCGTATATCCGTTCGTGGCACTCATGGAAGTTCTTGCGAGCTTCGCCTTCCTCGCCATCGCCTTCCTCGCGTTTTTCAAGCTCGTTTCGTCCGGAGGCGACGAGGAAAAAGCCAAATCCGCCAAAAAGTCGATCGTCGTGGGCATTGCGGGATTTCTCCTCATCAAGATTCCCAAAGCCCTCGTAACGAGCATTTACGGAACCGTCCGATGCGAGAACACGCTCATTTTCGGAGTGTGCAAACTCGAAGATCCAAACGTCGGATGAGCCGTGAGCATCATGACCTCGATCGTAAACTACCTCAATGGGTTTTTGGGCATCGTCACGGTTTTGCTTATCATTTATGCCGGGTGGCTCGTGCTGACT
This sequence comes from Candidatus Altimarinota bacterium, assembly GCA_024709505.1. Classification (GTDB taxonomy): domain Bacteria; phylum Patescibacteriota; class Gracilibacteria; order BD1-5; family UBA2023; genus JANJWP01. The sequence goes on along the minus strand of JANJWP010000021.1, from coordinate 36,979 downwards.
TCGTGAGGCGACGACGAGAAGTTGAAAAAGGCGAAAGGAACAATCAAATACATTTTCGCGGGACTTCTGCTCATTGTCGTGAGCTACTCGCTCTTCAATTTCTTTTTGCTAAGGGATTAGAGAGCCGAAGGCATTATGAAAAGAACCCCTTCCGAAAAGGAAGGGGTTCTTTCGTATCGACCTTATTTTTTGATGGAAGCGGTTTTCTGTTGGCGAGCGTAGAACTTGTCAACCGAAGAGGTCTTCAAGATGCGCTTTTCGCCAGTGTAGAACGGGTGGCACTTGCTGCAGCTTTCAACTTTGATTTCGTCGCGGAGGGTGCTTCGGGTCGTGAAGGTGTTTCCGCAAGAACAGGTGACCTTGACTTCGTCGAAGGCCGGGTGGATATTCTGCTTCATATGAAGGGAGTGGGAAATATTGTGCGCCCGCTTCATACGGTGCGCGCTCCGCAGGGGCATTCGCCCGATACGTACTGTGATTGAAGGTGGCCGAAGCCGGATTTTCTTGGTGCCGGAAGAGGGACTTGAACCCTCACGCCCGAAGGCAACGGCTTCTAAGACCGTCGTGTCTACCATTCCACCATCCCGGCGGACGGCAGCGGCTAATCGTCGTTGGTTTTTTTAGATGGTGGGCCGGGTAGGATTCGAACCTACGAAGTCGTAGACAAAGGATTTACAGTCCTCCCCATTTGACCGCTCTGGAACCGACCCAAAAACAAAAACGATAGCTGGAGCCACTTGTCGGATTCGAACCGACGACCTACGGATTACAAGGCCGTTGCTCTACCAGCTGAGCTAAAGTGGCGCGAACGCCGCTTCGGTACGAAAAGAACAACCCGAAATTCGGGGCGGGGACATGGTATGGAAAGGGGTGGATTTGTCAAAGGAAATGGATATGTTATTCCCGAAATCGGGGAAATTCGGTGACGGACTCCGTTCGACGATTTCGGGAATAATCCGCCTCCAGTTCATGTTCAAAATCATCGCCGTAACCGATTCTTTCGGGCACTTCGCGTGAGCCGTCGAGGAATACCGAAAGCGCATGGGACGCGAGCTCGAACTCGTTTCGATCAAACCGGAAAAATCCGAAAATCCACGACTCGTAATCAAAAAGGAGACCGAACGGATCGCGAAGTACCTTTTGGAAAAAAACCTTCGTCCCGTTTATCTCGACATTGGGGCGAAACCCTTGTCAACCGAGGCGTTCGCGAGCGAAATCGAACGCCGTTTCTCGCGCTCGGAAGGCGCGGATTTTCTCGTTGGATGAGCTTATGGCGTCGATACGGCCATGCTTTCTGAACGCATTTCCGGAACGCTCTCGCTTTCCCCCATGACCTTTCCCCACTCCCTCGCCCTTCTCATGCTCGTCGAACAGCTTTACCGCGTTGCGCAAATTCGAAAGGGGAGCGGATACCACCATAACGAATCCCCATGCAAATAGTTCTCTCTGACCGGGTCGTTTCCGATGGAACCGCCCCCTCCTGCGCGTATCGGTTTCCGCTTGCCGAATATCCCCATCCCCTTTCGCGGGCAGAAATCCGGGTCGTCGAACTTTCCGGTTCCGAAGAGGAAGAGGTTGCCGCCGTAATTGAAATTTTGCGCGAAGCGACCGAAGACGCTCCCGTTCACGCGTGGGGCATTCGGTCGGCCCGGAGCGTGGCGGAAATCCGCGCCCACTTCGATGGGCTTGGGTGGTATGACGCCCCAAGAAACCGATATGCCTACGATTGTCGGACGGCACCGGCGACTTTCGGGTGCGACCTGAACGCTTTGTGATACTGACCCGGCGTTCCCCCCTTCGGAACCGCGGCCACCAAAGCCGTTCGTACCGCGTTGAATCTTGAAATTCTTAAGGGGCTTCGGGTTCTCGATGCTCCAGGGACTCCGGGGCGAAGGAAAAAGACCCCCGAAGAGGTTTTGGCGGAATTGGTGTTTTCCGGAATGGTTTCGCCCTTCCGAATGGGCCGGGCGCTCTATTTCGATCTGCTTGATCGGGGGTTGGCCAGCGAAAAGCGCGAGCTTGACCTCGCGCCAAAGCTTATTGACTCAGATTCGCGTTCGTAAGAGCCCGGCGCATTTCTTCTTCGAGTTCGCCCTGAATGTCCTTCATGATGACGAGATTTTGGATGGTTTTGCGTTTTTCGAGCTTTTCGGCCTCCTTTTTTCGGTAGACGAAGAATCCGTAGACATAGGGTCCAACAATGATTCCCACTACGGTGAGCGCGAAAAATCCGACGATGGCGGCGTAGGCGGCGGCATTCGCGTCGGTCATGGCGGCATTCGCGAATTCGTAGGCGTAGATGGCGGAGGAAATGTCCATGGTGGGTCGTTACGAAGGATTAACGGGTTCCGGCGGGGGGTTCCTGAAGTTCGGCGAAAACGATCATGCGCTTAAGCGTCGTTCCAAGGGGCCAACAGGTCATAAGGGAGAGTTCCTTGCTTTCCGGGTTTCGATTGAGAACCTTTACGTCCCCGGGTTTGACGATCTTTTTTTCGCGGATGACGTAGACGTATTTCTTCTGATTGTAATAGACGATGATTTCATCCCCGTACGTAAGCTTGTCGAGCAGCGCGAATACTTGGTTGTAGGCTCCGGGCATCCAGGGAAAATTGGAAGAATGTCCAAAAATGAAGGCGTTGCCGTTTTCGCCCGGACGAGCGGTTCCCGGATAGCGGATAACCCCTTTTTCGAGCTCCTTCATGAAAATGTTTTCCATGTGGTCGAAATCGACGTTTTTCGTCAGTTCGACGTCCACGAGAGGAATGTTTTTTCCGATTTTTGGGACGATGATGCGGTTTTCGTAGGGGACGATGTCGAAATCGACGTTGATTTGCGGTTTTGCCGGGACGAGCTTTTTGGGGGACAGGATGTTTTCCTTCACCGTGACGTTGGATTCTTCGAGCCGCTTTTTAAGATCTTCGGCCTCCTTGACGGATTCCGCTTCGGTCGCACCGCTGCCTTCTTCGGCGGCGTAGGCGACGATTTTGGATTTTTCCATTCCTTCGGTAACCGCGGCGGAGTTCGCGCTTGCGGATTCCGGGGAAACCCAGTTCCACACGACGGTCGAGTAGGCGGAAAAATTCGCCATGACGAGGAGTGCCGCGAAAACGGCCGAAGACACCGCGACGTAACGGACGAAGAAGGAGAATCCGTCGCGAAGGGCGGAGAATCCTCGCCCTTCGGCTTTCGAAGCGGAAGAATCGAGGCCGATTGCCAAGGCGGAGGAGCTTTCGTCGGAACGTCCCACGAAAGCGAGCGGATCGAAATTCGGTTCCGGTGACGCCATTGCTGGAGTTTCGCCCCCGGCGTTTTGGATTTCGCTCTCGAGGGCCTCCGCGAAAGCGAGCGGATCGAAATTCGGCTCGGGTACGGAAATGTTCGCGTCGTTTCGGAGTTCCATTGGTTTTGGTCTTTTGGTGGTCTTTCGGTCATTTTGCCACACTCTCCCGTTCCCATCAAAAAAAGTACTGGACTTTTTGTTTTTTCTGTCCGTGCTTTCGGATTTTTCCAAATGAAAAGCCCCCGTACGGGGGCTTTTCATTTTTTGTCTCAAACTAGAAGTTGTCGCGCTTGCTCGCTTTGCGATACATTTCGCGAACGATGGCCTTTTCGCGGATTTTACGAACGGAAGGCTTGCGTTCCGCGTACTTTTCCGTGCGGAGCTTGTTGGCCGTACGGGTTTGGAAGAACATCTTCTTATAACGAAGAATAAGCTTTTCGTTGGACTCGGAAGCGTTCTTGAGAGCGTATACGATCATGCGTTTCTATCCCCTTCGGTGGGAATGAGGTTTTAAAGTGGGGCGATTGTATCGGGAATGAATGGGAAGTCAAAAGGAAAGACGCGTCGAGGCGTCCGCGCTAATTTGAAATGCAAAAGCCATGGGCATAGGTGTTCGAACCGTTCCATGCGCACGTTCCGCCTCCGGAACAGTAGATCATCGTTCTTGCCGTATTTCCGGCCGAACAGGAAATTCCGGCACTGAGTCCGCAGGAGGTTGCCGTTCCCCAGGCGCTCCCAAACGAACATCCGCCCGTTATCATGCCGCTTCCTACCGAGCTTTTCCAGGTTCCGGATCGACAGGATAAAAGCGCCCCGCTACTATCCGTCGCGATGAGCCCGTTCGGCGAACAGACGGTATTCGCGACGACCGCGTCCACCATCTGCACTTTTCCGGCCGTAAGGACGCCGCTGATTTTCGCGTCCCCGCCGACTTCCAGCTTTGAACCGAGGCTCGCCGTTCCGATTCCCACGTTCCCGGAGTTTACCTGAATCGCTCCGGCGAGACCGTTCGATTGCGAAACGAGATCGTTCCACATGGTCGCGGTCAGTCCGGATCCCGAAACGGCCTGGGGAAGGTTTCCCCAAGTTGCGGCACCGTACGATATCGCGGCGCTTCCCATTGCCAGGGATAAAAAAATGCCGATTCCTATTTGGAAACCTTCGATAATTTTATGGAAATTGCGCATATGGAGGGGTTTTAGGTTGTATGACCCTTTTCGTGGTTTCGAGTTTTTGGTCGGGTACCTAAAAGTATGTCCATTTTTTGCAAATCAGCAAGAGCCTCCGGAATTCCGGAGGCTCTTGCTTGGAGGCGGGAATCTATCCCTTCGAATTCTTCTTGCGTTCGTTTTCGGTGAGGAACTTCTTGCGGAGGCGGAGCGACACCGGGGTGACTTCGACGTATTCGTCGTCGGAGATGTAGTCGAGACAGTCTTCGAGGGTCATCTTGCGGATCGGGGTGAGACGGATCGCTTCGTCGGCACCGGACGCGCGCATGTTGGTGAGCTGCTTGTTCTTGGTCGGGTTGACCACGAGGTCGCCGCCCTTGAGGTGTTCTCCGATGATCATGCCTTCGTAGACTTCGGTCGTCGGTTCGATGAGGATGGGCCCTCGTTCTTCGAGGTTCCAGAGCGAGTAGGCCATCGCGGTTCCCGGGAATCCGGAGATCATCGATCCGACGTCGCGCTTTTCGATATTTCCGCGGAATTCGTCGTAGTGCGAGAACGAGGAATACATGATTCCTTCGCCCTTGGTTTCGATGGTGAAGATCGACCGGAAACCGAGAAGACCGCGGGTTGGCACTTCGAACTCGAGGTTCGTGATGCCGTTTTCGGTGGACATGTTCTTAATGATGCCCTTGCGCTTTCCGAGTTTTTCGATGATGGTGCCGGAGCAGTCTTCCGGAACGAAAACGATGACGTTTTCGATGGGTTCCATCTTCTTGCCGTTTTCCACGTGGAAGATGACCTTCGGCGAACCCACCTGGAGTTCGAACCCTTCGCGGCGCATCGATTCGATGAGGACCGAGAGGTGGAGTTCTCCGCGGCCGGCGACGGTGTAGGAGTTTCCGTCGGAACCTTCGAAGTCGATCTTGAGACCGACGTTGGATTCGGCTTCGCGCTCGAGGCGTTCGCGGATGTTGCGGGAGGTGACGAATTTGCCTTCCTTACCGGCGAACGGGGAGTCGTTGACGAGGAACTGCATTTCGAGGGTCGGCTCGTCGATGTGGATGGCCGGCATTGGTTCGGCATCGGTGGCGGTGGAGACGGTTTCGCCGACGTAGATGTCCGGGATTCCGGCGATGGTAACGATGTCGCCGGCTTCCGCTTCCTGGACTTCGACGCGCTTGAGGCCCATCGAGGTGAAGATCTTGGAGATCTTTCCGGTACGGCGGACGCCGTCGTTGCCGATGACGGTAACCTGCGCCCCGACCTTGGCAACGCCTTCGTAAACGCGGCCGATACCGAGGCGTCCAAGGTAGTTGTCGTACGCGAGGTTCGCGATCTGCATGCGGAACGCCTTGGAGGTGTCGTTCGGAGCTTCGGCGACCTTTTCGAGAATGGTTTCAAAAAGCGGGGAGATGTCCTTTTTCTCGTCCTTGAGGGACTTTAAGGCGATGCCTTCGCGGGCGATGGCATAGACGACGGCGAAGTCGAGCTGTTCGTCGGTCGCGCCAAGCTGCACGAAGAGGTCGAAAACCATATCGACGACCGCGTCCGGTTGGGCGGTCGGCTTATCAATCTTATTGATGATGACGATCGGCTTGAGTCCAAGCTCCAAGGACTTCTTGAGGACGAACTTGGTCTGCGGCATCGGTCCTTCGTAGGCATCGACGACGAGGGCGACCGAGTCAACCATGCGAAGCACGCGTTCGACTTCGGAACCGAAGTCCGCGTGGCCCGGAGTGTCAACGATGTTGATTTTGGTGCCGTTGTAGGAAACGGCGGTGTTCTTCGCGTAGATGGTGATCCCACGCTCTTTTTCCTGGTCGTTGGAGTCCATGACGCAGGTATCGACGGCTTCGTTTTCACGGAAAGTCCCGGTTTGTTTAAGGAGGGCGTCGACGAGGGTGGTCTTTCCGTGGTCAACGTGCGCGATGATCGCGATGTTTCGGTATGCCATGGGGGCAGAAATGGGATGAATGCCCCGCTTTGCGGGGCTAAAAGTACCAAAAAAGGGACCGATGGGTTCGGTTCCTTCCGGTAGGTCGCGCGCATTATACGCGAAACGAACGAAAGTAAAGCCGGAAAAGCGCTCCTCCCCCGGCCTTGGGGTGGATTTTGCGCGCCCCCGTTTTTTGACGCCCCAAAAAAAGTGCGGTAGCATGGGAACGACTATCCGTAACGTCTCACGGACGATGCCGAAAATCGATTTTTCCGCGCTCAAAACTGCCGACCTCCGCACGGTCGCTCCGATTAACGAGGGAATGCGTCCTTCCGCCCCCGCGTCCGAACGCGCTCCGGAACCGGCGCCCGAACCGGCAATCCAAGTCCAGGTTTCGACGCCGACCCCTTCCGTTCCTGTCCAAAGTCTTTCCGAGCCGGTTTTTTCCGTCGCGAAGCCCTCCGTTTCGAAGCCGGTCGGACAAGCTCAAAAAAAGATTTCCCTCATGAGCCTTAAAACCACGGGAAAATCCTCCGCCCCCGCGTCCGAACGCGCTCCGGAACCGGCGCCTCAAGTTCAGGCCCCCGTGTTCGCATCCCCGTCGGCTTCCCGCCCCGCAATCAGCCTCGAAAGCAAGCCGAAGACTTCGGAAACCGAAGTCCTCCCATCCGTGGTCGAAGCGGTCCCGGTCGAACCCTCCTCGACGGAATCGACTGCCGTTCCCGAAGCGGTTTCCGAAATTCCGGAAGTGCCGAAATTCGTCGAGGGGGTCGATATCATCGCGCCGGCCAAGGTCATTGGAACCGAGGGGGAAACGATTGCCAACGAGATTCTTGCCGAGGCGCTCGAAGATCCGGAAGAGGCTAAAAAACGCGCCCTTGAAGAAGCGGCCCAGTCGGTAGTCATTCCCGAATCGAAAAAAGAGTTCTTTCCAAACCTCGAAATGGAAGACGACTTCTTTAAGGATCCCCTTTTCGAAGGCATCGTCCCGCAAAAAGAAGCGGCTCCGGCAGAGGCGGTAATCGTTTCGGAGCTTCCATCCGAAGCCGTCTCCGAAACCCCTTCCGAATCCTTGGAGCCCATCATGGACGGGGGGGCGGAACCGGAAACCGAAGAAATTCCTCCCGAAACCGTCGTTACTGGTCAGGACGGTTCTCCGGATGGACTAATCGTTCTTCCCGAATCTTCCAATTCCAACCCTTCGGTTGATCCGGCATACGTCGAAACGATTGCGAAGGAGCTTTCCGAAACCCGGAAGGGTGGCCTCGCCAAGCTTTTTGGAGAACGGAAGATCCTCGTGCGCTCGCTTTCGTGACTCGTTGCCGTTGTCGCGTTGTCGATTGGAACCTTCGCTTTCGTTTCGCCTTCGATAAAAACGAGCGCCCCCGAATCGGTTCCGACCGACGTTCCGGCCGCCCCAATCGAAATCCCCTTGGAAAATGGTTTTCCTGCGGTCGAAACCCCTTCCGAAACGGCCGTCTCTCCAGACGAAAACGTTCCGCTTACGAGAATTCATTCCGTCCGTCGTCCTAACCGAAAGGCCCAAGCCGTTCATTCGTCCGAAGATTCCGCGCTCGCGCAAGATTTCGGAAGCGGAGCTTCGGGCTTGCCTTCGTCCGAGGGTACTGGGACAACGGAGGGGGCTTCGCCCTCCGTTCCCCCCAGCGGAACGAATCCGTAAAAGTATTGCGAACCTGGGAAAAACGCTCCGTAACGGAGCGTTTTTCCTATTGCCCGAACGGGGTTTTTCGGTATCGTATGCCACGTTCGTTCCCAAGTACCCAAAGCGCGCATGCGACATCCGATCCTCCAGAAAATTACCGTCGCGCTGACTCGTCTCCTGCACGGAACCTTCGTTGCGATAACGTTCGCGCTCCTTTTCATCGTGCTTTTTAAGAAAGAATGGATCGCGGCGTTTTTGGCATATGCCGAAACCCTCGTGCTCTCGCTGGGGAATTGGAATTACCTCCTGGCATTCGTTTTCAGCGTCATCGAGTCGTTTCCGGTCATCGGCGTCCTCGTTCCGGGGCTTCAGGTCATGCTCATCGTCGGCGGATTTTTTGGGCGGGAACACCTTGCTGAAACCATAGCGGTTGCGGCTCTCGGGGCGATTTTGGGAAATTTCATCGGTTACGCGCTCTGAAAGCGCTACGGAAAAGGTTTTTTCAAGGAATACGGCGACGCCTTCGGCCTTGGAAGGACCGAGCTCAAATACCTCGAACGCCAAATTGCCAAAAACGGCCCGGCCTTCATTATTTTGGGAAAATTCCACAACATGTCGCGGGCGTTCGTTCCGTTCATTGCCGGTTCCGCGTGAATGCTTCCTGGAAGGTTTTGGGCATACAACGTCGTGGGCTCAATCGTTTGGGCTGCGACGATCGTTACCTTGGCGGTCGCGTTCGCCTCGTACTATCGAATGATTCTCGACTACGTCGGCTATGCCTTTCTCGCCCTCGTTCTCGGTTTTTCGGCATACGTTTGGTTTTTTCGTAGGGAAGCCCTTTTGCGGTATTGGGAAGAAAAAAAGCTCGAAATAGAAGAAAAATCGAAATAATTTCCCCCATGGATACCATCGCCCTTTTTTTTCATTTTCCGTCGGCCTCCGCCATCGTCGCCCTCGCTCTCGCGTCTTCCGTCACTTCTTTCGCCATTTTTCGGGCCGTGCTCCGATACTTTCCCAAATTCGGCCTTTTGGACAACCCCGCCCCCTACGGGCACAAGAGGGCTCCGGTTCCCTTCGGCGTCGGAATCGCGTTTTTCGCCAATTTCGCCCTTTTCGCCCTTCTTTTAGTGCCGGTGGTTCCCGAAACCATGCGGGAAAAGCTCTTCGTTCTGCTCCTTCTTGGGGCACTCGTTTCGGCGGTGAGCTTTCTGGACGATCTTGATACGATCTACAAATTCGACCGCGACGAGAAGGTCGGCATCAAGAAGACTTCCGAAGAACTCCAAGGGCACGCCCGGAAGACCCCGTTCGCCGTTCCGGCAAAAGTCCGGCTCGCCCTCCAGATTTTCGTCGGGGCGGTGGTGGGGATCACGAGCATTAAGATCGGCTACGTTTCCGGAATCTTCGGCGGGGTTGTCGATCTGACCCAATACTACGCGGTTTTCGGCGACTTCCGGGTCTATCTCGTTCCGCTCCTGTTCACCGTCGTTTGGTACGTGCTCGTGTTCAATTCGATCAACTGGTCCGACGGCGTACCGTGATTGACCTCCTGACTTGTGGTCATCGCCCTTTTGGTCATCGCCATTTCCACGGTGAAATTCTATTTTGCCGACGCCACTCCGGCCCTTCGCGAAAACTCGGTTTTCGTTCTCTCCATTCTTGCCGTCGTTCTTCCCACCGCGATATTTGCCTGGTACTACAATCTTGCCCCCAGGGTTCTCATGGGGGAAACCGGAACCATGTTCGCGAGCTTTCTCATCGCCTCGCTCGCGATACTCGTTTGAGGAAAGGTCGCCACGGTCGCCACGGTCCTTTGAGTGTACCTTATCGACGCTTTCTACGTCATCGCCGCACGAATATATAACGGAAAAAGCCCGCTCAAGGGGGATCGGATACACCACCTCCACTACCGTCTGTTGAATCTTTGAATGTCCGAATCGTTCATCCGGAAGTTCGTGTATTCGATTTCGTTCCTTTTCGGCGTCGCGGCAGTGTTTTTGGACCGCGTTGGAAAAATCATCCTTTTCGGTATCCTCGTAGCGGTCGTGTTGTTCGTGACGAAGATCCTTTCACTGAAGAAATAGCATGCGCTCCAAAAAGGGTTTTACCATTGCTGAGATTGCCGTCGCCGCCACGATCGTGGCGGTCTTGTCGGGAATGGTGGCGATGTCCGTGCGCATTTTTTCGGAAAGGGCGGTGACGGAATCCTTGCGGACGAAGATCGTTTCGGAACTTTCATCCCTCGACCGGGCGGTCCGAGACCGTTCGGTCTCCTCGTATCGGGCCGAATTCCTTTCCGGTTCGATAGGCTACGTTTCCATCTCCGACGCGCATTCGGCGACGGCATCCGGGAGCGTCCTTTCTTACGATTGGTCTTCCGCTTCCGGGCAATTCCGGGTCTCGGCTCCGTATTCGGGACCATGGGCGATCCGTCTCGCCGAAGACCATAAGATCGTGGGGACGGTATCGCTTTCGGGAGCGTCGGCCACCGTCCCGTTTTCTTTTGCGACGGGAAAAAAGGACGAATATTCTGCGGCGTTTTTTTTCGACTCCGAGCCGGAAAACCGAATCGCGTTCGTGCACTTCGATCGCGAAAGCGTTCTGGCCCCAGAGGAATCCAGGCTCGTGTTGCGTTCGGTTTCAGTATCGGGAGCCGAGCGTTCGTCCCTCGTGGTGGAAAGCGTTTCGGACTCAAAAACCCTCTTGGCCGACGGCGTTCCGGTCGAAGCGGCGCTTCTCACGTTTTCCCGCGGAGCCAAAGAATATTTAGTAGAAATCCGCAAATAATGGACATCGGCTTTTTCGGTACTCCGGCCCTCGCCGCGAGCGTTTTGGGGGATCTGGTATCGGACTCGGGAATCCGGGTCGCTTTTGCCGTTACCAATCCTGACGCTCCCGTCGGGCGTTCGGGCCTGCTTCGACCGACTCCCGTAAAAGAAACGGCCCTTGCCGCCGGAATTCCCGTATTCGCTCCCGAACGCGTTCGTGGGAACGACGAATTTCTTCGGCAAATAGGCGCGTTCCCGGTTGATTATTTCGTGGTCGTGGCGTATGGAAAGATTCTCCCCCGGGAGATTCTTTCGATGCCCGGACGCCTCTGCGTAAACGTTCACGGAAGCCTGCTCCCGAAATATCGCGGAGCATCGCCCATCCAAAGCGCTCTGCTCGAGGGCGAAACCGAAACCGGAGTCACCGTCATGGCCATGAGCGAGGGGATGGACGAGGGCGACATGCTCGACGTCCTTCCGATTCCGATCGAGCGTTCGGATACTTCGGCCTCGCTTTTCCGGAAATTTTCTTCGGTTTCCGGAAATTTTCTCATACAAACGTTACGGAAACATGCCTCGGGACTCGTTCATCCCGTTCCTCAGGATGCCTCCCTCGCGACCTATTGCCGAAAAATCACCAAAGAAGACGCCCGATTTCAGCCGGACGTTCCGGCCGAAATCCTTTTTAACCGTTACCGGGCGTATTTTCCTTGGCCGTGACTCCATGCGTTTTTTGAGGGAAAAAAGCTTTCCATTGAAGAATGCGAGGTCCTTCCGGAGGATGAATGTCCAAAAATCTGAATTGGTGAAGTGTTCCTTTCCAGCTTGGGATTTCCGGTCATTCGCACTCCCGAGGGCGGCTTGATTTTGCGGGTCGTGAAACTAGAATGAAAGAAATCCGTGTCCGGAGCGGATTTCGTCCGCGGATATCCCCGGTTTTCTGGATGCATCTTATCGTAAACGCCATGTTCAACATTGCCCTCAACACTTTCCGCGAACTCGTTCGGAGCCGACTCCTGGCCCTGATTCTTTTTTTCTCGGTGCTTACCATTCTGTTCTCGGTCGTGCTTGCCTCCCTTTCGCTCGGACAAGTCGAGCGCATCGTGCTGGATTTCGGTCTCGCCATGATCGAAATATCCGGGCTCGTAGCGGTCGTTTTCGTCGGGGGGCAAATGCTCGCCCGCGAAATCGAAGGGCGCACGATCTACCTCATTCTCTCAAAACCCATTTCCCGGTACCATTTCGTGCTTGGAAAATTTTTCGGCTTCGCGCTCGTGCTCGCCGTCATTTACTTCGCTGAAACCCTCGTTCTTTCGGGGCTTCTCGTTTACGAGGGGTTTTCGCTGGGAAAACTGTTTTTCTTCGCGGCCCTTTTTTCCTATCTCAAGTTGCTCGTGACGTTCGCCGTCGTGCTTTTCTTTACCACGTTCGCCGCCCCGATGCTCTCCATTCTATTTTCGCTCGGAGTGTTCGTGGCGAGCCATTCTGCCAACGCCGTTGCCGACATGGCCGAAAAAACCGCGAGCGCTGGCCTCCTTTGGTTTTCGAAAGGACTTTCGGTCATCCTTCCCAATTTCGAAGCCCTTTCGTATCCGAAAAACGTCATTGCGACGACCGTCGTCCTTCCGGATTCGGTCTTGGTCGTATCGATGATCCACGCGCTTTTGTATCTCGCGCTCGTGCTGGTTTTCGCGATGGCGGTATTCTCGCTTAAAAATTTTGAAAATGCCTAACGGGGAAGATTTTCGTCCCCATGCCTACCGTACCGGAAGCGTGGAATTTTTTCTCCTTCCGTTCCGTTCCGATGAGCGGGCACTCGTTCCGCGGTTCGAAACCGAAAGCCTCGTCCGCGAGGCTTTGCGCCAGCTTCGGGAAGACGGTTTCGATGCCGTGGTAGACGTTGGAACCGGTTCCGGGGTAATCGCGGTTTCCCTCGCGAAGAATTTTCCCCGGGCAAAAACGCTCGGGATTGACGTTTCGGAACCGGCTCTTTCCCTCGCCCGGGAAAATGCTGCACGAAATGGCGTGGAAGTCGAATTCGCTTTGTCCGATCTCCTTTCCGGGTTGCCGGATTGGGTTGGAAAACGCAAAAACATCCTTTTCGTCGCCAACCTCCCCTATGTTCGAAACGGGGATGAGAACCTTTCCGAAGATACGGCGTTCGAACCCCCCGTTGCCCTCTACGGAGGAGAAGGAACCGGCTTTGAATTGACCGAAAGATTTCTCGAGCAATTTGAGGGCTTCGTCCGAACCCATCCGAACGTCGCCGCTTCGGTGATTTGCGAAGTGGGGGACGACCATCACGCGCAAATTTCCGCAGCCGCCCTTCGTTTCGGTCGCGAAATCCGAACTTTCGCCGATCCTCGGGGAATCCACCGCTTTTTTACCTACCGAACATGGCCTTCGTAAGGAACGTGAATTTTTCTCCGGTGCTTTCCAAGCCGGCCGCGGTTTCCGCGCTCCTTTCCTCGACCCTCCGGAAAGTGCTTGAGGAGGAAGGGGAGGCGGCACTTTTCGCAGGAGTGGATTCGATCTGCGAGTCCGACGGAAAAATCGTTATCAAAACCTCCTGACCTTTGGTGGCGAGCGCGCTTAAGCTCCGGTCGGGAAAAATACGGTCGGCGTTTGCGGAAATCCTCTCTCGGTTTGGCAAGGGGGGAATCGTTACGCTTCGAATTCGCTAACATGCTTCAAAACCGCGACGTCGCCATCATTGTCCGCCGCGCTTTGCCGGCTTTTTCCGCGATCCTCGTCTCGATCGTTTTATTCTCGGTTGCTTGGACGGGGGAGTATTTTTCCCATCGTCAGGCGGTTTTGTACGAGACGGATTTTCCGACTTCCGAAATTCCGCAAACCCCCCTTTCCGGCTTTCTGGCTGATTCGGGTGGATTTGTTGCCAACCTTGATGCCGAAAAGTCCGAAGAAATCATCGCGGGTCCCGATCCAAGAATCGAAGCGCGCCTCCTGTCGCTTTTTCAGGAAGCCGAGCGCGAACTTTTCGTAAACGTTTACCTGCTTACCGCTCCGTCCGTCGTGGACGCCCTCGTTTCCGCGAAAAAGCGGGGAGTGGACGTTCGGGTCATTCTCGAAAAGGATCCCTACAGGCTTCCCGGTTCCAACCGGGCTGCTCGGGACAGGCTTCTTTCCTCGGGGGTTTCGGTGTTTTCGAGTCGCGACGATTTTGCTTATACCCATGCCAAATACGTCGTGGCGGACGGAAAGGATTACGTATTTTCCACGGGAAACCATACGAAATCCACGTTTTCCAAGAATCGGGAATTTTTCGTGTTTGGCCATGATCCCGAATCCGCCGGATTCCTTCGGTCGGTATTCGAAAGCGATTTCCGGGGTTCCCCGTTCGTTTCGCCGGTACCGCCGCGGTTTTATCTGGCCCCCGCCGACGCGAGGCGGAAAATTCTTTCGTTCGTGCGGCGCGCGGAAAAATCCGTCGTCGTCTTCGCGCCTTCGGTTTCGGATTCGGAATTCGTCTCGACCCTCAATTCATTGGCCGACGGAGGGAAAACCGTTCGGGTTTGTCTCCCAAAAGACGCTTCCGAGCGCGATTTGTCGGTGTTTTCTTCGAAAGTCTCGGCCATCAGGTCTTCCCGGGCTCAATTGCACGCAAAAACCGTCTGGGTGGATGGATCGGAAGTCATGATCGGAAGCGCGAATTTTACTGAGAATTCCCTTGACCGGAATCGTGAAATTGGGGCCGTTTTCGCTTCCGAAAAAGCGGTGAGAACTTACGAAACCACGCTCTTTCGGGATTGCAAGTGGTAAGGACTTGTGAAGGGGGTGGCAAAAGGGTATACTGCGACGCGGTACTTTCCGGATTTCCAGCCCGAATGAGTCGCATCCTTTTCGTTTCCGCCGTCCTCGGTTTCTCGGGACTCCTTTCCTATTTCTCCCTTTTTCACGCCTCCGATGATTCGGCGCTCCGGGTTCCCGATGCCGGAACGGATCTTTCCTCGGGAGTTTGGTACGCTCCGTTTTCTTCCGGATCGATTTCCAAGGCGGAACAAGGCCAAGCCGATGCCGCGGGACTGAGCGAGGGATATTTGCGCGTTTCCCCCATTGCGGGCGTATCGTTTTCGGGCGCTGCTCCCGAAATCGTCGGACAGACCGTTTCCATCGGGGACGGACTGTATTTTTTTCGCTTCGGCGATATCTTTCAAAGCTTTTCGGTGGAACATCCCGACTTTCGCATTAAAACCCTCGGGCACGGAAATTTTTACGTGGATACGCGGAATTCGAAATCTCCAAAAATCTTTTCCGTTTCGGCGCTGTTGACGGTCGATCTTCTTTCGAAAAACGAAACGGTAACGACCGCCCACATCTTCCCTTCGACCTATTTCGGGTATGTCCCGTCGTACAATACCGAATTGAAAAATGCTGACATCCTCCGCATTTCCACGATTAACACCATCCGTTACGTGGACCTAAGGGATCCGAAGGGGGGCGACGTCGTGTTGGGAAAGGATTCCTCCGCCCTCGAATTTTTTCAAAAGAACCTCGCTTTCGAAAAATCGCAGGCCGCGCTGTTTTCCAAAACCTACGCCGAAACCTTTCGGCTCTCCGAGCGCATCGCGAAGTCCGATTTCTCCGAAGAATTCGGCTGGTATTTCGTAAACGCCGAAAAGAAGGCCGCCATATTGAAGGGGCGGCTCCTTCGCGATCTCCGGAACTTGGCCGTTTCGGAAAATTGCGATGATTCCAACCAGTGTAAAAATGCCTCCGCGGGGATTTCCGCCATCGCCCGTACCGTTTCGGAAATGGAGGGGGTGGATTCGGAGCTGAAATCCTTCGCCTCCCATGCGATACGACAGGCCTACTACCTCTCGTACTACGAACCACTCTCCCGAGGGGACGCGTATTTCCAGTCGAAAACCGCGAACGCGTTCGTTACCGCGGTCGCGAAGACGACCCCGGAGGTCAGCGTTGAATACGGCGATTACGCCCTCCTTTCCGAAATTCACGCCGCCCGCTATTACGGCGAAAAAACTTCGGAACAGCTCGGCCGCTACCTCAACGCGTACGTCCATTCGCTCATCACCGGCAAGGCCATACGAAAAAGCGAGTTTCTCCCCTTTTCGTTCTTCCTTAAGGAATATCTTTCCCAAGAAGGCTTTTCCATAAATAAAACCTCCCTCGATCTGACGCTTTCGCTCGTGAACGTTTCGGGCGAATACTACGATACCCTCGCGTCAGACGACCAACGTTTCTCGACCCTCACGGTCCTGTACTATACCTATTCGAAGATATTCGACCGCATCCGCAAAGCGACCGCTTCCGAATTTCTTGAGCAACGCGAAGGTGCGGCTTACGTAAAACCCGAATATCTCGATGATGCCGGACATCCCGATCTTCCGCTCGGGTTCGTCGATTCGTTCGAGTCCCTCGTCAAATCGTTTGAAACTTCCTATGCCAAAAAGCAGCGTCAGTTGTATGCGTCGTTTCTTTCGAAGTCTCCGGAAAAAAGGGTTTCCGATACTTCCACGCTTCTCGACAAGGCATTGTCGGGATTGAAAGAGCAGCTTTCCATTTTCACGGATTATCCGGCGTACCTGCAGAAAATATCCCTTGACGACGCTTCCAGGCGGGCGAGCGGCATCCTTTTTGACGCGGAGTATCCGAACGAGGAGGAAGTCCGGGAATATTTCTCCTTTTTCAACGGCGTTGAAGCCTCGTTCCTCCGTTTGAAAAACGACATTAAGGAAACCGGATTTTACGAAGTCGAAGTCCCGATTGCGGGAAGGAATTTTCGGTTCGAACTTCTTCCGCAGGAGGGGTACCTCATTCGCAACCTGACGTTTTTCAACGGGGGCGAGCTGGTTGAAACGTTCCGCTATACCACGGTCCAGCTCGAAGAAAAGAAAACCGAATACGCCAAGCTTTTATCCAATATGACGCCCGATAATCCACGCTATCAGGTCTACGTTTTTTCCAACTATTTCGTCAATACGTACCTCAGCGATCGTTCCGCCTTCGCGTTTTCGGAATCGACGTCCCTTTCTGACGATGGCGATTTAAGGCCGGCCATGGATCCTGCGACGCTCGTATTCGTGGAGCAGAACCTCATTCAGAAGGACTTTAAAAACGTGGTGAAAGGCTTTCCGATAAGCATTGCCAACATCGACGCGAAAATATCGGATAAGACCTGGGACATCAATTTGTCGGGAATCCGAAAATCCGTGGTGGGTTCGGGGCCGACCTACGTTTTGGAGTTTTCGGGAAAGTACCTCTTCGAACAGCACGCCTTCTACCGGATGAGCGTAAAATCCCTCGATTCCACCACGTTCGCTCCCCAGTACGGAGGGGCTTCGATACAAATTCTTCCGAGAAACATCCCCCTTTCCGAAATCGAAAAACGCACGGATTCCCTCCATGCCTTCTTTACGACGTTGAATTCGATCGTCGGATCGAAAATCCCGTCTTCCGTTGCAATCAACCTCTCCTCGCGTAAACTTATCGTAGACGGCGTCGAATACGACGTTCCAGAAAATTAATCCTTCTTTCCGATGCGCAAAGTATTCGCTTTCGTGGTCGTCGCGCTCCTTATCGCTTCGATCATTATCCCTACCGTATCCATCTTTTTGGAGGGGTAGAAAAACTCCCGGAGATTCCGGGAGTTTTTTTTGCGTGACGAGGCTATTTTTTTCCCGCCTCCGGAATCTCTTCGATCGATACGACGACGGGAGCCGCTTTTTTGTCCGCGTCATTCCTCGCGGACTTTTTGGGCTTCTTCTCCTCTTTCGCTTCGGATTCCTTTTTCGTTTTTCCGTCCGATCCGCATACGGCGCAGAATTTCCAGTCTTTTTCCTTGGGGGCGCCGCAATTGGCGCACGCGTCGAGAAGCTCTTCGCCACAGTGCGGACAGAAGCGGAAATCTTCCCCCACCTCGCCGTCGCACTTCGGGCAGACCGAAACGTATTCCGATTCGGCGATCCCGGCCTCTTCGTAGTATTTTTCGGCCAACGTCGTCCGGGGTCGGATAAGCAGATAGAGCGGGAGTCCGAGAATCGGAGTGAAGAGCACGACGAGCAGTACCGAAAACGTTTGAATGACGACGTTTCCGGTACGATCAGTAATGTCGCGGACGGTCCAGATGACCGAAGCGAGCCATATCGCGACTAAATACGCTCCCGCGAGCCGGATGGCCATGTCGAGCGGGGAGTCGGTTCCGAAAAGGGTTTTGAGATTTTCGTAGGCGTCGGGCAGCATCGTGCCAAAGTCGGGCAGGAGTTCTAGCATGGGGGGGATTTATGGGTATTTTTCCAAGCTTCCACGGTTTTCGGGTTTCCCGAGAGGAGTTCTTTAGGAACCTCCATTTCCCGCCAAACCTCCGGTCTCGTGTACTGGGGGTATTCCGTATTTCTTCCCAAAGATTCCGAAAAGGATTCTTCCAAAAGCGATTCTTCGGCGATGGCTCATGGAAGGAGACGGACGATGGCATCGGCAACGACCATGGCGGCAAGTTCCCCTGAGGAAAGGACGTAATCGCCAATCGAAATGCCCCGGAGTCAAAAATATTGGATGACCCGTTCGTCAACTCCTTCGTAGTGTCCGCATACGAGCACGATTTCGGAATCCGCGCGGGACAGCGATTCGGCGGTCGGTTGGTCGAAGCGTTTTCCCCGCGGCGTAAGAAGGTATTTTTCGAGGGTTTTCCCCGCGTCGCGGTCGATTTTTTCGAGTACTTTCGCAAGAGGCTCCGGTTCGATGACCATTCCGGGAAGTCCCCCGTAAGGACGTCGGTCCACGCGTCTCGTAGGACGCGTGGAATAGTCGGCGAGATTGTGGTAAACGGGTTCGAAGCGTTTTTCCCGAATGGCCCTTCCGACGATGCTTTCACGGAAATAGCCGTCGAAAACTTCCGGAAACAGCGAAACGAAGTGGATCTTCATTACTTGATTTCCATGAGTTCGACTTCGAAGACGAGCGTCTTGCCCGAAAGTTCGTGCGAACGCTCAAGGGTGACGGTATCTTCGTCGATTTTCTTGATGACGAAACGCTCGCCCCCAATTGGTGCTTCGAGCCCCACGGCGAGCTTCTTGCCGTAGAAAGGGTTCTGACGGTTGGTTACCTCGACCGTCACGTTCTTTTCGTCGAGTCTCGTAATTTTTACTTTGTTTCCTTCAAAATCGCCTTCGAGCCCCACGGCGAGCTTCTTGCCGTAGAAAGGGTTCTGACGGTTTTCGACGTCGAGGGTGACGTTGCCGCCTTCGACCTTGGTAACCTTTGCCGAAACGCCGCCGGCAGTGATGGTTTCGCCCATTTTCGGCACCTCGTTTCCTTGGTCCTTGAAAGTTGCTTCTGGAACCGTTACCTCGAAAACATCCTGGTATTTTTCGCGCGGAACCGTTTCGCTGAACTGGTCGTCAAGCGCTTTACGGGGAACGACTTCTTCGGTCCCTCCGGTCCCGTAGGCTTCTTCGGGCGGAATTCGGAGGGTTTTTTTCTCCCCGACCTTCATGCCGAGCACTCCTTGGTCGAATCCCTTGATCATTTGTCCCGCGCCCACCGTGAAAAGGAGGGGCGAGTAGTCGCGGTTGGGGTTGAACTTCGGCGTCGTTTCGGCAATCGATTTTATCGAGGTGTCGAAAATAGTGCCGTCTTCAAGCTTGCCAACGTAATTGACCGCGACGGTGTCGCCTTCTTTGGCGACCCGTTCGGAAGCCGGAGTGACCGAAGAAGGGAATGCCGACGAATTTTCGGGAGTTTGCGCGGATTTTCCGCAGGAGGCGAGGAGCAACGCCGCGGCCAATGCGCCGACGAAGAGTTTCTTGTTCATGGGGGTCGTGAAAAAATACTCCCCGATTGTACCGTTTTTCCGATTTCCGCAAATTTTGGCCGAATGGAAATGGGTCGGACGCTACCGAACGCGTCCTTTTTCGTCTGTGGCCTTTCCCCAAGCCAGCGCCGCTCGCGTGACGCCGGTTTCGAGCTGATCGCTTTCATCTTCTCCCGGCGCGTTTCCCGTTCGCCAATCGGTTTCGAATTTGACGAGCGCGGCATACGCGGCTTCCGCGGCCCGTTTTTCACCATCTCTCAGGCGCTTCGCGAATTTTACGGAATATGCCGAATATCCCGTCAGTTCGGAAATTTCGGCATCGGTTTTTCCATTTTTCCGCAAGAGTTCGATATGGAGGGTTCTTCGAACCGTCGAAACGATCGACGGAAAAATCGCGTAGGCGGAATCTTTTTCGAGGAGCATTCGAAGCATCGAAATCGTGCCTTCGAGGTCGCCCGACAATAGGCGGTCACCCAAAAGGTATGCCTTTTGATTTGAGGTTTGCGGTTCGGCCTCCTCGATTTCTTTTTCGTCTATGCGGTTTTCTCCAAATCCGAGGGAAAGTTTTTCCACGGACGTCCGCAGGCGTCGGTCGTCCGTTTCGAGCGCCTCGTTTTTTTTCCGGTCGGGATTTTTCGCCGTTCGTTCCAAAAGGATTTTCAGTGCCCGGGGCGTTATTCCCGGGAGACGGTCCCGAACGTAATCTTGGGCGGAATCCGGCGTCAGTCCGGAAAACGTTTTCACGTCGCATTCCGAAACGAGCTTCTTATAAAGCGGGGAATTTGCGTTCGGGGCTTCCGAAACGAAAATGGCGAACGTCGAATCGGGAATCGAATCAAAAACGGAAAGGATAGCCGCCTCAAGGTTGGCAAGAGCATCCGAATTTTCGGAGGAAACATCTCCGTCATCCCGGGCCATGCCCGCTTTTCCGCGCGGAATCCCTTCGAAAACCACGAGCCGCTTTTCCGAAAAAAACGGCATCGAGAGAAGTTCCGAAATGGCGGACGGAGGTTCGGTTTCCTGGGCGCGGAGCTTTGCCACGTTGGTTTCCCCGTATTTTTCCGCGAACGAATCCATCCATGCCGAAAGGTTCTTCCGCAAGGTCGCGGAGGAATCGCCGGTAAAGAGGATGAGGTTTTTTCGAGCGGTCAAAAGAAGGAAGGCTATTTCGAACAGGATTCTACCGTTTTTTTCAGGAAATCGAGGTCTCCCGAATATTCGTCCGTTCCGACGCGGATTTTTCCGTTTCCCGTAAAGACGAATGTTCCGTTCCGGTCGATTTCGAGAAACTTCCGGAGATCGTCCACTTCCGTTCCGGCCGCGAACTCGAAAACGTACGAATTTCCCGTTTTGCGAAGCGAGGCGACCTTCAATTTTGACAACCGGATCCTTGCTCGGACGAGCAAAAAGAGGTTTTCGACGTTTTCAGGGAGCCTTTCTCGGCCTTCGAAAAATCCGTTTCTGGCAAAATCGAGTTCGTCTTCGTCGCGCACCGATTCGAGCGAACGGAAGAAGTGGAGCTTGTCGATTTCCGAGTCGAAAAAAACATCGGGAATTCCATACGCGAAGTCGAGTTCGATCTTGGTTTCGGGCGGTTTCCGTTTCCCGCTTGAAAGTTCGGCGACCTTTTCTTCGAGGAGGCGGAAATAGAGGGGAAGTCCCGTTTCCTTGGTTTTTCCCGATTGTTTGAGCCCGAGAATTTCGCCCGCTCCACGGATTTCGAGGTCACGCATGCTGATTTCGAATCCGGCTCAAAGGTGCGAATTGCTCGCGATGGCGACGAGACGCCGTTTCGCGTCATCGGGAAGGGCCTCCTTCCGATATAAAAGGTGGCAATATGCCTGCGCATCCTTTCTTCCGACGCGCCCGCGCAGTTGGTGGAGCGAGGCGAGGCCGAATTCGTCGGCTTCGTCGATGAGAATGGTGTTGGCCCGCAGGAAATTCACCCCGTTTTCGACGACGGTCGTCGAAAGGAGCACGTCGAAATCCCCGTGCTTGAATTCGAGGATGCGGTCTTCGAGTTCGGTTCCCGACATCTGCCCGTGGACGGTCGCGATTTTAAGCGTTCTCGGAGCGCAGGCGGTTCGAATTTCGTCTTCGATCTTCGAAAGGGTTTTCACCCGGTTATGGAGCACGATCACTTGTCCTCCGCGATCGATTTCGGCGCCGATAGCATTTCCCACGAGTGATTTTTCCCATCTCGAAACGCTTGTGACGATGGGTTTTTTCCTTGGGGGGGGAGTGGTGAGGAGCGATACTTTCCGCACTCCCGAAAGCGCGAGGTTCAGGCTTCGGGGGATGGGGGTTGCCGAAAGGGAGAGGATGTCCACGTTCTCGCGGAACGCCGCGATTTTTTCCTTGTCCAAAACGCCGAAACGGTGTTCTTCGTCAACGACGAGAAGCCCCAGGTTTTTGAACCGCACGTCGGTCGAAAGGAGCCGGTGGGTTCCCACGATGATGTCGATGGTTCCATCCTTGAGTCCTTTGAGAATGAGTCGTTCTTCCGCTTCGCGCGTGAAACGGGTAAGGACGGCGACCTTTATGCCATACGGTTCGAATCGCTTGGCAAGCGATTCGAAGTGTTCGTAGGCCAAAACGACGAGCGGCGAAACGAAGGCCGTTTGCCGCCTATTGAGCGCCGCACGGTAGGCCGCGTTCATCGCAACCTCGGTCTTACCAAACCCGACGTCACCGGAAAGGAGGCGGTCCATGGGTTCGCTTCCTTCCATATCCGAGAGGATTTCTTCGATCGCGCGGCCTTGGTCGGCGGTGTGTTCGTAGGGAAAGGCTTTTTTAAACCGTGATTCTTCCGATTCGAACGCGACGTTTGGCGGACGTTCAGCAAGCTTGCGTTTCGCGTAGATGTCGAGCAGTTCCCTCGCCACCTTTTCGGCATCCTCTTCGGCCCGTTCAATGGCTTTTTTCCATTCGGTACCGCCGAGTTTTTGGAGTTTCGGACGGTCTTCCCCCAAGTATTTGCTGATTCGAAATGCTTCCGAAAGGGGGACGAAGAGAGAGTCGCCCCCGGCATATTCGATCTTGATGAATTCCCGTTCTCCGGAAGCGAGGGATTTTTTTTCGGTACCGTGAAATATTCCCACTCCATGATCGCGATGGACGACATAATCTCCGGGAGAAATTTTTAGTAGGAGGTCCATCCGGTCGGCAACGGTCTTGCCCGTCCGTTCCTTGGCGAACAGGGGGGAGAGAACGTCGTCGGAGAGAAACCATTCCAAGCTTCCGTCCCGATCTTGCGCGACGAAGCTCGCGAGACGGATTCCCTTCGGCGGAACGAAATAGCGGATTCGGTCTCGTCCGGAGGAAGCGGAGCTTCATTCGATGGCCTCCGCAGAGTCGTCGGACGGACCGGCGGACCTGGCTCCTAACAGGGTTGAAGTCGCTGCGGTTCCGTCGGTCCGCCCGACTCGAGGACCAGCCGAGAAGGAAGGCCCCGCTTCCTCCGAAAAGAGCGCCTCCACGCTCTCCGGGCGTTTCGAAAAGATTCGGACTTTCGCGCTTCCGTCGCGCAAGATCGAAAGGAGTTCGGCTTCGCTTTTCGGTTCCGCGTCCCGGATTCCCAAATCCTCTCCGTCGCCATGGGCGATTCCCCAAAACGTCACGCAATCCGCAAGGGAATTGCGGATTTCCGGAAAATGCGGGGCGAAATCGGGATCGTGGAAAATCGTCAGGGAGCCTTCGGCTACGGAAGCGCCCGGCTGCTCCAAGGAATCCGGAAACCGGTCTCCCGGATTCCGGTCCGGGAAAACGAACGTTCCCATGGGGCGGGGTTTTCCTCCTTCCGGGGACGAAACGGACACCGAATCAATTTCGCCATCGAAAAAACTTACGATGACCCGTTCCCTCGCGGTTCGTACCGTTACGGTGTCGCCATCGCGGCGGTAGGTTCAGGGATCGGCGGAATATTCGGCAAACGCATAGAGGAACGAGAGGAGTTTCGAGACGAAATCCCGTTCGGTCAATCGGTCGCCCACCGAAACGCGCAAGGATTTTTTTGAGAGGAGGTAGGGCGAAAACCGTTTTTTCTCGAAGATGGCGTACGTCGAAACGAATTCTCCCGCGCTTGCGCAGGCGAAGTCGAAAACTCCCGCGTCATCGGATATGAGCGTGACGTCCGACGATTCTCCCGCGCCCGAAATCGTTTTGACGTATTTCCGAACGTCGGCGAAATGCCGCGCCGCCGACTGGGTATCGAACACGTGGAGAATTTTCGAATCGCGGATTTCCCCGACCAAAAAGGACCGGGAAAAGGCGTTCCCCGATCCCGAGTAGGCTTTCGGTTCCAAAACGGTGCGCAAACGGCGGGAAAAATTAGATCTTCATGATGTCGGATTCCTTTTTGGCGAGGAGTTCATCAATCTTTTTCGATTCGGCGTCAACGGCTTTTTGAAGGTCTCTTTCTTGTTGGGCTACCACGTCTTCCGAAACGTCGTCCCCCTGGTTCTTGATTTTTTTCAGGTAGTCCGCCCGGATGTTGCGGACCGCGACCTTCCCTTCTTCCGACAAACGCTTCGCGATTTTTACCAAATCCCTCCGGCGCTCTTCGGTGAGCACCGGAATTTTGATGAGAATGGTTTCGCCGTTATTTTGAGGATTGAGTCCGAGATTCGCCTCGGTAATGGCGCGGTCGATATCCTTGATGAGGGAACGGTCCCACGGCTGAATGGAAAGGGTCTGGGCATCCATAACCGAAACCGAGGCGACGTTTTTGAGGGGTTGGAGACTTCCGTAGGCGGCGACCATGACGCCTTCGACAACGGCCGGGTTTGCCCGTCCTACCTGGAGCTTGTTGAATTCGTTATGGAGGTGTTCTTCGGCCTTTTTCAGGTCGGCGGCGAGATTTTCGAGCATATTCGTTTCATGGGATAAAAAACGCTTTGGATTATATACGGGATGCCGCTTCCCGGCAAAAAATTTTTGACTTCCGCACGCGCGGGCGTACTATTCGCCAAACGTCCGCTTATCCCCTTCCGCATACGGTTTATGAAGGCTTCGTTCCTCGCTCTCGCCGCTACGCTCTCGCTCTTTGCGATTTCTTCGGCTTTCGCTCTTCCGAGCGATTATAAGGAAGTCGATTGCTCCACCGCGTCATTTTTCGCCGCCAACAACTGCAACCAGTGTTTCGACGGAGGCAAGGTTGCCGTAGGACAAAAGATCACCGGTCTCTATGACACTTGGACGAACAAGAACGATACCGAACAAATTGCCTACAAGGACGAACAAGTCTATCCCGAAATGGTGAATCTCGGTGGGGAAGGGGTTTCTTGGAAATCCAATCCTTCCGATCCTTCGCTCTTTTGGAAGTACGGATCCGAGGTGGTTTGGGTTGATTCCCTTACCGGAACCGGAAAACAGGAATTCGTTCTCGATCCGGGAAAAACCATCACCTTCATGGAGGCTGATCTCGGAGCCAACTACTCGCTTGAAAAATCCGATAAGACCGCTGGAGAAACCATCGGACTCGCGAAATTTCCGCTCGCGTTCCGCGACGTTTCCGCCGCCGGAAAGGAAGGCGACCTCCAAATGCACTACGAATGCGTCGCGTATGCTGCCGAATCCGCTCCGGCTCCGGCTCCCCAGCCGAAACCGGTTCCGCCTCAGGCCACCGTCGTAAAGACCGGTCCGGAATCTTTCCTCCTTCTTGCCCTCGC
This sequence comes from Candidatus Altimarinota bacterium, assembly GCA_024709505.1. Classification (GTDB taxonomy): domain Bacteria; phylum Patescibacteriota; class Gracilibacteria; order BD1-5; family UBA2023; genus JANJWP01. Next base: position 11,703 of record JANJWP010000021.1, on the reverse strand, counting down.
GGCGCTCCTTTCCCTCTCTTTCGTCGCTTTCCGCCGGAAGAAGGCCTAATTTCTCCGCTTTCTATCCGAAAGGCCGGCCACGAAAAAGGGCCGGCCTTTCGGTTTTTTGCGCGTGAACGAAAAGTGGTGTAGAGTCGAGGGGAATAGAAATAAAACCCCCTTCCCATGGCAGGCAACCAAAAAACCGCCGCATTCGACCATTCCGGTCTTCTCGATACCGTTTCGAGGCTTGACGAGAACCGTGACGGAGTAACGCTCGACGAACTTCGCAAGAAGTCGCGCTGGTATTCCGAAAAACTCATGGAACACCTCCGTTCTGCCGCTGAGGAACTCCGTTCGGAATCCAATCCGAATCCCGAAAAAATCGCCGCGCTCACCGCGACTTTGGAACGCCTTTCATCCCTCAACAACCTTAAATCGAGAGAAGAAAAGGAAATCCGCGCCCTCTACAACGGCGAACTGAAGGACTTTTACGAACTCTTCAGCGAACTGAAGGAACGCCTTCAGGGACTGAAAATCGAGGCGTCCGCCACGACCGAAAAGCCGGCGGCATCCAAGGCTCCCAAGGTTTCCGAAAAGGCTTCCGAAAACGGATTTTCGGCAAAACGCGACTTCCTTCTCGCCGATGCTTCCCTTTTTGAAAATTCCAAGGGAGAACGTTCGACCGGATTTTCGCGCGAACAGCTCCGGAAGCTTATCTCCGACAAGCGCGTCGTAGGAAACGAGGCTTCTCTCGACCTCCTCGTCATGCGGTTGGCCGGATCTCCCCTGAACCTTGCCAACGAAGAAGAAGCGAAATTCGTCCGAACCCGTTTCGTCGAGGCGCTTTCGCTCCGTCTCACGACCCTTTCGGAACTCTACGAACGCACCGTCGGCGAAAAAATCGGCGATAAAAAGGCTTCCGGAGGACTTCTTCACATCCTCACCGGAAAGGAGCACGTCCTCGTGGGAAAGATTTTCTCCGCCGCCGAATACCTCGAAGCCAAAGGCGCGTCGAAGGGATCGGGCCTCACGTTCGAAGAAATCGCCGAAACCCTGAAAGGCATCGGTCTTGGACTCCTTCTCGGTCCGGTCTATCTCGAAATGCGTTCCCGGAAGGGGATTGCCGATTCCGAAATCCGTACCGGAAAAAAGAGCGATCAGCTCGGATGGAGGACTTCCGATTCCAAAACGAACCTTGAGCTGCGCGTGACTCCGGCGCTCAAAATTTTCGGAGTGGCGCTCGGAATCGTCGTCGAAGCCAACGCCAACCTCAACCACCGCGAGGCCGAAATCGTCGGCAAAGTAAAAGAAGCCGCCAAAGCCTACGACGAAGTCATCAATCCGGATACCGGCCTCATGGACGTTTCCAAAGCGTCGAATCCGGAAGAAGCGAAGGCCTACAACGCCGTCATCGAACAGATGCGTACCGGCGATGCCGCCCGCGATAAGGTTTTGGCCCGTTCTTTCCGTGACGCGAACCTCCTCGAATTCGCCAATCGCCTCGTTCGCTTGGATTCCGGATTCGAACTCAAATGACTTGGTGCCGGAGTAGCCCTTCTCTTCGGGATTCTTCCGATCAAAGCGTTCGTTAAAATCAACGGCGAGAACCTTTCGGCGAAGGCCGTTTCCGGGAAACTTGACGGACTCTCTGCCCAAGACGCCATCCGCCTTTCTTCCGGAAGCATTTCGGATTACGGCATTTCGCTCGGAAAAACGCCGGAAGGAAAATACGAATACGCCATTGATCCGACCCGGAAATACGTTCTGGAAAACCGCACGGGTCTCAAAATCGAAAACGGCGTTGTCAAAAGCGACAAGCCCCTGTATTTCCGCCACCTCGAAGTCGTCTCCGACTCGATTGAGGCCGGTGGCGAATCGGTTCAAACGCTCGTCATAAGCGAAACTCCTTTTGAACCGGGCTCCGATGCTTCCACCGTCGTTTCCGAAAAGAAGCCGAAGGAATCCGTCTACGTCGCGGAATCCAATGATGCGCTCCGCAATGAGGTCGTTTCCGCCATGCGGGGCATCACGAGCCGCCATATCCGCTATAAGGCGACCGGAATCCCCGCCCTTCAAGAGGCGATTTCGCGAGCTTCGGTTTCCGGAAACCCCGAGGAAGCTTACAAGCTTCTTTCGTCGGTAAAGATCGAAGGAAAACGTCCGCTTTCGGCCCTTGCCACCGCTCATTCCAAGGATTCGCCGTCCGATAAGCGCGAACTCCTCAACATGGTGCTGCAAGAAACCGCCGGAGACTGGCGCATCCGGAATTTCGATGCTATCAAGACCGATCCGAAGGCGTTCCAAGATTTCGTATCCCGCACCGGATACCGCGGAACCCAAAAGGACCTCAAGCTTTCCGACGTCGCTTCCGCGTGGGATCTCGGTTCGACCTTCGACAAGAATCTCCTCGCCAAGACCGGTCTCGGAAAAACGCCGAAAAAAGATCAAGCAGAAGCGGTCGGAGCTATTTCCACGGCCCGTTCCGCATTCTCAAAGGAACTTGGCAAGCTTGATTCCATCGAAAAAAATACCCGCGAAATCAAGAACGCCATCGGCTTCGTCAATTTCCATCAGGTCGCCATCGACGCGCAGGGAAAATCCCACAAACGCTTTCAGGACGTCGTTCCGGTTTCCGGAACCGTCAAGGCCGTGGACGTCGAACCGACCAAATTCGACAATGCGGCGATCCGCCGCGAACTCGTGGCCGAAATCCCGGCGTTCGTTCTCGAATCGCTGCGGAAAACGATCAATGTCCAGGCGAAATCGGTGGGCGCGGCGGAAATCGGATTGGTGGACGACGTGCGGAAGCTTCTCCTGAATAACGGTTCCAAGGCCGAAGGCGCATTCCGTCCGGATATCGAACTCTCAAGCGAACTCGCCTACACCCGCTTCGCGAAGTGCTTGAACGACACCTATCTCATACAGAACATCAATCTCTGCGTGACCGGCCCGAACGGACAGGTCGTATGCAATCCCGAAATCCCGCAGGTAACTTCCGACCTCATCGCTCCGGTGGGGCGGGTGGAAACCAACGTTACCAATCTCGGAATCGGCGCTTCCTTCAGCGTCGGAGGTGGCGGGGGAGGCGGAGGAGGAAATAACGGCGGCCCCGGAGGCACGACGACCCCGGGCGTTGGATCCGGCCCCGGAAACGTCGTCGCTCCCGGTTCGATCGGAGGCTTCTAAGCTTCAAAGGCACCGCGTTCGCGGTGCCTTTCGTTGGAGCGGTTGACTTTCTTTCTTCTTCACTATCATCTAAGGAAGGTTCCTAACTTTGCACACCGTGAAAACCGGCGTCACCATTCTCGTTTCGCTCGTGGCCGCGACGTTCCTTTCGTCCTGCGGAAAAACCGAAGAACGTCCGGTTCCGGCGGCCCAAGAAGGATTCACTCCGGCATCTTTTTCCGCCCCCGAAGTTTCCCCGTCGGGAAACCCCGCCGATTTTTAAAACCCCTTCGCCATGAAAATCCGATTTCTTCAGGCGCTCGCCGCCATTGCCACGCTCGTTCCGGCTTCGGCTTCGGCGCTCGTGGTCTCGAACGTCGCCGCGCCGTTTTCCAATTGTGACGGAGGAACGTGGAACGTGGATTTCTATGGAAACTTCCAAGGACACCTTTGGGACCGTTACAACGCGAATTCCGAATCTTACGTTTCGGGAACTTCCCGGGTGGACGTGTACGTTAACGGCGGAAAAGTGAACATTCCTGACGGCTGGGTTCAGCCGACCTCTTATGCCCCTTCGGCCGGGCAGTACTACGTGGCATGGAATAACGCCCTGTCCGGATTGAACCTCGCCAATCTCGTTCCGTCAGACCGCGGAACCCGTGTGGCGCAGGTTTCCTACAACATCCGTCGCGCCGTAAGGAACGACTCCGGAACCGTGGTGAACGGCTCGTACTATTATGCTCCATTCGTTCCCGGTGTCGTAAACATTACCGACCGGGGGAACCTCTGACTCCGCTTCGATACCGCAAACGTCTATCAAGACCGCGAATGCTTCAATATCTATCCTCGATGGTGCGGCGACGGAGTCGTTGATCCCGAGGAAACCTGTGATCCGCAGGACGCGAGTCGAACGGGTCTCGGCGCGGGGGAAACCTGCGATCCCGTGACGTGCCAGCCGGTTCCTTCGGTTTCCAACACGTTCTGTTCCACCGCAACCGTTTCGGCCTCAACGGTATCGGCGGGATCTTCCTCTCTTCTTACGTGTTCGGCTGCCGCCCCGAACGCGGCAACCGTTTATACCCTCGAATGCGGAAACGGACAAACCTATACCGGAACCGGAAACACCCTCGCATGTACCTATGCCGCCGTGGGGACCTACGCCCCCCGTTGCCGCGTCGATAACGAAACCGTTTTCTCGCCTTCGTGCACCCGGAGCGTCACGGTTACCGGCGGAGGAGGGTCGAGCTCATTTTGTTCTTACATCACCCTTTCAGCGACCAGCACTTCGGCACCGACGCTGGCTTCCCAGATAACGTGTCAAGCCACGAACAGCGCCGCTGCCGTCGAATACGCCATCGAATGCGGAAACGGACAGTTTTTCACGGGAGCGACCAATACGGCGACCTGTAACTACGTTGCGGGAAATTACGCCCCCCGTTGCCGCGTCAATAATGAACCATCGCCTCCCGTTGCCGCCTGTATTGGCAGCGTCCGAGTCGGAGGAGGGGGCGGAGGGGGCGGAGGGGGCGGAGGGGGCGGAGGATGAAGCGCCGGATATTGCGGTGACGGAATACTCCAACGTCCCAACGGCTCCGGACAAAACGAATCCTGCGATGCCGGTTCGAATAACGGAATGCCCGGATACGCCTGTACCTCTTCGTGCACCATCGGTTCGACGAATCCCGGAGGAACCGCGAATCGGATCCGCATGACGAACACCAACCCCGGAAGTTACGGAACCCTCTCCCTTTCGGAATACCGGGCAATCATCGGAGATGGGGTCAGGGTCTTTTCCGACAGCGACGACCTCTCGTTTTTCTCAACCTACCCCATCTACATCACCGGAAGGGACACCTATGTCACCAACGCTTCCCCGCTTATTTCCGGAACCGATATTTCGCGGGTCATAAACGAGTCCAATCTCTGCGTCGGTCCCTCCGGCTCGACCATGAAGGTGGGGGTTGCCACCGTTTCCTCTACGGGCGCCAATCTCACCAGTTATCACGATATCGCCTGCCTTTCTTCTTATAAGCTTTGGGATGGTTCCGAGCTTGCCCGGTTCAAAGGAAATACCGACGTCCTCTCTCCCGCCGAATCCTATCGCGACACCGCTTCCGGGGAATTCCTCGTGGGAATTAGGTTTTTGCAGGAAGATTTAAAGATTCGCGTGGCGAAAAGCGCCGTCTCGAATACCGTCGGTGGAAACGCCTATCTCGCCCGGGCGACCGGATACGACGTCAACACCATTGCGGGAACGTTCTTGGAAAATCTTAAAAAGGGAAATTTCACGACCGCTTCCATTTCCGGGCGCGATCTCGGAACCGGCCGGAACCTTTCCTCCGCCACCGCTTCGGCCACGATTTCGATGGAAAAAAACGCTTCGCAACTCTGATCGCTCGACGCCCTTTCTTCCGGGGAGTATTCCGGAAACCTCGAGGTCAGAAGCGAAGGCGACTTTGACGCTTTGCCGAAAATGGGCGACGACGAACGGGTTCGGGTCCTGTCCAATGGGGTTCTTGAAATCGGTTCTTCCTCTTCCGACGTTCTGCTTTCCAAAACCCGGACGATCGTCGTAGAAAACGGAACGCTCCGGATAGTCGGCAACCTTTCGTATGCCAACAAGGACGCGAGCTATGCCTTCATCGTGAAAAACGGAAGCGTCATCATCGAACCTTCCGTAACCAAGGTTGCGGGCGCGTTCCTCGTCATGAGGGGCGACATCCGTGGAAACGGAACGAAGACCCCAAACCGCCTTTCGGTTGACGGCAATCTCTACGGAAATGCCGCCCCGCTCGTGGACGAACGGACCTACGTTCGCGGAACTGCTTTTTCCACCGCCCTTACCACCGGAGTCACCATTAACTACTCTTCCCGGGCCATTAAGAATCCGCCCCCGCTTTTAACTCAATTCGTCGAGCAATACTCGCTCGAACGGGTGGCGAAATAGTCCATGAAAATCCCCGGGAATTTCCCGGGGATTTTCATTCTTTTGGGGAGTGGGACTGATTTCCCATTCACAAAAGGTTACGCATGTCGCGAAATGAGCGCTTCGAGTGCCGAAACCTCCTGAACGCCCACGATCTTTTCGATCGGCTTTCCGTCTTTAAAAAGGATCATGGTCGGAATCGACATGATGCGGAATGCGGAAGGGGTCGTCGGATTTTCGTCAACGTTCATTTTGGCGATCGTCGCTTTCCCGGCAACTTTGGAGGCGAGTTCTTCGAGGCGGGGGAGCATCATCCGGCAAGGACCGCACCATTCGGCCCAAAAGTCCACGAGCGTGATTCCGGAGGCGACGTCCGCTTCGAACGACGCGTCGGTAACGACTTTAAGAAGGGATTGCTGATTGGACATGGAAAAACGGCTGAAAAATAAAATTCGTCGTGAAGCTCGACGGACGATGGTACTCCGAGTTTCCAATAAATCAAATCCCGAGGGGCTTTCGGCAACCGTGCGCGGGCTATCCGAGTATTGCCAATACCGAAGTCGCGACCAAGAGGCAGAGCGCGGCGATTCCAGCTCCTTTGCCGATATTGACGCCTCCGCCGCCCCCGTGATTTCCCGAAGCTTTCGGAGCGTGTCCGCCCCCGTGCCCACCTCCTGCCATAAACTCGAACCTTAAAAATAGACCAGAAATCTACGTATCAGATTGAATTTGTCAATAAATCTTGGAAGCCCCGGGGACGTAGCGATAAACGCCCCGTACGGGCCGTCATTTTCGCCATTCTTGTCCGGCATGTGGAACGAAATTCTTTTCACTCAGCGCGATGTGGTTTTCGCTCCATCCGGAAAACGCTTCTTTTGACGGCGAACCTTCGGGGAGAAGTTCGAGCTCGAGCCCGTCGTGTTCTTTTAAAAACTTTTCCCGGATATCATCGGCAAGCGAAAGGAGGCGCGACATTCGTTCGGCCTTCGTTTTTTCGGGAACTTGGTCGGGCAATTTCGATGCTGGAACCGCATGCAAGCCCTCATGGGGAGAAAACGGAAACGCATGGACTTGGACGATGGAGTAATCCCGGACGATGGAAAGGGTATCTTCGAAGTCGGAGTCGGTTTCCCCTGGAAATCCGACGATGAGGTCCGCTCCGACGCTGATTTTCACGCCGTCCGTCCGCCTGATTGCCCGGAGTGCGGAGAGCGTTTCCCGGAGTTGGGATGCCGAATACTTCCGCCGCATTTTCTTCAATACCGCATCCGCTCCAGACTGAATGGAAAGATGGACGTAGGCGTGAGCTCGCGGTTGGCGGAAGATGTCGAGCATCCGATTTGAAAGGAATTCCGGCCCGAGGCTCGATATTCTTACGCGCCGGATATCCGTTTCGAGCCAAAGGGCTTCTACCAAATCGGGAAGCCGTCCGTCGTCGAACCGGTTCGAATCTTCCGCTCCCCAAGCTCCGACATTGGTTCCGGTCAAGACGGTTTCGACGCCGCCGTTTTGGGCGAATTCCGCGATTTCCGCTACGATTTCGTCTTTTGGCCGCCATTTGTGCGATCAGCGCGCGGCCACCGTCAAACAAAACGTGCAACGGTTGTCGCATCCGGTTTGAATGACCGAATATTTCCTCGTGAACAAGTTGGACTTGGAGAGTGCCGCTCCCAGGGAGCGGAGCCGATCGGAAGGAGTGTTCCCCGACTTTTTTTGAGGAAATCCGGGAACGTCATCGGGATCTTCCCCGAGGAGTTCGATTTTTTCGCGGAAGGGAGAGAGATCCGGGTATTCGTCGTAAAAACGGTCCGAAACCTTTCCTTCCGAAATGCTTCCGCATCCGGAAATGTAAACCTTCCCGCCTTCTGGAAGCTCCAAAACCGCTTTCTTGACGAACCGCTTCCATTTTCGTTTAGCGTTTTCGGTCACCACGCAGGAGGCGACGAAAATCCCCGGCTTCGAAGCGAAGCCGGGGGCGGCCATCCATTTGTCGGTGAAGTACTTGTTGGTCTTGCACCCGAAAATCCGGTATTCCATACGGCCGGGAGTATATTCGCGACCACTATCCTGTCAAAGGCTCCGCACCTCGCATTGACAATTATGCCAATAAGACGTAAAATCGAAGAAAGAAGCGTTTTTTGAACAAAGACGTCCGTGATTTCCTTCCGTCCGGCCGAAAATCCCAGGGTTCCGCCCTATTCGTACCGAAATTTTCCGAGACGCCCCGGTGAAAAGATAAGGTTTTTGTTGCGCGCGCGCGATTTGCTTGAGCATACCTACAAATCGGGCTTCATTCCCGGCATCTTCGAAAAAACGCTCGAACAAATCGATCCTCACGGAACCGGTGACTACGACGAACTCGCTTACGCCCTTTCGGAATCGGCATACCGGGAAATGTCCGAAAAGATCGATCTTGAGTGGGAGATTGAATTTCTCGGACTTGCCTACGACATTGCCGAAGAAGCCCACGAAGGCGTGGTCCGCGATTCGGGGAAGCCCTATATTTCGCACCCCCTCGCGGTTGCGAAAATCGTGCTCGAAGAATTTCCCAATCCCACGACGTTCAAGGCCATCGTCGCGCTCTTGCATGATGTTATCGAAGACGCTCCCGATCCCGAGGCGAAAAAGGCCGAAATACTTTCCCGATTCGTCGAAGCGGCGGAAGCGAAATTCGACGAATTTTCCAAAAGCATGGGAGCGGACGATGCCCGCGCCAAGGTCGAATTCATGATCTCGTTTGCCCACTCCATCGTCGAAGCGGTCGAAATGCTTTCGAAGAAACGGAAAGAGGATTATGCCAACGCCTGGGAAAAACCCCTCCTGGCCTTTGAAAACGCCATGAGCGAATCCGTCTCGCTCGCTTCTTCGCCGTTTTTATGGTGGTCGCCCCTCGCGCGACCACCGAAAGTGTGGAACCAACTCATGAAAACCCGTGCCGACGGAGAATATCTTGCCCGTTTTGAGGACGCGCTGGCCAATCGAACGTTCATCTCGGTGCTCTACGATAAACTGGCCGACCGCCTCCATAACCTCCGCGAACCCAAGCCCGATGCAAGGGATCCGTCACAACCGGACGTCGCAGCGCTCGAAAAAGTCCTCAAAGAAACCGAGGACCATTACCTTTCGCTTGCCGAACGTCTTGATCCGAGGGTGCATCTGCTCATTTGCGAAGAAGTCGATCATTGGCAGGATCATCTTGAATCCCGCCGTTCCATGCCGAAAATTTCCGGAAGGGTTTCGCAAATTCTCCGTCAGCCGTAGTTTTTGAGGAACGAAAAAACTCCAGCGCGTTGGGTAACGGAGGCTGGAGTTATCTTTTTGCTCCCCGAGCAGTCAGCGGAGGTCACGCTAGGTGCCGAAATTGCGACGTACTGGTGGATGGGGTCCCTTGTCAATGGGGCGGCATGGAAGCCGACTCGCTTGATTTGGGCAGGAATTTGTGAATCGGCATCTTTACCTTTCCGATTTGTTTTTTGGTATTGTTTTGGAAGCGGACGCGCCGCTTGCCCGGAAAAAAGTTTTCCGGTGGAAGCGGTTCATCCGCTTCCTTTGGCTGGTCGTCCGCACGGTGTCGGAACGACGTTTTCGTTTTTATTTTTTATTGGAGGCTCTCCGGGCTGACGGGCTCGGGGCCATTCTGATCAAGCGAGATTCTATTAATGAGCGGGTGTCCCGGAAGGAGAGAAGCGTTTGCGGCTTCCTCGGTGGGTACGCAGATATATTACCCCTTTCCCAAAACCCTGGCGAAACGTGAAGTATTGCCAATATTGTTATTTATGTTGAATAGAAAAATAGAAAACCGTTTTTTCTTTTTGTTAAGCCAAAAAAGCCGTTTCAGAAAAATGATCGTAAATTTTTCTACCGAAACGGGGATTTTTGACGAAAACATTTGTTCGCGTACAAAAAAATAAAACGGTTTCCGGTTGATTAATAAGCCAAAATCAATAGTATCTGTTCCAGTTTTTCCACGATTTTCCCACATTGGTACGCCGGGCGGCTTTGTTCGCCCCCCATATCTTGTGGATTTCCGCATTTTCGCTTTTCCCCGACCATCCATGAAGAAGGCCGCCGTAATTCCCGCCGCTTTGGTTTTCGCGTTTTTTCCGGTTTTCGCCCTTCAAGCCGAGAGACTTTCGACGCCCCTTCCGCTTCCAAAGGTCGTTTTTTCGGCCAATTCCGAAATCGTCCTTTCGGAATCGAGACTCCGAAGCACGCTCGTAGTGGCGCGCTTTCCTGACGACCCCGGAAAAAAATACGAACTTTCCGCTCCGTGCGCGACGATTTTGAAACCTGTTTGGTCGGAAGTTTCTCCTTCCGGAATCCGAACGGAAGCCTTTCCCGTTTCGGTTTCGGCGGCTTGTCCGGCAAAGAAGATCGAATTTTCGCTCAAGCTTTCCGGCAAGACGGTTCGCAATTCCGGACTTTCCGTTCCGGCCCTCCGTGACGCCGAACTTTTTTCGGATCTCTCCGACCTCTCCGACGACGCGCTTTTCCTCTATGCTCGAAACGCTCGGGAAGCCTTGCGAACTTCCAATCAAACCCTTTCGGGCGCGCTTTCGAACACCGGTTCGGGCGTTGCCGAAAAACTCTCCGCCCTCTCGGATTCCTATCGGATGGCCAATCTTGCCTTCAGGTCGAAATTCGCCCTCGACCTTCACCAAAAACGACAGTCTTTGTGATACGTCGTTCCCGTCGCGGGAAAGTCGATGCCGGTTGACTATCCGTTCATTCCGTGAGCGCCACGTCCTTACCGTAAGGCCACGACTGATGCCGTTCATCACGGGTGGGATTTGATGGCTCCGGTTGGAACTCCCGTTCGAGCGCTTGCCGAAGGAGTCGTTATCCGGACGGTCGAATGATTCGCTTGGCGGGATTTCGACCGTCTCATAAAGGGCGCCGACCTTACTGAAGACCAACGCCGCCTCAATCTCGACGTGTACCGGGGAAATCAGGTATGGCTCAAGACTGCCGACGGAAACGTGACGTTCTATTCGCATCTGCGCGACGTAGCCCCCGGAATTTCCGAAGGCGCTTTCGTCCGATCCGGGGAAATATTGGGGACCATCGGAATTTCGGGCGTTCCCGATAGGTCGTATAACAATCCCCACCTCCATTTCGAAATTCAAAAAAATCCGCATGACGGGGGCGATGCGAAATCGCCGCTTTCGATCATGCGGTGGGATTGGCTCGGAAAGGGCCTGGGCAAAACCGAGGCGAACGAACTCGTAACGAAAACGTTCGCCAGGCCGTAGTCCGGCGCACCCGTTTGCTTTTCCGCCCGATTTTATCCGGTCCTGATCGCGGTTTCGAGTTCGTCGAACCGTTCGCCGTTGAAGTGGAGTCGGTCTTCAAAAACGTGCGCTTCCGCCGAGGGGATGGCCGCCCGGTATTTGGTGAGCTCGTCAAAGGGGACGACCGGATCATCCTTGGAGTGCCACAGGTGGATGTTCGCCACGTTCTTCGCCACGTTCGACAAATCTCGGACGAGTTCGAAGGTGCCGCATTTTTCAAACGGAGCCGCAATGAGATGAAGCGAACGCGCCGTCGAACCGGTGGCCATGGTTTGCACTGTCGCTGCCTTTCGTGGTCGTGCTGGCCCCGCACGCAGTGCTGGCCATCATGAACCTGGG
>JANJWP010000013.1 GCA_024709505.1 Candidatus Altimarinota bacterium | reverse complement strand
CCGCCGGGGCTTGGAAAAACGACCCTCTCGTTCATCTTGGCCCGCGAAATGGGCGCCAATCTGAAAACGACTTCCGGTCCGGCGGTCGAAAAACCCGCCGATTTGGTATCGCTTCTCACCGGGCTTTCCGAGGGGGACGTGCTCTTTATCGACGAAATCCACCGCCTCAAGCCCCAAACCGAAGAAATCCTCTATTCGGCCATGGAAGATTTCGCCATCGACATCATGGTCGGTTCGGGAACCGGAGCCTCGTCCGTGCGGATGGACATTCCCAAATTCACGCTCGTGGGGGCGACTACCAAGCTCTCCAAACTTACCGGACCCCTTCGCGACCGTTTTGGAAACGTGCTCAAACTCGATTTCTACGAAGACTCCGACCTCGCGACCATCGCCGCCCGTTCGATGCGGGTTTTGGGGATGGACGGCTTCGCTCCCGACGTTGCCCACGTGGTAGCGAAAAAGAGCCGTTGAACCCCGCGCATCGTCAACCGTTTCGTAAAGATCCTCCGCGATTACGCGGTCGTCGGAAAAGACGTGAAAACCGTCGAAGGCGCGAAGAAGGTGTTCGAATACCTCTGAATCGACGAACTCGGCCTCGATCCCCTCGACCGAAAGCTTCTCTCGACCCTCGCGTTCAAGTTCTCCGGAGGTCCGGTGGGGCTTTGAACCCTCGCTTCCATCGTGGGCGAAGAAGAAGAAACCGTCGAAGACGTGGTCGAACCGTTCCTTCTCAAGACGGGGTTTCTCGAACGCACCCCCCGCGGCAGGCGGCTTACGACCGTGGGTGAGGATTGGATACGGAGGTAAGTCCCGGACGTGCTTGACTTACCGGTTTTTTCAATAATATTCCAGACGTTCGATCACTCACAAAAGAAAGGAGACACTCGTGATTCGACATCTCATCGTTCTCGTTTTGGGGCACTATTTCGCTCCGCCCCCGCACTTCGTCTTGGTTTCCCGTCCGGTTTCGGATGCTCCTCCCGTGCCGCTTGGGGAATCCGCGAAAATGCCGGGCTTTCGTCCGAACGCTTCAATGAAGCGGGTGTCCATCGGTCATTCCGCTTCGCGAAACGGCTTCCCGGTCTCGCGGATCAACATTCCCCGCGGAGTTCATCGGGACGTTCGCGGGAGGGAATCTTCTCCGAACGGACAAGCCGATCGGACATCACGCCCTCGTCGCCGTAACGGCAGTCGGAAGTAGGCCCCAGTCGGAAGTAGGCCCCAAAACGAAAATTCCCCCGGTCAATCCGGGGGTTTTCTTCGTTCCGCGACCTTTTGGAATCGCGAAGGGCGCATCCTTCGTTACGAAGAGCTCACGCTTTCGAGCATGAGCTCGATGAGGAGCGCGATGAATACGAGGAGGCCTCCCGTTCGAAGGGTGAGGAGTCCGAGACTGTGAAAACTCACCAAACCGATGGCCACGAGCGAAAAAAGAATTCCTTGCCGGATCGAAGCGTAAAAGACTCCGGGGTGGATTTCGCCGCGGTAATAGATCTTTTTGAAGGCGTAGAACGCCATCGAAAAGAACGATGCGATCGAAAGGAATGCCGCGGTTCCCATGGCGGTGAACGCCACGGGAAAATTTGATTCCGGATCGAGATAAAACAAGAGGAGCGTCGCCGAAAGCGAACTCGTGAGGAAGATGATCCAAAGGATGAAGAACGGACCTTTTTTCAATGGCTTCTAGCGCTAGATGATTTTGGCGAAGAGTTCGGTTTCGATTTCTTCGCGGAGCTTCGAAGACACTTTCTGGGGAAGCACCGATTTTTCGACGAGTTCGTCGAGAACGCGGTTTTTCGTCAGGAGAAGGGCTTTGTCGGCGAGTCTCGAATCGAGGGGAAGGAGGATGTCCTTGTGCTTTTTGTAGAGTGATGCCCGAATTTCCCGAGCCTTCGTCCCAAAGCTTTCGTATCGGGATTTCACTTCGGCGACGGCTCCCGATTCCGAGAGAAATCCAATGGATTCGAGTTCCGCAATGTCGCGGACTACCCGTTCGCAAACGATGTCGCGAGCCCGGGCTTTGACGTATTCCGATACTGCGGGATTTCCCTTCGGTTCGGCGATCGCGTCAAGAAAATCCGCGAATTTCTCGAAGGCGTTGTCCCCGGGGGTTTCGTCGCCGCTTCGTAGGACCGATTTTCCGGCTTCGAGCCGTTCGATTTGCCTCGTGATTTTCCGAAGGAGGATTTTCAGCGTGCCTTCCGGAATTTCATTATAGGCGTAGAGCTCCTTGAGCCAAAATTTTTCGAGCCCGAGAGCGTGCCGCGAAACGATGACGTAAAGAAGGGTCGCGAGTCCTTCGGGATTTTTTTGGAGCAATTCCTTCAAAAGGGTTTCGGTTTCTTCGAGTTCGCGCTCGTGCTTTGTCCGGAGAAGCGAGGATTCTTCTTCGGGAATCCGTCCTTCCTTTTCCATCCGGTCGAGCTTGGAGCGAGCGTCAAGAAGGATGCGAAGCCGCCCTTTCAAATATTCCACCCGTTCGGTTTCCCCGAATCCCGCGAGGTCGAATTTCTTCATGAGCGGGAAAATCGTCGTCGCCTTTACGAAGGTCGTAAAAACGATGCAACCCACCGTCAGCGCCAGTACGAAATCGCGGATCGGCATTGGAAGGTTCCATCCGGGGACCGTGAGCGTTTCGGGAATGAGAAGCACCATGATGACCGCAAGGGCTCCACGAAGGCTTCCCCAAGAAAGGAGGTGCTGCCAAGAAAGGGGAATGCGTTCCTCCCATTTGGTCGCGTTGAGGATGGCGACCACCGGATAGATCGACGCCGCCCTCGCAATCATGACGACGGCCACGGCCAATGCCGAAGGGAGGAGAAAATATTGCCAGTCAATCCGCAATTCGACGAACATGATGCCGATGAGGATGAATACGAACGAATTCGCGAGAAATGCGAAGAACTCCCAATAATGCCCCATGACTTTTTCCACCGAGGGGGAGATTTTCAGTCGTCCGTAATTTCCTACGACCATTGCCGCGATGGTGGTTGCGATGACTCCCGAAGTCGGTACGACGAAATGGGAAAGAACCTCTGCGGCAAGGAACGTCGCGTGCGCGAGAACCAGAGTCAGGGCGAGTTCGAGAAACGGCTCGTTTTTGAGTTTTCCGATAATCTTCGAAAACGCGACGCCGACGAATCCTCAAAAGAGCATTCCAAAGGCGATCATTGACAGAAATGACCACGCTCAAGTCGAAAAGGTTCCGAGTCCGAGCAAGTGCGTGACCGACGAAAAAAAGCTTTCGTGCGCCGCTTCCGAGGCTCCCGACATTTCGGCAACGACCGACAATACGACCAAAAAGAGGGCGAGTGCGGTTCCATCATTGAAGAGGCTTTCCCCTTCAAAAATGAGGGTCAGCCGTTTCGGGGCGCCCAGTTCTTTAAAGAGCGCTAGGACGGCGACGGGATCGGTTGCCGAAATGAGCGTTCAAAAGAGGAGCGCTACTACGAGGGGGATTTCGATTCCGAAAAGCCCGAGAACGAATTGGAGCCCAAAACCGATCACCAGCGCCGAAACCACGAGCGAAACGACCGCGAGCGAAGCTACCGAGCGGACGTTGGAGAGGAGTTCCTTGTATCCGATGTTGTAGGCCGATTCAAAAAGGAGTATCGGAAGGAAGACGTAGAGAAGCACTTCTGGAGTAAGGCGGAAGTCGTCTAGGAATCCAATTGCCGGAAAGGTCATCGATACCGCCCCGACCCCAAGCCCGATGGCTACGAGAGCGACCGTGTAAGGAAAATGGAACCGCTTGGAGAGGACAAAGGTTCCCGATGCGGCCAATAGGAGGACTATGGCCGAAAGGGCGGAAAGGAGAAACGCGTTCATGCCGGTTCTTTTAAGGACTTCTCCCCGTATTCAAAAACGGAAAAAGAAGCGCCCGTTATAGTCCGAATTCCGCTCCTGTCAAAAAATTATTCGGATACCGCTTGTTCCAAGTTATCTGCCGTTTGGCGTAGTGCCGCGTATTCTTTTTTATGAGTTCCACGCAAGCGGGGAAATCGGTTTCCCCGGCGAGGTAGGCGGCCGTTTCGGCATAACCGATGGTTTTGAGTCCGAAGGCGTTCCTTCCGTATTTTTCGAGGAGCTTTCGGGTTTCGTCCTCGAGGCCTTGCGCGAACATGGCGTCCACACGATCGTTTATCCGCTCGTAGAGGCTTTCACGGTTCCCGTCGTAGGCGGTAACGAACCGTGCGTCCGGATATTTCAGCCGGCGTTCGGTCCGGAATTCGGTTTTTGATTTCCCGGTCTTTTTTTTAACTTCGATACCCCGGATGACGTAGTGGAAATTATTGGGATGGAGCTCGCTCGCATATTCGGGGTCGATGTCGCGAAGCCGCTTCCAAAGGGCTTCGTTTCCGAATTCGGCGCGGAGCGTTTCGAGTTCTTGGCGCAGCTTCGGATCCGGAGCGACTTCCGGAACGTCGAATTCGAAGAGGAGCGCGTCGAGATACAGTCCCGTTCCGCCGCAAAGCACGGGTCGTCTTCCCCGTTTTAGGATATCGCGGATGGCGGCTTCGGCCGCTTCCACGAAGAGCGCGACCGAAAAATCCTGGTCAGGTTCCGCGATGTCGAGGCAATGATGGGGGATTCCCCGCGTTTCCTCGGGGCGGATTTTTCCGGTTCCCACGTCCATTCCTCGAAAAATCTGCCGTGAGTCCGCCGATATGATTTCTCCCGAAAAACGCTCCGCCAAATCGAGCGAGAGCGCGGTTTTTCCCGATGCCGTCGGTCAATAGACGACGATGATCCGCGGATCTTCCAAATTTTCTCCGGCGGTTAGTATTTGGGCGGGTAATCGCCGAAGGGCGCCTCCCCTCATTCGGTTTCGGCGTCTTCTTCCTCGTCGTAACTGTTCATGATGTCTTGGGTCCAACGGGCGAGCGCGTGGAGGTTTTCGTTGAGGCTCATGTTCCGCCAGTCGATGGAATAGTCGATGGGCTCCTCGTCGGTGCCTTCGATGTAGAACGCCGTAATGACCGAATAGCCGTGCTTGTCGGCGATTTCGTTGAGTTTGCGGATGTATTCTTCCGCCACGTCGGCGAATTCCTTGCGGGAGAGGTGTTTCATAGGGGGTTTGATAAGGGGAAGGCGGAACGCGTTTTAGTCCGTCGGACAATTCTCGATGCCCTCGAATTTCCGGGGGATGGCCGAACCGTCGGGAACCTTGTCGAGCAGCTCGGGCCAGTCCTTCCGGATGTCGTCCAAAATTGTACGGATATCTTCGATATTTTCCACCGAGACCAAACGGGTGCGGTAATTTTTCACTCCGGGAAACCCATGGAGGTACTCCACGAGGTGCTTTCGAGCCTCCAAAGCGCCTTTCCGCCCCTTTTTTTCGACGAGAAGCGCTCCGTGCGAATCCATGGTTTCGAGTATTTCGCCCAAGGTCGGACGGTATTTTCCCGGAAGGAAGCACCAAGGGTTTCCAAAACTCGCCCGTCCGATCATGAATCCGTCGAGGTTTCCGAGCTTGGAAATCCCGTCGTCGTAGTCGGTGATGTCGCCATTGCAGAGAACCGGAATCGAAAGGTGCCGTTTGAGTTCGTAGATGCCCGTGAAATCGGCTTTTCCTCAGAACGCTTGCTGGTAGGTGCGTCCGTGGACGGTAATGAGGTCGGCCCCGGCGTTCTGCAATCCTTGGCAGAATTCCACGAGAAGGGAGTCGTCCGCCCAACCGAGCCGCGTTTTGACCGATACCGGAATTTTTACGGCCTTGGCCATTTCTTCGACGATGCGGAAAGCCGTGTCGCGATTGATCATGAGACTCGAACCGTGTCCGCTTTTGACGACCTTTTTCGCGGGGCAACCCATGTTGATGTCCACGCCCGTCGCGCCGGAGGCCTCGATGAGTTTGGCCGCTTCGCGAAACATTTCGGGATCTTTTCCAAAAATCTGGAAAACGAGCGGGCGTTCGATTCCGTCGTGCGGAAGCACTTCTTTCGCAAGGTGCTTCGAGCGCACCAAGCCGTCGGCGCTGTAAAACTCCGAAAAAACCACCGTGCTTGGCGCGGTCTTGCGTACGGTGAGCCGGTACGGACCGTCGGTGTAGCCGTCCATGGGGGCCAACGCGACGATGGGGCCTTTGGCCGCCAAATCTTTCCAAAAGTTCTTATTCATTCGTCAAGCGCAATTCGTGGAAGGAGGAAAAAACGTGTGGTACTCTAATGGAAGACGAAAGAAATCAAAACCAAAAAACCTTTTTTATGAACGTTCCCAAGACCGCTCCCGGAATCTCCGAACTCCGCTCCGCCAAGGAATCCGCCAAAGTAGGACTCCGTGATGCGCATGCCTTTCCCAAATCAGTTCAGGCAATCGCGTTGGTTGCCGTTTGCAATCCTGCCAAACGCGATTTCCTTTTGGAAGGAATGTCCGCCATCGGAATTGCCGCCGTCGCCGTAACGACCGATGAAATTCCCCATCTCAAGAACGTCGTCAGCATTTCCAAAGCCAATCAAAACGAACTTTACGCGTTTGATTTCGTCGTTTCCGACGGAGAAGGGGAGGAGGTCGATCTCGTAAAATGCATGAAGGCGGGAGTCGTTCCCGTCGTTCCGGAAAAAAACGTTTTTTCGGGAATCCTCAAAGACTTCAATCCGATGAAATTCGAAGGGAACGCCTTTCTCTTCAAAGACGACAACCAGTTCCGGATGTTCGCCGCGGTCGTTTCGTACCTGGAGAACGTCAAGTTTCCCGAAGACCGCCGAATCCTCCTGAAGCACGTCGCCGAGACCTTCTAACCGAGCCTCTGCCAACCCCGAGAAAAGGAGCGGAA
>JANJWP010000006.1 GCA_024709505.1 Candidatus Altimarinota bacterium | reverse complement strand
CGCTTTCAGTCCCAGGGAGTAGGAGGCATCTTTCCGCAAGGCGGGGAGAAGGGCGTAAAAGTTTTTTCCCGGGCAGGCGGTGTAGCCGACGTCCTTGTGGCCGATGAGGTTTTGCGTCGAATAACTTTCTACGTCGCAGTTTTTTGAAGAGGGGCATTCCCGGTGGGCGAACGACGTTTTTGAAAAATCGATCCCGTACTTCTCCGAAAGGGCTTCAAGGATTTTTTTCACTCCCGAAAGCTGGTCGGAATTGAGGTTATCGACCTCAAAATTTCCAATGACGCTGACCCCCACCGTCGAACGGTTGTTCCATGACGCATGGGCTCAAACGGCGTAATCGCCGCCCGCGCGGCCTTCATAGATCGTCCCGCGTTGTCCGACGACGTAGTTATAGCCAATATCGCCCCATCCTCGGGTGACGGCATGGTAGCGGTAGGTTGAACGGAGGAGAGAGGCGTCGTCCAAGTCTTTGAGATTGTTTTCGGCGGTATGATGAAGGATGACTTTTTCTACCTTGCGAGTCTGTTGGACGGGCCAGACGAGCGGACGCCCATTTTCTTCGGAAACGGCTTCGACCGCTTCGTACTGATCTGGGAAATCGTGTCGAAGCTTCGATTCGATACGGGCCATTTTTTCGCGATACGCCTTGATTGCGGCGCTCGGCTCAACCTCGTTCTCTTTGGCGAGTTTTTCGATGATGGGCTTCCAAGTCGCGGAGTCGCGGTAGCGGAATTCTTCGTCAGCTCCCCATTCCGACCGTGAAACGACGGCCACTCCGCCGCTTGCCGCCGCCATTTTCCGCGCGGAGGAAACCTGAAACCGGAGCGATTTCGAGGATACGTCGGTCGCGATGATTTCTACCCCCTTGGGAAGTGGGTTTTTCGTAACGATTCGGTAGGAAACGGTTCGGGCGTTCGGGAAAACCGCGGGAGCCGTGAAGAGCCGCCCGTCGAGATTGGTTGCCGCACCGCCGTCGTCCAAATCGGCGAAACGGACTTCAGTTCTTCCGTTCGAACTGAGCGTTGCGCGGATATCAGATTCCTCGATGGCCTCAAATCCTTTTGGAAAGGCGAAAACGACGCTTTCGGTTCCGCCGCCGAGCTTCACTTCTCCGGAAGTTTCGAATCCGTCAACCGAGTGAAACACTCCTTCCGCGGAAGCGGAAACGGCGTAATTCGGGGAATTCGTCACCATGACGGAATGCACGGTTTCGCGGTAATCGTGGACCTCCCGAACGCTCACCGAAGGAGCCATCGGCGAAAATGGCGCCGTAACCGCTGCAAGGAGAAGGAAGAAGGCTTTGATTTTCCGCATTTGCAAAATGGTGGTACGTGACTAAGATTGGAGCGTATTTTCGAGATTCGGCGGCCTTTTCCGCCGGCATTTCCATCGCTTGCCATCCTATGGTTTTACGCTCCGAAATCAAGGACTTCGTCCGCCGGGTTCTCCTTCTCGGGATACTTCTTTCGTTCTTCGTCAATCTCGCCTACGTCTCGTACCGTTCGGCTTCTGCCTGAAGCCAGGCGAACGCCAACGGAAACGACGTCGAATTCAAGCGAAAATCCGTGCCCTATTTGGGTGATACGGCCGTAGCGCTTTCGCTCAACGTCGGACTTTCCAAAAAGGCACAGACCGAAACTCCCGTCCGCCTTTATGACGACGTGATGCCCATCGCGGCGGTTTTGGCCGACAAGGGGGAGGGGAGGAAAAAGGTCATCTCGAGCAACATGGTGGCCGCAAGCGAATACCTTAACATCCTCAAGACCGACGTGAATCGGATTCTTGACCAGTCTTCCGATCGCCAGGCAACCTTGGAAAGCTTCACCGACCAACTGAAATACCGCTACAAAACGACGGCTGGATACCTCCAGACCCTTTCGGCCCAGCGCGCGGAACTTCAGGCCGCCATTACCGATTCGACCACGAGAATTGAAGCGATTAAGGCCGGACTCACCGCTTCCTATAAGAATCTCGACTACGACAAGACCGAAGAGCTCCTCGAGCAGTACCTCGAACAAAAAGACCGCGAAACCTACGCGCGGACCTACCTCGTGTTCGTCGAACGCTTCGCGACGACGTTCGGAGCGCTCAACGCCCATAACAAGCTCCTGCTCGACACGCTCATCAATAACCGCGAAGCCCTCATTAAGGACGTGACGATCGTGCTTCCCGACAGCGGAACCGAGCTTATGAGAAAGCTCACGCTCATAAAGACCGAAGCGGAGTTCAAATCGCAATAGGCTCCCAATACCGCCGTTAAGCGCCGTTCGGAAAATTCCCGGAGAACCGTCGTTTAAAACGGGCTTCGGGAATTTGCGCGTTTGGAAAGGATGTGGTTCAATGGGGACAAGACCCATTTTTGCCGTCATGCGTATGAATCTCCGAACGCGGATTTCCGATCTCCTCGCTCCAAACGCCGTCCGCTCCATTGCCCTCGCGCTCTTCGCGACCGTTTCTTGGACCTTTTGAACGCTCGACTTTCCGGAAGGTTCCGAAGGATTTTGAGGGATTGCCGTTTTAGAAGGGGTTCCTGCTGCTGCCGCTGCCGCCGACACTCCCGCTGCGACAAAATCTCCTGCTACGCCCGTCGAACAAAAGGGAACCGGCGGCGCTTCGTTCGTCAACGGGGTGATCGAAGCGGTCATGATGGTTTTTCTTCCCGCGACCTTCATTGCGGGGTGGCTCCTTTCGCCGGACTGGACGTTTTGAGAAATTTTCGGCCTCCGCCCCATCATCCACCAGTTATGGGTACTCGTTTCCAACGTGGTCTACGTCGTTTTCGCCTTTTTACTCGTGGCGATGGCGTTCATGAACATCTTCGGCCAATGAGGCGAGCACTACGCCATGAAAAAGGCGTTGCCGCGCTTCGTAACGGGAATCCTCATCGTGCCGTTCACGTGGTTCATCGTTTCGGGAATCCTTTCGATCAGCAATCTTCTTACGGCGTCGGTTCTGCGTCTTCCGGCGGATATCCTTTCTTCGGGAATCGTTTCGGCTTCGGATGCGAAGGATAAATCCGAGCCGAAGTTTGAAATGCCCCAAAAATGCACGCTTTCGTTCGATAAACTTCGGCAGGGCAAAACTGCTTCCGGTTCTACCGCTTCAACCTCCCAAGCGAAGCCATCCGAAGTTTCCGGAAAGTTTTTCAAATGCAGCGAAGAGACGAACACGGTCCTTTTTAAAGATTTTCTCGCTTCCGATAAGGGAACCTATGGAATCTTGAACTTGTATGCGTACGACGTTTTTAAGGTTCAGAAGATAAAGGAAATCGACGGGGTGAATCTCAAATCGATGGGAAATATTGCCGATCTGGTGATCACCATCGGACTTTGGGGAATATTCCTCATCGTATACGCGCTGCTCATGCTCACGCTCTGTTTCGCACTTTTGACGAGGGCGTTCTATCTTTGGGTTATTGCGATATTTTCCCCGCTCTTCGGCCTTTTCTATTTTCTTGAAGGAAAAGGAAAGTTTGCGGAACAAATGAAAGATTTCAGTTTTACGTCGTTCATTTCCCTCGCGTTGGTTCCGGTCTACGTTTCGGCTGCCCTCGCGTTCGGACTCCTTTTTATCAAGAAAGCTGAAAATGCACCGATTTCGCCCGAAAACAGTTCGTTCTTCTCGGCGGGAACGAAGGACGAAAACGTAAAAGAAGGCGATGCCACTTTTGTCATGGGGCCCCAAGGCAAGGAAACAACGATCGAAGTGAAGGGCTTTCCCATTGGACAATCCGTCAAAGATGCTGCGGCAAATGCCAAAGATGGCAGCCAGTGATTCGTCAAGCTTGCTTCGAGTTCCATTGGAAAGGTTATCGTCCAGATTCTGGCTATCGTCGTGCTTTGGATGGCGGTCATGGCCGCATTGAAATCCAGCGACATTACGGCGAAAGCCGCCGGCCCGGTTATGCAATTCGGCGAAAACATGGGCAAACTCGCCATGGACATGCCGAAATACATGCCGATACCTATTGGCGGTGGAAAAAAGATGAGCATGGAAGGGCTTCAAGCTTTTGGCTGAGGCATTAAATCCGGAATCGAGCAGTCCGCCCGTGGCAACTGGTCAACCCAAGGTGCGGATCTTGGTGCGAAATTTGGCGGAGGGGTAACGAAGGATGTCATGGAAGCAAAGAAGGCGGTCGCGGCCCTGGCCGAAAACACGAATAAGGCCGCCATTACCTTAAAAAACACCCAAGAACAACTTCTTGCCCATAGGGGACAGGCGATATTGGACAATAAGTTTACCGCCGAAGACAAGGGTGATTGGATTAAATTGGTTCAAAAAACAGCGCTCGAACCAAGGCTGAAAGAAAAACTGATTAAAGGCTTCGAGGAAGCGAATGACTCGAATAATTTCCGCATCGCGATAGAGGAATACAATAAGGCTCTTGACCCCACCGCTCGTCTTAATCGTGCGCAGGAGGGCATTCTCGATAAAAAAGAGCTTGAGGAAGAGGTTCGTGAAGCGCAGAGACGGCAAAACGGGGGCGTTCCGCCGACAGTCCCGCCTCAGCCGACAGTCCCGCCTCAGCCGGCACCGAACAGCAAGCCCGCGGATCCTGCCGCACCGACGTGAACTCAGCCTCCGAATAGGAACCCGTAAGAGCGAACGCCATGAAATAAAAACGTTCTTAAAGAAAACCGCCCCAAAAACCCCGGGCGGTTTTCTTTTTCTGCAAACGCGAATATCTTAAACGGGATATCGGTCGCCAAAAAACGGCGGATAAGCAATTCCTATGGATTCCAATACCAAAGCGTTTCTCGGGCTTCTCAAATCCCGCAATCTCTCGGCGAGCGTCCCTTCGATTTCCCTCGAAACCGGCGAATTTCTTGCGGGGCTCGTTCGCAAACATTCCACCATGAGTCTTCTCGAGCTCGGTACCGCGCACGGATATTCGACCATTACGTTCGCCGCCGTCATGAGCGAAGTCGGAGCGAAAGCCGAAGATTCTCCGCGCATCGTCACCGTCGATTTTTCCAAGCCTTCCTATGACGCGGCCGTCGCTAACGTTTTAAAAGCGTGATTTTCCCACGTGGTCGAACACGTTTTTGCCGACGCGCTCAACTTCCTTCCCACTCTGGCGGAAAAGTTCGACGCGGTCTTCATCGATGCCGAAAAACGTTCCACCGCCCGGATTTTCGAAATGGCATGGCCCCTCGTGCGCGAAGGGGGGTGGCTCGTCGTAGACGACGTCGTAAAATTCCGCGGGAAAATGGCCGATTTTTACGCGCACGTCGAAAAACTCGGTATCCCCCACGAAATCGTCATGACCGATTCCGACGACGGGGTGATGATATTTCTCAAATAGGTTTCCAGGATTTTTCTTTGTTTTTCGTGCTTCACGCCGTAAAGTATTGCAAACGTGAGAGCGGCACGGATTATTCCTAACGGATTTTTCCATGGAGAATACGGAGTTCCAAAAGTTGGTCATTGCCAAGTTCGATTCGATGGAAGCCTTTCAGAAGACGGCCGTTAAGAGGTTCGATTCGATTGACGGAAGATTCGAGGCGATTGACAAGAGGTTCGACATGGTCGATGAAAGGTTCGACTGATTGGAGACTCGGTTCGACGGTCTTGAAACCAAAGTTGATGCGCTTGAAACCCGGTTCGACGGTCTTGAAACCAAAGTTGATGCGCTTGAAACCCGGTTCGACTGATTGGAGACTCGGTTCGACGGACTCGAGATATGCTTTGATGCACTGGAAACGAAAGTTGATGGACTCAGTGCTGATTTTCAAGATTTCCGAACGGAATCCAGAGCGGAACACGAAAATACTCGCATCCTTTTCGGACAGGCTTTCGAACGGCTTTCCGAAACCCTCTCCCACGAAGTACGCATCCGTGAGATTGAAAAAACGGTATTCCCGAGAAAATTCATGAAAGCGTAGCTCCCCCTTGCTTCCGCCGATTTTTTCCTATAATTCCCAGGTATTCGCGATTCTCGAGCGGTTTTCGGACCGTTTTTCGGTTTCGGTCCTTTTTTCCCGTTTCCATGATTGACATTAAAATCCTTCGTTCCAACCCCGAAATTGTCGCCAAAGCCATTGCCGACAAATGTGCCAAGGTTGATCTCGACCTTGCCATTAAACTCGACGTAGAACGCATCGAACTCAAGAAGAAGGTGGACGATCTCCGTGCCGAACGAAACAGGCTTTCCGATATGATGAAGGGTGGAAAACCTGATCCGGAGCTCATTGCGAAGTCCAAGGCTATTAAAGAGGAGCTCGCCGGACTCGAAGAGCGTTTCGAAACCGTCGAAGCCGAATTCATGGCGATCTACAAGAAGATTCCCAATATTCCCACCGCTGACACTCCGGTCGGACTCTCCGAAGACGAAAACGTCGTCGTGCGCGTTTGTGGCGAGCCCACCAAGTTCTCCTTCGAACCCAAGAACCACGCCCAAATCGCCGAAATTCGCGGATGGATCGACAAAGATCGCGCCGCAAACGTCGCAGGTTCCCGTTTCGCCTACCTCAAGGGCGAGCTCGTCCGCCTGCAATTCGCGCTTATCAACTGGGTAATGGATTCCCTCGGCGACGAAGCCGTCATCGCGGCAATCGTCAAGGAACATGGCCTTAAGGTTTCTACCAAGCCGTTTACGCCGGTACTTCCGCCGTTCATGATTAAAACCGCGCCGTACGACGCGATGGACCGTCTCGAACCGCGCGAAGACCGCTATAAGATCGAAGGTCAAGACCTTTGGCTCCAGGGGTCGGCCGAACACGTTCTCGGTTCGATGCACGCGAATGAAATCTTCGATGAATCCGTCATGCCGGTGCGCTATCTCGGATACGCCACGAGCTTCCGAGGCGAAGCCGGAACCTACGGCAAGGACATGGAAGGCATCATCCGCATGCACCAGTTCGACAAGATGGAAATGGAAAGCTTTTCCACCGCCGAAACCTCCCACGACGAGCACCTGCTCTTCTCCGGAATCCAGGAATGGCTCATGCAAAAACTCGAAATCCCGTACCAAAAACTCCAGAAGTGCACCTTCGACATTGGCAAACCCAATGCCAAAGGTTCCGATATTGAAGCGTGGCTTCCGGGGCAGGGCAAGTACCGCGAAACCCACACCGCGGACTATATGACCGACTACCAGTCCCGCCGTCTCCAAACCCGCGTACGCCGCGCCGACGGATCGCTCGAGCTCATCCATACCAACGACGCGACCGCCTTCGCCTGCGGACGCGCGCTCGTCGCCATCATCGAGAACTACCAGAACGAAGATTGCACCGTTCGCGTCCCGAAGGTCCTCCAGCCGTACCTCGGCGGAAAGGCCGTCCTCTAATCGAAACCGGCGCCGGACATCGAACCGGCGCTTTTTCGAATCTCTTCCCGTTATTTTCCCATACCGATCCCACTATGGAGCAGAAGTTCACGGTTCTCGTCATGGCTGCCGGAATGGGCAGCCGCTTCTGAGGACTCAAACAAATGGAAGCGATGGACGACGAGGGCAACACCCTTCTCGACTACTCCGTAAGAAATGCCATGGAGGCGGGATTTTCGCGCGCGGTTTTCGTTATCCGCCGGGATTTCGAAGCGCTTTTCAAAGAGAAAGTCGGCAGCAAATACGAAGGAAAGCTCGAAGTCGAATACGCGTTCCAGGATTTGGACGACCTCCCGGAAGGAGTCACTTCGCCGCCTGAACGAACCAAGCCGTGGGGAACCGGGCATGCCGTCCGTGCCGCGCGCCGTCTTTTGAACGGGCCGTTCGCCGTTATCAACGCCGACGACTACTACGGAAAAGACGGCTTCGTCAGTCTCGCACGGCAGTTCGCACGAAGAGGGGAGGGGATTCCCGAATACGCGCTCGTGTGCTTCGGTCTCGCTTCGACGCTTTCGGAAGCCGGAACGGTTTCCCGCGGCGTGTGTTTCGCCGATTCGGACGGATATCTCGACCGCATCGTCGAATGCGGTGGTATTTCGCTCTTGCCGAACGGCAACGTCGGAAACCCGGAAGCCGGTACCGAATTCGCTCCCGACACGCTCGTTTCGGTAAATTTCTTCGGTTTCGACGAGCGGTTCCTTTCCATGCTCGAAGAAAAATTCGAAGAATTCTTCCGTGAACCGGACGCTTTTTCGCGCGAGTTCTTCCTCCCCAAGGCCATGAGCGACCTTTCGAACGAAGGGCGGATCAAAGTCCGCGTCGTCGCCTCGAAGGATCCGTGGTTCGGCATGACTTACCGCGAAGATTTGCCCAGCGTCAAACGAATGCTGGGCGACATCCACGGGTAACGAGCCGTTTGCTTTCCCGGGCGTATTCCAGTATACTGTGAAAAACACGTTTCTTCCGATATGCTCCTCCTTTCGACCGCTTCGCTTAAAGGCTACGGCCTCCATAAGATTTTCAAAATCGCCAAAGAGGCCAACTACGACGGCGTCTGTCTCGATCTTGATTCGACGAATTTCGACACCGAGAATGCCGAATACGTCAAAGAGCTTTCCGATTCCATCGGGATTCCGGTTGCGGCCGTTACGGCCTACGAACGGAAAATGAATGATGATGCCGTCGAAGCCGTCGCCAAACTCGCGAAAACGCTTGGGGCAAAAACCGTAAACTTCTATCCTCCGCACCGCTTGGATAAGGATGGAACCTGGTTTAACGAACGGATTCCGAAAATTTCTAAGGATTATCCCGAAATCCCATTTTCGATCATTAACGTCGAGCCGAAGACCTTCTTGTTTTTCATTCCCGAATACAAGGATGCGACTCTTTCTTCGGTAAAAAAGCTCACCGGGAAAACGTCGCTTCACGTTTCCAACGTTGATCCCGAATCAGGCGTCGATCTCATGAAGACCTACGCGATGCTAGGAAACACCATTTGCAACGTCATTCTCTCCGACCGTTCAGGAAACCGCGAGGACCTTCTTCCGGGACGTGGTGACGCTCCGCTTGAAAGCCTGCTCATTAAGCTTCGCGATGCGGGATACCGGGGTGATTTTACCCTTAAGGTTTCGCCCAAGGAACTTTCCGTCGGCGACGATGCGGCAGTACAAAAGAAGCTCGCGCAGGCAAAGGCATATTTTGAGAAGCTCTACCCGGTCAAATAGTTTTTCCGGAATTAAAAGGCCAAGAAAATCCCCCGCCGAGGCGGGGGATGTTTTTTTGACGGACCATGGTTTTTGATGGTCCAAAGTCCGAGAGAATTCAGGCGATGAGACTGGATTCGTCGATTTCGGCGAACTGAATGGAATCCCATTCGAGAACTCCGACGGCGACGACCTCGTCTTCGTCATCCAAATCCATGCCAAGCACGTGGATTACCGTCGTCGGATTTTCAAAGACGACGAGAACGGAAACTTCGGCCGAAAACGGATCGCAGGAGGCGTCGAGGCAGTAGCGAACCTTCGGATTCCCGTCCGATTCCCGAGCGATTTCCGCAAGGAGTATCGGAGGGATTGTATGGAGAATGGTTTGGATTTCTCCCTCCTCTTCCATGAGCAGTCCGAAGGCCTTCATCCGACCTTCCGCGAATATGGCGACGTGTTTCGTTGCGGCTTCCATGGGTTAAGCCCTCCCTTTCAGTG
This sequence comes from Candidatus Altimarinota bacterium, assembly GCA_024709505.1. Classification (GTDB taxonomy): domain Bacteria; phylum Patescibacteriota; class Gracilibacteria; order BD1-5; family UBA2023; genus JANJWP01. The sequence goes on along the minus strand of JANJWP010000006.1, from coordinate 26,761 downwards.
AGAATCCCATATTTTTATAGGTATTGAAAATAATAAGTCAAATTAATTGCGCATAAAGCAGGGGATTCCCGCTTCCAAGAACGTCTTCGCGAAGGCTTCGAGCTCGCGCGATTCGAACGGACTTCCGCGAAACGTTTCATCGAGCACGTTTCCGGGCCGGTAATTCTGGAGAAAGTGCCTCCGGACGCCCGAGAGCGCCCGGGCGATTTCTTCAATGTCTTCGCTCGTGTGTTCGCCCCGGGCGACGGTCGTGCGGAATTCGTGGTCAATGCCCGATTCGATGATCAGTCGGGCTGATTCCACCGTTTTTTCGAACGATGCGCCCGTGCCGCAGAGCGTTTCGTATTTCGCGGGGGAATGTTTCACATCAACGGCGAAATAGTCCGCGAGCCCTTCGGCGATAACGCGCCGAACGATATCGGGACGATTGCCATTCGTATCGAGTTTCACGAGGAATCCCCGATTTTTAATTTCGCGAAGGAATTCCGGCAAATCGTTATGGACGGTGGGTTCGCCGCCACAGACGACGATGCCGTCCAAAAAACCCTTGCGCGAATCGAGGAATTTGAAGAACGCGAATTCGGGAATGAAATCGTTCTTCATTTCCGAGAGGCGTTCCGGCAATACGAATTCGGGATTGTGACAGAACCGGCATCGCATGTTGCATCCGCCCGTAAAAACGGTCGCGGCGGTTTTTCCCGGAAAATCGAGGAGCGTGAATTTATCGACTCAGGAGAGGATCATGGAAGAGGGGCGAAAAACGCGTTTTTACGGGAAAGGCGGTCATTCCGCTATTTTTCGAGACAGGCGGATTCTTTCTTCATCGCTTCGGAAAAGAGCGTCTCTTCTTCGTATGCCGCGTGCAAGGAAAGTTCGCCGTCCATTTTCCGAAGCAGGAAAAAGAGCGCTTCGTAGCTTTTACAGGCGTCTTCCGGGGGGATAAAACCGTTCGTTAGGCTCCGAAGCTCCGAAAACATGGCGTCGAAATCCCCGTGCTCAACGTGCATCCGTCGGATTGGATTTCCAACGCTTCCGCAATGGAAAGCGGGTTTTTCTCCGGTTTTGGCGAGAGCGTCGAGTTCGAGCATCAAGGGAAAAAGAACGTTCTCTTCCTTTTTCAGATGGTCCTGCATTTCGAACGCGAAGCTTTGGACGATTTCCAATATTCGAATCAATTCGCCATGGACGTCTCCATGAACTCTCGCGACCTTTTCGGCAAGAGAAAGAACAATGGGGAGATCTTTTTTAAGAGGGGCGTGGAACGTTTCGAGAACGTGATGTACGCCTTCGGAGAGGAGCATGGCGGCAATATGGGGAGAGGTGGCGAAATCCGCCGTCTTCGAACGCCCGCGAGGTTTTCGCGGGCGCGGTGGAGAAGGCTGATTCGAAAAATGATCGGTATATTACTTCGCGTCGGATTCTTCTCCGCCGAATTCTTCCATGAACTTCGAGTTCGCCGTCTTGCACTCGTCGAAGTACTTGCGGGAATAGAATTCGGATTTCTTACCGTTATTGAACTGGCTGACCGGGCGGTAGTAGCCCATGACGCGGGTGTAGATCTCGCACTTGGTGCGCTGGATTTCGTTACCGTTCGCGTCGAAGAACGAAGCGTTGGTGGTCCCGGCGGCGGAGGCGAGGTTCGCGGCGAGGAGCGCGCCTCCGAGAATGGCGCCGGCAGCGGCGTTCTTGATGTCGTTGGTATCCATGGGGTGAGTTAAGTTAACGGAAATGCGTGGGAGCGGAGATTCGAAGCCCCCGCTCCGCTTTTTATGCGGATTTAACGGCTTCCAATTTCATGTCGTCCGCGGTGTATTTCGCACGGGTTTCGACGTCGAACTTCGGGCCTCCGGCGTAGCCGATTTCGGCGTCGCACTTGGGGCAATAGTCGTGTTCGCCGTTGACGTATCCGTGCTTCGGGCAGACCGAGAACGTGGGGGTGACGGTGATGTATGGCATTTGGTAGTTTTCCATAACCTTGCGCACGAGGGTCTTGCAGGCCTGGGCGTCGGAGAGGCGTTCCCCCATGTAGAGGTGGAGCACCGTTCCGCCGGTGTACTTGCATTGGAGCTTGTTTTGGTATTCGAGCGCTTCGAACGCGTCGTCGGTGAATCCTACCGGAAGCTGGGTCGAATTGGTGTAGTAGGGGTTTTCCGGAGTTCCCGATTGGATGATTCCGGGAAGCTGTTTTTTATCCTCCCGGGCGAAGCGGTAGGTCGTGCCTTCCGCGGGCGTCGCCTCGAGGTTGTACATGCTTCCGGTTTCTTCTTGGTATTCCTTGAGAATATTGCGCATGTAGTCGAGCATTTCGAGCGCGAAGCGTTCTCCGGCTTCGGTCGAAATATCCTCTTTGCCGTCGGTAAAGTTGATGATGGCTTCGTTCATGCCGTTAAGGCCGATGGTCGAGAAGTGGTTACGGAACGAGCGGAGGTAGCGGTAGGTGTACGGGTAGAGTCCGCGTTCGAGCCACTGCGAGAGGACTTTGCGCTTGATTTCGAGCGAAGATTTCGCAAGGTCCATCAAGTGTTTCACTCGCCGCCGGAAGGCTTCCTCATCCCCCTTGGTCAAGTATCCGATGCGAGCCATGTTGAGCGTGACGACCCCGATGGATCCGGTCATTTCAGCCGAACCGAAAAGGCCGTTTCCGCGCTTGAGGAGTTCGCGCAGGTCGAGTTGGAGCCGGCAGCACATTGAGCGTACTGCGCCCGGCTTGTAGGCTTCTTCGTTTACGACGGTGGAATACGAACCGTCGGCGTTTTTTACCCGCTTGTACTGCGATCCTACGAAATTCTGGAAGTAGGGGAGTCCGTACTTGGCCGTTACCGCGAAGAGGGAATCGACGTTCTCATCGTTCCAGGGAAAATCTTCGGTAATGTTGTACGTGGGAATGGGGAAGGTGAACGCGCGTCCGCGGTAGTCTCCTGCCGCGTAGACTTCGAGAAGCGCCTTGTTGATGACGGCGCGTTCCCGGTCGAGTTCGCCGTAGGTCTTGGAATAGCCCCCCGCTTCGTATCCTCCAAGATGAAGCGCCTTGTCCCGCAAATCTTCCGGACACGACCAATCGAGCGTAATGTTCGTGAACGGCGTTTGGGTTCCCCAACGGGAGGGGACGTTGAGACCGAATACGAAATTCTGCATCTGTTGCACGACGTATTGGTAGGTTTTATCCTCGACGTATTTTTCCTTTGCCGCTTCGGTTTCGAACGTGATTCCATGACGCTCGACATCGGCGCGGATTTCTTCGGAGTACTTGTGGACGAAAGGGGAGAGATAGGTGTCGAAGCTCGAGAACGCCTGGGCTCCGGCCCATTCGTTCTGGAGCGTGCCGAGGAAGTTGATCATCTGGTTGATGGCGGCCTGCAGGTTCTTGGGCGGTGCTGATTCGATGCGGTTGGGCATGCCGTTGAACCCTTCTTCGAGAAGTTGCCGGAGCGACCATCCCGCGCAATACCCCGAGAACATGTCGAGGTCGTGGATGTGATAATCGCCGTTTCGGTGCGCTTCGCCGATTTCGGCGGGATAGATGTGGGAAAGCCAGTAGTTGGCCGTAATCTTTCCGGAAGTATTGAGGATGAGGCCACCGAGCGAGTAACCGGAATTGGCATTCGCGTTGACGCGCCAGTCGGTGCGGTCGAGGTATTCGTCCATGGTCTTTCCGACTTCGACGACGACTTGCCGGTCATGACGGGCTTCGGCCCGTTTTTCGCGGTAGAGGATATAGGCCTTCGCGACCTCGTCGTGGCCTTCTTTAATGAGGATTTTTTCCACGCAGTCCTGGACGGTTTCGACGTCTGGAATGCTTCCTCCCGCCGAGGATTCCGCGAGAGCGACGACCTTGTCGGTCATTTCCGAAAGGCGGGAAAAATCGGTTCCGCCTACCGCTTCGATCGCTCGTTTGATAGCGGTTTCGATCTTCGATTTTTCGAAGGTCACGATGGCTCCATTCCGCTTCCGAATCTTATAGATGGCCATATTGGGAACAGATTCCGTAAAGAGATAAGTAAAGACACAATATATAGTGTTTATAGATTCAAGGAAACAATATGTAGTTGTATCGCATGAACTTAAGACACAATAGGTAGTTTTTTAAAAAAACAAATAGTTTGTTCAAGAAAATTCGAAAATGCCTTAAACAAGCCAAAAAACCACGCAAAAAAAGCGTGAAAATATTGATTCGCGGTTCGAATGGCGTATATTTCCGGCGAATTTTCCGCACGATGCGTGGACATTTTTCAAAACCGGTCCGTTCCCCCAATGAATCTCTCCAAGCTTTTCGGCTCCAAATCGCGCACGAAAATTCTCGAAAAATTCGTCATCGAAAACGTCTCGGGAAATTCGAAGGCGGGATTTTTCATCCGCGAACTCTGTCGCGATTTGGACGAACAGATTAATTCCGTGCGTCGGGAACTCATGAATCTCGAAGAGCTTTGAATTCTCCGTTCGCGCGAAGAGAACAAAAAGAAGTTCTACTATCTCGACAAGCATTGTCCGATCTTCCACGAAATCACCGAGATATTCTTGAAAACCTACGATCCCATCGGTCCGATCGAGGAGTTTTTCAAGGGAAGGAAGAACGTTTCCCTCGTGTCGGTTTCCGAAGGGCTCAAGGATCTTCTTGCCGGTCCTTCGAACCGCATCGTTGACGTGTTCGTTTTGGGCGAGCTCGACCGCATTGAATTCAACAATTTTCTCGAACGGGCGTTTTTCGGGCGAAAAATCAAGTACGCCGTAATGAGCCAAGAGGACTTTGAATCCCGTCTCGAATACAACGACAAGCTCATTATTTCAATTCTTTCGCAAAAGGACATCCGTTTTTTGCGCGACAAAATCGGCGTGAAGGAGCTTTTGGCCGAACGGGCCGCATCCGCCGGAAAATAGGGGTCCGTTCCGGTTTCGAAAAACCGATTTGCATAGAGGGACACTTCCCATATAATCCGTCGGTCCGCAATTTTTAGTCGTCGTTTTTTTAGACCACAATGGAAAAGCTCGCACTTTCTGCCGCCTCCCGCGACCTCGCAGCGAAACCCTCCGATCTCCGCTCCAAGAAATTGGTTCCGGCAGTCGTTTACGGCCACAAACTCGCCCCGGTTCACGTAACCGTTGGAAATTCCGATTTCCTTCGTCTTTTCCGCCAGTCTGGAAAGACCCATCTCGTCGAACTCTCCGTCGATGGAAAGAAACACAGCGTTCTCGTACACGAAGTTCAGAAACATCCGGTTACCGGCGATTTTCTCCACGTTGACTTCTTTGCCGTTTCGGCGAAAGAAAAGATTCACGTTGCCATCCCGGTCAAGCTCATTGGAAAATCCCAGGCCCAGGTCGAAGGCGCCCTCGTCGAGGCGAATCTCCACCAAATCGACGTCAAGGTCCTTCCGTCTGACCTCGTTGACGCGATTGAAGTGAACATCGATTCCCTCGTAAAGATCGGAGACGTCATCCACGTTTCCGATATTGCCGGAAACTATCCGAAGCTCGAAATCTTGAGCCCGATGAGCGACGCTATCGTTTCCGCGCACGCTCCGAAGCCGAACCGCGACGAAGAAGAAGCTCCCGCCGCAGCGGAAGCTGTCGCTCCGGCCACCGAGACCCCGGCCGCGTAATACCGTTTCAAGCATGCTCGTAAAACTCGTAGGTTCCGGAGAGGAACTTTCGAATCTCGAAAAGTCCGTGTCTTCCGCGCTTGCGGGACTCGGACTTTCCGACTTCGTCAAGGTGGAATCGACCGACGACGCCGCTTATAAGGCTGAACTGGGAATTTCCGGAAATCCGGCGCTTTGCATCGAAGAGGAATCCATCGATTTCAAGGATATGATTTTTGAGGGAACCGTTCCCGATCAAGCCGAACTTTCCTCCATGTTCGCTTCGATTTTTGGGGGCGGGGAAACGGGCGGTTGTTCCACGGCGGATTCTTGCGGATCCGGCGGATGCGGAACTTGCTCTTCCCACTAACTTGCTCTTCCCGCTAAACCGAATCCAAATTCTACGCCCTTTCCCTTGATTTCAGGAGGAAGGGCGTATAATTTTTTGTCCGGAACCCCTCCGGATTTCTCTGAGATTTTCTTTAACCATGCTCGTATGTTCGCTTTCATAAAGCGCGTTTTCCTCTTTCTTGTCATGAACCTTGCGGTCATCCTCGTGTTGACGGCGGTTTCGCTCATTCTCGAACGCTATTTCGGCATCAATCTTTCCGCGAGCGCTGGCGGCTATGCCGGAATCGCGCTTCTTGCCATCGTTTACGGTTTCGTCGGCTCGTTCATCAGCCTTTTCCTCTCACGATGGATGGCCAAGCGTTCCTATGGGATCGAACTCCTTTCGGAGTCCCGATTGATGGATTATTCGCCCAAAGAACAACTCGTTTTCACGACGGTTGCCCGCATGGCCAAGGAACAGGGCATTTCCCTGCCAGAAGTCGGAGTTTACCAGTCTCCGGACCCGAACGCGTTCGCTACCGGCGCCACGAAGAATTCTTCGCTCGTCGCGGTCTCCACTGGTCTGCTTGAGGCCATGACGCCTTCCGAAATCGAAGGGGTCGTTGCCCACGAAATGGCTCATATTCTCAACGGAGACATGGTAACCATGACGCTCCTTCAAGGCGTTATCAACGCCTTCGTCATTTTTGCGGCCCGCGTTATTGGCGGAATCATCGACAAGGCGGTATTTAAAAACGAAGACGGACAGGGAATTGGATACTTTGCTTCGGTCATTGTTCTTGAAATCGTGTTTTCGGTTCTCGCGAGCCTGGTTCTCATGTGGTTTTCGCGCCATCGCGAATACCGTGCCGACGAGGGTTCTTCGAAATTCGTCGGAAAAGACAAGATGGTTGCGGCGCTCCGACGGCTCCAGTCGTTGACCGAAAAGACCGAAGCGTTTGATGACGGAAAGCTCGCAACGATGAAGATCGCCTCGAAATCTTCGTTCCTCTCGTTGTTTTCTTCCCATCCGGCGCTCGAAAAACGCATCGAAAATCTTGAATCGAAGTTCGTGTTCTTATAGGCGGATTCGGGAAAAATCGGAACGGAAAAATTCTAATTGTTCATCGAGAGCTTCGTAGAGATCACGTTGAAGAGCATTCCGAAAACAACCATTCCATATACGGTGTTCACTCCCATGGCGAAGCGCTGGAGAGCCGTTTGCGGGCTTGCGTCGATACCGAGTCCGGAGATGGTTACGAGCGAGTTGAACAGATAGCTCGAATAATCGCCGAGGTCGGCGATCATCCGAACGTTCGCGGGAGCGAAGAAGTCGGCCATCCAGTACACGCTTCCAAAAAGGATGGTGGAGAGCAAACAGGTTACCGCGAGCCGTCCGAAACTCGTTCCGTAAGCCGAAATGCTTCGGAAAAACGTGAATCCGAACCACGCTCCGAACTTGCGTTCGAAGAAGAAGTGGATTTTCCGGATGTCCATCCGAACGACGTAGAGTTCGAGAACGCGTTCCGACATCGAAAGTTCCTTGTAGGCCCGCTCAAGGAAATGGACGTAATATTCGCAAAGAAAAAGGAATGCCCGCATTTGATTGACCCGAACTTTGTTATCGAGGATTTTCAATCGGAATTCGATGGAATCTTTCAGTCGTCTCAATTGCGAAAACAGGCCGCTTTTTCCCGCTTCCCGAAAAAATTCGTTCATCGTCGGAACTCGGGTAACGAGGGAAAGTTGGCTGTCCATTTCTTCGATGAAAAGCCGGAAAAGCCGGCGCATTTCCGGAGTTTCCACCGGAAAAAGCCGGGTCTTCGTGACTACGGCGTAAAATAGGGCGGCCAACCTCCTTTCGGTTCCTTTTTCGGCGCGGTTGAGTTCGCCCTTCAAAAAGAGATCGACTTGTCCGAGCATCTTTCTCGTTGCCGGATCTTCCCCCAAAATGAAGTGCCTGATGCTCGAAAGCGTCATGGTTTTCGTTTCGGGATCGAGAATCGACCGCAGGCCCGAGAGCTCTTCCACCCGATCTTCTATTTTTCCCGCCCAATCGCTTCGCGCTTCGGCGTCGAGTATTTTGTCGGCTTTCGACATAGTTTTCGTGGGTTCCTTCCCATGCTATCGCACATTTTCCGGCGGTTCAACTTTTCGGCTTGCGTTTTCGCGTAAAATGCGCCCGAAAACTTCGCCTCCGAAAAGAAAACCCCTCCCGAAGGAGGGGTCAAGCGACGGCGATGGCCGTCGCGACTCCGAGGAATATCCAAGCCCGGAGGGCCGGAACATCCTTGGGAATGATTTTTTCGTGATAGCGGTGGACGAGCCAAGCCATCGATGCGGCTCCGAAGAACACTCCCGCCAGCAGGGCGCCCTTCGCGGCATCTTCGGTGAGCACGACCATCGCGGCGGCATTGGCCACGTAATCGTCCGAAGAATTCGCCGTGAACGTCGCGAACTGCAAGACGAACGGATATGCCGCCCACGACCGGAAGCGTCCGAGAAACCTTTCGAGGGATCCTGATTCGGACGGTTCGCCTTCTTCGGAAATCTTGCCGAAGAATCCAAGAATCCCTCCTTTCAGCCAATGTCCGTTCGGGAAGGTTTCCCAAGCGACATAACATAGGGCCAAGACGATGATCCACCGGAATTGGCGCACGGTATCGGCCACGAGGTTTCCGCTCATGTAAACGATAGCGAGCATCACGGCGACCGAAGCGTAGAGTCCGAGATGGGAGAGAATCGCCCCCCTCCGGGTTTTTGAGAGGGAAAGGTTTCGGGCGAAAAGTATCGCGTCATCGAATCCTGTCGCGTGCCAAAGCACGGTACCGATTCCGAATGCGGCAGCCGTTCTGAGTGCCGGCGGAAGTTCCGATTGCCAGACGAACACGGCATTTGCGTATTCCGACCAAAGGAAGCCGAGCAGGAAGAATCCCGCCGCGACCCCGAGGATCTTGAGGCCGAGTTTCATGGGATTCTCCTTCGTGAAATTGGTTTTTGCCGAGACGGCGGTATTTTTATATGTTCATTATGAAAAACGTCAAGAAAAACCCCGGCAAGATTCATTCTTCCGGGGTTTTTCATCCGTGGTTTCTCCGTTTTCGGAACTAAACCCGAATTTTTTTGATGACTTCGCCGTGTTTGAGGCACTTTTCGGTAACCATTTTTCCCGTAAGTCCGGAGAGGAGGGGGAGTACCGCGAGCCAACCAATCCATCCCGCGACGTTAATGGGCGAATCTTCGGCTTGAGCCCCCTTGGCCAATTCCGAAGCGCTGATCGATCCGTTCTCCGAAACTGCCTGAGGAGTCGTAGTTACTGGTTGGACGGAGGAAATCGTGCCGGAAAGAACGAAAAGGAATCCGGCTCCGGCAATTTGGGCGAGACGAACGGTTTTCCGCTTGGCGACGCACCATCCGAACGCCGCTACGATACCAGGAACGAGCACGATTCCCGCGAGGGCCAATTCGACGTAAGTGGCGCGAGGTTCTCCAAGCGAAGCGGCGTATGGAAGGGAATAATCGCCGCTTGCCAGCGCGAGGAGCGAAGCGAGTACGAGCGCGTATCCGAAGCGGATCGCCCGAATCGTCGGGTCTGTCGGGCGCTTTCGGAGGAATTCGATGAATTTCAGCATGGAAAAAAGAAAAAAAGTCGTGGTTCGGTTATATTCGAAATCCCCGTTTTTTCAAGCCGGAAGCGCTTTTCTTTGATTCCGGAAGCCCCTTGCGTATAATTCGGCCGAATCACTCGAAACCGCATTCATGGCGAGAAAGAAAAAACAGAAGAATCCCGTTATCGGGCAGGAATTCCGAAGCTTGTTTTTCGGAGGGGTTTTATTGTTCCTTGCCGCATTGGTATCGTTTTGAGATGCTTCATCGCTCGTCGGGGGAGCTCTCGAATCGGGCCTTACCTTCCTGCTCGGACACCGCTACCAGCTCTTTTTTGTTCCCATCGTCGCGGCCATAGGTGCCATGATTGCGATAAACCGTCTTTCCTGGAATCTGGCCCGGTTCTTCGGACTCCTTTTGTTTTGGATTTCCGTCACCTCGCTCTCGGAAATGTTGGATCCGTCGAAATCCAACGGCATGCTCGATTTTTTCGACGTGTTCAAAGATCTTTTCGGACGCTTGCCAGCCGGAATTTTTCTCGTGGCGGCACTTTTGGTATCGCTCTACCTCACGCTCCGGATTTCCTACCGGAAAGTGATTTCGCACCTCCATTCCAAATTGCCGACCGTGGAATCGGTAAAGGGGGTCGTGCGGGAATTTCGGTCCGAAGAACGGGAATCCGGAAAAGAGGCGAAAGTTGACCGGAAACTTAAGGCCGAATACGAAAACAAACGGAAAGAAATCGAACGCGAACTCGAAGAAATCCGCAAGGAACGCGATCGTGAAAAGAAGCATTCCGAGAACAGGCCCCAAGGACAACTTTCCATCAATTCCGCCACTAAACATATTCCCATCGTCAAAAAAGAACCCAAAGGGCTTCTCTCGGGCATTTTTGGCACGAACGGTTCGGATTCCGAAGTAAGAACGGGCATTGCCGAGGCTCCAAAACACGATTCGGTTCCCAGAAAGGCCTCTCCCGATTTCGCGACGTGGGAATTTCCCCCCGCCTCGCTTCTCCATAGGGTGGAACATAAAAACACGGTCTCCGATTCCGAAATCCGCGAAAAATCCCTCATGATTCAGGAAACGCTCCTCCAATTTGGCATCAACGTCGAGATGGCGGGTGAAAAAGTCGGTCCGACGGTCGTTCAATACCGTCTTGATCCAAGCGACGGAGTTCGGCTCTCTAAAATTGAAAATCTCAAAAAAGACCTCACTCTCGCGCTCAAAGCCAAATCCATCCGCATCCAGGCGCCGATTCCGGGAGTCGGACTCGTGGGCATCGAAGTTCCCAACGATCGTCGCGACATGGTGGGAATTCGGGAGGTCGTCGAACATTCCAATTTCCAGCACCACAAATCCAAACTCGCCTACGCCCTCGGAAAGGACATTAACGGGGATTTCGTCGTGGGCGACCTTGCAAAAATGCCGCACCTCCTCATTGCGGGACAGACCGGATCGGGAAAGTCCGTCGGAATGAACGGAATCATCCTCTCGCTCCTCTACAAGAACTCGCCCTCCGATCTCCGGATGATCATGATCGACCCCAAACGCGTCGAACTTGGCGTGTACGATGGGATTCCCCATCTGCTCACGCCGGTCATCAGCGAATCGGAGAAAGCGCTGAACGCCCTCAAATGGGCCGTTGCCGAAATGATCCGCCGCTATGACAATTTTAAAAACGCCCGCGTGCGAAACGTCGCCGAATACAACGAAAAGGTAGAAAAAAAGAAACGTGAACCCATCATCGTCGTCATTATCGACGAACTCGCCGATTTCATGATGTCCGGAAACAAAAAGGAAATAGAAGCTGCCATCTGCCGCATCGCGCAGATGGGCCGTGCCGCCGGAATGCATTTGGTCGTCGCGACCCAGCGCCCCTCGGTTGACGTCATTACGGGGCTCATCAAGGCAAACATTCCGTCGCGCATCGCGTTCACGGTGGCGTCGCTCGTCGATTCCCGTACTGTGCTCGACCGCCAGGGGGCGGAAGACCTTCTCGGAATGGGCGACATGCTCTTTTCTCCGGTAGGCTCGATGGCCCCCGAACGGGTACAGGGGGTTTTCGTCAGTACCGAGGAAGTCGAATTGGTCGTCAACCGCATCAAGCTCACCATTGATCCCGAAATGCTCGAAGAGCTCTACGATCCGTCAATCATCGAGGGTGATCGGGGAAATTTCGAAGGCGCCGTCGGAGGAGGGGAGGCTGGTCTCGAAGAGGATCCGAAGGTTATTGAGGATGCCATTGCCTTCGTTCGATCCCAAGGAAAGGCTTCGACTTCGATGTTGCAACGGCACATGCGTCTGGGATACAGCCGCGCCGCCCGGGTCATGGACATTCTCGAAAAGCTTGGCATCGTCGGTCCCGCTGACGGAAGCAAGCCGCGGGACGTCATCGGATAACGCGAAATGAAAACCGTCCTTGCGAAGGACGGTTTTCATAACGACGAATCCGGGCGCGTCTCCGTTATTGGACGACTTCTATCGCGACACCCGTTGAAAGGCCGGTTTCCAAATCGTCTCAACTTGCCCCAACGGTCCGATTGAGATAGAACGTGTAAGCAGTGCCTCCCGCTCATCGAACGAGGAGTTGGTACGTTGATTCGGTGGAAAGGCTGTTGTAATCCACGATTCGGATGACTTTTTCGTTCGGAGTGCTCGAATCGTTATTGTCATAATCCGCCGTAGTGACCCCGGCCCAGCGGTTATTGGAAGCGTTCGTCGCGTTTGGAAGGAGGGTTCCGTTCCGGGCTACGAGAAAATTATTGTTATGGCTGATTTCGCCGTGCACCACCCATTCGAGAATGACCATGTTTCCGGCCTTCTTGGGGGTCATGACGATGTTGAGCGGGGTGATGACGGTTCCGTTTCCGCTGACGGGGGACGAGAAAGTGCTGTTGTCCCGGGTTTGTACGGTCTTAATCTGCGCGATGACTCCGGGAGATTCGAGAACCGCGACCTTTGAATCCAAGGTGTCCACCCGGTTTTTCAGGGTTTCCAAATTCCCAAGAATCTGATTCCAGGATTGCGCGCTGAGCGTTGCGCCGCTTGTCGATTCGATGCTCGAGACGTTCGTCCAGCTCGCGGTGATTGCGGCATGAACGAAGTACAAGGAACTGACGGTGGCAAAGAATATCGCCCCGCAAGCCGCCGATTTTAATGCCGCCTTCCCCATATTTATCATTTAAGGCTTAAATTTGCGGAATTTTAATGTATTTAAATCCAATTTCAACATTTTTACTCACCGCCCCTTTCGATATCGGCCATTTTCGTTCGGATTCTCCCCATGAGCCCGTCAATGGCTTTTTCCCGAATCTCCCCGCGGGCAAAGATTCTCTCCATGCCGCCTTCGTAGTCGATTCTCGAGAGCAGGGAAGATCGGTAGTCGGCTTCGTCTCCCCGAAAAGAGAATCCGGCGAGGTATTCGTGGACTTCCGGGTGCGTTTTTTCTGGAAAACGTTCCAAAAACATTTGGATCAAATCCAAATAGGTCGCCTTGGAATCAACCCCTCCCCGCACGTGGTACGGACGGTATCCGGCCGAATGAAGCGTTTCATAGGAAGCGAGAAGCAGGAAAAACGAGGGGGTCGAAGTAACGTCCGGCATGATCGTCTGGACGTCGCGCTCGAACGACCGAATCGCGTCGGAGAGGAATTTTACCGACACGACCATGTTTACCGACACGACCTTCTTGTTCTTGTGAGCTTCCGCAAGTCGGATTCGAAGCGGATCGAACCAGGTTCCGTCGGCGATTTCGTCAAGTTCGTCCTGGCAATAGCTTTTACATATTCCCTTTGACGACAGGAATACGCTCGCATATCCGGTGAGCCAGTCGGGAATTTCCACCGTTTCGGCAAAACTTTCGTATTGTCCAAACGTCGTGGAATTGGCTTCCTCGTACCGCGCGGGAATGTGGAGTGCATCGACAAGCCTCAATCGTCATTTTGACAGCTCGCGAACGACCTTCCAGTCATGAAAGTGCTTTGCTGACGCGAAAAGATACCGGAGATGGCTTTCGAATTCTTCGAACCCGACTTCCGGATCTTGGGTCTTTTTTATGAGGCTCGAAAGGACGGCGTGTTCCTTTGATCGCCGTTCGGTAAGGCTTGGATCAGGCTTCTTTCGATTATCGTCGGCTTCTCGTGGACTTTGAATTTGAGCGGTGGTTGACATGTCGGCATTCTACCGTTTTTTGCTCGGAATATCAAAAAAAGGACTCTTGGACGAAATCCCGCGGGTTTTGGTCGAATGATTTCGTTTACTTCGGGTGCGATTCCCATACAATCGCGTTCAAGGACGCGTCAGCGTCCGGAAACGCATGAAAAAGATCGATCTCCGAAAAATCCAAGTCCTGAAGATCATCGTCGAAGAGTACCTGAAAACCGGGGAAATCACGGGGTCGAAATCCCTCCTGAAAAAACACGACATGGGGGTTTCTTCGGCGACCGTCAGGAACGACATGGCCGCCCTCGAAAAGATGGGGTTGATTTTTCAGCCCTACAACTCGGCCGGAAGACTTCCGACCCATCGTGGAATCCGGGTTTTCGTCGATTATCTCATGGAACACATGAATTCGGTTTTCGTCGAAGCGGAAAACGCCGTTCTCGCACGGCAGGAAACCGAACGTCTCGACGACGCCCTCTACCATATTGCCGCAAGGTTGACCAAAGCCACCAAAGAAATATCTTTCGCCTGCGTTCCAAGCGTCGGAACGAACTACTATCTCGGACTTTCGCACTATCTCGAACGGCAGGGCCCAAGTCTCGGAACCGAAACTTATGGCGTCATCAAAGTTCTCGAAAACAAGCACCGCTTCATCGATTTGGTTTCCGGACTCGATTTCCCTGGAAAAATCGGCGTGTTCATCGGCGAAGAGAACGTCATTCCCGAGCTCGAATCTTCGGCGATGATCCTCAAGAGAACCGAACTTGACGGAAAAACCGCCTTCGTCGGAATTCTTGGGCCCCTCAAGATGGATTACGCCTTCAATATCGCGGCGTTGAAAAATCTTCCCTAACGCGGCGCCGTTTTTTTAAAAGGTTCGCGAATTTTTCTCAATAAATCACCCCTCAAACCATGCTCCTCGTACGCGGATGACAAACGCTTTCCGGTTCCATTAACGTTTCCGGCTCCAAGAACGCCGCATTGCCGCTCATCGCGGCGGCGCTGTTTTTTAAAAAAGCCACCCTCCGCAACGTTCCTGACATCAGCGATGTTCGCACGCTCCTCGCGATCGTCCGTTCGGTCGGCGCGAAGGCGGAATTCGAAAACAACGTCCTCCGCATCGAAACGGGCGACATGAAGAAGGAAACCATGGACCTGGCGCTCGTCAGCAAAATCCGCGCGTCTATCATGCTCGTTCCAGCGTTCCTCAAGGCGTTCTGATCGGTTGATATTCCTTATCCGGGGGGCTGCAACATCGGCAAGCGCCCCATCGACGTTTTCGTGAACGGATTTTTGGAAATCGGATACGTCGGCACTTCGTCCGACTCAGGCGTTTCGCTCTCGGGCAAACCGAAAGAAGGCGACGTCGAATTTTCGGCCGGCTTTGCCGTTACCGCGACCGAATCGCTCATTCTCGCCAACGTGCTGCGCAAGGGTAAAACCCGCATCTTCCTCTCCGCCATCGAACCGCACGTCATTTGTCTGGTGGATTTTCTCAACGCCCACGGCGCGAAGATATCGGTAGGGTACGACCATACCATCGAAATCGAAGGGGTCGAATCCCTCGCCAGCGATGCGGAAGGAACCGTCATTTCCGACTACATCGAATCGGGAACGTTCGTCGTTTTGGCCGCGCTCGCCGCGAAGGATTTCGTGGACGTGAAGAATGCCCGCATCATCGACCTTCACGCGTTCCTTTCGAAGTGCAAGGAAGCCGGAGTCCGCTACGAACAATTGCCGAACGACACGCTCCGCGTTTACCGCTCCATCGATCAGCTCAAGCCACTGCGCGTGCAGACCAACGTCTTTCCAGGATTTCCTACCGACCTCCAATCGCCGTTCGTCATTCTCATGACCCAGGCAGAAGGCGTTTCGCGCATCGAAGAAATCGTCTATGAAAGCCGCCTCAATTGGCTTGTAGAAATCGAGAAGATGAAGGGGCATCCCGCCATCCTCAATCCCAATACCGCGCTCATCTTCGGGAAGACCCACCTTCGCGGAGCCACCGTATCGAGCTGGGATCTCCGCGCGGGGGTCGCCATGATCCTCGCGGGCCTCGTAGCCACCGGTGAAACCCGCATTACCAACGTCGAATACATCGAACGCGGATACGAAGACATCATCGGAAAAATCCGCTCGCTCGGGGCCGTCATCGAAAAGATCGACGCCGCCGCGTAATTTTCATCAATCCCTCACGCATTCCCCGCATGTTTCCCCTCTGACTCGTTCTCGTGCTCGTCGGCATAACCGTTATCGCCGCCCCGGAACTCATCGCCTATTTCATTGGAACGCTCCTTATTTTGGCGGGAGCGAATTTCCTCCTTCTCTCCTATGGAATTCGTCAGGCTTCCAAAAAGGACGAAGCATCCTCCGGATTTCGGTTTTGAGACTACGAAATCATTCGCAACCGCAAGAAATAGCCATGTTCCAAAGCGCCGTCCACATCGTGCTCGCGGGCTTGGCCGCCCTTTTCCCGATAGCGCTTTGGGGATATGCCTTTTCGTATCTTGACGCCGACCGTTTTAACGCCCGGCGTTTCGGGCTTGGGATCCTTGCCTGAGCCGCCGCGGTCTTTCCCATCGCATTCATGCCGGAACTTTCGGCGATGGCCCCGTCGTTTTGAAACGTTTTCCAAGCCATTGCCGAAAGGGTTCCGACCGCTTCGGCCACGATCGAATATTCCGTCTTTTTGCTCGCGGTTTCGTTCGTCGTGCTCGTAGCGGCGTTCGTGCTCCGGTCATCGCCGATTTTTCATGATGCGAAACCTTTGGGACGAAGTCTCGTAGCGGTGGGAATTTCCATTCCGGTTTTCGCGCTCGCGTTCTGGCTTCTTTCCGGCGTTTCGGAATCGTCTTCCCCCGAAGTTCGCATCGCCGGAGCAACGCTTTCCGGATTCGCTTCGATAGCGCTCGCGTATTTGGTCGTCGCCGCCGTCGAAGAAGGCGGAAAGCATCTCTGACTCTATGGAACGGGTTCGTTCGTCGAAATCGCCGAAAGGGGCGTCTTATATGCGGCATTCGTCGCGCTCGGCTTCGCGTTTGCCGAAAACGTCCTCTATCTTTCTTCGCTTTTACGTTCGGACGCGCCGTTTTCATCATTTTTCTCCACGTGGATATCGCGCTCGGTGTTTTCCGTGGGCGTACATACGCTCTGTTCGATTGCGGCGGCAGTTCCGTTCGTTCGGGCGATCCGTCGGAGCGAAAACCCCTCGAAAACCCTCGCGCTCGCAACCAAAGGAATCCTTTTTGCCGTAGCGCTCCATGCGATTTTTGACGTGACGGTCTCCTATGGAAAAACGGGAATCGTTTTTCTCTACGCGATCGTCGCTTACGTTTTCATGACCCGCGCGTTCCACAAACCCGAAACGGGTACGCCGTAGCGGATTAGGTTTCGTCTGGGCGTTTGTGCCGGAATATCCGGAATATCCGCTTCGACGGATCTTCCGATTTTTCGATTTCGACGGAGACGGTGGGGGAGTAACGGTCGGAAATGACGTCTGGCCATTCGACGAAAGACACGTTTCATGATCGGTCGAGAATTTCTTCTCCGCCAATGTTGACGAAAGTTTCGTAGTCTTCGACCCGATAGAGGTCGAAATGGTAGAGGAAGCTGCCGTATTTCCGGTAATAGACGTAGGTCGGGCTTTTGACGTCTTCCCCGACGGAGAGTTTTTTCGCCATGGCTTTGACGAAGGCCGTCTTTCCGGCTCCGAGGTCTCCGCGCAAAAATACCAAATCGCCGGGAAAGACCTCCAAAAGCGATCCGAGTTCTTCAAGCGAGACGATTTTTTCGATCATGGTTCGAATATACCGACCCAGCGTTTGCTCGTCAAGGAGGGATTTTGCGTTCTTTTCGGAAACGTGGTAGCATGGCGGGGAAGTTTCCTTTTTCTCTTCCCATGAACGAACAGAACCCTTCGGAAATCCCGACCGGAAACTCCGAAACGCTTGCCTCGAGCCGTGCGAAACGCTCGCTTTTTCCGGTTTCCGTTTTCCTTCTCGTCGTCTCGGCGGCATTCTCCGGATACTTGAAATACCAGGTCTGGAACTATGGTTCGAAGACCTTTGAAATCCGACAGGAGATTTTGGAATTCGAATCGAAAATCGCCGCGCTCAAAGCGGACCCGACCGTTGCGGCCGCCGATTTGCTCAATCGGAATAAGGCGTCTCTCGAAACCGACATTCAGCGTTCGGAAGCCCACCGTTACGTTACCGAACTCATGAAGCTCCACCGTGATTACGGCGTTGATTTTGACGGGTTCCAGTTTTCGGGCGGGAAAATTACGACCGTCGTTTCCGCGCGGGCATCTTCGGCCGGAACTGATCCGGTGGAAAAAGTGATTCGTTTCGTCGGCGATTTCCGCTCCGGAAGCGGTGCCGCTGCGGTTTCCCCGTTTGAACTTTCGGAAATCCGCCTCGTTTCCTGAGACGAAACGCGTCGGACCTTCAATGCCGAATTCAAAATCAAATAGTTTTCCTATCCCATCCTTCCCATGCGCAGTCCGCAGCCTTCAGAGGTTTTAAAGCCCCGTTCGGGAATTTCGGAATTCCTTCCGGCCATCCTTCTTGCCGGAGCCATCCTTTTGGCGGCGTTTTCGGCATACCCTGATTTTTACGCCTTAACCGCTAAAAAGGACGAACACGCCCACGTCGTGAAGGAAAAATCCGAAAAATCCGCCACCCTCGCGACCCTCAACGCCTTCAAAACCCAAGCCGCCACTCCGGCTTTCGCCGCCGATTTAGCCCGTTATGCCGCCCCGTTCCGTGAGGATTCGGTCCTTTCGAGTCTTTTTTCCGGTCCCGTCGGAGTTCTTCCGCTTTCCATTGGAATCGACAAGGGATCCAAAATGCCCAACGGCCTCTCGCAAGGATCGGTCGATCTCACGCTCCGCGTTACCAGCCAATCGATGCTCATGCGGTATTTCGAATACCTTACCGGAACGACCGGAACCAAGCGTTACGTCATCAAGTCGGTCAGTTTCCCTTTCGATTCGACTTCTCCCCAAAGTTCCGGATTCCAGGTTTCCGTCAATCTCGCCTTCTCCCACTACTCCCCGCGCTAACATGGAACGCATTTCCGCCCAACAAACCGCAGAAACCGTCCGGTTTTGGCACCGCATCAAAACGAAGGAAAAGGCTCTCTTTTTCGAACACCTTTCCAATCTCGTGGAAGGGGGGGTGACCGTCGTGCACGCGCTCCATTCGTTTTTGGAAAAAACCGGGAACCCCCGTTTTGCGGCCGAACTCTCCGAACTGGTGCTTTTAGTCGAATCGGGGGACCCGTTTTCGACCGCGATGAAAAAACTGCCGAAAACCTTTGGCCGCGCCGAGGTTTCCATCGTCGAATCGGGGGAACAGTCATGAACGCTCCAGCGCTCGTTTTCGAGCATTGCCGCCGATTTGCGCTCGCGCGAGGAAATCCGGACCAAACTTAAGGCTGCCCTCACGTATCCGGTCGTCATCATGATTTTTTTGGCTGTCGCCGTTCTCGTCGTAATGACCTACGTCGTTCCAAAACTCGTTCCGCTTTTTGAGACCTCCGGAACCGAACTTCCGGGGGTTACCGCGGCTCTGATGGCGACTTCCGATTTTTTCCGCAACAATTTCGCGCTCATCCTCTCGCTTTCTTTGTTTGCCGGATTTGGTTTGCGGGCTTGGATTTCAACCTATTCGGGCCGCTACGCGTTCGACCGTTATGCCCTTCGGGCCCCGTTGGTAGGGCCTTTGTACCGCAATTATCTCATCGTCCGGGTTTCTTCGATGCTCGGGCTCCTCATCGGTGCCGGAATTCCGATCATCAAAACCCTTCGCTTAACCGGCGAATCCACGGGAAACCTCGTGTTCGAAGAAAAGATCGCCGAAGTCGCCGGAAAGGTCGAGATGGGTAAAAAACTTGCCGACAGCCTTTCGGAAGTCGATCCCGAATACCGGGTGTTCACCCGTGATTTCGTGCAGATCGTTTCGGCCGGCGAACGCACTTCGACCGTTAACAAGGTCACTCTCCGCTTGGCCGAACAATACGCCCGAGAAGTCGATGCTTCCATTGGAACGCTCGTCCGATTCGTCGAACCCGCGGCCATCATATTTGCGGGAGGATTCGTACTTTGGTTCGCGCTCGCCATCTTTTCGGCGGTGATGCGCGTGACCGAAATGGTCGCCTAACGACTCTCTCATGCGCGCACGCTTTTCCAACGTTTCCGGCTTTTCGCTCGTCGAGCTCATGGTGGTCGTCGCCATCGTGGTCATGCTTTGAACTTTGACGTACGCGCCCTATTCGTATTATTCCGACGTCGCCAAAGTGCGGATATCGGCCGAAAAAATCGAGCAGGCCTTTTCGGAAGCGAGACTTTCCTCTTCGATGGGGCTCTCGGTTCCGGGAACCGACACTAATGGCGACGCATACGTCGTTTTATCCCAATGAGCCTCGGGCGTCGGGCTTTATGCGGCAAAAAGCGGATCGGGCTTCGCTCCCGAATCGGAATTCCGCCTCCTTCGCGCCGTTCCCCTCGAAAAAGGAATCGAAATCAGCCGTCTTCCGTCGCCCAAGGTGACGGTAAAATTCTCGGCGCCCTCGGGAGCGTTTTCGGCCGTGGATGAAAATGGGGCCCCCGTGGCTTTTACGGGCGGCACGCTTGGCCTCCATGGTGCCGTTTCCGGAACCCTTTCCCGGGAATTCCGTTCCGTTTCCGCATTCTAGCATGAAAAATCTTCGCTCCGTCCGTGCCTTTACGATGGTGGAACTCCTCGTTGCCATCGTCGTATTCGCGCTCGGTCTTGTTGCCGCCTATTCGCTTCTTCGGACGGCCACCTCCCTTTCCGACCGCTCACGCGACGAAATCATCGGAGGCAACCTCCTTCGCGAACGGCTCGAACTCGTCAAAAACCTCCGTGACTCCAATTGGATGGCCCTCAGGTCTTGGGATTCCCTTCGAAAAGGGGTTTCAGTGACGACCGATGACGCTTCGTTTTGTCCGAATCCCGAATTTTGCCGACTCATTCCCGGAGCGTACGTCGTTGAGAACGACTTCCTCGATCCGGAATCGCCCATCCGAATTCACCGGCTCTCCGAGGTTCCCGACAAAGAAGCCGTCATCGCCGAATTCCGATCGTCATCGCCGAAGTTCCGGCTCTGCCTTGATTCAAAGGGGCGCTACGTTCATGATTGTTCCCTCGATGCGCGAAAAACTCCGTATTTCGCTTGGGTAACCGTAGGCGAAGTGAAGGCGGAAGAGTCTCCCGGATGAGGGGAAACTTCCCTTTCCGGAGCGCTCTCGGTTTCGGCGCACTTCGCTTCGCTTTCTTCGGGATACCGCGAAACGTCGATGAACACCGTCATAACCGATTGGAAAAGATAGCATGAAAACCTCCCGCCAAGCCTTTACGCTCATTGAAATCGTCGTTGCGACTACCATTCTCGCGGTGGTGATGGTTTCGGTATTCGAAATTTACCTTTCGGTTCTCACGCTCAGTCGCCGCCTCGAATTTTCAAGGTCGCTCCAGGAAAACGCCCGTTCCATGACGGAGGTTTTCGCTAAAGAAATCCGCGACCGCGGAATCGACCTCTCGTTTTATGACGCGGGTTCTTCCGAGCGGATTCTCGATTATCAGAACGGCAATGCGGTTTTAGCCATCCGTCCCGATTCCGAAGGCAATTTCTCGCGCTACTACCTCATGGAAGACTCGGTATCCGGTCCGGTGGCGTGCCGGGAAGGGGAATCGACGGCCGGAACCGGCTCGAATCTGTTATCCGAGTTGGTCGGATGCTATCTTGGCCGGGAATCGCTCGCTCCCGACGGCACTTCGTCGCGGATCCGATTGACCGATTCGCGCGTGAAGGTCGAAAATCTCCGTTTCCATATCGTGGGGATTTCCGCCGAATCGGTCGCGACGAGTTCGGTGAACGCCGCGTCCAACCGCGAGGCCAAAGTCACTGCCGCATTCGATCTTGCCATTCCCCCGGGGAAGGGGCTTGATCCGAAAATGCTCGACGGACTCAAGATTCGAGCCCAAACGACGATAAGCGAAAAGGTTTATAAGTCTTACTAGCATGAAAACCAACCGCCGCGGTTTTTCGACCGTCATCGCCATACTTCTTACGGCCTTCCTCGTCATTCTTTCGGCGGGAGTGCTCTTTCTTTTCGTTGCCGAATCGCGAATCAGTCGTTCGCTTTTCGACGGTTTTTCAGCCTATGCCGGAGCCGAAGGCGCGATGGAATACGCCCTCTTAAAAGTAAAAAACCATCGCGAAGGTTTTGAAGACGCGTTGTCGCGAGGTTCGTCGGCGAGACTTCCGGCAAGCGCACCGAGCCGAAGGTCCGCTGAAATGGGGTACGAAATCCATGCTTTTGCCAGAAGTTATTCCGGTTATCTCGCTCCAGGCGAGATGGAAATCATTCCCCTCTTTTTTGACCGAGGAAAGACGCTTTCGACCACTGATGGAAAACCCTTTAAAAATCCCCGAGAAAACACGACCGACCTTGAACGGACCGCCGATTTCGCGCTTTCTTCGGAGAGCGGATTTTCCTGGAACCTCATCGGTTCCGATTCGGAAGGACGGACGTTCGGAATCGTTTGAACCGGAGGAATCTCGCATTCGGTGGGAAACGCCGCGACCGCTACGGTTCCGGCCGGAAGCATGCGTTCGATCGACGAAAACGAAGATGTCGGTGACGTTCCGTTCAGTATCGCCGATTTCCTTGCGGAATATGAAGACGTTTACCTTGCGGTAACCAATCCGAATTCCGAAACGATTTCCTACCGGATCGATTCGTCAAACGGATTCTCGCTTCCAGAGGTTTCGATTTCGGCGGTAGGAAAAGCCGGAACTTCGGTTTCGAACCTCGAATTCAAGGAAAACCGAAGCCGCCATTTCGACGCTTTGCGCTACAGTCTTTTTAATGCGGAATAATTCTTCGAAAAGGAAGGGTCGATGGTCGCAGGAAATCCCCTCCGGGAAGGAGGGGATTTTTTAGTACGACCCGGTAACGTAGTCCCAAATTCCGTCGTCTTTGACGTAGATGACTTCGTATCCTTCTTCGAACTTTTGGAAGTCGCGGGGGAGGTAGTCGGTTCCGCCTTGGTCGTAGAGGTCTTTGGCATCGACAACCTGCTTTCCCGTTGTCGCGACGAAATCCCGGTCTTTCCGCACGAGAAATTCGAGATTGAGTTCGCGCAGGGCTTTGCCAAGATAGGTCGAGCAACTCCCGTGAGCGTTGCCTTCTTCGGTTTTTTCGTCCATTTTCCCCACGGCGGCGATACGGAATTCGTCCGCCGCTTTGACGAATTGGCTCGGAATTTGGCCTTGATTGTCATTTTCGAAGGCGGGAGCGAGTACTTCGCGCATCTCGCGGGCGACCGTCCGGCAGGCTTCTGCCGATTCTTCTTCGGTTTCGAGGGATTCGGCAATGGAGAGGAACATGAGGATGGATTTTGCCCGGTCTCCGGCTTTTCCCTGCATGATGGCGCTCATGATCCGCGCCCCGGTGGGAGCGTCTTTATTCGCCGCCGCAATCCGGTAGTATTCGCTCGCTTTGGCGGCGTTTTTGCGATTGTAATATTCGACGTAGGCCAAATAGTAGGGAACCATCGAATTGGCGCAGGGATTTTCGTACTGGGGATCTTTCCAAACGTTCGAAAGTTCCGGTTCGGCGAGGATTCCCCGGATTTTTTCCTTATCGCAGGAGAGCTCCATTCCCTTTTCACCGAGCCATACCGCTTTAAGAACGTTTTTTTCCTGCTCCTCTTTGGTAAAGGTTTCGTAACGGGGGTTCATGTCCGGCAAAAGCAGGAGGCCGACTTCGTAGGGGGTGGTGAAGGCCGGATTGAGGTCGGTAACGAGCGCGAGCATCTCGTAGAGGTAGCGCTTGTATTCGGCGGTTACGGCGTTTTCTCCCACGTATTGGATGGCCGAAAGCCAAAAATAGTCGGCGATGAGGTTGTCGAATCCCGAGGACACGATGCGGAGTTCGCGGGCTTGCGGAATGAATTCGGGATGTTCGATAAGCCGATCTTCGATGGCTGAATGGACTTCCCGCGAAGTTTCGGCGGAAAATCGGAAAAACCATCCCGAAGCGGTGACGATGAGAAGGAACGCGAAGATTCGCGCTGCGGATTTCATAAAGGAGGGGGCGTGCTTAGATTCCGATACCGTCTTCCGGGAGTTCGTCGAGCGAAGAAGATTTGGCGTGAACGCGTTCTACCGGACCGGAATAGGAGAGATGGAGCACCCGGGCTTCGCCTTCGCCGGTGGATTTCGTGGAAAGGCCTTCGACGGCTTTGGCGGCGACGTAGGCGTGGACTTTTTTGCGTTCGTAGCCGGAGAGTTCGGAAAGGGTGATTTCGCCTCAAACCGACATGAGCGAAGCGATTTTTTCGTCTATGCGGCGGAAAAGACGGTCGTCCTTCGATTGGAGGTAATCGTTAACTTCCAAATGGATGAGGTAGGTTTTTCCGGCGCTCCGCTCGACTAAGCGCGTAAGGAGATGGCGGACGGTTTCGAGCGTTTGTCCGTGGGCGCCGATAAGGAGTTTGGAATCGGGGGTTTTTACGGTAACCCGGTATATTCGCCGCTTTTCTTCTTCGCTCTCGACCGCAATCGATTCGAGTTCGATGCCCATGAGCGTGAAGAATTCTCGGCCGATGCGTTCTATTTGTTCTTTCATACCAAAAGGGCTTGGGAACCAAAAATTCGAGCCGAATTATACGGAAAACGGACAAAAACGGAAATTGCGAATTTCGATTTGCGCAAAAGCGGTTTTCCGTTAGACTCGTCGGCGCTTCAAATACGCACGGAGAGGTCGCATAGTGGCCTAGTGCGCACGCTTGGAAAGCGTGTATACCGCAAGGTATCGGGGGTTCGAATCCCCCTCTCTCCGCCATTGAAAACAGAAAAGATACCCCGAACGGGGTATCTTTTGTTTTCAAGCCGTCTAAGAGGGGGGATTCGAAGCGATGGTAAAATGGCTCTGCCATTTTAGGAAGCCGACGATTCGGCTTTCGGCCCGAGGCCGGTTCCGGCCTCGGGCCATGGGCGCGAAAAGGACCGAATCCCCCTTTCAAAAAGCATTTGTTCTTGAATTCGGTTTCGATATCCGCTAACATTTCGTCGAATTTTCTTTTCGTTCCATGAACCTCTCCTCGCTTTCCCAAATTGGAGCCGTTTGTACTCTGCCCACTGATGGGACCCTGAAAACCGCGGATTCCGGAGTCGAATTCAGTCAACGGATGGCGTGATATCGCGTTTTTCGCGACGTTGACGCTTCGCAGATGGGGGAAATCCTCTCGAACGCGCATTTTTTGGAGTTTCCCTCGGGGCATGCCATCATAAAGGAAAACGACGATTGCATGCCCGAAGCCTACGTCATCGTCGAGGGACGGGTGGAAGTGTCGATCGAAGGCGAGGTGTTCGCCATTCTCTTGGAAGGCGACCTTTTTGGAGAATACGCCCTTTTGACCGGATGTCCAAGAACGGCGACCGTCCGCGCGATAGAACCCACCCGGTGCATCGTACTCGACGAAGACGCCTGCCTGGCAATCGCCGCCCAGAGCGGAAGCGTCAACGAAATCATGCTCGAACGCATCGAAGAGAACGTAGCCAAGGGCAGGGGAGTGTTCGCCGAAACGGACTAAACGAAAATCGGCTTGATTTCAAAAGCGCTTCGGGTATATTTCGCCGCGCTTTACGGGCCCATAGTTCAGTTGGCTAGAACGCTTCCATGGCATGGAAGAGGTCAGGAGTTCGAGTCTCCTTGGGTCCACCATACGCAATCAAATCCCCATCGCGCGAGCGGGTGGGGATTTTATTGGGTATTTTGAAGAAGGAGACTCGAAACCGCAGCGACACCGGCGAGCGGGCGAGCCGGGAAAAACGTGCCACGGATGGCACGTTTCGTCGCAAGGCGTTTTCCGAAGCGAGCCTCCGGGCGGTAGGCCGGGGCGACACTCTCGGAAAAAGAGTCTCCTTGGGTCCGGGGGAGTGTTTCAAACAAGATAAGGGTTCCTTTTCCTCATGACGGAGCCTTTTTTGTCGTTATGGACGTCGCCATCCTAACATATAAATTCGTGCGGGAGCGGAAATTCGCCCGGGCGATTTTATGGAACCCTGTCAATCAGATGAATTTCTTTGACTTCGCCGATTTCCACTCATATAATGCTCATACAAACGTCCCTCCTTCGCGATAAGAGCCCCCGGGCTCTTCATAGAGATAGCGAAGGGGGTCATTTTTGTTTTCGATCAGGGTTCGAACACGTTGAATTCGAAATTCGGAATACCCTCCAAGCGCTTGAGTGGCCGAAGTTCCGAGCGCTCCAGCGATACGTATTTCGCCCATGCGAAATACGCGTCCTGTTCCTTTTTTGTGAGCGCCTTATCGAAGACGATGACGATTTTTTCGTACGGCCCCTCTTTCCATCTCACGAGAAGATGCCTTGACATGGCAAGCCCCAAGAGCGAATAAAACCGCTCGCGTTTTCGAAAGTCCGCAGGCGTCAAACGTTTTTCCGCCCATATCCAATCCACGGACACGCTTTTTAAATCCTCCAACTCCGAAATGACGGCATCCCGTACGAACTGACGGTCTTCGGACGCGTGGAAATGCTGAAAATCCTGTCCGCCATGATTTTCAGACAAGAAACGGTATTTAAGCGACTGGAGTGACGACGAGCTCGTTATCGGGGATAGCGTCGTCACTGCCGCGAGCACGAAGTATTTCGTACCGCTTTCTCAAAAATCCATGTTCCCGGATTCGTCGATAAACGCATAGAGCGTGCGATTTTGTTCCATGCGGATAAAGGTACCGGCAACTTGGGGTGAAAAAAGGAAAAATTGGGGAAATTATCACCAAAACCCTACTTCGGCACCGCCAAACCGGGCCCGTATTGGGAAAGCCTGCCGACGGTCTCCATCCACGCGGCGTCATCGTCGCAAGGTCGGAATTCTTTCAACCGTTCCACGTATTCCCCAAAAGCCTCGAAAGATGCCCTTGGATCAATAACGCGCAGGGCTGCGCCCTTGAAAAAGAGGCCGTCCAAATCCGATTGGTCGGCTTTCAGAATCTTCTCAGCCCCTTCGAGAAGTTCGGCGAATTC
>JANJWP010000024.1 GCA_024709505.1 Candidatus Altimarinota bacterium | reverse complement strand
GGTTGCCATTGCCCGGGCGTTTGTGGGAGAGGTTCCCTACCTGTTCATGGACGAACCGACCGGAAACCTCGACAAGAAAAACGCCGACCGGGTCATGGACCTGATCGGCGAATTGCGCCGCGAGACCGAAATCTCCATTCTTGCCATCACTCACGACGATTCGGTGGCGGCAAGGGCGGACAAGCGGTTTCGGGTGGGGGAGGGGAAGGTGGTTGAGGTGGGGTAGGGCGACCGCTATTCGGCCGGTTCGTCCATCATGGCGAGTTCCATAGCCAAATCGTTATGGAGTTGTCCGACTTCTTCGAACGCCGCTTTTTCCTCTTCCGAGAGGGATTTTTCGTCTATGGTCCGCAAAATCGAATATGCCGCGTCGACATGGCTTTTTACCGTTCGGTAGTCTTTTCCGCTTTCTACGGCTTCGTTTCCGTGCTGGATAATGGACCGAAGCGATGCTATTTTCGTTTCGAGCGAGCCCGATAACGCATTCGTTACGTCGAGGATTTCCGAGGCTTTCGCGGCGGTATCGGAAACCGTGGCGGAATGGTCGATCCTCACGTTTTTCGCGATCATGAGGGGTCATTTTTTCGATTCTTCCGGTTCGCTTGCGATTTCGAAGCGGACGGGCATTCATTCGGCGAGTTCGCAGTATTCTTCCATTTCAATGCTGAATCAGGGGAAAACGTAATATCTTTTTCCGTCGGAAGCCAGAATGGTTGCCGTTTGGTGAACGTCGTATTTTACGATGGTTCCGGTATTTTCGAGAGATACAGTTTCTGCGGATTCGAGTCGGGGATTCGTGGAATTCATGGGTGGTTGGGATAAGAAAAACTATGGTGATACGATTATCTCGGACACTCCATCTCGGAAAGGTGGCGGGGCAGGGTTCCTGCCGCGAAGGCGATTCCCATTTCCACCATGAGGTGCGAAAGTTCTTTAAGGCGGACTTTCTCGTGTTCGGTGAGGGGGATTTTTTCGAGTTCGACAATTGCGGCGTTCGCTTGGTGAAAGGCCGTCATTCCCTCGTCATGGGTTTTGTCCGCTCGCAGGAGTTCTCTGGCGATTTTCAGCCGATCTTCGACGAGGGCGAGTTTTTCGTGGATGGCGTAGTCTAAAAGGACTGCCTCGACCAATCCGGCGTAATTGCCCGTGATAACCACGCTTTCCTGTCGGGTTTCGGCAACGATGGACGGAGTTTCGAGTGAGGCACTTTCGGCTTTTTGAGCGGGGGCGTTCATGAGAATGGGGCGTGCGTTCGGAAATTTATGCGTTTTGGGTTTTTTCGGTTTTGGAAACGGCTTGGGTATCAAGGCTTCCGTCTTCTTTTAGAAGTCCGAGCGTCTTGAATTCGAAAGCGAGGGGACTTTCGACGGTCTTGAGCGTCGCCGGATCGGATGAAAGGTCGAAGAGGGAATTTTCGGGTTTCCCGAGGGTTTCGGTAACGAACGTTCGGAATTCTCCGGCGAGCGAGCGGACGCCAGTGACGAATTTTTCGAGATCTACGGGCTTCCCGTTTTCGCACCCCGGAGCTCCGAATTTTTTCAAAAGCGATTCGGTGGCTTTGGGGCCGAGGGCGGAAATTCCGGTTTTGTCGAGAAGTTCGATGGCGTTTCGGGCTCGTTCTTCGCGCTGTGCGGCTTCGGTATCGGCCGTGTTTTCTGAGGATTTTTCGAGGAGGGAGAGTTCGCGCTTGGTTTTGGAAGTTTTTTCGATTGCTTGGGCGTAAGAGGATTTGAGGGAAGATTTTATGGCTTCGAGCGTTTTTTTGGGGTCGTTTGGGTCGGGAGGGGTTCCGGTTTCTTTTGCGATCTTGTCGATGGCGTTTTTGAATTCTTGGTATCTCGGGTTCTCCGGAGGGGGGATTTTGGAACCGTTCGTTCCAAACGTTTCTTCGACGAATTTCGCTTGGTTTTCGATTTTGGCTTTCCCCGATTCAGCCGCCGCGAGCTCGCCCGCTTTCGATTCGCGTTCGGCGGATTTGGCGGTTTGGAGGGGGAGGGGTTCGAGCGTAATCGAGTAGCCGTATTTTCCGACGATTTCCTTGCTTGCCGATTTTCCATCGGGCGAAACGCGGACGAATTCGTCGAATTGCCGGTTTTCTCCGTCGCGGCGGCCGAGGGCGAAGTAGGTGCGCCCGTCTCCGGCGGAAGAGAAGTTCTCGGCGAGCGCGGTGCGCCCGTTCACCGGGGATTTTTCGGTACCCGGACCGGATTTTTCGGGAGCGTTTTTGAACAGGTCGCGGAATTCGGCGTGGTCGATGATGCCGAGGTCGCGGAATTGGGTGGCGAAGAAACGGAGGTCTTCGGCGGCTTTGGAGGTGTCCTGGCCGGATTCGGCGAGGGATTTGATTTTCGATTGGAAATCCGAAAGGAGGCTTTTAGCGAACTCGCGTACTTTCGGATCTTCCGGTTTAAAATCGCCCTTTTCCAAATCGGCAAGTTGCGATTCGTATTTCTTCGCGATATCTTTGTGTTGGGAAAGGCGTTCCCGAATGGATTTGATGCGGTCGGATTTCTCCTTCGCCGCTTCGGATTTCTCCTCTCCAGTTTTTATTACGATTTCAGCGACTTGCGCCATTTCGAATTTTTCCGCGAGTTTCGAGATGTCGGAAACCGAAATCGGCAATCCGTCTTGGCACTCGGTCGAGAGTTTATTGCCTGCTCCACTTGCCTCACAATGTTTGATGACGCGTGCGAAAAGATCTGCCGCACCCGGATTCGCGGAGAGAAATGTCTTCGATTCCGCGACCCTCATGTCTTTTTGGTCTTCGTCGGGAAGGTCTCAGAAATTCTTTTCCACGAAGGCGAGGGCCGCTTGGGTTCCCGGATGCTCTTTCTTCTCGGTCGCCTCCTTTGAAATCCCCTTCGGCGGAAGGGTTTCGTTCTGTCGGATTTCCGGTGCGTTATGGAATTCTGCCATACGAAAAATGGAGCGGTTACCGCTCCATTTTGTCACATGTTCGTTTGGGTTGCAAAAAACTACTTGATCCCCTTGAGAATGCCGTCGAGAAATTGTATCTGTTTTCGGAGTTCCGCCGTTGCTTGCCGGTTTTCCGCCGTAATCATCTCAAGAATCGACTTAATCTGCGCTTCCATCTTCTTGGTCGCTTCGAGTTCGCTTGCGAACATCGCCTGCGCTTCGGGGAATTTCTCCGCGGCGTTAGTGAAACTCAAATAGGGGAGGGGGAGGTACTTTCCCATCTTTCCGGTCTTCTGATATTCCGATACGAAAACCTTCACGGCTTCGATGTCCGAATATCAAAGCACTATGGAACCCATTCCCGTGGCGAGCAACCGATCTTTTACTCCGGCTTCCTTGCCCTTCTTGTAATATTCCATGAGTTTCCTCCGCTGTTCCGTCGGCATGGACGGAATTTTTTCAAATTCGGCCGCTTGCTTGTATCGTTCCATGATTGTTTTGATGTCCGCGTTCTGCGAAGGTTCTTCCTTAAGGACGAGCTCCGTTTTCCCATTCGCCGCAACCGGCTCATACGGGCTTTCCGCCAGGTTTGCGGACGGCGCGACGGCTAGAGCTCCGGCGAATGCCATGGTGCGGGTGAGTTTGCCGATTTCGCCCACGGTGCCTTTCTGAATGTCGGCAGCCGCGGAGGCGTACTTATCGACGATTCCGGCGATTTCGAGCTGTATGGCCGACTGTGGTTTTTCGACGGAAGCGGCGGATTCCCCAATTTCGAGTTGTACGGCCTGTTGGTTCTTGGCGGCGTTCATGGAATTTTTGGTTAACGCGTACCTTTCCATGATAGCAGATTCGGGGAAGGGGGTCAAAAAAGCGCATTGAGCGATTTTCTTATTTCGAATCCGCCCTGACCGCCACTTCGGACTTTTTAAGATGCCCGAAAACCCCCTTCGAACGTTACCAAGTCCAATGCCGTAACGTTCTTTTAGAATGACCGTCAAATTCCACTCCCGAAACTCCAATTATTGACAAATTTAAATATTGGTTTGCAAAATATCATATTTTTGTATTATCGAAACCAGCAAAAGCAGTGGAAAACCAATACAAAACTCTTCGGGGAGATCGAATTCTTTTCTTCGTCCGCCCATGTTTTCCATTGCCATCCCGTCCGCGTCCGCCCAAATCCGGCCTTCCCGCATCACCCGGGAGGATTTCATCCGTTTCGTCGATTGAGCTTACGAAGCCTCGGTCGAACGCCGCCAAAAATCCCGATTCTCCCGTTTCAAACAAGCGTGGAAGGATAACGCCAAAACCCGCCTCGTCGTTTGAGCCGGACTTCTCGCATCCTCGGCGGCGGCCGTCGCTTCGTGAGCCGCCGTCGCTGCGGGCTCGATTCTCGTGGCCCGTGTGGCCATGTCGGCCGTCGGCGGATATTTCGCTTCCGAAGCGGCGTTTGATCTCGTGGCTGAACGCGTGGGAAAAAATCCGTTCTCCAGACTCCTGCGGGCCATCGAAACCGCCAAAACCCGCGCCGAGCTCGATCCATTGGTCCGTGAGATATTCAGCCGTTACGAGGAAGGAGAACTGTCGTTCCAATTGGAAGCGGCACAAAAACGGGCTTCCCTCTACGAAGGGGTAAAGAAGGTGTCCGCCGCGACGGTGGGATCGGTTCTGGCTTTGCTTTGAGCGTCTTCTTCCGCCGAAGCCGCCGCGACGTCCGTCCAATCGGTCGCTTCCGAAACGAGAAGCCGGGCATTATCGGTTCTTGCTTCAAATCCTTCTCCGGCATTACCAGCCCCGGTAACGGAAATTTTTAACGACATACGTCACGATCATCCCGGTCAAAAATACGTTACCCTCGAACAATCCGTTCGGCGCATCGAAGGATTGTCACGAGGAATTCCCTTATCCCAATCCGAAAACCTCGCCGGATTGAACGCTTCCGTTTCCGCAGCCGTTCACGATCCTTTCGGAAAAATCGCCACTGCCATGAAAGAGCTCTGATATCTTGCTTCCAACCAAACCGTTGACGAAGCGGCCCGGCGAATGTCCGAAGAAAAAATCCAAGCGGTTTTGGAAAGGGCATACGCGATCCAAGACGGAGGCGTTCCGGCTGAAATCCCGGAACCCGTGCAAACCCCGGTTTCCGAGCAGGCTCCCAATCCCGCGGAAGCTCCGGCGGCACCCGCCGCCATCCCGGCTCCGGCACCCGCGCCCGATACCCCCGTTCCTTCTGTCGATTCAATTCCCGTTTCGGTCGCCCAATCTTCTTCTGCCACAAGCAATTGGGGGCTTGTCGCCACTGCGACCGGAATGCTGGCGGTAGGCTTCGGTTGGATATTCCGCCGTCGGAAAGAGACTGCCCGTCGAAAGAGAGAGGAAGGAAGCATTCCGTTTCAATCCGTCGTTCCCGCTCCCAATCCCGCGGAAGCTCCGGCGGCACCCGCCGCCATCCCGGCTCCGGCACCCGCGCCCGATACCCCCGTTCCTTCCGCCGACCCCGTTTTCGCTCCGGTTCCCGCCTTGTCCGAGGAGGCCTCAAAATCCGAAGCGCTTCCCGAATGGCTGTCCGACATTTCCGAGACCGATCCGAAGAAAATCGCCCGAATCGCCGCGTTTAGGAAAACGAAAACCCTCTTCGTCGATGATTGGAAATTCTCAATCGACCCGAACCGCTCATCTTCTTCGAAGGACTATACCGGAACCCTCGCGTATTCGCAGCGCGTTCCCACCGGATCCGAATTCGTGACGGAGATATCCGTCTCCGACGGGTCGGTCATAGTCTCGACATTCTGTTTCGATGATGGAAAAACCATTTTTGAAAATTCTTGGGGAACTCCGCTTCCGCTTGAAATTGGGGAATTGGACGCATTCGCTCGGAACCTTGAAAACGCATGCGAAGAATTTTGCCGCTCGGCGCTTCTTGCCCGAAATGCTGCGAAATACGAAGATTTTCGCAACGTCCAAAAGTTCGAAGTCGCTTCGGAAGATCTCTCCAAAATTTACGGCCAGCTCGAAGACCCGGCGACTTCCCGTTCCAATCGGGAAACGGGCGGACACTGGTTCTCGTCGCCGTATCTCGTTTCTCGATGAACCTTCCGCTTCGAAGGGCTTGCGCTTCCGAAAGACCATGAAATCGATTCGTCTTCGGTGGAATTCGGCATCCGGGAATCGGCGTCCCAAACGTACGTGCTTCCCAATATTTCCCATGCGCGAAACCGTTTGTTTTCTCGATTCGAGACCTATTTCGAACGGAAATTCCGCACTCCTCTCACCGCATTCCTTTTCAATTGGCACAAACATCCGGGCGCACCGCTTTCCCCAAGCCAAGGCGATCTCAACAGTCCGAACGCCACCCCGCTCGTTTTTGAACTGGCACCCGGAATGGGCGCGATGACCTACGCCATCGCCAACCGGATCGACCGATTCTCGTCGTTGACCTCCTTGAAGCCCGGAACGTTCCTCGTCCTTAAGGGGAACGAATTCGGCGGGGAACGCGACTACGTATTCACTTTTTGGAAGGTGTTGCGCATTTTGGAAGAAGAAAAAACCCGCCGGAACGAAGCGGTGGAGAAGATCGGCTTTGCTCGAGCCCGTTCGTTCTGACTGGTTTCTTCGGATGGAAGGCTGTTGCATCTCCATCGTGAGATTCGAATCGAAAACGTGGGAACGTTCGGACCCGATCTCGTTCCCGTGGAAGTCGCTCGCATCGATTAAGCCGATACGTCCGGGTATTCCTCCGGAACGCGCGCCCCGAAGATTTTCGGGTTCCGGGTTCCGGCGGAATACCGCCGAGAGTTCCTTAACATTCTCGTTTTAGAAGGAGAAGACCATGCCCAAGTTCCGTGACATGCTCTCGGCAGGTTTTCTTGCCGTGTTGTTCAATCGCGCGCTTGCCGGCGGAAGGGGAAGTTCGCTTTCGTTGTTCGCGCTCTCGGGATTCGCCCTTTGGTGGATGCTTTCCCGCGTGTTTGGATTGCTTGCCCGACTGTTTTCGATTCCGTTCCGTTCGGTGCGCCGCGAAGTGGAAAAAGAATTCCGGAAGGTTCGGACCGATGCTGTTTTTAATGGCGACGTTCCAGGAACTCCGGAGCTGACCGTTTTTTCTGGTCGAACCTACGTTGCCATGACTCTCCGGGGGGATTGGCGTTCCAACATCGTTGGGATCCTTTTTCTCGGAGACGTGAAAAACCGCCATCTCCGCATCTTTGAATTGCCCTTTGGCGGTGAAGCGTACGAAATTCCTTTGTCCGTGCTCCGGGAATCCGGAGTCGATCCAGGCGTGGTTGAAATGAACGTTTCGAACGCGCGCGAAATCTATCGGAAGCTCCGCTTCCAACGTTATTGAAAGGAGATGTGCCATGAACGCTCTGCGAACCCTCACCCTCATTTTCGTTTTCGTGGCAGTTTTGGGCGGTTGTTCGTCGAGCGGATCATACGTTCGTCGTCCCGAAGCCAAGCCGTCCGTTCCAACCGAGGCCGAAAAAGCCGAAGACCGGAAACGCCGCGAAATCGAAGAGCTCCACCGTTCCATTAAGAATCGGACGGGAGGAACTTCGACATGAAAACCGTTGCCATCCTTTTTTCGGCCGTGCTGCTTCTGGTTTCGGCTCCGGTTTTTTCGGAGCCGGGACGGGAGGAGATTGCCGAAATGCGCGCCGTCATGCAAGACCGGCGGGCCGAACTCGGAAAGGCTGCCGACCTGGCGAAATCCCGGGCGACGACCGAGCCGGACGAGGCCCTTGCCGAATTGCGGCGGATATCTTCGGAACTTGACGCGCTCGATTCGAAGGAACGAAAGTTCCGGCGTCTCGAAGAACTCATTGCCGAGGGCGTTGGCTGCGTAAGTGGCCGCTGCATTACCGGACTGGGAAAATACGCATCGAAGACCGGGGCGTTTTATGAGGGGCATTTCCTTCATGAAAAACGCCATGGCACTGGTACGTACGCTCGTCCGGACGGAACGTATTTTTCCGGGGAGTGGGTGGAAAACCGGTTGGAAGGGGCTTGCGAATCCGGGGAAAAAAACGTTGGGAAACGCTCCGGAGTTTGTTCGTATTCTCCGGACGGAAACCTTCAGTTCTCGGCTCTGAAAAAGGCCGATGACGCTGGCTCTATCAAGCCTTTCGAACCCATCGGGCCCTTGAGGTCGAATGATTCCCGTCCGGCCTCGAAATCGGAGGCGCCGTCCAAAGGGGTCTCACCATCCTCCGTTTCAGATTCTCCGAAGCGGGCTTTCCTCAACGCGCTCGCGATTGCCGCGGGCATTGCCTTCTTCTCCGTCGTTGCCTATCAGCTTCATAAGCGCACGGAATTTTTTCCCCATGCCTGGAGGTTTTTCCTGGCAGCCATTGGCATCTTAGCGAGCCTTTTAGGCCTCGTCCTCGTATTTTTGGGAAAGATGATCGTTTCGCTTTGGAGGGCCTGGACACAATCCCGGGAACTTCCAACGTTGGAACGGCATCGGGGAACCTTCGGCATCCCGCCTTCCCAACCATCTGAGCCGCGTCCTGATGCCCCCGAGCCTCGCCGTAGGAATTCGGGGCAACGCCGTAGGAATTCGGGTCTCAATCCGAATCACGTTACCGCGCGCGGAGTTTCCGCAAGCGGCGACGTACCCGATTCTTTTCATTAAGCCATAGTTACGAAAGGAGACTGATATGGCGCAACTACCGAATTGGGTCGGGAAGGACCCAGGGAAATTTCTTCCCCGCTTGAAGCAGGAGGTGGATTTGCTCAATGCCGCTTTTCCCTTCTTCAAGATCCTGATGGCAGGGGACGTCATGTACGCCGAAGGCGTGATCGTGACGATCAACCAAAACGCCTACAAGGTGCGCCTCTATTACCCGGAAGACTTTCCGTATTCCGCTCCCGACGCGGTCGTCATGGACCGCGACGTGAAGGCGTACTGCTTGTCCCAAGGGATGCATTCGGCGCACCATCGTGGCGAACGCGACGGCGGGGTCACGCTTTGCGTTTTGAAGCCCGACGACCGCGTCGGAACGGGTTGGGAACCCAAAAAGGGCGGCTACTTCATCTTGAATATCGCCGCCGCATGGATCCATGCCCACGAAGTGCAAATCCGTTCCGGCCGCTGGATCCTGCCGGAAGCCAACTGAAGTTTTTCCAAGGAGCGACATCATGAGCAATAACGCCACCTCTCCCGCCGTCGAACTCGACCTCTCCGCGTTCGGCCTCGACGGTGACCGCAAACCGATCGACGTCGAGGCGACGACTCGTGCCATCGAGCCGTTCAGCCAAGGCAAGGCCAACATGGTCATCAGCCCTGTTGGCCAGGTGGGCAATACCCAGTCGAAGGAGTACCGCGACTTGCCCAAGGACGTTCAGGATAACATGACCCAGCTCGGGACCATGGTCCGTTCGTTCGTCTAACCGGGTCGTCCGCGCGGGAATTTTTCCGCGCGGACGGTCTTTCTTCGCAAGAAAGGAACTCCCATGCGACAAGATACCCCCTTTACCGAGCGGAACGCTCGGCGGGACGCCTTGCACCCGCCCCTCAAGGATTCGACCGTCATGATCGTCGGACTTGGTGGCGGAGCCGAAATCGCGATGCACCTGCTTCGTTCCGGCGTTTCCCGCTTCCATCTCTTCGATTTCGACACGCTTGAGGCGGGAAATCTCGTACGCCACTCCTGCGGAATCAAGTACGTGGGAAAAAACAAGGCCGCCGCGGTGGCCGAATACCTGCGCGAATACGCGGGCGAAGGTATCGAGGCGTTCGTGCATGAAACGAGCGTTTTCGAGAACCATTCGACCACTCGTGCCGCAATGGCCGAATCCGACGTTCTCATCGTCGCGACCGACACCGATTCTTCCCGGTTTTTCTTGAACGAACTTTCTATCGAGACCGCCACTCCGGCCGTATTCGTCAGCATGTTCGAAAAAGGGAAGGCCGGCGAGGTTTTCGCGTATCGCCCGGGCCATGGCGCCTGTTTTTCCTGCCTGATGCGCCATCTTGGCCGACAGGACATGCTCGAAGAGTATGAAAAAACGGCCGAGAAAGCCCAGTGCCATCTCGCCCGTGATGCCCGGTCGATGCCCGGCATTGGCATCGACCAATCGTTCTTTTCGGCCTTGGCCGCAAGAAAGGCGCTCGAAATCCTCCTCGAAGGACAAGAACACTCCCTGCCGAACGTCGGCGAGTCGTGGACGATCCTTTCGTTGTTCGGAATTCCGGGCGTTCTCGACGAACACCTCTCAAGCATCAAACAAAATCCTCCGAGTTTTCCGGACTGCGAATGCGCCGTTCCGTAGAACCGGTTCAATCGAAAACCGCCCCGAAATGGGGCGGTTTTTTTCATGACTCCAAAGCATTGACTTTATCATTAATTTAGTTAATACATATTATGTCATCGGGATTTCCCCGGTGATGAACGCAATAAAGGAGATTTGCCATGATTCAAGCCGTAAAGCCGGGAGACCCCTCCTGGAAACCCGTCCAGGAAGTCGTCCAGTCGGGCGTCGCCGCCTCTACGGGCGGTGTGCCCATGCAGGCCCAGTGCTGCAAGCCGGGCGCTTGTTCCCCGAAATAAGGGGACTTACCGACGGAGGGGCTCGCCCCTCCGTTTTTCTTTTCCAACGAATTCGGAGGCGAACATGAAGCGGACGGAAAATATCGGCGACGGATTGTTCCTCGTCGAAGGCATCAACAAGTGGGCTCTCTACGACCTTTTCGGTCAGGCCATACGCGTCATCGACCCCGGTACCGCCAACTACTTGGTGCAAATCGCGCAAAGTTCCGCGGAGATTTGCGAAAAGCTCGAATACCTGCTTCGCGAAACTCCGGAAATCCACGGGAATTGTGTCGAAGGGGGGGATTCTCGGTCGAATGTTCCTTCCGGATACCTCCGAAGCGCAAGCGAAACTCGACGTCCTCGATATCGCCTGGGTGGAAATTACGGGGGCGTGCAATGAAAAATGCATTCATTGCTATGCCGAAAGCGGACCGGTCCGAAGCCGAGGCATGTCCGTCGAAACGGCCAGAAGGGTTCTCGACCAGTTGAAAAGCGCGAAATTCCGGAAATGCCAAATCGTCGGAGGGGAACCTTTGGTCCACAAGGGCTTTTGGGAAATCTTGGAATACGCGCGTTCCCTTGAGTTCGAAGAACTGGAGGTGTTCTCCAATGCCACGCTTTTTCGGAAAGACGATCTCGAACGGCTTTCCGGGATGGGCGTTTCCCTCGCGACGAGTGTCTTCGGGCATACCGAAGAAATCCACGACGCGTGTACGAAAACCCCCGGAAGTTTCCGAAAGTGGCTGAAGAACCTTCGGGGAGCAAAAAGACTGGGCATTCCTTTTCGGATCGGTCTCGTGCGGATGCGCCAGAACGAAGCGCATATGGACGAGGTTCGCGATTTCCTCCTTTCGGAGAACTTCATCGAAGATCCTTCGCAGTTCGGCTTCGACGACGTCCGCGAATCCGGCCGGGGAACCGACGTTTCGATCGCTCAGCATAGCTCAGGGAAGGGGATTGCACGGCGCTCCAGCCCGTTGCGATTACGACCCTTCCGCCTGATTTCCGGTGGCCTCGTGCCACCTTTTTTTTGCCTCTTCGACGAAATTCGAAAAGTCTTTCCGTCCGGATTCGAGATACGTTCTCCAGAAGGGAAGGAGAAGTTTTTCGATTTCCACGAGGCGCCGGTGTCCCGGATATTCGAAATATTCCCCCTTTCCGTTGAGCCGGATACGGGTTTCGTTATCGGCTGCGAGCTCGATGATCGCGTGGGTCACGTCGGAAGGGTCGTGGGCCGTCGCTATGTGCAGGAACTCGTGGGCAAGATAGACGGTCGAATAATTTTCAAAATCTTCCGAATGTCCCCAAACGATCGTCGAATCGTCCACGGTAAGGCCGTTTCGGAGTTTCGGATGAGTAAGGAATACCCTCATGCCTTTGGAATCCTCAGGCATTTCGATTCAGAGGGATTCAAAGAACCCGAGAACCGCCCCTTCGTTTTTAGACCACTGCTTCGATACGAAATTCCGGTATTCCGACACTTCGTTTTCAAGTCGTTTGAAGCTGGCATCTTCCTTGAGTCTTTCGAGTTTTTCCATAGCCATCGCGGCGGTCGTGGGAATGTCGTGTCCGTAGAGGCTGTATTCTCCGCTTCCCGCAAGAAAATAGAAAACCTCGGGGGATTCTTCCCAAATGGCGTTCGTAAAATCCGACCACCCTTCGAACGGCTCGTCCGATTGCGCCATGTTGATTGCATGGAGGAACGCGTACGTCGGATTGGTTTCGAAAGAGAAGATCATGGTCTGGCAGTTGAAAAAATCCGGTTTAAATTCTTTCGAGCGTCTCGATGTGCAGCAACGCCAATCCGTTATCGATGACGCGTGCGGTGTCGCGGGCGATGGCAAGACGGGCCTCGACGTTCTCGCCCTTCAAGACCGGAACGGCGTTGTAATAGGAATTGTAGAGTCCCGAAAGGTTCAAAAGGTATTCGGTAACGCGGACGGGATCGTCGTTTTTCGCCGCTTTTTCGACCACGTTGGGGAAGTCGAGAAGCTTTTTGATAAGGTCGGCTTCGACGTCCAAGAGGTCGAGCGCGCCGACGGAGTTTTCCTTTCCGCTCGCCGCGACGATTTCCGCTACGCTCGCTATCGGTTTTCCGTATTTCCGGAGAATGCTTTTCGCGCGACAGGA
Source organism: Candidatus Altimarinota bacterium (assembly GCA_024709505.1). Taxonomy (GTDB): domain Bacteria; phylum Patescibacteriota; class Gracilibacteria; order BD1-5; family UBA2023; genus JANJWP01. Next base: position 30,172 of record JANJWP010000024.1, on the reverse strand, counting down.
AGCGTAGATGACGTACGCACCTCCGGCTTCTTCGAACGCCCGAATCGTTTTTTGGGTATCGTTGGATATCCCTACGGGCGATTTTTTGTCGCGCTTGAGGTCGTTGAACACGATCGAACCGACTCCGAGGGCGCGGGCGGTCCGGCGTTTTTCTTCGGCGGAAAATTCGGAGTTCCCTTCGTATTTCGCCTCGAAATAGGCGACGGTATCGGTGAGGAGCTTCATGATGTTCGACGCTCCGTCGCGGCTTGAAAGCTTTTTCTTAGTTTCTTCGTTGACGTAGTAGCCGTGGTAGACGTGGCAGAGGTCGATGCCTTCGCCGAAACCGATCTTCCTGGAAGATTCGAAGAGTTTTTGGAAGTGGTCCTGCTGTTCTTGGCCGACTTCGTAGACCATTTTGACGGGTTCGAATATTTCGGCGCGGTTTTTCAGTGCGGCGAGGTCGCGGGTGGCGTAGATAGTGGATTCGTTGCCTTTGAGAACGACGTAGCGTTCGCGGTTTTCGAGCGGAACGACGTACGCGCCGACGTCGGCTTCGACTTCGCCCACGAGCTTGTCCGCCACTTCGTCGGAAAGGATTCCCGCGGTACGTTCGGCATTGATCGACGCGATTTCGGCATCGGCCCTCGCGCGGTCGAAAAGCACTACCGAACCCTTCGCGACCGATTCTTTTACCAAGTCGCGACCGAGGTTGGCGTAGAGCGCCTCGGAGGTAAGGTAATCGTGGCGGATGTCGAGAATTTCATAGAATTTTTCAAAGTCGGCGAGGCTCCACGCTATGATTTTCTGCCAGTCGGCGAAGTCTTCGTCCGAACCGGATTCGAGCCCGGCGAAGCGCGCGTCGGATTTCGTTTTGAAATCGGCGAACGAAGCGACCATTTTTTCGAAGGTCGAAACGTCCCCGAAAACGCTTGCGAGCTCGGCGGCGTCTTCGGCGGTCATTTTGGCGTATTCTTCGGCGGAAGCGGCGAATTTTTGTCCCTTGCGGAAGGTGGAATAGATACCGAAGAGCAGATCGTTCTTATTTTCGAATTTTTCCACGTCCGCTTGCTGGCGGGAAAGTCCTTCCAAAAGGAATCCCACGCCTCCCCAGTCGTTGAGGTAGTTGATGCGGTGGACGGTGTATCCGGCCGCGTCGTAGAGGTTTCCAAGCACGTGCCCGATGATGGTCGAACGGATATGTCCGGCATGCAGGTGCTTGGCTGCGTTGGGGGAGGAATATTCGACGACCACGTCCTTTCCGGCGCCTTCGGCATTTTCGCCGAAGCGGGATCCTTGGGATTCGAGGTTGGCGAGTTCGGAAAAGAGGAAGGCGGTACCGAATCTGGCGTTGACGTAGATGCCCTTCTGTTCGACTTTTTCGAAAAGTTTCGCAGTGTCTTTTTCGACGGTCTCGAGCGCCTTTACGAGGTTGGGGCAGATTTCCCCCATGTAGCGGTTCTTGTCGGCCTTGATGAGTTCGGTCGATTTGAAAACCACGTCCGCGCCGAATTGCGCGCGGTCGATGAACTGGATTTCAAAAAGCGGGAGGTCGTTTTTGAACTCCTCGGCAATGTCGGCCGTTACGGAGCCGCGGATGAGCGCGATGAAGTCGTATTTCGCCACGGTTCCGCGCTCCGAACGCTCCGCGCGGACGGCGTCGCGGGTGGAGGCCATCTTCGAAAGCGAGGCTTCGCAGAACGTGGAAAGGTTGTGGACGGAATTTGCCATAATGCTTGGAGGTGTGTGACGACTTTTGTCGGACGGAAAGGTTCGTTCCGGCTCATGCCGGTCCCGGAAAATCGCCGAAACCGAACCTTTCCGTCCGACCTTTACGCATAAAACCTGCGCATTATAGCGAAAACCCTTCCCGAGTCACGGTAAAACGGGCAAAAGAAAACCCCTCCGCGGGGGAGGGGTTGGATGAGTGCGGACAATCGTCTCCTCAGAGTCGATCATCCTGCGGGTTTGGTGTCGCGAGTTGCCTTTTCTTCCGCTTCGCGCGTCTCTGATTCGGTCGGACCGTGGTGCGCGATGGCGGTAGGCACTGGACGAAGCATCCGATCGACTTCGTCTTGAGAAAGGCAGTCTTCCGATTCCTGCGATAAAAAATCCTTTGGCATTCCGGCTCCTTTTTTGTGTTGGTGGCTATCGTTTTTTGCGCGTAACGACGAATTTGTCAAAATAAAATTGGAAATCTTTGAGGGAAAATAGGGGGGATTTTTCCATTGTCCCGGAATATTTCCGGGATTTTTCTTGGGTTTCCGTACCGGAGGGAAGTAGGTTTGATTGCATATTTCCAAATCGTAAAAAATGACCGTTTCGTCCCTGTCCGACATCCCCGTTCCATCCTTTGGGATCGAATGTTTCCGCGACGTTTGGAAAACCACCGCAAAAGTCCGCTTTGCGGTGGGGATCGCGCTCGCTTCGGGCGCCGCAATTGCCGCCTCTTCGTGAATGTTCGCCGTTGCTGGATGAGCCGTCGCATGTCGGAGCGTCTTGGGCGGAATCGGAACGTTTTTTGCGTTGGAGAGCCTTTTTCGGTCGTCCAAAGAACATGGAAACGCTACGAAAATCGCGCTCGCCACCGCGGCGTGCGTCTCCGCGATTCTCGCCCTTCCTTCGGCCGAAGCCGTCGAAATTGCCGAGGAATTCATTTCGCCGTCCCCTTCTTGAAACGCCCATGCGCTCCCGTTTTCCAGTTCCGCTTCGGTGGGGGAGACGGATTCGCTGACTGCCGACGACGTTCGGAAAATCTTCGACGACGTTCGCGAAGACCACCCGAACCAATCCTACGTTACGCTCGAGCAATCGGTCCGCCGCGTCGAGGGGCTTTCCGCAGGAGTCCCGCTTTCCGAATCGGCGCGATTGAATGCCGAAGTTCCCCACGTCTCAGCCTTCGTTGCCGATCCGAATGGAAAAATCGTTTCCGCGATGAATGACCTCGGTTTTTTTCCGAACGGATTTTCCAAAGAAGCATTCGAATCGGTCACGCGCTCGCTTTCCTCCGAAGAAATCGAAAATGTCCTGCTTCGGGCGTATGGTTCCTCCGGCATTGACGATGCGGCGATCGTGGCCGACGCGATGGGAAATCGTCCGGAGGATTTGGAGGAGGCTCCGGTTCAAGATGCCCGGAATTCCGACGCCCATGTTCCACATGCTCAAAATCCCTCCGGAATTTCCTTGCCTTGGCTGGCTCCGGCGCTTGCCGTTTCGGGGGTTGCCGCTTTGTGGTGGAAATGGTTCCGCCACCGTCCGTCGAAGAGAAACCGCCGCCCGATACGCCGCCCATTGGATCGTTCCCCCCAGCCCCAATCCTTCCAATCCGTTCTTCCGAACGTTTCGACCGAACCTCGTTTCGAAACGATCCCTTCGATTTCTTGAGAATTTCGGGTTTCCCTCGAACCGAACGCGACGGGCTCAAGCCTTCGGTTCGTTTGGATTGAGGCTGAAAAGGAACGTTTCGTTACGACCCGTCCGCTCTCCGGCGGATCAAACCAAAACCGTGGAGAATTCGACGCGGCCCTTTCGGACGCTTACTACGAATTCGCCCATTTCCGCGAAAAAGCGAAGGCTCGCGAACTCCGCGACCTTGGGACGTATGTTTTGTCGCGTTCGGACGCCGAAAGCATCTTTCGGCAATTGGAACACCCGAAAACGGTTTCGCAAAACCGTGAAACCGGAGGGTTTTGGTTTTCGAGCGGATACGCCGCTCATGATGGACGCCTGCCTTTGAAAAATCTCGCGAATCCGCCTTTCGAGCAAATCGACGCGACGTCGGTCGAGTTTTCGATTCGGCCGGACGCTTGGGAACCGTATGCGACCGAGCATTTTTCAAAGGCGTTCCGCGATTTTCCCGAAGCGGAACGAACGCTCTTTCTTTCGGCTTCGAGGCGTGCGGCCGAAGAATCCGGAAATTCCAATCCCTTCCCTCACGCGCTCGATTTTTTCAACTGGCACAAGCATCCCGGAGGCCCGCTTTGACCGAGCGACGGCGATATCAACCATCCCGATTCCGCCCCCGGAAAATTCGAAGATTCCCCAAGTCTCGAAATCGTGCCGTTCGTCATCGCGAACCAAATGACGCCTCCGGTTGCCGCTTCCGCCAAAGATTTTCCGAATTCGCTCGTGCTTGCCGGAAAAGATTTCGGCGCTTCCCGCGACTACCTTCTCACGGCATGGAAGCTCCTTCGGATTTCCGAGCGCGAAGCGTTGCGGAGAAGGCGCTTCATTTCCCGGGTAGGCGTTGCCAAATCGGCGGAACTTTGACTTTGCGATTCGCGCGGAAGGCTCCTCCACCTTTCCCGAAAGGTGCGGCATGGAAAAACGGTCTTCGAACCCGATTTGCGTCCGGTGAATATCGTTTTGGGGAGCGGGGAATAATCGGGCACGACACGATTCGTTTTGACAAAATCCGGCCGAGCGGGTACTATTTGGTCATGAACACCCGCCTTTCATTCACCTCTTGGCATTCCGTCCCGACCTTCCGGGAGGTTTTGTCATAGGCCAACAGAGCGCTTAAAAGACGAAAATCCCGAAAGGTCCGCCTTCCGGGATTTTTTTATCCGCCCATTCGTTTCGCACCGATCTATGAAACCCAAATTCCCTTTCATCAATATCTGGCACCACTTCCTTTCCCATTGGCGATAGGATTTTTCCGCGCGACGCGCAAAAAACTTCTTTTGGCCGATGGGACATCCCCGCCGGCCTTTTTATTCCCCCCCCTTTTTTTTCGTATGAAAACTCTTGAAACTCTGGTTACCACCGCACCGTCGCTCAAATCCGCCGCAAAAGCACTCGAAATTTCCAAGCAGGCCTTCGTTTCCAAAAGTCCGAACGTAAGATCCGTATCTTTCAACACACGGGAAACCACTAAAAACGTGCTCACCATGGTGAGATCCGGAGAAATCGTCCAAGCATACGCGACGATTTGCCCCATCTACGATAAATCCACCGGCGGAATCCGGGGCGACTACGCTTCGTTCCAGGACGTTCCCGCCCGCTTTCGCGCGAAATACGAAGGCACGGTTTCCGCAGTGAAATTCCTTTCTTCGGTCGTGCCCGTTCGGGTGACGTATCTCTTAGCCGATAGGGGAATCCTCGTCGGACCGGAATACGATTCGAACCGCCGTGAATCCGACCTTGCCGGTATCCGTTCGCTCTATTCGTCACAATTGAAGATCGACGATCCGTCCGCACGACTTTCGACGTTTTCGGATATTGGAATCGACCTTCCGGAGCTTTGCGACGCGAGCGAGCCGTTTCGCGAATCCGACATTCGGGAGCTCCTCGACCGGAGAAAGTGCGATATTTCCGCCGACGCGCTGCAGATAATCGCTCGGGCGTTCGGTTTGGCCGGGGCATACTATTTCATTCAAAACTATCTCGACGAATCCGCCCAACTCGCGCAGAATTTTAAAAACGACGTGTTCGTGAATTCGGAATTCTGTTCGCCGCTCAATTCCTTATATCGGAAGGGCGATGTTCGCGCCATTGATAAGAATTGCATGATGCTCGTGAATCTGGGTGTTCCTTCGTAAAAATTCCCGATTCCGAAAAATCCCTTTATTCCATCGTATTTTTCCCATGCAAACCCTCGTAAAGAACGGATTGGTCGCCTCGTTGTACCGAAGCGCCAATTCGAATGGAAAACTCATCATCGTTGCCATCGGCGCGCCAAACCTTATCGACGTGGGCGCTCTTCGAAACGCTTCGCTCCTCACGGACGCGGGGTACGACGTGCTCGTTCCCGAATACTACGGATTTTGCCGTTCGGAAGGGGAATTCACCCCGATGAATTCGATTAAAACGCTTCTGGATGCGCGAAAATATTCGCAATGAGGAACCTGGACTTCCGCATATTCCTGAGACGACGTAGTTCTTGATTACTCTGATATCGTTTTCCTTTGAATGTCCTACGGCGGATGAGTCGTTCCGCTCCTTCCGAAATTTTGTCCGGAAATTCGGACTATCGGACTCTTCTACCCGGTTACCGATTACCGTTCTTTTGGAAAACGCGGCGTAAAAGAAGAAACGGTCGAAGATTTTCTCGCCTCGATTCGGCGCGGATTTTCTTCGCAATACCGGGGCATCGATTTGCCGGTATGGAAATCGCAGTTCGAAGACGCGCTTTGACTGACCCCTTTTCTCGAAACCGAAGCGCTGAAAGACGTTCGCGTATTTCTTGCTCACGGAACCGAAGACCGAAGCATTTTCTATAAGAAAACGGCAGAATATTTCGAAAAACTCCGCCGCGAATTTCCAGAAAACGACATCGAATACCGCGAATACGCCGGACTTGGGCACGGGCTTTCGACCATGCTTCCGGCAACGAAGGACTTTCTCGAATGGATTTCCTCCGTATACTCCCGTTAAATTCCAAACTTTTCGATTATGAAAAAGATTCTCACCGGCGTAAAGCCCACCGGCACGTCGATGCATTTGGGCAACCTCGTTTGAGCCGTTTTGCCGTTCGACCGCTTGGCCCGCGGCAACGACGCCGCCATTTTCATCGCCGATCTCCACGCGCTCACAAGCGTGCACGACGGCGAAAAACTCCGCAAGCAGTCGTTTGAGCTCGCGCTCACGTATCTCGCCGTTCACGGACCGGATACCGAAATCAGTATTTTTCGCCAGTCGGACATCGCGCTCATCCCAAAACTCAACTGGGTTTTAGGAAGCGTGACGCCGTATTCGCTGATGCTGAGGGCGCATTCATATAAGGATTTTCAGCAAGAAAGAGAAGATTTGTTCCGTGTTATAGCACATCATGAATGACGGAATGAAGTCTATGAAGATTTTCTAAGACTTACCTGATCACGTGGGACCGGTGGAAATCATGAAAAGAACCTACGTCGAAATATTGAAGAAATGGAGGAAAAAATCAGTGCATGAAAAGAAAAGCTGAATGATGTTGTCCGACGATTTGAAAACAATCTCAACATGGCCACCTTCACGTACCCCATCCTCATGGCGGCCGACATCCTCGCCTACGACACTGACGTCGTGCCGGTAGGGAAAGACCAAATCCAGCACCTTGAAATGGCCCGCGACATCGCTCGCGCCTTCAATAAGACCTACGGGCAAGACGTCTTTAAAGAACCCGTCGCCCACGTCGAAAAAGCCGTCGAAACCCTGCCCGGTATCGACGGGCGCAAAATGAGCAAGTCGTACGACAACTTTCTCGGCGTGTTCGACGACGAAAAGACGCTCAAGAAAAAGATCGCCCAAATCGTTACCGGCTCCGAAGGGCTCGACGACCCCAAGCCGCTCGACAACGACGTTTACGCTCTTGCCAAGGTCTTCGCCACGCCGGAACGCCTCGCAGCCATGCGCGAGAAATTCGAAAAGGGAACCGGCTACGGATACGGTCACGCCAAAATGGAACTTCTCGAAATCCTTCTCGAATATCTCAAGCCCATTCGCGACCGCTACGAATCGCTTAAGAACAATCCCGAATTCGTCGAAGAGGTCCTTCGAAAGGGCGCGGCGAAAATGAACGCGAAAATCGAAGCCAAAATGGAAGTCGTGACCCGGCTCGTCGGGGTATAAGGATCCATATCTTTTCCACGCATCGTTTTCTTTGGGATATGGATTCTAAAATCAGGCTTTTCTTCAAGCCGTTCTTCATTCAGCCGAAAAATCTCTTTTTCTACGTTTTCCGATACGTCGTTTTTCTCACGTTCGGAGGATTGGCGTTGAGTTTTTTGCTCTCCGAATTTTCGAAACGCCTTCTCGAACGGGATGTTCCCGGGTTCGAAGCCCTCGTCGGCGCTTTTTCCATCTCGATAGTCGCTTATTACGTTTTCGTTTGGGCGATACGTCATACGGGGCTTCCGCAACTGAAAACGGAAGGATGGAAATACCTCCATCACCGGTATCTTCCGATGGTTCTCGAACTCGACAATAACTATGCCGAAACGCTCGGGAGTGCCCGAACCTTTTCCCTTATCGACAAAGGCGGTCGCGCGTGGCTCGACGGTCTCGAATCCTTTTTCGAGCAGGCGACGAAATTCGTTGTCGTCGGAATTCCGACGTTCGTTCTTCTTTCCAGGCAGCCGGTCGAAATCCTTTTGGCCGCGCTCCTCGGATTTTCGCTCATCGCTGCGAACGTCGCCTACTTTAACGGAAGGCTTAAGAAATATAAGGAAACCCGGGCGAGAACCGTTACCGAATACGACCGCCGGCTTATCCGTGCCATACATTCCAGAATCGAGGTCGTACAATCCCTCGCCCGCGATACGGAAATTGCCGCTCTCGATGAAAAAATAGGAGAATACGGAGTGGCCAACCGCATTCAATTCGGAGCGCAAATGCTTATCTTCCAGGGAATCAGGGTATTCACCTACGCCGTCATCGCGTTTACGTATTGGAAGCTTGGTCATGCGTATCTCTCCGGTGCCGTCGAACTTCCCGAAATCATCTTCCTCATCACCTTGATTTGAGTCTTTTCGAGCACCGTTTCCGACATCTCCGAGACGTACGTCCGTTTTACCGACAGCATCGTCAATATCGAACAGCTCTGGAATCGGCTTGACTGAGCGCCCAAAACGCCGAATCTCGCCTCCGGAGAAAAATTCGCTTTCAACTCCGGAAAAATCGTCTTCTCGAACGTTTCTTTCTCTTACGCCGAATGAGGGAGTGTCGTTTCCGATTTCGATTTCGTTTTCGAATCCGGGAAGCGGTACGCGTTCGTGGGGGAATCCTGAGCCGGAAAGACGACGATCGTAAAGCTCGCGTGCGGATTCCTGTTTCCTACTTCCGGCTCGGTCGCCATCGACGGATTCGACACGAAGAGCGTAAATCTTTCTTCGCTCTATCCGCACGTGGGGTATTTATCGCAGGATCCTTCGGTATTCGACGGTTCCATTCGTGACAATCTCGCCTACGGAAGCCAGTCGGAAGCGTCTGAGGCGGAAATCCGGACGGCGCTCGCGAAGGCCGAAGCGAATTTCGTTTTCGATTTTCCAAACGGACTCGATACCGAAATCGGCGAACGCGGAGTGAAGCTTTCCGGAGGACAAAAACAGCGCATCGCCATCGCGAAAACGTTTTTAAAGAACCCGGATATCCTTTTTCTCGACGAGCCTACCAGCGCTCTCGACAGCCTGAGCGAAGAAGCCATTACCAGATCGTTTCAAGAATTGTTCCGGAACAAGACGGTCTTCATTATCGCCCACCGTCTCAAAACGGTCCAACAGGCCGACGTCATCCTCGTCATAGAAAACGGGGCCGTCGCCGAAAGCGGAACGCACGAAGAACTTCTCATCCGCGATGGCAAATACGCGAGAATGCTTCGCGCCCAGACGCACTTCTAATCCTGTCGCTATGGCTCCCGTTTCCGTTTCCGTTCGAAACCTTTGCAAAACCTTCCGGGTCGAAACGAAACCCGAAGGCGTCAAAAACCGTCTCCGCGCGCTTTTCTCTCCGGAATTTCGTGAAGTCGAAGCCGTGGCAGGCATTTCTTTCGATTTGGCGAAAGGCGAAAAGGTCGCCTTCCTCGGCCCCAACGGGGCAGGAAAATCCACGACCATCAAAATGCTTTCCGGTATTTTGTCTCCGACTTCGGGCACCGTGAACGTCGCGGGCTTCGATCCGGCTAAAGAACGTTCGAAACTCGTATACCGCATCGGGGCCGTTTTCGGTCAGACCTCGCGCCTTTGGTACCACCTTTCGCCCCGCGATTCTTTCGAACTTCTCGCCAAGCTCTACGAGTTGCCCGATTCCGTTTCGAAGCCCCGGATCGATTTTCTCGTTTCAGCCTTCGAAATCGGCGAATTCTACGCGTCCCCCGTTCGTAAACTTTCCCTTGGACAACGCATGCGCGCCGAGGTTGCCGCGAGCCTCATCCATGATCCGGAGGTCCTCTTTTTGGACGAACCCACCATCGGCCTCGACATGATCGCCAAGCAAAAACTCCGTGACGTCATCAACCAAATCAACCGCGATTCTGGAACGACCATCCTCCTTACTTCCCACGATATCGGCGACGTCGAACACGTTTGCGACCGGGTAATCATCGTCAACCACGGAAAAATCGTCTCCGACGGCCCGCTCGACGCCCTAAAAAAAGAGCACGTAAAAACGAAAACGATCCGGTTCCGCCTATCGAACGGCGAATTCGTCGCGAAACCCCACGAACTCAAAAACCGCGAAGGGGACTTTTTCGTCATTGAAATCCCTTCTTCCCCCGAATCCGTAAAAGACGCCCTCGAACGGATATACGCATCCGGAGAAATCGAAGATTTTTCCATCGGAGAGCCTCCGCTCGAAGAAATCATCCGGACGTTCTATTAAGCCGCCAATTACCGTCGCATCCCCGGGAACATGGAAAAATACTGGCAGCTCTTCCGCGTATCGCTCCGGCACAGGAACGTCTTTCTTTTCGACGTGGTGGCCTCGCTTTTTTCGTATGCGGTCAGGGTGTTGCTCATTATGAGCCTGTTCCGGTATTTGCACGCGTCCGCGCCGCACCTTTTTTGAAGCGTTTCGCTCTTGGAACTCGGCTGGGCCCTCATATTCGCCCAAATCGCCGCCGTGGGTTCGCCGAATCTCGCCATGAAAGTCTCCGAAGACGTAAAGACCGGAAAGGTCGCGATCTATTTGCTCAATCCGGTCTCGTACCCCTTTTTCAAAACGTTCGAGGTTCTTTCCTGATCCCTTGCGAACTTGGCGGTCATGTCGGGAATCGCGTTCATTATCGGCGCGGTTTTCGTCGGGCTTCCCGATTTGACGCTCGGAGGAATGTTCGGCGGCCTGTTCCTTTTGGTTTGAGCGTTCGTTATTTTTGCCCTCTTGAACCTCAACGTCTGACTGCTCGCCTTCGTTATGGAAGACATATCCCCGGCGAACTGGATCATGCGGCGGTTCGTGATGTTTTTTTGAGGCAATATCCTGCCCATCCCGTTTTTTCCGTCGTGGCTCCAGGCATTCGCTTACGCATCCCCCTTCGCGTTTACCGGATACGTCGCCGGTCTGGTCTTTGCCAATTTCAACCCCGGAAAGTTTCTCGTCTACGCCTCGACCATGGCATTCTGGATTTTTGCCCTTTCGGGCCTCGCCGCGTTTTCCTATTCCCGTTTCTCGCGCCGTTTGGTAGCGAACGGCGGCTAATTTTCCGAATATGCTCAACTATTTCCGTCTCATTCGCGCAAACGTCCTTTCGGCCATGGAATACCGTTGGGCTTTCGTCATGCAGGTAGGATTCATGATGTTGAACAATCTCTTCATGCTCCTTATTTGGTACCTGTTTTTCAGGAAGTTCTGAACCATCGCCGGCCTCGATTTCGCAACCTATTCGCTCTATCAGGCAATGCTGGCGATTACGTTCTGAATCCATTTTTTCTTTTTCATGGGAAGCTGGGACGTCGCCGCCAAAATCCGCGACGGAGGATTGGACGGACAACTTCTTCTTCCGTGAAACCCCCTTTTGCGTACGTCCATGGGAAGGGCCGAGACGAGCGCGATCGGCGACATGCTCTATGGAATCCTCATCTTCGCCCTGTTTTATCCGTTCGCCTCGATCACGACCTTGTCCGCGTTTCTTGCCGTCGGATTTTTCGGCGGAATCATTCTTGCTTCGGTCACTGCCGCGGTGCAGTCCCTTTCGTTTTTCGTCGGCGATACCGAAGAACTTTCCGACGGCGTATTCGAAATCACCCTCGGACCCGGGATGTATCCGCCCCAAATCCTTGAAGGATTTCCTTTAAAATTCGTGTTCTATTCTTTTGCTCCGGCGTTCTTCGCGATTTGGCTCCCGGTCGATCTCGTTCGGAATTTCGATTGGACGTGGCTCACTGCTCTCGGCGCGTTCGCGGCGCTTTCGACGACGGTCGCGTTCTCCGTTTTCTTTCTCTGACTCAAGCGTTACGAATCAGGAAACCTCATGAACCTCCGAAAATAGCCTAATTCGCCGCCTCGATCGGAAATTCGGGTTTTTGCACCCAATCGGGAATCGGCACGAACGCGTCTTTTCCTTCCAAGATTTCCGGAACCTCCGCGGTAGCGACGAGTTCCTCGGCCGGCACTTCGGGTTTGGGGATTTCGAAGACCGTCCCGCACTTGGGACATTGGGCGTTTCGACCCGCGAATTCGACAACGACGCGATATTCGGAATAGCATTCCGGGCAAGAAGTTCGGATCATGGGTTGGTGGACGGGAAAGAGTTCGCCAAAACTCTAGCACAACGGTCGTGACATGCAAGGCGTTTTAAAACGCCTTTTTCTAATGTCTCCGTTTTTTATGTCCGCCAATTCCCAAATCAAAGACTTTCTCGAAAAAGGAGTGTCCCGCGTAATCGACCGCGAATCGCTCGATGAAATCGGTCTCCTTTCGCTCGTAAAGGCCGCCGGATTCGCGGCGACCACCGGCGAAGCCAAAACCGCCATTACCGGCGGAGGAGTCAAAGTCAACGGGGAAAAGGTTTTGGACGAACGAGCCCCCGTCAAGCTCTCGCGAAACAAGGGCGTCGTTTTGCAGGTCGGGAAGAAAAAATTCAAGCTCGTCTTCGCGAAATAGGCCCGATGCCGAAAAGAAAGGCTTAAGGTCCAAAAAAAACGCTCCCGTTGCGGGAGCGTTCTTGTTTCCTCGGCCCGCGCTATTGCGCGGTCTTGGCGTTGAAGTCCTTGCCCTTGGCACCGCGGGAGAGTTCGTTCCCCGAGGCATCCAGCGCGCGGACGGTGATCTGGTAGACGTGACCGAAGCTCGAGAAATTACTCGGACAAGGCCCCCGGTAATTCGTCTGCAGCGTGCCCTCGGGCACGTTGGCCGTATCGCCGGATTCGTGGGCGAAGGCCCCGCCGCCGTGGTCCTTGTTCTGGTAGTCCAGGTCGTTCATCTGGAAGGAGAGCGACTTGGTGCCTTCCGGAATGCCGGTGACCGTCAGGGCGGGCGAGACGTTGTTGCAACGGTGCGAAGCCTTCCAGGTCCAGTCGATCGAAACCTGGGCGGAAGCGGCGGAAGCGGCGAGGGCGAGGGCGATGCCCAATGCGACGACGGATTTGCGCATGTGAAACCTCCTTGGTTCGTGTTGGCACGCTTCATTCCGAAATTGGAATGCGAATAACCAATACTCATTTAAAGAAAATAGTCAATTTAAAAAAACCGTTCTTGATTGAACAGCGCTTCGGGATACCATATTCGGTCCCGTTCTTTTTTCGTCCGTGCAAATTCCGTTTTTCAAAATCGCCTACCGTTCCTCCAAAAAGGAATTTTTCGCCGCGACGTTCGCGTTTTTCGTGGCGTTTTTCGTTTTCCTCACGGTCGATTCACTCTCGCGGGCCGTGGTTTCGCAAGTCGAACTTGAAGCCCGTCCCGTTCTCGGGGCCGATTTGCTCGTCACGCAAAACGCTCCTTTTTCGAGCGGGACCGAAAGCGCGGTATTCAAACATTGCGAAACCTATTCGGCCACGTGTTCCAAGCGGGTTTCATTTTCCTCGACATTTTTCGATTCCCAGGGGAAAACCGCTCTCGTCCGCGTTGTTGGAGCTCAGCCCGGACAGCCGTATTACGGGGATTTCCGCATCCGTACTCCGGATGGGCGCGAATTCGCGTCGGTTGTTCAAAATGTTCCGACCGCATCGGGATATCTCGCCGATGCCGCGTTCGCCGCACGGTTTTCGTCCGGCGGGGAATTGGATTTTTTTCGTCGGAAATTGCGTCAGGACGGCGAAATACTGGAGTCTTCCGAATCAAGCTTCTCCTTCGGCGAAGAAAGCGGAAGCGTTTTCATTTCGTATGAAACGGCCATGTCATTGCCCGAAATTTCCACGCTTTCGCGAGCGGATTTTTCGATATTGATACGAACGCCGAACGAATTCGACGCCGATCGGATGTTGGCTTCGCTCCGTTCCGACGGGGAAATTTCGGCAAGGGTCCGGAGCTTCCGGTGAGGCGCATGAGGGGCGGCGAGAGTGGTTGACGACGTAACCGAATACGTTTCACAGGCGGTTTCGGTCGTGTTTTTTCTTGCGGGAACGGCCGCCTTTTTCTTTTCGAGGGCCGTATGGACGTTCAATCGGAAAACGTTTTCGATCCTCCGGTTACTTTGAGCTTCCCGGCTTTCCGTATCCGCCGTATTCGTGGGGTATTTTGCTTCCGCCGCCCTTTTGGCCGCCCTTTTCGCCTTTTTTTCGGCCGATGCCGCAACGTCGATCCTTAGCCGGACGCTTTCCGGTTTCTGATCGCCGCAAATGGGATGGAACGAGGCCGTAAGGCTTTTGTGGGTCTTGCCGTTCGTACTTGTTCCGGCCGCGGTTCCCGGAATCGTTTCGGTATTCAAAACCCCGCCGCTCTCCGGTCTCGCCGAACCGAAAGCGTCTTTCCCAAAGCTTTCCGCCGCCCTTTTCGCCTTTTTTTCGGCCTTTTTTGCCTCCGTCGCGTTCCTGCGTTCGATATCGGGCCTTTCTTGGGAAGAATCGCTCCAAAAATCCTTGGTCATCGTGGGCTTCATCGCGGCGATCCTTGCGCTCTCGCATGCCGCCATCCGCCTGACTTCGCGTTTTTTGAAGCACCGTCTCCGCTCCGATTTCGCTTCGTTTGATGCCGTGCGTTTGGCCGTTGCTCCGGGAAGCCCCGCCTTTCCGGTAGTGTCGGCCTTCGTCGTTCCGGCGGTGCTTTTCGCATCGTTCGCTTCGCTTGCGTTTCATTTTTCCGACGAGCTCGATCGGCTTTCGTCCAGCGGATACGACGTTTTCGCCCTCAATCTCTCGGAGGATTCGGCTGCTGCCGTCGTTGCCGAATACCCCCAATCCGAATCGTATTCCATTATCCGGGCGAGAATTTCCAAAATCAACGGAAAAACTCTTTCGGAACATTTCGGCGAAAATCCTTCGCGGGAATTCACCCGTGAATTCAACGTTACTTCTTCATTCCTTCCGGAGGCCGTCATCCGGGGCGATGACCGTCCGGTTTCGGTGGGCGAAGTTTCGCTTGACGACGAATTTTCCCGACAATTGGGCGTGAACCCATGAGACCGCATAACCTTTTCGGTCATGGGGAGGGAGTTCGAGCTTTTCGCCGTCAATGTCCGTCAAAGTCTGCGGGAAGGAATCCGCCCCTTTTTCTATTTCTCCGTAGCCCCCCGCGAATTCGGCAACGTCCCGCTTTCCTATTTCGTCGCGGCATCGACGGAGGACGTGGAGGGGTTTAAATCTTTCGTATTGAAGTCCGCCGGAAATTCGGTTTCGTTCGTTGACGTCCGCGAAACCGTAGCCATCGCCCGTTCGTCCGCCGAAAAGATTGTTCCCGCGGTATGGGCCTTCCTTTTCGCCGTCGGAGCGCTTTCGGTAACGGTCGGAATTTCGGCACTTTCATCCCTTTCGGTTTTCCGTGCGCAACGGGAAAAAACCTATCGGGCCATCGGTGCCGACCGACGATTTTTGCGGAGGCAAGCCATCGCCACGCTTGCGTTTTATTCGGCGGCCGCCTTTCTTGCCGCTGCCATCGTCGCGTTTCCCGCCGTATGGGGCGGCATTCTTTCGGTATCGTTTTTGGAATTTTCCCCCTCCGCCGCGACCAAGGCCGTGGGCGTGCTTTTTGCCTTTCTCGTTTCGGCTTCGCTTGCGGTAGCGGCGTTCGAGCGGCGTTCGTAGTCGGAACGTTTCGTCCGAAGGACGTTCGATGCGCCTAATCCCCCGCACCGCTTACGATTTCGAATTCGACCGTTTTTTCCGCCACCGTCCGTCCGTCTTTTTCCAGTCGGAGAACGAGCGTCCTTTTTCCCGGAACTTCTTTCGCGAGCTCGATTCCGTCTTTTTCGATCGGTTTTCCCTCTAAGAACCACTCGGCATTTTCGAATTCCGCGTCGGTAAAAAATTTCGGAACGAGAATCTGGGTACGGCTTGGAATGTTTGGATCGATTCGATAGCGGCTTTTCGGAAGGGGGGAAAGGATTTCCAAATGCCCCGAGGAATCCGTTTGCAAGGTCGCTTCTTCCGGAGATCATCCGGAAGGCTCGAGTTCGCGGACGATCCGCGCGAAAATTTCTCCGGCGCCAGTCGCTCATGAAACGCCCTTCATGTTGCCCCCGTCCTTATTTCCGCTCCAAGCGGCGATAAGATAGTTTTTCGTATATCCCACGGCGTAATTGTCCCGGAAATTCCGGGAAGTTCCCGTTTTGACGAACGCGAAGCGATCAGGAAAATCGAGGGCCGTGAGCATTCAGAATTCGTGGAGCTTGAATGCGCGGTTCGTCAGTACCGCCTCAATTTTTTCAACCGATTTCGCATCGGCCCTTTCCACGCAGGAAACTTCGGTTTCGGGAAAGGGCGAAAAATCGCAGAACTTTCCCCGATCCGAAAATACCGTGTAGGCGCGCAGGAGTTCATAGAGAGGAATTTCCCCCACTCCGAGAGTCAACGCGAGGCCGTAATGGTCGGACTCTTTCGTGAGGGTCGAAATTCCGAGCGAACGCAGGAAACCGAGCAATTCGGAAATTCCGACAAGCTCTGCCATTTTTACTGCGGGAACGTTCAGGCTTCCTGCCAACGCTTCCGCGACCGTTACGGGTCAACGGTAGGAGAGGGAATAGTTTTTCGGTTCGTAAGGGGTTCCTTCGGCGGTTTCAAACGATACCGGAAGGTCGAGAACGGTGTCTTCCGGAGCGACGCCCCGATTTTGGAACGCCAACAGATAGGTGAAGGGTTTGATCGTCGAGCCGACTTGCCTCGGCGCGAAGACGGCGTTCACTTGTCCTCATTGCGAAGAAAAATAATCGTTCCCTCAGAGCATGACGAGCACTTCTTTGGTATCGCGCCGAACGATGAGGACCGAATAATCCGAAACGTTCCGCCACGCGATTTCCGAAAGCGTTCCCCGGGCGATTTTTTCGATCCGATTGGTCATTTCAAGGTCGAATGAAGTGGTCATCCGCCCGGCTTCGTCGTCTCGGTTCGGGTTTTTCGGGAGGAAAAAATTTCCCTGCTTAAAAGCGTCCACAACGTAGGGGAGGGCGTTTTTCGGGGCGGGAAAGGAAAATTTTTCCGCCATCGTTTCGGCAAGCCGTTCTTTGGGAAGCACTCCGCTTTCCGCGAGCGCTTCGGACACCGCTTCGAATCGCTCGCGGAATCCCGCCGGATTTTTTATCGGATCGTATTTCGCCGGATTTTTCGCAATGGCGAGCAATGCGATTTGTTCGGCTTCGGTGAGGTTTTTGGTTTCCTTTCCGAAATAGCTTCGCGAGGCCGCGGAAAAACCTTTCGAAAGCCTGCCGTAAGAAATCCGGTTGAGGTATTCGCGAAGAACGTCTTCCTTTTTCATTTTTCCGTCCAACCGCATCGCGAACAATCCTTCCGAAATCTTGCGAAACCAATTTCTTTCCGCTTCGATCCAAAGGGCGTTTCGAACGAGTCACGAATGGATGGTGGAAGCGCCTTGTCTCGGCCCCTCGCGAACGGCGTTGTTCCAAAATGCCCGGATGATTCCAAAGGGATCGAGCCCGAAATGGGAAAAGAATCGGCGGTCTTCGAGCGATACGACCGCCCGTTTCGTAAAATCGGGAATGTCCTCGTTCCGGAAGGGGCGGTGGCGGTATCCGTTTTTCGAGAGAATTTCTCCGATCTCAGTGCCGTTACGATCCAAAATCACCGTCGAGTACGGCTCTTCCGGAAGCTCGAAAGGAAGGGCGTAGCGCACGTAGAGGAACGTTCCCAAAAAAACGACGAGGCACGTTAAGGCGAAAAAAACGAAAGGCCTTTTTGCGGCGGCGATTTTCATGGAACCGAAGGATTTTGGTGGAAGTTCGGTCATTGTAGCGGGATTGAAACAGAAGAAAACCCCCGCTTTTGGCGGGGGTTCCGCAATCCGGCTCGTAACCGGAAGCGGCTTGATCGTCATGCCGCCCGCGTGGAAACGCCAGCGGAAGGGTGGCGTTCGACAGGGGTCGGACGGGAAAGGACGGTCGGGATGCGGACGTCTTTGCGAAGTTTTTGGTAATGCTGGACGACCGCGTTGGGAAACATTTCCCGAAGCTCGGGAACGGGGATTTCGGTCGCGCCCCAAACCCATTCGCGCCTGCCGTCCGAATCGATGCACCGCAAGAGTTTCGGCAAGGCTTCGTTGAGGTTCGAATATCCAGTTTTCAGATATCCGTTATTGACCGAGACGAACACCTTCCCGGGACCGTCGATGATGGTGAATCCGCTCCAGTTTTTGCAAGGCTTGCGCATGGGCGTCCCCTTTCGTTTTTGTTTGAGAAGAAAACCTCCGTTTCCGGCGTTTGCGCCGCAACCTTACGAACGAAGGGGGTTTTGTAAAGTTTTAGAAAGGACGAATCGAAAAATCAACGTCCTTCCCTTGGCTTCGTTCCATCCACCAAGCGCCGAAGCCGCCTTTGGGAAAGGTTCCGAACGGAACGTTTCCCGTTTGGACGCGACACCGGAAAAACGCGAGCGGCGCGCCGTCGAGAAATCCTTTCGAATACGGTGGACGTACCGAAACCGCAAGACCTTTTTTCAGGAAATGTTCCTTTATCGCTTCGCGCGGATCGCTTTCGGCGGGGGGAATGAGAAAGGGGACATATCCGCCCGTTCCGTTTTGGACGGATTCGTCGCAATAGAGAACCTTTCCCGAATGATCCATCAAAACGGCCACGAGCACGCTGTCTTTCATGGGAAACCGTTCCATTCGCCGCTTTTGGGGAACCTCGAGTTTTCCACGCGTCTCATGAAACCGACATCCGATCAACGGATAGTTTTTCCAGTCCACCCTTTCTTTGGAATTGAGGGATACGAGGTTCGCAAAATCCATGAGCGCTCCCGATACCGTCGCCGCGTCGAATCCCGATTCCCGAAAATCCCGGACGATCCAGGATTTTTCTTCGGTCGTCAATTTTTGAAATCTCGTTCCGTGGTGGTAGCGCGAAAAAACCTTTTCCAGATTGGTATCGAAGGGGAGGGTCGCCACTCCGTAGGCAAAAGCCCGAACGGCCTCGGCGGTATAGGGGCCGACCCCCGGGAGCGAACGCAATTCCTCCGTCGTCTTCGGAAACATTCCGTCGAACCGATCGGCCACGATTTTTGCCGCAGCAAGAAGATTGCGAGCGCGGGAGTAGTATCCGAGTCCTTCGTAGTAAGGGAAAAAGGTTTCGAAATCAGCTTGGGCAAGCGATTCCACCGAAGGGAACCGCGCTACCATCCGTTCGAAAAACCCGGCAACCCTCGACGCTTGCGTTTGTTGGAGGAGGATTTCCGAAAGCCAAACGCGGTATCAGCGTTCCTTTTCGTCCAAATCGGACAATCCCCTTCTCCACGGCAAATCGTGGCGGCCGAATTTTTGGTGCCAGGAAAGCAGGTTTTCGTAAGGAAAATGGGCGAACATGTCACGATGGTACGGTTTTTTCGTCTGAGGTAAAGACTCCCGCGGATTCGGAGGCGAATTTTTTCCGTTCGCCCCATTGATTCGCGCCCCTTTCGGACTACTATGTTTCAAAAGGTCGTTTCTTATCCTGCAAGACCATGGCTAAAAAGCACCAGAAGGCGGCTTTAAAAACCGGAGTTCCGTTCTGCCGCCAAATCCGCGAAACGTTCGCCGATCCGTCGTTTCGCAAAAAATGCCGGAAATTCTCCGCTTTCGCGCTCGCTTCCGCTTTCGCGCTCGCATGAGCCGTTTTCGGATGGTCGAAATACGTTGAAATTTCCGGGGCTCCGCGGGTGCTCGCGGCAAACTTCAGCCTGGAGTACCGGAAAATCCCTTTCGACGTTCCTTCGGTCGATTTCACGCTTTCTCAAGAAATCGATCCCGCGAGCGTTAACGCTTCGACGTTCACGGTATCGCCGGCTCTTTCCGGTTACGCTTCGGTAAAAAACGGTAACGTCGTTTCTTTTGCCCTTTCCGAGAAGATGGCGGTGGGGTCGAAATACGTTTTCACCCTCTCGAAAGACGTCTCAAGCCTTCGGGGAAAACCTCTCGGAAAAGACTACGTCATCGAACTCGAAGCCGTGGCCGGAGTGAAGGTGACGAAGGCGATTCCTTCGGGGGAAACCTCCGCGCTTTCCAAAAACCCGATATTCATTTTCAACATTCCGGTCGTCGCGCTTTCGTCGCTTTCCGAGCAGGACCGGATTCCTTGTCCCGTAAAATTCGAACCCCAAGTTGATGGACGGTGTTCGTGGATTTCCGGAAACGTACTCGAATACGTTTTGGAAAAATCGCTCTCAGCCTCGTCCAAATACCGTGTCACGGTTGGAAATTCGACCGGATTCCTCTATCCCATGAAGGAAGCCTTCGTTTCGGAATTTTCCACTCCCGAACTTTCCGCCATCGTTTCCACCGGTTCGGAGATTCCGACGTTTTCGCCCAAGGATGGAATGACGCTCCGATTCAATGCCGACGTCGATGCGGAAATCCTTTCACAAAAGCTTTCCCTCCTTGAGGGGGCGAGTGGAAAGCCCGTGTCGTTTAAGATTGCGGCGGTCTCCGGAGGGAGCGTTTCGAACGTCCTTTTCGTAACTGGAAAAGACGGACCCCTCAGCCATTCGACGAACTACGTCGTCCGCGTTGCGGAAGGACTCATGCCCGCTTATGGAAACCTTCCCATGAAAAAGGGGGCCGAATGGAAATTCCGCTCGAACGACTTCATTTCGAACGTGGTCGTAAAATATAAGGAGTTTTCCGAAACCGGGGCGCTTATCGATACTCCGGAAGTCTATTCCGAGGGGCGTGCGGCCCCCGTCATTCCGGCAAGGAACGGCATTTTATCCATCGAATTCGACGAGGTGGTTTCGTTTGGGAAAGACTTCGTCCGTCTCCTTGGAGAACGTCACGAAACGCTTTCGGAATGCGATCTTTCGGTTTTTGACCGCACCGTTTCGAATTCGGAAGGAAGAGAAGAAAAACGGACCGGTTTCAAATGCGAAATCAAGTCCCCGCTTCCTTACGGGGCCAAGGTTCGACTCGTCGTTTCAAAATCGGCTTCTCCATCGCTTTCGTCCGATGCGGAAAAAAATTTCGTCGTCTCGCCCGAATTTTCGGTCTCCGGATTCAAGGTCGTTTCGACCACCGAAGCCTGCCTTTATTCGACGACTCCGCTCCAAAACGATCCGAGCTTCATCGTGACGGTTCCGGTCTCGCGGACCCGCGACATTTTCCCCGACGGACGCTGGGAATGGAAAAACGGCGAAAGCCGAGAAACGTTCAGTTGTCCGAAAGTCGAGGGGAAGCGGGCTTACGTTGCTTCCGTGCGGCTCAATCCAGATACCGAATATTCGGTAAAAATTGCCAAAGGAGCCGCCGATTCCTATGGGAACCGACTTCAGTCCGACGTCGTATTTCCCGCGTTCAAAACCGGAAACGTTTCGGAAAAGGACCGCTACCTCTACTCTTCGGCTCCGAAGGACGTCAACGTCATTCCCGCCGAAGCCGGAATGGTCGCCGGCCTTAAGTCCGTCAATCTCGCTTCCGCTACGCTCGAGGCCTGCGAAACCGATGCGGCTGAGTATTTCCGCTTCGCCGCGAACCCCTGGAAGGCGAACTACGCCCCGAAATGTTCCCGCATCGCGAGAGTGGTCGTTCCCCTGCAAAACCGCCATTGGCAACTCTCTCCCACCCAAGTGGACGTCGAGGCCGACATACTCGGCCGCGAAGCCGAATCCCCCTTCGTGTTCGTTCGCTGAACGTCGTCCGATCGGTTCAATCTTTCCGAAGGAGGATATCGGGACCTTGATCGTGAATTCGCCCACTTCTTCGTCCGCTCCAATCTTTCGCTCACGCTCGAACAAGGCGGTGATCGCGGCCACATCTTCGCGGCCTCTTTCGATGGAAAGGAAACCCCTTCGGATCTCGTTTTTGAAACCTATTCTTACAATTACGAAAGCGGAAATCCCGTTTTCGAACGTGCAAAAATCACTTGGAATGCCAAACGGTCTTCCTACGAAATCGCCAAGACCGCAAAACCCATCGCCTTCATCGTTGCTAAAAACGCCAAGTATTTCGGCGTTTTGGCCGTAAATTCGGATTCGGTTTCCAACTACGATTTCGGCTACGTTTCCGGACAGGATTCTACCATGCGCGATTATGCCTACGTCTATGGCGATCGGCCCATTTACCGAACGGGCGACACGGTGTATTTCAAGGGCATTCTCCGTCGATTTCTTCCCGAAGGATACGTCCCATCGACCTTGAAGGACGTGAAAGTCCGCATTCTTGATCAGAATGGGGAACTCTTCAAAGAACTTGCGCTCAAAACGGACAAGAATTCCCATTTTGCTGGCGCGTTCGATCTTCCTTTGGGCATGAAGACCGGTCGATATGACTTCACGGTTTCGGCGGCGGGTAAGGCCGGTGAAAATCCGCTCTACGTTCATAATGACGGAAATTTTTTCGTCGAACAGTACGTCAAGCCCGTATTCAAAGTATCCGCTTCCGAAACTTCGCCGAACATTCTTCCCAAGGAAAAAATATCGGTGCCGTTTTCCGCCGAATATTACTTTGGCGGCGCTCTCGCGATGGGCGAATATTCGGTGCGCGTCATGTCACAAAACTATTTCTTCGACCCGCGTGATTATTCCGCCTACCGATTTGGAACCGCCTCGTCGAACTACGACTGCGTTCATTGGGGGTATTGCGATCAAAGCGACCGGTTCGTCGAAACCATTTCCGGAAAGCTCGACGCGAACGGAAGGGGAATGCTTGAATACCAAATGCCCGAATTCGGTCCGGAAGACGGCGAAAAACTCTACAGCTTCCACATTGAAATCACCGATCCGAATACCGGAAGAACCGTCAATCAAAGCGTCACCAAAGCGCTCCACCGCACTGACGCGAACGTGGGGATCCGTTCGCCCTATTGGGTGAACAAGGGCGACCCGATTCCGGCCGAAGGCATCGTTCTCGACCATTCGGCAAAACCGCTCCCGGAAAAATCCGTCCGCGTGGAATTCGTCCGCCGGGAATGGAAAGAGGTAAAAAAACTCGGCATCGACGGAACCTACTACTCCGAAAACGAAATCGTCGAAACCGTCGAAAAAATCCTCTCGGCCACTTCCGATTCCGAAGGGAAGTTCCGTGCCGAATACCGACCGGAAAAGGGCGGGGAATTCGAAATCCGCGCCGTTTACCGAGGGAAAAACGGAATGGAAACGACGTCTTCCGAATACGCCTACGCGGCAACCGAAGATTACGTCGCTTGGGGCGGAACCAACAATTCGCTCACGTCCATGATCGCTGAAAAAACCGTTTTGAAACCGGGCGAAAAAGCGGCGTTCACGCTCAAAACCCCCGTGAATTCCGGAAAAGCTTTCATCGCCGTCGAAAAAGACGACGCCGTTCTCGACGTGTTCGTCCGCGATATCACTTCGTATGCCGAGCGGATCGAAATACCCCTTGATTCGCGCCATATCCCCAACGTTTACGTAAAGGCGTTTATCATTGGAAAAGCAGAGGGCGCCATCCTTCCTACCTATAAGCGGGCCTTGTCGGTCGTAAAAGTCCTGCCCGATGAAAAACGCCTTTCGGTTACCGTCACCGCTGACCGCGACCGAAAATCCCCGGGCGAACCCCTCACTGTCGCGGTGTTCGTTAAGGACGCGCTCGGAAACCCCGTAAAAAACGCCAACGGAAGCCTTTCGGTGGTTGACCAATCGGTACTCGCGCTTTTGGGAAACCCCAAGAAAAACCCCTTCGCCTTCTTTTACGAAATGAAGCGCTACCTCGGCGTTCAGACTTCGCTTTCGCTCGCCAACCTCGTAGAGAAGCTTGAAGTAAAGTCTTCCGCGCTCCAAAACGGCGCCAAGTGAGGCGCCGGAGAAGACCGGAAGGGCGGCGATGCCCAAAAGAAGCGCGGAACGTTCAAGGACACCGCCTTTTGGAGAGCTGATTTCACCACCGACGCCAACGGAAAGTTCTCGGTAACCACCGACGCTTTGCCCGATAACCTCACCACTTGGGTCGTCGAGGCGGTCGTATCGACTTCCGCGGACAACCGCATTGGAGTTGGGCAAACTTCGGTCGTCACGGCGAAGGAGGTCATGGTTTCCGAAAACCTCCCGCGCATCTTCCGCTCGGGAGATAAAACCGTTCTCTCCCCGGTCGTTTTCAACCGCACGGGATCCGACGCCGAATTCGAAGTATCCCTTTCGGCCGAAGGATTCGTTATCGAAAAACCCGTCCGAAAGGTTCGGATTGCAAGCGGCGCTTCCGAAACCGTAGCCTTCCCGGTAACCGTTTCGTCGGTTCCATCCGGAAAAGACCGTGCCGCCGTAAAGGTGTCGGTTGCTGCGAAAACGGGGACGAAATCCGATTCGGTTGAAAAGACGGTTCCGGTTTTCCGGTCGGAAACGTGGGAGACGACCGCGACGGTGGGTGCTACCCGGGACGCTTCCTTTGACGAACGGCTGAACCTTTCGGGCATCGACCAATCGCGTTCGGAACTTTCGGTCCGCTATTCGGCCACGCTCTTCGCGAACGCCGCGGACGGGCTCGAACACCTTTTGGCCTATCCTTACGGTTGCGTCGAACAAAAAACTTCCGCCATCATTCCGCACGTCGTATCGAAGCGCCTCTCCGACGCCCTTTGACTGCCGTTCGATCTCGATGCGGTCTCGGTGCCCTACGTGGACGCGGGCGGTTCCAAAACCAAGACCGTGCGCGAAGCGCTTTCCGACTACGTCGCTTCGATGTCGGCGTTCGTCCGTGGAGACGGAGGGTTCGGCTATTGGCCCGAAGCTCCGAAATCGGATTTCGCGATGACCGCCCACGTGGTAAAGACCCTCTCGCAAATCCGGTCGCTCGGCATCGCCGTCGATCAAAAGTCGCTCTCCGATGCTTCGGCGTACCTGAAGCGCGAGTTTTACGCCAACAAGCGGCCGTATTGTTTCGCTCCGCCCGCCTCGATTCCGTCGTCGCCCGAGGCGGATTCCTGCGGATATTCGGCCTCCGAAAGGCTTTCGGCCGTTTCTGCCGTGCTGGGAGTGAAACCCGACGATTACGAAGCCTACAAAATGTGGAAACTCCTCGACGTTTCCTCGCTCAATGCGGCCGAAAAATCCAAGGCCCTCGGAGTTCTCTCCGACGTCTCCAAAATTTCCTCGCTCTCCGCGGCCGATACCGAGGCGCTGTCAAAGGCGTCGGATTCGATCTTCGACGAGCTCCTTCAAACCGCGCTCGTCTACGATTCGCGCGGGGCGTTCATCGCGGCTTCGCCGTCCGACGGCGGAAGGATCCGCGCTTCGGCGGCGTTCCTCGAATCGGCGGTAAAGCTTGGGAAAGACCAAAACGAACTCTCGCAAGTACTCGACAACGTTTCGCGATTCCTCTCAAAGTCCCGCCGATCCGACGGAAGCTACGGTTCGACCCTCGATACGGTCGCCGTGCTTTCCGCCTTCGCTGCCCGCGCCGCTTCCGACGCTTCGGGATTTTCGAACATGGTCGTCAAAGCCGGCGTGAACGGCGAGAACGTCATCGAAACGGGAATCTCCAAAGGCGACGTCACCAAGTTCTTCGAAAAACGGATTCCCCTCTCGGCGTTGCCCACGGATTCCACCGTCAATTTCATAAAGACCGGAACCGGAAAGCTCTACTACGACCTTTCGCTTTCGTATCCCGTTCCGGCTGAAAACCTCGCCGCCCGCGACGAGGGAATGTTCGTTTCGACCGCCTATTACGACGAGGCCGATTATCGGAGGATCGAGGCGCTCAAGCGCCAGGAAACCGCTCTCTACGACGCCGGAAAAATCCGCTATGACGAATTGAAATACCCGAAATCCGCCTACGAATACCTCGATTCCGTAAAGTCCTTCCGCGTCGGACAGCTCGTCCGGGTCAAATACCGCGTCATCCTCGCCGAAACCCGCGACCGCGTGGCGTTCGAATCGTTCGTACCCGCCGGTGCCGAGGTGGTCAACACCCGTTTGGCAACCGAATCGAAGATCGTTGCGAAAGACACCTTCTTCGAACGCGAAGAATTCTTGGACGACCGGTATTTCGGATATTCCGAACGCCTCGAACCGGGCGACTACGAAGGATCCTACGTTTTCCGGGCGACCCATGCGGGCGATTATTCGGTTCCGCCAACTCGGGCGTTCGAATTCTACGCTCCCGAGACCTTCGGGCGTTCTTCGGGAGAGAGGTTGTCTGTTTCGGCGAGATAGTTTTTGGGAATGCCGCTCTCGGGCGGCATCCTTTCGAGTTCATTGGAACCGACTGTCCCTTGATTTCCCGCGAAAATCCCGTAATTTCGTGGCATGGAAAAATCGCACACCGTATTCATTCTCTCCGGTCCTTCCGGAGTAGGGAAAACCACCGTTTGGGACGAAATCCGTTCGAACCACTCCGACCGGGTGGAAAAGATCGTCACCACCACCACCCGTGCTCCGAGGCCCGGAGAAACCGACGGAGTCCACTACTATTTCCTTTCGAAAACCGAATTCGAAGCCGAAATCCTTTCGGGGAACATGATCGAATACGCGCTCGTGCACGGCAACTATTACGGGTCTTCGGCGGGGGAGCTCGACCGAATCGTTTCCCATGCGAAGAGTCCGGTGTACATCGTCGATCCTCAGGGAATGGCCCATTTGAAGCCCGAACTCATGCGTCGCGGATACCGCGTATCCACGGTCTTTTTGCTTCCCCCGTCGATTGACGAACTGAAAAACCGCCTTCGCGGAAGGGGAACCGAAGACGAAGGGGCGTTGAACATTCGTCTCGCGAACGCTCTGGTCGAAATGGAGGAAAAAGATTTCTACGACCATCAAATCGAAAACGACTGCCTCGAAAACGCGGTCGCGAAGGTTTCGGCTGTTATGTTCGCACGGTCGTAATGCCCGTTTTCGAGCGCATTTCCGTCATTGCGGAACCCGTTTGAAACAACCGCTTCGGACAATCGGGGCCTTCGGTTCGCCCCCTTCAAGTGGCCAGACGTGAGTTCGGCGACCTTTCGCGCTTGAAAGTTGGTTCGAGAGTGGCGTTCCGGGAGTTTTGCGAAGGGGCCGTACGCGAGTTTTTCGGACTCGAAATGTTCGTTTCCTCCGATTGGAACGGGGTCCCCGTCCACGTTTTCGACAACCATAACCTCGCCCTCGCTTTTTGGCTCGAAGCGTTCGCTTCGGGTGGATTGCCCAAAGGATTCCGTCTCGTCCATATCGACATGCACAGCGACCTTTGGCCCAACGTCCACGAACTCGACCTCTCGCGTTCGGCGGACGCGAAGTACGTCGAAGAATTCGTGAACTTCAAGACCGAAGTCGGCAACTATGTCGAACCCGCCCTCCGAAGCGGGCTCGTCCGCGAAATGGTAAAAATCGAAGGCGAGGGAGAATTGGAAAGCGCCCTCGCGTTTTTGGAATCGACCGGATACGACCCGAGCGTTCCTACCGTCCTCAATCTCGACTTGGATTTTTTCGCTCCCGACTTGGACTACGTTCCCTTCGAATTGAAAAAGCGGGCCATCCTCGCTTTCGCGAAGGACGCCCGCCTTATCACGGTGGCGACGAGCCCGTGTTTCATCGATCAAACGCTTGCGCTCCGGAGGTTTTTTGAGGTATTCGAACCGACGGCTTTAGAACGACAATAACCGAAACGCCGCCTTTACTGCATGTTCGCGCACGTGGCCTTGATTTGCCAGTTGGTCGTGGTGTTGGATTTATAGCAACCGTATCCGTTTCCACTGATGCTCGTGTTGGTCGGCTGGGTTCCGGCTCCGGTCGAGCATGATCCGCCAAGAACCACCTTTCCCGAAGGACAGGAAGCATAGTACCATCCTGCCACCGCTCCCGAAGCAATGTCGTTGGTGATTATTTCGTATCACATAACCACGTTTCATCCCGAGAAGACGAAATTTCCTCCTCAGATTTTGGTAAATTCCATGTTTCCGGTAGTGCTGTCATGGAGCTTTATTTGTCCAACGTTCGTTCCGGAATTTGGAGATGACCAAAGGTATTTGTTGGAAGAAATGGCAATGTCTCCCGATACGTCGAGCTTTTTTTGTGGACTTGCGGTTCCGATTCCCACGTTTCCCAAAGTGTCAATGCGCACCCTTTCGGCATTTCCAGTTCTTAACATCAAGGGCAAATAAACCCCGTCGCCTATCTTATTAGAATCGAGTATTACCAGTCATGAAGTCGTCGTCAACGCCCCGTAGCTCGAATTCGAAGGGTCCGTAGAGCTATTGAAAACCTGTATTGACGAAACGGAGCTCGTTCCGTTTGGGATTATCCCCACCCCAGTCGGCTGGTTTGCAACGGAGGTTTGAAATAATAGGCGGTTGCTTACGGTGAGATCCGAGAAATCTCACAATATCCTTGATGCTATGGCGCTTACTTTGAAATTGCCCGCTAAATCCAGTTTGGCAGTGGGGGATATCGTTCCAATTCCCACGTTTCCACCGTTCGTTGTCATTCCAGCGGTTCTTGCGTCCAAATCCAGAATTCCGTCTACGATTCGATTCCATTTTACCGAAGAAAGCGCTTCGTTCGAGGAAGCTTTATCCGATGCCGTAATCCCGCCGTTAAGTGCCGCGTATCCAACCGAAAGCGCGACGACCGTGCCGAAGAAAACGATTCCGGACAGTACGGGTTTTTTAAAATCAGAAATGCGCATGGAGGATTGGTTAAACAAGTTTTCTACGCAATCTTTAATCTGGAATCAGTAAGAAGTTTTTCTACGGAAAGAACGGTTTTAGTAGCGATAATCCGATTATTCGACATCGGCGATTAAGGGAATGAGGACTTAATAACAGTAATAGCAGAGGCATTTTCCGCCGGTGCAACCGAGGCTGGCATAGCCGTCGCTACAAGCGCTGACGTAGGTGGTGAGTCGGCAGCGGGAAGCGCCGTTGCTTTTCTCGATGGAAACGTCACCTTTAATATGGAGGCGGTCGACGGGTGAAGTTGTTCCGATCCCGACGTTACCGGAAGCGTCGATTCGCATACGTTCTGCCGATACTGTTCCAAAGATCAAGTTATTTCCCGCTTGGCGACTGGTTAAATAGGTATCTCCATCCGTCGCTGTGGTCAAATGTTTATACGTACCCTTTGCCGTCGCCAAGATAAATCCACCAATGCCTGTCGTTGACATCGCTTGAAACCCGGCAATAGCATTTGTGTCCCCGTTGAAATATCTCGAAGAAACCCTAGGATCACCTCCGGACGAACCTTCTACATGCAATTGACTACCCGGACTCGTTGTCCCAATCCCGACATTTCCTCCGGAAAACGAAAGATTTAATACCTTCGCATTCAAATCTTCCAAATTACCCACCACCTTACCAAAAAGCGACGAAGAGAGGGGTTGTCCCGCTGCGTATTCCGAAGAGGAAATGGACGAATATGCCCCATATCCAACCGAAAGCGCGACGACCGTACCAAAGAAAACGATTCCGGATAGCGCCGGCTTCTTGAAATCTGAAATTCGCATGGAGAGGAAGAGTTAGGAACCGTCTCGGATTTCCATCAGAAAGGCCTCGTCAATAAATGGTAAAATCCCCCGCATTTTACTACGGGGGAGTCGATTACGCAAGTTTTTTATATATTTTTTAACATTAAATCAGTCGGAGGATTTTTATCGGCCAGAATGCTTTCCACACCGACAATCCAAATGCCTTTCCATCCGGTACCGAAGGCTCGAAAGGGGGTTTTCGAGGATTCCCTCGATTCCCGAGACCGAAAAAACGGTCCAATTCGAGGCGATGGGCGCGCCAATGGGTGGAAGCGCGTGCGCCGACCCTTCCAAAAGGAGGTCGAGCGCCGTTCTCGACGCGATGGCCGACAAAAAGCGCTGGTCGATACCGATTCCCGGCATGCTCCGTACGTCGCGCGCCGAAGAGCAATCGGCTTTGCGCGCGGTATTTTGGTAACGTTCGAAGAATTCGTGGCGTTCTTGGTGGAGCATGAGGCATCCGTAGCAGCATTCCCCGGGACGATGGACGAATATTTCGCCTCCGCACCCGTTCTCGAACATGCTCACGAATACTGCGGGAACGCCTTTTTCGACCGAGACGTCGTTCGCATACGCGCGGGAAGCGTCGGTGTCGGTGGCGATGACGGCCACGTCGGCTTTTTCCATCGCGTCTTCGAAGCCCGATTCGACGTCGAAGATATTTTTCGAAGAAGGAAAAACGCGGTCGAGCGCCGTTCCGGAATATTCTTCGAGGAGCGCCTTGGTCGCTTGGGCCTTGTTTTTTCCAACGTGCCGACTCCCGCACGCGTGCCGGATGAGATTGCCGGGTTCGAGCGTGTCGTGGTCGAAGAAAAAAAATCGTTCGACC
>JANJWP010000028.1 GCA_024709505.1 Candidatus Altimarinota bacterium | reverse complement strand
GCCGCAATCATCGCCCCAATTTTCGGGCTCGAAGCCGAAACTTCCGATACGAGCCCCGATATCGCCTCCGCGAGTTGGACGGGGTTTTCTTTTTCGACTAAGATTCCGTTCTCGCCATTGCGGACGATGTCTTCGGGTCATCCGCACTTCGTCGCGATTACGGGAACGTTCGCCGCCATGGCCTCGATAATCGTCATTCAGAAACCTTCGGTCCGGCTTGGAAGCACGAAGATTCGGACTTTTTTATATTCGGCTATCAATTTTTCGCCTTCCATCCTTCCGAGAAATCGGAAATATTCGTCCAATCCGCCATAGGCGATCTTCTGTCGGTATTCGGCTTCCGAATATCCGTACCCGACGAGTCGGAATTCGATTTTAAGCCGACGGAGAAGCGCTTCGTCATTATCGCGGAGGATTTTTACGGCATCGATGAGCACGTCGAGCCCCTTGGTCCATTCGAACCGTCCGACGAACAATATTCCAAACCGATCATCCGGACAGTTTTCTACGCGGTCGAACTCTTCGACGTTGACTCCGTTGGGAATGACGACCGGAAGATTGGCGTTTGGATACCGCAAGAAGCTGGATCCGACCGTAATTTGGGCGTCGTAACGGATCTGGGTCAAGAGCCATTTTTCCACCCAGTAAAAAAGGGTTTTATCCCCCTTGTCGAGAAGGTTGGCCCCGTGCACGGTCGCTACGACGGGCCGACGCAAAAGAAGCGAGGCGATTTTTCCGCTCAAAAGACCAAGGAAGGCATGGGCGTGAATCGCGTCATACGGCGATTTACGATGTTCGGAAACGATTCTCCGAACCATCGAAAAAATCGAAAATATCCGCTCGGAAAATTGAAAGAATGGCCTTGGTCTGCCGCATCGAAAAACCCGGAACTTTCCTCAAAAAAACGTTTCGTCGGAATCGAAGTTTTCACCCGTTTCGCCCCGAAGCGAACGGACGAAAAGATCAACCTGGCAACCATGGTCTAAAACGAGACGTTCCACGAGATTTTTCACGTGGACCTGCCCTCCCCCGAGAATGGGATCCCAAGCGTCCATGACCATGGCTATTTTCATGCTCGAACGCCATTAGCGTACATTTTCTCCGTCTTCTCCACGTTCTCTTCCCAATCAAAAACCTTCCGCGCGACTTGGACGGTTTTTCCTTCGGAGAGATCGACGATCGCACGGGCGATGTCGGCGCTGTTTCCGGGTTCTGCCGGAACGGTCGTTCCAAAAACCACTTCGGGCAACGCCGCGGCGTTCGAATAGACAAGCGGCCTTCAGAGGGCGGAGGCTTCCGCGGCCGAAAATCAAAATCCTTCCACGAGCGACGGAACGATGACCGAATCGGCCGCCATGAGGTATTCGCGCAGTTCGCCGTAAGGCACGGCCCCTTTCCAAATGACGCGGTCGGCTATGCCGAGTTCCGCGATTTTGCGTTTCATTACCGCCACGCGTTCGACATCGTCGCCCGAGACGATGCACACGGCCTTGAAATGGGGGATTTTTTGGCAAACGCGAGGAATCGCTTCGAGAAAATGTTCGAGCCCCTTCGAAACCCCCGGCCGGCCGAAATAGAGGGTCGAAAAGGCTTTTTCGAGCCCAAGTTCCGCGCGGATGCGCGAAGCGAGTCCGACATCGGTTTTGGAAGCGTCCCAAAATTCGGTATCGATGCCGTTATAGACGGTCGAAAGTTTGTCGTCGGGCAGTCAAAACAAGAGCCGGAGGCTGTTTTTGGTATAGTTGGAAACGCAGAGATAAGCGTCGAACGGCAACAAAAAAACCGCCCGTTCGAAGGCTTTGTGGAAAAACCCCTTCCACCCCATGAAACGGTACCAAAGCTTTCAAAAGACCTCGTGAACGGTAATGACCGTGCGTTTTTGAAAAAGGACTCAGAGGATCGAGGCCGGAACCGCCGCCGAATAGGTGGTGGTATGGATGACGTCAGCTTCTTGAGCGAGCGTCCGCCCGGTTTTTCCAAGCGCGTGCCACATGAGGTCGAACCGCCCGGAACCCACCCGGTAGACTTCGATATTGGCCCCCATTGCTTCGTGGACGGGCACGTCGGCGTTATGCCGGCAAGTGAGCACCTTGATTTGATGCCCTTTTTTGGCGAGCCGTTCGATGACGTTTCGGAAAAGCGTTTCGGCTCATCCGACATGGGGAACGTAATAATCGAGAACGAAGAGGATTTTCATGCTACTTAAAAAACTTGTTCCAAATCATCTTCGCCGCGATGTTCACCGCGTTCGAAGATTTTTGCCCTTTGCCGAGGGTGTAGGCGTCGTAGCGGATGTTCACCGGAACCTCGCGGAATTTCAGACCGAACTCGCGCACTTGGTCGATGAGTTCGCTCGCGTATTCCATGCCGTCCATCGTAAGGCGCATCTTTTCTACCGAAGAGATGCGGAGCATCCGGTATCCGTTGTGCGAATCGGTAAGGCTCACGCCCGAGATGACGCGGGTAAATATCCTGCCGCCCATGAGGATGATCTTTCGAAAAAACGGAACGTTGGAATTGGTCTTCACGACGAATCTCGACCCGAATACCACGTCCAAGGAGGGGTCGGATTCAAAAGCCGAGAAAAAGTGGGGCATGTCGGCGACGTCGTGCTGGCCGTCGGCATCGAACGTGACGATAAAGTCTATTCAGAGTCCGCGCGCGTACCGGCGGAAAAATTCGAATCCGGTTTCGAGCGCGGCCCCTCCGCCCCGGTTTTGCGGATGCCGCAACGAAAACACGTCGCTCCGGCGCGCGAGAATGGCTGAAGTGGCATCGCGCGATCCGTCGTCAACGACGAGGATTTTGGAATATCCGGCGAGTTTGAGGCCGTCTATCACGCCTTCGAGACGCGACGATTCGTTATAAGCCCGAATGAGAAACGCCACGTTCGAAGTCGATGGAAGGGGCCGGTCGAACGAAGACGGGTCTGACGAAGATGGCGAACCCCCTACCGAAACCCCCGAATAGTCGAGGCGGGCGTTTTCGGGCGCTCCGGTGTGGATGGCGATTTCACGGACCAGACGGGTGGTGTCTTCGCGGTTTTTTTCGGTCTTGTTCAAAAGGAGGAGCGAAAAATACGACAGGAAGACGATGCCGCCGTATACGAGCACGTCTGCTCCGCGGGGAATTCCGAAAATGCGGCCGATAAGATCGAGCGCTTGGGGCACATAGGCAAAAAGCAGGAGTCCGCCACCGATTCAGAGAAACACGAGGAAGTGAAGCGCATTGAACTTTTGCCGCTTCGAAATGTCGAGCGCGATAACGAAAATAATGATTCCCGATACCGCGAAAAAAAGTTGGAGAAGATTCATGGACTTGGATGGCAAAACTCCGGATGTGCAAACTATATCTTGACGCGAAGGAATGGCAAATTCATAAATCGATTTGAATTTTTTCCATCGAGTGGTAACCTTCTCGGATGGCTTTTTTCGGCTCGAAATCCCAAGCCCGGAAAAACGCCAGAATTCCAAAAATCCACCCGCATGAATCCCCCCTCCCTTGAGTCCCCTTTCGAAAACGCCCGCAAACAAATGCTCGACGCGGCCGATATCGCCGGATTTTCCAAAAACACGGTCAAAAAACTCCTCGAGCCCGAGCGCGTGCTCAAATCGAATCTCGTCGTCGAAATGGACGACGGGGACGTCCGCTCGTTTCCTTCTTTCCGATCGCAACATTCCTCGGCGAGGGGTCCTTACAAAGGCGGCATTCGATTCCATCCGGGCGTAACCGAAGACGAAGTCATGGCCCTTTCGGTCTGGATGAGCATGAAAACCGCCGTTCTCGACCTTCCGTTAGGCGGAGGCAAGGGCGGAGTCGTCGTCGATCCTTCGAAGCTCTCGCAAACCGAACTCGAACGGCTCTCGCGGGCTTACGTCGCACGGTTTTTCCGCTATCTCGGTCCCGGAACCGACGTTCCGGCGCCGGACGTGAACACCAACCCCAAAATCATGGCGTGGATGGTTGACGAATATTCGCGCCTAGCGGGTAAATGGACGCCGGGCGCATTTACGGGAAAACCCCTTTCCGCCGGAGGTTCCAAAGGTCGCGACCGGGCAACCGCGCAGGGCGCCTTCTTCGTACTCTCCGAATTCCTCGCCGAAGAAGGACAATCGCTCCAAGGAAAAACCGTCGCCGTCGAAGGCGCGGGAAATGCCGGACTCACCATGATCGGAATCCTCCATGCGGCAGGTGCCAAAGTCGTGGCGGTCTCCGATTCCGGAGGAGCCGCCCACCTCGCGGAAGGGTTCGACGACCAAATCCTCGCCCGCCTCAAAAAGGAACGCAAATCCGTCTCGGAATATCCCGGAGCCAAAAAGATTGGCGCGGACGAACTCCTCGAACTCGACGTCGATATCCTCGTTCCCGCCGCGCTCGAAAACCGCCTCACCGCAACCAATGCCCCCAAGGTCCGCGCGAAGCTCGTGCTCGAACTCGCGAACGGCCCCACCACCCCCGAAGCCGATGCCATCCTCTTCAAGCGGGGCATCCCGGTCATTCCCGACATTCTCGCCAATGCCGGAGGCGTGACCGTAAGCTACTTCGAACAGGCGCAAAACGATTCGAACTTCCATTGGACCGCCGAAGAAGTCGCCGTCAAACTCGAATCGCGCATGCGCTCGGCCACCCGCGACGTGGTGGACAAAGCCCGCGAACACGGCCGCGAACTCCGCATGGGGGCGTTCGTTCTCGCCATGGGCCGGATCATCGCCGCCATGGACGCGAGGGGGTGGTAAAACTTTTCCGATTTCCCCGGCTTTCCATACAATTCGCCCATCGTCC
Organism: Candidatus Altimarinota bacterium; assembly: GCA_024709505.1. Taxonomy (GTDB): domain Bacteria; phylum Patescibacteriota; class Gracilibacteria; order BD1-5; family UBA2023; genus JANJWP01. Next base: position 33,562 of record JANJWP010000028.1, on the reverse strand, counting down.
AAAACCGTTCCGCGGAAAACTTCCGTCCAAAACTCCGTAACCAAAAACCTTCTTGCCATGGACTACTTCTCCGAATCCCTCAAGCTCCACGAACGCATCCGTGGCAAACTCGAAACCGTCACCCGCGTGGCCGTGAACACCCGCGACGACCTTTCGCTCGCTTATTCTCCGGGCGTCGCGGAGCCTTGCCGCGCCATTGCCAAAGATCCTTCGCTCGCGGACAAGCTCACCCTCAAGGGCCGCACCGTCGCCGTAATTTCCGATGGATCGGCCGTTCTTGGACTTGGCAACATCGGCCCCATGGCCGGACTCCCGGTTATGGAAGGCAAATGCGTGCTCTTCAAGGAATTTGCCGGAGTGGACGCATTCCCGCTCGTATTGTCCACTCAGGATACCGAAGAAATCATCGCAACCGTTAAAGCGGTCGCCCCCACCTTCTGAGGCATCAACCTCGAAGACATTTCGGCCCCTCGCTGTTTTGAAATCGAAGAGCGCCTCAAAGCCGAGCTCGACATTCCGGTAATGCACGACGACCAGCACGGCACCGCCATCGTCGCTCTCGCCGGACTCTACAACGCCATGAAGGTCACGGGCAAGAAGCTCGAAGAAATCCGCGTCGTCGTCAATGGTCCGGGGGCCGCCGGAAACGCGACCATCCGACTTTTCCACCGCGCGGGCGTCCGCCATATCGTCGCCTGCGATTCAAAGGGCGCCCTTTCGAAAAACCGCGCCGACCTCGATCCGGCCAAAACCAAGCTCCTCGAAATTACCAATTTGGAAAACCGCGACGGAACCCTAAAGGAAATGCTCATGGGCGCCGACGTGTTCGTCGGACTCTCCCAACCCAACCTCCTGAACCGCGCCGACATTGCGACCATGGCCAAGGACGCCATCGTCTTCGCCATGGCCAACCCCACTCCCGAAATCATGCCCGACGAAGCCCGCGCCGGTGGCGCCGCCATCGTCGCGACGGGACGGAGCGATTTTCCCAACCAAATCAACAACGTCCTCGCCTTTCCGGGCATCTTCAAGGGCGTTCTCGAATCTTGAAAGAAAAAGATCACCGAAGAAATGAAGCTCGCCGTCGCGAAAGCCCTCGCCGAATACGTCGGCGAGCCCACCGTCGAGCGCATCATCCCCGACCCGCTCGACAAAAAGGTCGCGCTCACGGTCGCCGAAGCGGTAAAAGCCTGTCAATAAGACGCGCTCCTTTTGGAGAAATCCCTCAAAAATCTCCCGGAAGCCGGGGGATTTTTGTAAAAACCGAATTTCATCGGGAGTCGTTTGCGGTATAATCGCCGGGCTCCTTAACCCCTTTGGGAATGCAAGTGGGAATCCTCATCCCTTCGCTTCACGGCGAACTTACCGATTATCAAAAACGCCTCTATTCGCGGAGAAACGACTTCTTTCTTCCGCGCGGAATCGAACTCGTCCACGTTGCCCTCGACGATTTCAACGTCGAAACCCGGCGTTTCTCGCGGTTTCAAAAAATGTCCGAAGGGGACATCGTGACCGTGAACGAACCCCTCTCGCCCAAAATCCTTTGGCGCAAAATGTCGCACTCGCGCTACTTCGTCGCCACCGAAATCGAACCCTACGTTCCGGTCGTTCCGTCCAACCGGGTCGCCGAACTCGCCAACAACAAGCACGCGACCTACCTCGCGTTTAAAAAGCACCAGCCCGCCACCGCGCTCGTTTCGGAGTATTTTGAGTACCAAAACGTCCGCGACCGCCTCAAAGGCGAAACCCTCATCCTCAAACCCACCGAAGGTTACGGAGGAAAAGGAATCCGAAAGGTTTCCAAAACCGAGCTCGAAGACCCCAAAACCAAAGAAGCGCTCCTTCCTTTGGGAATGGTCCACATCCTTCAGGAATTCAAGGATTTTTCCAAAGGAATCCCGGGGCTCGCCGAAGGCGTGCACGATTTCCGCCTCGATCACGTGGGCGGAAAAATCTCCATCGCGAGCATCCGTTATCCAAAAAACGCCGACGAATTCCGATGCAACGTTTCGGCCTGAGGGGGCGAATTCTGCCCGAAAATCGAAGACGTTCCGGAAGACCTTCGCGAAATCGCCCGCGAAATCGCGGCTTCGATCGACCCGGAAGGTCGGGAAATCTTTTCCATCGATTTCTCCTACTCGGCGCCCGAAGGCCGTTGGTACCTCATCGAGGCCAACGATTCCCCCGGCCTCCAATACCCCCACCCGGAAGCCGAGGCCCGACACTGGGAAAACGTCGTAGAATTCTTCAAAAACCGCGTAAAATAGGCATGTTCGATTTCGGACTTCTCGGGATTAACGCCCGCAATCTCGACTACGTCAAAAAATTCAACCCCCGAAAGGGCATCCGTTTGGCCGACGACAAGAACCGTACCAAACGGTTTTTGTCCGAACGCGGAATCCCCGTCGCCGAAACCTACGGACGAATCAAAACCGAAGACGAACTCCGGCACTTCGATTTCGACACGCTTCCCGAAAAATTCGTCGTGAAGCCCAACCGATGAAGCAAAGGACAGGGAATCATGATCGTCCGGAAAATCCGGCGTGACCAAACGACCCTCTTCAAGACTTCGGGAAGCGAATACGAACGCGGCGAATTCGCCCGCCGGCTTTCCGACATTCTCCAAGGCGAATATTCGGTCACCTCCTGAACCGACAGCGTCCTCATAGAAGAAACGCTCGTTCCTTCGGATTCGTTTTCGGCATTCTGCGAACACGGGCTCGCCGATATTCGGGTCATCGTTTTCAATCTCGTTCCAGTGGCGGCAATGGTCCGCATGCCGACCGACCGTTCCGACGGGAAGGCCAATCTCGCGCAAGGTGGCGTAGGCTTCGGATTGGGCATCGCGAGCGGGGAGATCACGAGCTGTTTCGTTGACCGGCGCTTTTATGCGGCCAGATTCCCCAAAGGATACGCTCCGTTCGAAAAGCGAAAAATTCCCCACTGGGATTCGATCCTCCTCTATTCCTCGGAAATCCAGCTTTTTACCAACCTCGGGTATCTTGCCCTCGACTGGGTCATCACTCCGGACGGACCGAAAATCCTCGAAATCAATGCCCGAGCGGGACTCGAAATCCAAAACGTCTGCGGACTCCCTCTCAAAGATCGTTTGGAAAAACTCGGAAAGATGAAGGTTGCCGACCCGGAAAAAGGCGTCGAAATCGCGAAGGCCCTCTTTGATCCCGAAAAACGGCAGACAGTCTCCGAAGACCGGATACTCTGCCTTTCGCAAAACGCGAAGCTCGCCCCGAAAGGGGGCGCGAAGGTTTCGGTCATGGTGCGCGTTGACCTCTCCCGCGAAGGAACTTCGGTTCATCCATCCCTCCGGGAAGCGGCGGACGGCGGAAAGATCGAATTCGAAGGCGGCGCCAAAATTTCCCTCGGGGAATTTCACGTCTCCGAAACTCCGGAATCGGGGGAAATCGTTTTGGGGAAATCGGCCGTGAAAGACTTTTTCATCCGCCCCGTCCACAAAGCCGGAGAAGGGGCCGTCGCCAAATCTTTTGGGATTGCGGAAGACGAAATTCCCGAAACGCTCCAAATTGACCGCGACGTTTCGGAAATCTCGCGGAAACTCAACGTAACCGGAATCCTCCGTCCAAAAAATTACTACGAGGAACTCGACGCGTTCATCGCCTCCGGCGGACGTTACGATCCGTTTTTCCGATACGATCTCCCCGCTCCGGAAACCCTTTCGAACTATTGGAAATCGCTCGAAACGGCCGAGGAAGCCGTTCGGAAACGGCTGAAATCATCGCCGCGGCTCGCGAACGCCTACGTTGAAAAAATTCGTGAACTCAAACTCCGCATCGAACTCATCGAAGCCGTCGCGAAACAGGATTTCGCGGGACTTTTGGAAGCCAACGTCGCCCTTTACGGAGGCTTTTCCAAAGTCGTCCACGATTTTTCAAAAACCCGGCCGAAAAACGTCGTTCAAGGCAATCTCCTCTCCAAAGAAGAACTCTCGCGCGCCATTTCGGAAAAATTGCGCGAGGTCGGACATCCGGAAGTTCCGGTACGATTCGTGTCGAGGGAAGGATCGCGCATCGCGGTCGCGGTGGGTGACGCTCCTCGGATCAACGTCGCCGAAGGCGCCAAAATCCGCGACGTCGAAATCACCGGAACGCTCGAACACGAAATCGGTACCCACTTGGTCCGCCGAATGAACGGCGAAAAAACCGGACTCAAGCTGTTTCAATCCGGAACGGGATTCTACCTTCGCGACGAAGAAGGTCTCGCCGTATGGCGAAGCCTTCAAACCTATGAAAATCCCGAATACCGCGATGCGCACGTCTTCAAGTACGAGGTCTGTCGAAAAGCCTGCGGATCGTCGTTTTCGTCGCTGGCCGAATTCGTTCGCAACGCCGATCCCGAGCGCGATCTCGAACGGGTCTTCAAAGCTTGCGTCCGAGCGAAACGCGGAGTTTGCGATACGTCTTCATCCCATTCGGGAGCCGCGTTCCTTAAAGACAAAGTCTATCTCGACGGCGTGGAAAAAATCGAGAAATGGGTTTCCTCCTGAGGAAACCCCGACCGGCTCCTCGTCGCGAAAATCAAGATAGAAGACCTTCCGCTTTTCGAATAATCCCATGAAACGCTACCTCATCTCCCCATTCTCGGAACACCGCCTTTCGGAAATACGGAAGTATTACCGAAACTGGGATTATCCCATGCTCCGGGACGTCGAATCGAACCTTGTCGCGTACAAAAAATTCCAAGCGAGTTCGGTTGATACTTTCTACGTTTTCGCCAAACGGCTCGGAAGCCCGGACGAATTTGGAGCCATTGTTTCGCCGAACGTCTACGTAACCAAAGCCGGAGCCTACTACTGGAACGGCGAATCCGAAAACTTCGAACGGTTCGAGGACGGCTCCGAAATCCTTTTTCCGCGAATCGAAGGCGTCGAAAAGGAATACTTGGCCTTCTTTAAATCATACCTCGCCGCCGCCTTTGGCATCAAAGTGCTTTTCGCCTACGATTTCCGGCTCGATTTTTTTGGAACCAAGCGGTTTTCTTCGTATTGGGGAAAAGTCAGCGGGTGCGACGTCCACGTTCCGAAAATGGCGCTCCCACTGATAACGAAGGATTCCGATCCCCGGCTTTTTCGGGATTTTCTCAAAAGCGAATACGGAGTGGGGCGGAACGTGGTCTTGAAAATCGACGGGTACTCCGGGGGGAAGGGGATTTTGGCCTTTGACCTCTGAGACCCGAAAGATTCCAACAACCTCTTGGTAGCCGTCTCGCAGCTCTACGAAGGAGGAAAGAAATCATTTGCTGCCTTTGAGCTTCTCGACGCCCTCGATTGCGAAATCCGCGTGCTTTGGACGAAATCCGAAGAAGGAGTGAAAATCGTGGGGATGTACAAACGCAGACGGCTTCCGAAGCACGTCGTGCACGTTCCGGGAGAAGGCGGGGAAATAGCGCCGCTTGAGCCCCGCGAAATCCCCAAAGGACTCACGGTAGCCGTCCAGACTTTTTGTTCGGTCATCATCGATAATCATGGAGGGCTCGACGTCATCGTGACGAAACAGGGGAAATTCTATTTCATCGAAAACAACGTCCTTACCGGTTACCTTAACGAAACCGGAGAACGGCAGTTTCTTAAAACCTGGCTCGACGCCGTATCGGATTCTTATGCGTAAACCCCCGAAAAACATGTTCCCCACTTCGTTCAAATCTTCGATCGCCCCGATGTTTGGAGGCTTCCTCCTCGCCGTTCTTTCCGCGGGAAGCTTTTCCGCTTCGGCGGCGCCAACGGAAAACCCAAAAACGCCGGCCGCCGGTTGCCAATGGGAAACCATTGCGATTTCGGGTCCCGAGGAAGTAAAGGTTGGAACCTCCCAGGAATACCTCGCGCTTCCGGAAAACGGAACGATGAACGAAGGCGACCGGATCGTTTATGAGCTTCGAAAGGACGGGAAGCTCGTGGAAAGCGTCGCGAAAGAAAAATACCTGCGGTTTTTCTCGGAAGCCGGAAAGGTGGAAATCCGCGCCATTCTGACCCGTGCGAACGAATGTTCTTCGGAAGCTCGGAAAAACGTCCGCATTTACGAAAAAACCCTCGTCTACGTCGGCGATGCCGGATCTTCGATTACTCCGGCCGTCCGGGACGCATTGAAGTCGCGGTCAATCCTCCTGCGGGAAACCGGAGCCGCCGGATCATCCTCGATTCCGGGTTCCCGGGATTATTCCTCGCTTCTCGAAAAATACCGCAAGGACGTCGAAGAATCCGACTACGTCATCGTCGCGGCAAAGCGGCCCGCCGAATTTTTCGAGGCCGCCGCGCGTATGCAGGCCTTGGAAACGCAATCCGCCGACGCCCCTAAAAAACCCCCGTTCTCGGGAAAAGAAATCTACGTGGCCGACGAAGGAAACGGTTACCTGCTTTCGCTCACGGTCGCCGGATACGCCGAACAACTCGGAATGGAACGCATGTGGGCCATCACCGGAAAAAACGTTTCCAACCTCCTCATGCTCATGGGCGCTTCCGGATACGTCGCGACCGGAATCGCTTCGGAAATCGACTTTTGAAAAACCTCCGGAGGTTCCGGATTCCGAAAGGCCTTCAACCGCATAGCCTATGCCGGATTTCCGATATCGTTCGTCGGCTTCGTCCTTTCGCTCACGGCGGGAGCGCTCGTGCTGGTCATTTTCCGTCAAATCGTCGGATTCCACACCTTCGGAACCTTCGGTCCGCTCTTTTTGGTCGTTTCGGTTTCGGCTTCCAGCGCCGCCAACGTGGCGGTCCTCCTGTTTTCGGCCGTCGTCGCGATTTGGATGACCGAAAAGGCTTTCTCCAAATTCCGAATTTCTTACGGGGCAAGAAAAACCTTTTCGCTCGGACTTTACGCGCTCATATCCATCGCGCTCCTTTCTTCGCTCAAATGGACGGGACTCTTCGACGGACTCGACCTCTATTCCACGCAAGTGGCCATCCTTCCGTTCATCTTCGTACTCCTCGTAGCCGACAAGCTGTACGGGGAAGGCATATCCTGATCAAAACTCAAGGAGTCCGCATCCGCCATCGCACAGTTTTCCACCGTCTGCCTTGCCGCCTACGTCGTCATGGAATCGGCTTCCGTTCGAAACGCGCTCCTCAGCTATCCCGAAACGGCCTTCGTCATTCTTGCCGCGATCGTCGCTACCGGACGGTATTCCGGCCTTCAGGCGACCGAATACTACCGCTTCTTTCCCCTTATCCGCGAGAAGCTTTCGGAAACCAAACGCGAAGAATAGTTGCAATCGCGGGAATTCCAGTATATTCCGTCTCTAATGCCCTAGAGCCGAACGGTAGGACGGGAGGCCTGGCAGAGTCTGGGTATTTCCTTTCTCTTCCTTCTCTATGTCCACCCTCGTTTTTTTCGTGGGTCTCTACGTGCTCATATCCCTTGGGATAGGCCTCTACGCGGCGCGCAAGGTCAAAACGTCGAAAGACTACGTCGTTGCCGGACGTAAACTCCCCCTTTACATCGCCACCGCGACGGTGTTCGCCACGTGGTTCGGTTCGGAGACGGTCCTTTGAACTTCGTCCACCTTCATCTCCGAAGGCATGGGCGGCATCATCGCCGACCCTTTCGGTGCGGCGCTCTGTCTCATTTTAGTCGGTTTGCTCTTTGCAAAGCCGTTCTATAGGGGAAATTTTCTTACCATCGGCGACTTCTACCGCGAAAAATACGGACGCACCGTTGAAATTCTCGCGTCGATTGCCATCATGCTGTCCTATCTTGGTTGGGTCAGCGCTCAAATCATCGCCCTCGGGGTCGTCTTCCACGCCCTCTCGCTCGGAGCGATTCCCCAAGAAATCGGCATGGTCGCCGGAGCCGTCATCGTTTTGACCTATACCCTCTTTGGAGGAATGTGGTCCGTCGCGATGACCGACTTCTTCCAGATGGTCATCATCATGGTGGGATTGCTGATCGTCGGATACTACGTTTCCGGACTTCTTCCCGAAGGCGGGAACATCGCCACGGTCGTGGGCCATGCCGCCGAAAACGGACTCTTGAACCCCTTCCCCGCCATCACGGTCGGCGATGCGATCAACTACGCCGGAATGTTCGCGTTCGTCACGGCGCTTTTGACGATGGGCTTCGGTTCCATTCCGCAGCAGGACGTCTTCCAGCGCGTCATGTCGTCGAAAGACGAAAATACCGCGACCCGCTCGGCCGTGCTTGGCGGATCGCTCTATTTCCTCTTCGCGTTCGTGCCGATCTTTATCGCGTATTCCGCATCCCTCATCGACCCGGCAATGGTTCAGGCCGCTTTGGGCGAAGGCGGCGATACGCAACTTGTATTGCCGAACCTCATCTTGAACTATACTCCGGCATTCGTGCAGGTACTGTTCTTCGGGGCGCTTCTTTCGGCCATCATGTCCACCGCTTCGGCAACGCTTCTCGCGCCGTCAACCATGTTCGTCGAAAACATTTTGAAACCCTTCTTCAAAACCGTCTCCGATGCGCAGTTTCTTCGGATTATCCGCGGTGCGGTCGTCGTATTCGCGGTATTCGTGACGCTCTTTGCGCTCAATAGCGACGCCGGAATATTCGAAATGGTCGAAAACGCCTACAAGATCACCTTGGCCGGAGCGGTAGTTCCGCTCTTTGCCGGAGTGTATTGGAAAAAGGCCAATTCGGTGGGAGCCCTTCTGTCGATGTCGTTTTGAATCATCGCGTGGGTCGCCCTCGAAATCACCAATCCCGAAGGAACCGTTCCGCCGCAAATGGCCGGATTCCTCTTCTCGATTGCGGGAATGCTCGTAGGATCGTACCTTCCCAAATACCTCAAGCTCGAAATGAAGCCGAAGTCCGAAATGTAAGACGGGTTTCGGCCGCTTGCGTCCACAAGGAAAACGGATACCATTCCCCGGTATCCGCTTTTTCTTTTCCATGGCATTTTGGAACGCTCCCGACGATTCTTCGGAATCCGAAAAAATCGACTACGTCTACCGGAGGCTGAAGGCCAAGGAAATGGAGGAACGGCTCAATACCGGATGGAAATGGGGAATCCGGGCGCTCATCGCCTACGGGCTTTTCCAACTCTATCTCAATCCCGGCGCGATTCTCGCTCCTTTTGCGAACGGCGATTTCAAAAACGCCGCCACCAAAGCCATTGCCGATATCGCGACGCCCATCGCGCTCCAGATGGCGAGCGAAATGGGAGTGACCCAAAGCGGAAATTCCCCGACGGGCGGCGCGGTTACCCCGGCGAACGTCGCGGAAACCGTGAACAGCCTCACTCCGGCTCAAAAAGAATATCTCCGACAAGAACTCGAAAAACGCAAAAGGAACGTTCCCGCGCAATAATTTTCCCGCATGATTCTCCATTCCCTCGGACATTCCGAAGTCCTTATCGAAGTCTCCGATTCCACGGGGCTCCCCTACCGCCTCCTTTCGGATTCGTGGCTCTCGCGCTACAGCGTGGGCGACTATATGGAACGCAATCCAGTCGTCGAAATCGACTGGGAATCGTTTCCGAGAATCGACGCCGTATTCGTCAGCCATTCGCATGCCGACCATCTCGACCCCTACTTCCTGACCGATCTCTCGGAACGTTACGGCTTCGAACTCCTTCTCCCCGAAACGCTCGCGTATCTCGTGCCGGTTTTTGAGGCTTACCTTAAAAACGCGAGGATACGAATACTGAAAAACCTCGAATCCTATTCGCCGAGACCGGGAATCACGGTATCGGGCCTCATATTCCAAAACGACGGCGTAGGAAACGAAGAGGACGTCATGACGCTCAAGGTCGAAGACGGTACCGATTGCGCCTACCTCGAAATCGATACCCTCCCGCCCGAAATCCCCGAAGAACGCGAAAAACTCTCGGCGTTTTTGAGCGACAAGCCCTATGGGACGATCTGTTACGTCGCCACGAGGAACGAACTCGAAGGCAATCTGAAAATCCACGACATCGGGGTTCCGAACGAACGAAAAAAGTTCGAAAAGGAATACGTCCGCGAACGCGGCGAATGGATGGAGTGGCAGTACGCCATGTTCGACGAATACGAAACCGAGTTCGAAGACTTTACGAAAATCCGGGGATTTTGCCGGCTTTTCGCCGGACAATGACTCCGCTATCCCAAAGCGCTCGATGCGGACATCGCCGCGGTAAACGTCCTTCCGCTGCCCGAAATCCTGACGATCGAACGGGAACTCGCGAAAAAATACGGCCGCGATTTCCCGCAGGATTTTCTCGAAGCCGGAGTTTCCTACCTCGTGAAAAACGGAAAGGCCGAACGCGTCGGCACCGTTCCGGGAATCAAGGCCGAAGCCGTCTTTTCAAAGGCGGCGCTCGAAAGCCGGAAAGACGTTTCGCTCGTTCCCCCGGTAAAACGGGCCTTCGCTCCGGTTCGCGACGAAGAACGCGACGTAGCAAAGCAAGACAAACTCGTGCTCGGGCTTTTGAACGGAAGGTTTCTCGCGACCAAGCTCGCCGACCCGGACGACAACTTGAAAAACCTCGTCCTCCAAAGTTCCGACGGCGCCTACCGGGTGCTCGTTCGGTTCGGTACGTCGAAATCCTTCGTTTGCAAAACCTACGCTTGGGATTTTTCGAAAACCGGATTCGTACGCGAAGGTCTCCAAGAAGGAAAAATCCGCTTCGACGAAGACTATTGGGCCAACGATCTGGAAGACTTTTTCGAAGGCACGCAGGAATTGTACTCCAACTTCCTCCATAAGCTCGATTCCGACAAGGGATACCGGCTTTGGACGGTGCTTTGAAACAATTTCCTCAACCACGACCTCGTCCAAAAGAAATACGCCTTCCACTTCGAATGGCGCTCGCGAGGAGGAAAGCCTGACGATTTCGTATTGGTGGGGTACAAAAAATAATCAGAAACTTGACGGAGAACGGATACGTGGTAGCATTCGCGCCGTCAGTTAAACGGACGAAAATCCTGTCACTAACGGATGAACCATGCCGAAATTCCAAAAGGGGGAAATTTCCCAAAACATCCCCGTGACCACGGTCAAAAAAGCTTTCACGCTCGCCGAACTCATCGTCGTCATCGCGATTCTCACGGTGCTCGCGACCATCGGACTTCTTTCGCTCTCATGATACCGGCAAGACGCGAAGAGCGCGGTCGTCGCAACCAACGTCCGTTCGGTCTATTCGGCCATCGCTTCGGAAGCCGCTTCGACGACCCAGTCGGCCCGGTGTTTCATCAAACATGACGCCAACTACGCGCTCGGATGAGGCGCGTTCGTCGCGTTCGACGGATCGAATGCCGAAAATCTCGTCGGGGGAGCCTGTGGAATTTCCGGAACGAACTATTCGGTCGGAAATCCCGATTACGCAAAGCTCCGCCTCGACGCCGAAAAATTTAAAACCGCGTTCCTTAACGCTCCAAAATCGCTCGCCGCGATGGGAAACCTGCTTCGAACCGCCGTCGCCGAGACCGCGAATCCGGAATATTTACTCGTTGGAGCGACCGATCTTACCGACGATTCCGGAGCCAAGCCCCGGGTGCGCAGTTTCGCCCAGGTGGCCGGAATCCACGAATCAAAAGCGTCGGTAACCGGAGATTTTCCGGGGGAATACGTCGGAGGGGGTTCGGTATCCGGACTCGTAAAGGATACCGCCTACTCCGAATCTTCGACCGGAGCCCTCGTGGACGGGGCGATCGTAGGAGCTCCGGCAAAATGTCCGGCAACCACCGCTTCGGGATATTCCTTTCCGGAACTCCAAAGCGGAAGCTCCCACACCGCCTCCAAGGAAGAGTCCGGAGGAAACGGAAACCTGAACATGACCGCGACCTGTTCGTTTGGAACGAACGCTTATTCAGGGGAATCGGTCGTTTGCAACGCGAACTACGTTCCGTCAGGCGGAAACTCCTGCGTGCTCGATACCTGTTCCGGAACGGCCTTCGATACGGCGAATGCCCAATGATGAGCCCAAATCAACGGTTCGGCCGGAACCGCTTCTTGGTCGTACTCGCAAACCGCATGAACGTGTAAATTTTCCTGCGCGTCGGGATTCACTTGGGATTCTTCGACCGGAGTATGCCGGGCGTCTTGCGCGAGCGTCATTTCGGGAACGTACCAATCGCTTTCGTATTCGTTCGCTACCGGCGCGGTCCTTTCGCACGGGGAATCCGTCCTAAAAACCGGAACGCACGCGTTTTGAACTTCCCCGGCGCACGGAACCCTTTCGGCCGATTTCGAAATTTCGTGCGCGAACGGCACGTCGCAAACGGTCAACGTCACCGCGGGAACGGGCATTTGCCAAACGAATTACGGGTGGAATTCGAGCTGGACCACCCCTTCTTGCGCCCCAAGCGTCCGAAGCGCCAACTGTTCCGGAAGCGTTCCGGCAAACGCGACGGCCAACACTGCCGCGACATATTCGCAAACTTGGGACGGAAACGTCCTGGCATGGCTCCCGGAAATTTCATGGACGCACGGAGCCGCGACCTGCGGTTTCGCCTGTAATTCGACCTACGTTTGGGGAGGAACTTCCTGTTTGCCCATGTACGTGACGACGAGCGGGAACGCCAATTACTCTACCACGCTGCCAAAAGACACCTCCGCATATTGGAGAACCGTCGGAACCGCCAAATCGAGCGGATACCTCCGCTTCGAAATCCAACGCGGGGGCGATACTTACGCTTATGGCGGAATTTATATCGACGATCGGCAAGCCTTCTTCCCACGGGAATTCGGCAACATCGACAAGGATCCGTACTTCAACGGAAATCTCCGGTATTCTGGACAATGGGTGGAAACCGGGGTCGATACCTCCAATAACGGCGCGAACGGGTATGCCAATATTTGGGTTAACAAGGGTGAGACCATAAAGCTCATGGGACACCGTTCGACGATGACCATCACCGGAAACCTCCCCGGCATTTCCCCGGCCTACGACTAGATTGAACCAAAAAGCAAAGGCCTAGATTTTCTCCACCGGCGCGATTCGGACGTTCATTTTTTTAATGCCCCGGTTCGGTCCCGAAAAGGCGATTTCGGCAATGTCGTCCTTAAGGCTCACCACCACGCCTTCTCCAAACTGTGCGTGGCGGATGCGGCAGCCAAGATGAAAATCCGAAGGATCATGGCGGACGGCGTGGCGAGCGGGGGCGGGGGCCGGAGAAAATCCGGTACCGGCGATTTCCGAATGCGCCTGCGATTCGCCCGTCGTACCCCCCGTCAACCACGAATATGCCGAAGTTCCCGCGGATTTGGTTCCGTACCCTCCTCCGCCGTATCATCCGGCATTGAATCCACCGGAATTTCCGAACGAACCGAAGGTATATTTCGGCTGCGGTTCGGCTTTGACGACCAAGTGTTCGGGGATTTCCTTTAAAAACCGCGAAGCCGGATTGGCCGAATAGTTTCCAAAAGTATAGCGTTCGCGGGCCCGAGTAATGAAAAGCTTCTTTTTTGCCCGCGTCATCGCCACGTACATGAGCCGCCGCTCCTCTTCGATAGCCTTCGCCTCCATGAGCGAACGCGAATGGGGAAAAAGTCCTTCTTCCGCTCCGGCGATGACGACGTTTGGAAATTCAAGCCCCTTCGCGAGATGGATGGTCATGAGCGAAACCCCTCCGGATTCCCCGCTTCGGTCCTGGTCGGTAATGAGCGCGATATCCTCCAAAAAGAGCGAAAGCGATTCGCGCGGTTCAAGCCCATCGTAGCGCGAGGCCATGTTGAGAAATTCCTTCAGGTTTTCGAGTTTTCCTTCGACTTCTTCCTTCGAATATTCTCCGCGGAGGTAGTCTTCGTAGCGCGTGCGTTTGATCATGGCGTCCATCAAATCCTTTACGCAAACCGTGCGCGAAAGTTCCTCCAAACCCGAATAAAGCGATCCGAATTCCGAAAATGCCCGTTTGGCGGCCGGTCAGACTTCGACCGCCTCGTCTATGCGCGAAATGGCTTCGGCGAAATTGAGTGCGTTGGCATTCATGAAATTCCGCAATCCTTCGACCGATTTTTCTCAAAGCTTGCGCGAAGGAACGTTGACGATGCGCGAGAATGCGACGAGATCGTGCGGATTGAATACGAGGCGCAAATACGAATGGACGTCTTTGATTTCTTTCCGTTCATAGAATTTCACGCCTCAAAATACCCGGTAGGGAATGTTTTTGCGAATCAATCCTTCTTCGATGAGGCGGGATTGGCCGTTCGTGCGATAAAGAATGGCCCAATCGGCGGAGTTCTTGTCTTCGGCAATCATTTCGGCGATGCCGCGGGCTTCCTCTTTTTCGTCGTAAGATTCCACGATCGAAATCGGTTCGCCGTCTTCGTTGTCGGTCCAAAGGGTTTTGTCGAGGGCTTCGCGATTGCATTTGACGACCGCGTTCGCGGCTTCGATGATCTTTTTGGTTGAACGGTAGTTCTGTTCGAGCTTGACGACCGTTGCGTCCGGATAATCGCGCTCGAAAGAAAGGATGTTTTTAATGTTCGCGCCGCGCCACGAATAGATTCCCTGCCAGTCGTCCCCCACTACCGCGAGATTGCGGGTTTTGCCGGCGAGGAGTTTGACGATGCGGTATTGGATGTCATTGGTATCCTGGTATTCGTCCACCATGAAGTACTCGAAACGTCCGTGGAAATATTCCAAAACGTCCGGATTTTCCAAAATGAGGAGGAGCTTTAAAAGAATGTCGTCGAAATCGAGCGCGTTCATCGATTTGGTGCGCTTTTCGTATTCGCCGTAGATGTCGGCAACGAGCGATTTGACGTAATTATCCGCACTCCGTCGATAGGCGTCGGGCGAAATCCCTTCGTTTTTCGCCCCCGAAATCATAGAAGCCGCTTGCCGTGCCGGAAGTTCCTTGTCGTCGATCTTTTTATCCTCTAAGATTCCTTTTATCGTGCGGATTTTGTCGTCTTCGTCGAAAATGACGAAATCCTTGTCGTATCCGAGGCGTTCAATGAACAGACGCAGGAAATACACGCCCATGGAATGGAACGTTCCTACGAGCGGCAAATCCGAACGGCGGTAGGGGTTCACTTTATCGGCGATTTCGATTCCAAGCTTTTTCCCGATGCGCTCGCGCATCTCTTTGGCCGCCTTGTTCGTAAAAGTGACGCAGAGGATCTTTGAAGCGGGAATCCCGTCGGCGACCATTCGGGCGACGCGCTCGGTAAGGGTATGGGTCTTCCCCGCCCCGGCACCGGCAAGAATAAGCATTGGCCCTACCGTATGTTGGACCGCGATTTTTTGAGATTCGTTGAGCATGGCGGGAGTATATCGAAGCCGGAGTTTCAGGCAATGGAAATTCGCTTTGCCGCGAATAATTCCCCGGAGGATTTGACAAATAAAATTCTTTACTTACATTTTCTCCATCAAACACAAACCAAGGAGGCAAGACCATGCAATCCGACGGCCCCGTCACCAATCCGGTACTCGAAGTTTCCTTCGCTCAAACCCAGGCCATCAATACCGTCGTTTGGGGGTTGCTCCAAGAAGCCAGAGAAGATACTGGGTCCCATGCCCGGCGGAAAGTCTGGATCGACGTGCTCCGAGCGGCCAACGGAAACTGGAGCAAAGCCGACTGGAATGTCCTCGCAATCACGGCCCGCGTCATGCTTCACGGCAATCCGGCCTATGGCGAAGTACTTCGAATCGCGGCCGAACACGGCGCGTAGCGCCCATATCCGACAAACGGACGTTCTCGCGTCTCGCTTGTTGGAATCTTCCAAAAAATCCCCCGCTCTCCGCGGGGGATTTTCCTGGGGTCGGAAAATTAATCGAACAAACCCGGAACCGAAGCCATTTCCGTACGTCCGCCCACCGTTCCGTCACCAAGCTGTCCGTTATTGTTCGCGCCCCAGCACTTGACGTCAGCCGTCGTCCGAAGACAGGAAGCGGATCATCCGCTCGCAACCTCCGCGGCTCAAGCCGGCATTTCGAGAACCATTGGAGAACTCTGATTCGTGGAAACTCCCGGCCAAAAGGGCTGATAGGTTGAATTCGCCGATCCCCATCCCACGACGCTTCCGTTCGACAGACGCAGATAGGTCCGTCCGTATCCGAGTCACATTATCGCGTCCGCCGTGGAAATTCCGGTCACTGCCTGCGGCGACGAATTCGTAAAACTCAGCGTGGAATTTCCAATTTCCCCAACTCCGCCGGAACCCCAGCATTTTACGGTTCAATCTGACATTTTCGCGCACGAGAAATTACTGTGGCCGCCCGGAAAAAGCTTGTCCGCCCCCGACATCACCGTAACCGGGGAATACCTTGCGATGACCGTTCCGTCACCTATTTGTCCGGCGTTGTTAAGTCCCCAGCATTTGACGACCCCGTCGGAAAGCGACACGCACGAATGGTTCATTCCCAACGCTACGCTCGCAACCGAACCGGTGAGCGACGCGACCGTGTACGCGGTTTTTATGTCACCCCAGGTACTGCCGTCTGCTTTCACCTTTCCGGAATCGTTATTCCCCCAGCACTTCAGTTTTCCTAAATTGTTTACCACGCAGGCATTGTTGGCGGTGACATGAAGGCTTACGGCGTCGTTCAACGGCGTTCCAGAGGGTTCCAGAACGCTTACCGGAAGGTAGCTGCTCGCAGTGGAATTGTTTCCGAGCCTGCCGTTTGTTCCAGTTCCCCAACACTTCACGCCGCCGTCGGAGAACCGTGCGCAACCGAAATTCGCTCACAGCCGAATTTCCGCGGCTCAGAAAAGTTCCGGAACGACCGCCGGGGGTTGAGGGGTCGAAGTAGTTCCGTTCGCGAGTTGTCCGGCGGCATTTTCCCCCCAGCATTTCACTCGGCCATCCGAAAGAATGGCACAGAAGAAATTCGTTCCCGCCGCGAGTTGCACGGGGGTCGGCCCATTCGGAACCTCCGGAGCCGGAACGGAACCTCCGCCGGAAGACGATCCGGAAACCGGCTCTCCGTCAACGAGGGCGTCAAGCGTCGCCTTATCGGAATCGGCATCTATCAGCCCCGTTACGGATCATTCGAGCGTAGGAAAACCTCCCAACACGACCGAGATCTGGGATTCCGGAAGAATTGCGGCCACCTGAAAAAACGAAGTCGAATCGGTGGAAGATTCTTCTTCGAGTTCAGTCGCTCCAACGAGAATTCCCGAGGAAGATTCGGCATAAGCCAAGTTTCACGAAGAGGAGCCGCGCAATGCCATCTCGAATTTTTTCGGATCCAATTTCAATTTGGCGTAATCGGGGCGTCCTGCGGAATAGTTCGTCCCCGGAACGTCGAACATTCCGCCGGTAAGAATCGTCGGTTTCATTCCCTGAATCTTTAAGGTGGCTCAGGAAAGGGCGACGGCATCGTCATGGATGACGTAATACCGGGGATGATTGCCCGTCGATGCCGATTCCGTCGCAATCACGGAATATACCGATCGGACGTTCGTACTCATAGCGGCATCGCGGGCATCCTGGACGTATCAGGAAAGGGCAATGAAACCGATCGTGGCCAATACCGCCAAAATCGCTATGACGACGATAAGCTCCGCTAACGTGAATCAAAAGCCGGCGGAGGTGGAAATAGCTTTCCGCCCAGCACTCACCTTGTTGGAAATCGTTCGCATATGGCAAAATGATGGGCAATGAAAGATTTGGTTCGCATGGAACACGGTCGGGGCGGATACTAGACCATGTGTCCGGTTCCGTCAATGGAAAACCCCCGTTTTTTCGCGGGGGTTTTCCATGCGGGGGCGTTCGCGGGCGGGTTATTTCAGTTTCCCCGTCCTTTCCCTCCACGTATCGAGCATCTTTACGAACTCGGCGCGGGTAATGGGAGCGTTCGGATCGAACCTCAGATTCTTTTTCAATCGGAGCGAACGGGAAAACGCGTTCAGCGGGGCGACGCGGGTATCATCGTCGGCCACGTCCGAAAAGAGCGATTTGCCCGGAAGCCCGGCGATCTTGGAAGCGCGGGTGAGAAGTACCGCGGCCTCCGCACGGGAGATCGCTTCGCGGGGGCGGAACCATTTGGTCGAACCGACGATTCCCCGTTCGACGAGAACCGAGAGGTATCCGGCCGA
Organism: Candidatus Altimarinota bacterium; assembly: GCA_024709505.1. GTDB lineage: Bacteria > Patescibacteriota > Gracilibacteria > BD1-5 > UBA2023 > JANJWP01. The sequence continues at coordinate 15,606 of JANJWP010000028.1, read as the reverse complement.
TTTGTCGGAAGGAAGAACGTCGGCAAAGGGCAATTCCGGAGAATCCGCCGGACGGATCCCGAGGAGCGCACCAAAAACCATCGCGGCATCCCGTCGGGTCATGGCGTCGTTCGGACGGAAGGAGGCGGCTTCGAGCGGCCTTAAAGCTCCGGAATCGTTCACGCGGTCGAACGAAGCCCGATACGGAGCGTTCCGCGGAACGTCGGAGAACGGTGGAACGAAGGCTTCGGCTGCAAAATCGGTTTCGGGTTTGGAAGTTTCAGGAAGTTTTACCGGCGGCAACTCCATTTTTTTCGGTTCTTCGACCTTCTTCGGCTCTTCGGGCGCAGAATTTTTCGGAGCGGTTTCCGCTTCTTCATCCACCGCGGGAACGACTGGAAGTTCAGTGGCGGAAGCCACGGTTACCGTCGTCGGAGTCACGGCGATTCCGGCGGCTCATTCGACGAGGTTCGCCTGAACGAATTCCATCGGATGAACGGTGTGTTTCAAAGCGTTTTCTTTTCCGAGTCCCATGTTTACTGCGGCAAAGAAGTCGATTCCGAGTTCGTTCAAATCGGAATACGAATACGGCCAATACGCATGGAACGGAGCGGAAGCCTTATCGATCTGGAAATGCAGGTGCGGCGTGGTGGTAATTCCGGTCATGCCGACTTTTCCTACCGGACTCCCCTTTCGGATTTTCGTTCCGGGTTCGACCGATACCGATTCGAGGTGCAAATACGAACTGTAAATCGTGGCGGTCGATCCTCCGACGGGAACTTGGTCATGCCGGACGACGACGTATTTTCCGTCGGCGGTTTCGCGGGTATTGGTGCGGACAACCACGCCGTTCGCGATCGCGAGCACCGGAGTTCCGAGCGGAGCACGGATATCTACGCCGAGATGGCTTCCGTCATACTCTTCGAAATTCATGCGGTAGCTTCCCATGTAGGGCGTGATATAGGTTGATCGCTGAAGGAGCGCCATACGGTTTTTTTGATCGTCCACAAGCAGGAGTTCCGCATCGTAGCGGGGAATATCCAAAAAATCGTCGGTGGGAATGTTTTCGAAACGGAGGGACTTGTTCCAGTTTTTAGCGTCAAGCCAGTTGGGAACGTAGGCAATGGGCGAAACGGTTCCGTCGAAAGGTTCGGATTTGACGTTTTGGTATTCCAAGACGCTCGTTTTAAGAAACGGCATTCCAAAATACGCGGTGACGAACGTCGCGAAAAGAAAGAGGTTGAACCCCCAAAGCTGGGCGAGCGAACCCCTGGCGGCTTGGTATTTCTTGCGCTTGCGGAACATGGCTGATCGGTTAGCGTTCGAGGCAATCGTACCATAATTTTTCGGAGGGCGCAAAAATCCGGCTCCTTCATGGAACCGGAACCTTCCGATCCGTAAAAACGGCTTTTTTGAATGGCGTCGGATTATGCTAGGCGAAACCGCCTTCCAAACACTTCTTCGGGACAATCGGTGAGAATCGGCAAAACCCGCGGAAGCCTTTCGGCAACGTGCTTTCCCACATTGAACTGATGGCGGTTCAATCATTGGTCGTACCAACCGTAATACGCCCTGATCCCCATGTCGGCATAATCGCGACGGGTGAGACGATTTCCTTTTTTCCGATGATAGAACATATATCCGATCATGGCCGCGTCTCCGGCGAGATCGTAACGGTTGGCTTCCTTCCAAGAAGAAACGTAAGGATCGGAAACGATCATTTCGCCACGGGGTTTCATGAGCGCAACGTCGAAGACGAGTTCTTCCATGTAATCCAAACAGGCCTTCATCGGAACGTCGATCCGGTCGATTCCGCATCAAAGCTTAGCGAGCCGCTCATAGAAAAAGTGCCTGACCGAAAGACGGAATCCGTCCTCGTCGATCGTAAGGAACTCCCGTACCGGAGTCGAAAGCATCGCTTCGACTTTCGGATGCACCACGTCGGAAATTCGAACGATGGATTCCATGATTCCCCTCTCAGTCTCGGATTGCGATTCGCAAAACCGTTCTTTTCCAGCGGCGTTTTCCGCAGCAAGGCGTTCCGCTTCCATGCGTTCGTTACGGCGCTTGAGGAACTCCGAAGGAATGATGACGTTTTCCATAAAAATCGAACGAAAGAAACAGTCCATTGTAATAATCAAGAACCGTTGTTTGTCAAATCCCGCCCGGAAAACCGGACGGGATTTTTCTAAAAACGAAGCGGGTTCAACGGAACTACGCCCCGAATTTGAAGAGCATAACGTCTCCGTCCCGCACGACGTATTCCTTCCCTTCCATGCGGACTTTTCCGGTTTCGCGAGCCTTGGCCCACCCGCCGCATTCCACCAAGTCCTTCCAATCGGCGGTATCGGCCTTGATGAATTTCTTTTCGAAGTCGGTATGAATGACTCCGGCGGCTTGGGGGGCTTTCCATCCCTTATGAATGGTCCACGCCCGAACCTCCATTTCCCCGGCAGTGAAATAGTATTGGAGGCCGAGGAGGTCGTAGCAGGTCTTAATGACTTTATCGGTGGGGTTTTCCGAAACCCCCAAGGCCTCAAGGAACTCCTTCCGTTCGTCCGGAGAAAATCCCATCATGTCCATTTCGATTTTGGCGCTGACGGCCAACACCGGAACGTTCTGGTCGGCGACGCCGGTAATCGAACGGAGTTCGTCTTCGGATATGGCGAGACGGTCTTCGGCGACGTTCACCGCATAGACGAAGGGTTTGTTCGTAAGAAGGAACGAGTCTTTTAAGAGTTCGCGTTCGTCTTCGTCCAAATCCATGGTCACGGCGAGGTTTCCCGCTTCGAGAAAGGGTTTGACTTTTTCGTAAACGGCAAGGCGCGCGGCGGACTCCTTGTCGCCTCCGCGGGCTTTCTTTTGCATGTCGCCGATACGTCGTTCGAGCGTTTCGAGGTCGGCCAAAATGAGTTCGGCGTTGATGACTTCGATGTCGCGTTTCGGATCGACCGAACCGGAAACGTGGTGGACGTTTCCGTCGGAAAAATCGCGCACGACTTGGAGAATGGCATCGACCTGACGTATGTGGGAAAGGAACTTGTTTCCGAGCCCCTCCCCTTTCGAAGCGCCTTCGACGATGCCCGCGATATCGACGAATTCGACGTTCGCGGGAACGGTTTTGGCAGCTCCGACGGCCTTAAGGAGTTCGTCCAATCGAAAATCGTTCACGTTGACGATTCCCACGTTGGGTTCGATCGTGCAAAAAGGAAAATTCGCGGCTTCGGCCGCGTAAGAATGAGTCAAGGCATTGAAGAGCGTGGACTTTCCGACATTGGGAAGCCCGACGATTCCGATTTTCATAGCGGGAAAAAGAAAAAAACAATGGGCGGCGAAAGCCTACCACTCTTCCGATTGGAATTCTTCGGCGACGGTATTCGTTTTCGCGGGCGAACCGAGCTGAAATACCGCGAGGTATCAGACGATCGTCATGACGAGCAGGAATATCGCGAGGAACCGGGTGGCAGGTTCGACGTGAACCGAATACCCCTTGAATTTAAAAACGTGCATCCGGGCGATGAGGAAGAAACCCCAAACGAACGCCATGACCGCGCTGTAAAGCGCGAAGCCAATCCAGAAAGCCATACGGAGAGAAAAAAGTGACGGCGCCATGGTAACGGAAAAGCCCGAAACCGCAATTAATCCTTCGCGCAGATGGTATCGAAGAAGTGCGCCTTGATTTTCATCCACCTCTCCGATTGTCGGCAAAGCTTTTCGGTGTCGCGCAGATCGAAGAGGAATTCCTTAATGCCTTCCTCAAGATAGAGGTTGGTCTGACTTCCCTTCGCAAAGACGACCGCCGGTTTTTCAAGGGAAACGAGAACCTCCCGAACCTTCGCTCCGGCAACGCGGCTCGAAGAAAATCGCCAGACGCGCTCCGGAAAAACCTCCGAAAGGATCGGCTGGACGTATTTTCGCATTTCGTCGCCCACGAGAATGACCGCGTCAGGATTCGTCGCGAGGATCGCTTGGGCGATTTCGCCGTGCATTTCTTCGGAATCGGGACCGAGTTCGCGCATGTCGCCCAAATAGAAAACCCGAGCGTATTCTTCGGGGAGTTGGGAAACGTATTCGATTCCGGCCGTCATGGCAGCGAAACCCCCGTTATAGGTCCCGTCGATGATGACCGATTCTTTGACCCCCTTAAGGATCGAACCGCGCCCCCTTTGCGGATGGACGTCGGAGAGATGGGTGACGATGTCGTGCAGGTCGCGCCCCATTTCGAGTCCGAGGGCGAAAACCGGCAACAAATTGTACGCCTGAAATGATCCGACTACTGGAAATCCCGCGGTAGCGCAAACCTCTCCGGCGCATACGTCGAACGAGATTCCGTCGATTTTGGCGCTTACCGAACGGACGTAGACGTCGGCAGTCTTCTTTTTTGCCGAAAAAGAGACTCCGCGAGCCTTGGCGGTCTCCGACATCCCCTGCGAAATGACGGCGTCATCGGCATTGTACAAGCAACGTCCGCACGAATCCGCAAGAAGGATTTTTTCCTTGGCGTATTCCTCAAAAGACGAAAAATTCGCGACGTGATTTTTCGAAACGTTGAGCACGATTCCGACGTCGGGCTTGGCGACCGAGAGAAGGGATTCCATTTCGCCCGGATGGTCGATTCCGTACTCGAGAACGAGGTATTTGGGATATTTCTTGTCGTAGAGACGGAGAATTCCCCGAATAAAGACCCATATCCACAAAATCGGATTGGAATACGGGGCCTTGGCTCCGATGATGGTGAGAGGAAGCCCGTATTCGCCGTTGTAGTTGTGCGGCGACATGTAGACCGTCTCCCCGTAAAGGGAATGGAGGAAGTCGTAGACGAAGTGGGTGGTGGTCGTCTTTCCGACGGTACCGGTAACGCCAACGACGAAGGGGCGGTGCTTCTCGATAATCTTCCTCGAGAGAAGATGCAGAAGCGCGAGGAGAATGGTTTTCATAGGTTCGGAAAACCGAGGCAGTCTATCCATGTGCGCGAGGAATACAAACGTTTTTTCGGGTACATCCCTGGAAGTCCGCATCATAAAAGGAAATGCGCAAGCCCCGGTTGGTGAAAATTTTGTATTTGCGGTCGAATCCCGTATAATGGAGCGGATATTTACCAAAAGGAACGTATGGCACAGGTTACCAAAGACGGACACGTATTCACCATTCTCGACGAAATCCAAGCCGAATATCCCGAACTCGTGAAGCTCGTCCTCGCGACCGAAAGCATGGATTCGGGCGAAAAACAGTACTGGTTCGACATCCTTCCATCCATGACGGACGAACAGGTCGATCGCCTCTTCGACATCCTCGAAACCGAACGCCGCAAACTCGAAGAACTCGAACTCAAGTACCAGGAAGAAATCAAGAACCTCAACGAAAAGCATCTCATCGAATGGCAGGAATTCCAATCCCAGGAAAGCCGGAAGAAGATCCAGCAAGCCGAAGCGAAAGACGCGAACGGAAAGGATACCGAAGACATTCTCAACATGCTCAACAACCTCTAGGGCAGGCCATAAAAGGAAAGCGCGGGATTAATCCCGCGCTTTCCTTTTATGGATGCGGATTCCGTCTTGACGCTGAACGGTTTTTCCATACATTCGGACATAACTACACGCTTTCTTCGTCCCATGCTGCAAGTCAGCCTACTCCGGCATGCTTCCGAACTTTCGGATTCCGTCGTCGTCACAAAAAAAATCCGCATTGATGACCGTCGCCAGATACTTCTCCAAATCGACGCGAAAAAGGCTCACGCGGCCTCGCTCATGGAAGGCGCCATCGTCGATACCGTCGCCGAGAGCGGAAAGGCTGGAGAAACCGGGACGTATTTTTCCTACGTCCTCGACCGCCTCAACCGGCACATACGCTCAACCCTCCCCGATTTGACCCCCGAAGACGTGCGGGTCTTCCTTGCGGCCATTGACGGCGACGACATTCATTTTTCGGTACTTGGAAGCTATAACGCCTACTTGATCCGATGAGGCCGCGTAACCGACATCGCCGAAGGGATGGCAAGCGGAACTCCCGAATTTTCTTACGTTTCTTCCGGGAGCGTCAAGCACCCGGATTCCCTCTATGTCTCCAATATTGACCTTCTCGACTACCTTACCGAAGAAGACGTCGCCGAACTCGCGACCGTCGGGAAAGACGACGAGAAACGTCTCGCGATAGAAAACCTCATCCGCCGCGAAGCCGGAAAACGCACCATCGACTGCATCGCCCTCACCAACGCCAACGTTACCGACATATCCGTCTCCGAAGAAGCCGGAAGCATCGAAAAAGCCACCGCGGCCGCCAAGGTAGCATTCGCCAAAGCGGCACCCATCGCCCGGGATGCGGCCGCGAGAATCGGCGCTTCGATTTCGCAAATGCCCGCAGCGAAAAAAGCCTTCGAATGGGTGAGAAACCATCCGGCTTGGAAAAATGAAAAGCTCCGTGCGGGGGCTTTCGGAGCGGGAGTCGTGGTTTGCGCGGTATTGCTGTTCGCTACGATTTCGGCCATCTTCCAACAAAAAACCGACCTGGCCGTTCCGGAAGAATATAAAAACCGCCTCATCGAAGCGCAGATCATTCTTGAGAAAGCAGGAAAGGACCTCGCGAACAAAGACGTGTTCAAAGCGAATTTGAAAAAAGCCGAAGACCTTATTTTCGAGGTTCGCGGAAAGGGAGTGTACCTCAACGACGTCAAGCGCCTGCTCGATACCATCTCGATACTGAAAAAGCAGATGAACGGCATCGAATCATTCGATCCGAAATCGCACCAGTCCGAATACGCTTTTACCGATGCCAAATTCGAACCGGTAGGAGTGTTTGAAATCCAAAAGAAATACTACTTCGTCGGAAAACGTTCCCTCATCGGCCCGTTCGTAAAGGGCGCCGAAGCGAAAACCTTCGCCTACCCCGACGCCGAAGAGGCGGTTTCGGCCGATGCAAGCGCCGAAGGAACGATCTACGTTCTCACTAAAACCAACCGCGTCCTGCGCTTTTATAAGGGCGAATTTTCTTACGCCAACGTCGATGGGCAAAAAACGTGGGAAGAGGGGCGCGCCATTAAGACCTTCAACGGGAATCTCTACGTCCTTTCGTCCGACGGAAGCCAAATTTACAAACACAAACCGAGCGTGAACGGTTTCTCTTCGAAGAGCGGGGTTCTCGAATGAGACCGCTCGAAATCACCCGCGATCCTCGATTTTGGAATCGACGGAGGAATTTATTCCTTCCGCAAGGATCTCATGCTCGATAAAACCTTCACGGCTCCAAGCTATTCGATCAGATCCATCGTCATCAACGGACTCCCCGACGACTATTCGCTTTCTTCCGATTCCGAAATCCCGAAATTCCACGTCTTTTCGAATACCAATTACCTCTACGTCATCCTCTCCAACCGGATTTGGGTGTTCGAGCCCGATTCCCGCGACTTCCGAAACGTCAAAAGCGTCCGTTACGTCGGGCAAGTCGAAGTCGTCGAGAGTCCGGTCCGGTCGATTTTCGTCCCCAAGGACGGAACGGTATTTGCCGTGACGGACGCCGGAGCGTATCAAATCGGCTTCGAAGTGGCCGACGGAAAACTCGTCATCCGATAGCATGCACGTGACCGAGTGCGTATTCTTCAAACGCACCCACATAGGCGACCGCGAGTTCGTCTACGAACTCTGGAGCCGCGATTTCGGAAAGATTCGGGCGTTCGCCAAGGAAAAACGCACCGAGACGTTCCCCGATGTCGGAAGCCTCATTCAGGCCAATATCGAAACCAAGGGCGAAAAAAACCGCCTCGTTTCCTTTAAGATTCGAAAGAACGTTTCCTCCGAAGCGATGGACTACGGTTCGGCGATTTCGTTTCTCAAAACCGTTTCCGCCCTTTCGAAATCCCTTCCGGAAGGCGTTCCGAACCATTCGCTTTTCGAATCCTACGTGGACGCGCTCACGTTTTTCGAAGGCGCCGAAAACGCCCGGACCACGGCGGCGTTCCTCACGAAACTCGCAAAAACCATGGGGACCTATTCCCTTCCGGAAACGGCTTCTCCGCTGCTTCGAAAATTCGAAAAGGCCATCGAACGCTACGGGGTGGCAGCCGTTTGCAAAATGAAGGGCATCGATCCTCCGCTCGTCCGGGAGGCCGTCCTTGCCGCCGAACTCGCCCTTGCCCGATACCATCTCTAACTTTCCATGGAAACCGTTGCCATTGCCTACCTCTTCTTTATCGGAGCCTGCTTTTGAAGCTTCGCCTCGGTGCTCGTTTATCGCCTGAAAAGCGGAAAGACCGGCATCTTTTCGGGTCGAAGCGAATGCGGAAGTTGCGGAAAAAAGCTTGGCTGGAAGGAATTATTCCCCATTTTCTCCTGGGCGTTTCAAAGAGGGCGCTGCGTTGGATGCGGAAAACGCATTTCCGCAATCTATCCGGCCCTCGAAATCGTAACGGGAGGATTGTTCGTTCTTATCGGAACGCGTTTCGTCGAATTGCCCCAAGTGCTCGCAGGAGATTTTTCGGAAATGGCGCGGCTTGGATTTTTTCTTGCTGCGGCGTTCGTAACGGTCGCGTTCGTATTTTACGATCTCCTTTACCAAGAGATTCCCGACGAAGTCCTTGTTCCGGCCATTCTCGCCATGGGGGGGCTCCTAGCGTTCCTTCCGGAAGGAAATTCGCTCTTCCGACACTTCGAACCCGTCCTTTGGAACGACGCGCTCTTGAGCCAAGGCTGGAACGCCCTCCTTGGGGCTGGAGCGATATATACGTTCTTTTATTTGCAATTCCTTATCCCGGCAGGAATTCATTGCCTGAGAAACGGCCGGTACCGTGACGCGGCGGAAGTGCTGGCGTACTACGTGATACTCCCCTTCGCGGTAACGTGGGATACCGCGAAACAGCTTCTTGGCAAGCCGTTCGAACGGTTCTTTGCGATGGTGGAATCCCCTATCGCCAAGGTTTTTGGCCGTTCGGAAGAATCGGGGAACGCCGAAGAAGCCCTTCCGGCTTGGATCGGACTCTGAGACCTCCGCATTGCGGTCTTCATGGGATTCCTCGGGGGCGCGAAAATCGCGGGTCTCGGCGTTTTTCTCGCCTATCTCGTGGGGAGCGTGGTTGGATTGTACGTTCTTGCCGTTCGCAAAGAGCGGAACGTTGCCATCGCCTTCGGACCGTTTCTGGCTATCGGACTGTTCCTCTCGTTCCTCTTCTACGAACCGATAACCCGAATGGTTCTCGGACTCTCGGTTCGATAACGGGCATTCCGCCAGGACGAAAAAGCGACGATGTCCCCCACGTTTTTTAGGACCGTCAAGTCAGGTTTCTTGGAAACCCCGGCCAGCAATGGTATACTGGCGAAGTATTTTCAAAACAAATCATGGAAACCGATCAGAAAAAAATCGCCGCCGTGCGCGACCTTCTCGACGCCGCTCAAAAATCCATCACCTCCGCCCGGAAAATCCTCGCCACCATGGCCGACGGAGATACCGCGAAGCGAGAACTCGAATATTTGGACGCTTCCAATCTCAACTCGTACAAAAGCGGGAACGAAAAGATCGTCGAGGGCGTTTTTACCGGCGAATCAATGCTCGGTTCGGATGGAAATACCTATCCGGTTCCACAAAACTACGCTTCGAAATCGCATTTGGTACAGGGAAGCAAGTTGAAGGCCATTATCGGAGAAGACGGAAAAATCGTCTACAAAATCATCGAAGAAATGCCGTATGAGACGAAAATCGGACTCATCGCGGCCAATCGGGACAAGTTTCAGGTAATTGCCGACGGAAAGGCCTACAACCTGCTCATGGCGAGCGTCACGTATTTGAAGGCCGGCATCGGAGACACCGTTTCCATTCGCATCCCCAAAGGAAAAGAGGCGACCTACGCCGCTCTTGAAGCCCTCATTCCGAAAGACGAAGCCCCGGAGGCGTAAGCCCCCTCTTGGAGCCCCTTGAATCCCCCTTCCTTTCGAACGGGGGATTTTTTGGCTTTCCCCAAGGAAGCCCGCTTGATTCGAAGACGCTTTCGGATATATTCGAAAGCGATTGTTTTTTCGTAATTTTTTCCGCCCATGTCCAGAATGATGCGCAACGAACGCGCCGCGCGCCGAAACAGCCTCATTTCCTTCGCCGTGCCCGTCGCGGTGGCGGTCATTGTGCTCGTCGTCATCGTTCGGGCGCTTTTTTCAGGAGACGATTCCGCGAACACCCGTGCCGGGGACGACAGCGTGAGCATCATTCCGAAAAGCGAAAATTCCGAAATCTATATCTACATGTCCGGGGATTCCAAAAAACGAATCGAGGGCGAAGAAAAAATGTTCCCCACGGATAATCGTTTGGAAGTGAAATCCGGGGATGCCGAACTCGTCATTGCCAATTCGGCATCGAAAGTGTATGCCGATCGTCTCACCGAAGTCTCCTACCGGGGAAAAGGTTCCGACGCGCTCCATAATTTCGAACTTCAGAGTTCCTATCTTTGGATTGAAGCGGGGGCTGACGATACCGCATTCAAGCTCAAAAGCTTCGTCGTGAAGCCAAAATCCGGAAGCGTCGTCGCCCTTTCTCAAAATGCGGTCGGAAGCAACGTCTACGTTCTGAAAGGAACCGCCGACGTGGCGACCGAGGCGTCCAACGCAAACGTGGGAGTAAACCAGATGGTTACCGTTTTAACGAACGAGGCGAAAACCATAAAGCTTCCCGAGGCCATCAAGCCGATCGATTCGTTTTTCCGTACCGAAAACGTCTACGTCAAACATGACGGCGACAAATACCTTCTCGTTTCCGGACTTCCGACCGACGGATCCGGATCGGTGCTTACCGGATCACTGCAAACCATCGCTCCGGCATCGGCGAAAGCCGTCGTAATCACTTCGCCCGAAGACGAAGCGAGCCTCGAGAGCGCAACCGTCGATATCGAAGGAAAAATTACCAATCCTGCCGTTACCAAAGTCACCGTCGATGACAAGGAAGCGAAAATCAATGCCGAAGCGAAATCGTTTTCTTTCAAATCCTTCCCCCTTCAAAGCAACGTCAACAATCTCGTGTACAAGGCTTTTGACCGGGACGGAAACCTTCTCGCCAAGGGCGTGCTCACGGTGTATTCGAGCGTAAAACAGGGTCAAACATCACAAGCTTCGAAGCCCACTGTCACTACTTATCCAGTTTCCGACAAGGATTTTCAGATCGTCGCTCCGACCGAAAACCCCTACAAGACGACCGAAAACGTCGTACGAATCGAAGGGAGATTGCCGAAATGAACGGCCAAATACATTACCGTGAACGGATTTCGCCTGACCAAGTTCACCCAATACGGAACCTACTGGTACTATTTTGCCAACCAGGACTACGGAACGATGAACGACGGGATCAATACCTATGAAATCAAGTATTTCGGAGATAACGACCAAGTCCTCAAAACCTCGCAGTTCATCATCGTGAAAGAAACTCCCAAGCCCGCTCCGGCTCCGATCGCAACTCCTTCGGCGACTTCTTCGGGAACCCAAGCCGCCGAATAGCCGGCTTCCGAAGACCCTACCGTTTCCCAAAATCCCATGGCATTCAATACCGAATCCCGTTCAGGAGCGACCATCGTCGAGGCGATGATCGTATTGGTCATCGTCACCATCGGGCTCGTGGGAACTTACGAACTTCTCCACGGGGGCGTAAAGCTCGCGTCTTCCACCGAATCCCGCATACAGGCAATAAATCTCGCCCGGGAGGGTATCGAGGCGGTGGAAAACATCCGGAATACCAATTGGATCAAGTTTTCGAGCGATTTCGAAAACTGTTTCGACGTCGCCGATTACGACCAAGGTTGCATTGGCAATCCTTCCGCACCGAAAATAACCTCCGGAACCCCGTCGGTTCTTCTCAACCAAAACGGAGAATGGCGACTTTCGGCATTTACGTCTTCGGGAGTCGCTTATGACGACCGGGGGCTTTCCGTGCAATATCCGGGTGCTTTGCCAGCGCTCGATCCCTGCCAATCGAAGCGACCTACCGGCTGCATGACGAAGTATTTTCGAACGGTCACGGTATCCGACGAAAGCATCGTTGGCATGAAGCGCATGCGGATAAGAAGCCTCGTGACCTGGAGGGACGCATCGCGATCGGCTCCGTATCAAATCGAACTCGAACACGTGCTGACGAATTGGAAACCGAACTTCTAAAAAAACCCCTTTTCGGGGAGTTTTTTTAGCGCCTTATTCGTCGCTCGGAGCGGGGCGAACAATGACGGTTTTTTCGGCGGTCCGAATGGTCGCGTCGGCATACCTGGCTTGAAGCGTGACGTTGAATCGTCCCGATTTCTCGAACGTATGGGTCGGGTTGGCATCCGCAGAAGGAGCGGTTCCGTCACCGAAATCCCAGGAATAGGATTCTATCTGCCCCTTCGATCCCGATACGTCGAAGTCAATCGCGGAACCGGCAATCCCGGAAGAAACGCTCATATTGATGACGAGGCTTTTGGGAATGTCCTTGATAACGATTTTCCGAGTCACGGTATCTTTCGATCCGTCGTCCTTTACGACAGTGAGGCTTACGACGTATTCTCCGGGATTGTCGTACCGGATCGTTTGGATCGCATCGCCTTCTGCAGGCGCTTTCCCCAGCCCGAAATCGTAGATGAATTTCGAGATCGAACCTTCCGAAGTCCGGCTCGCCGAACCGTCGAATTTAATCGTGGTAGGGGCGTAGAAATTCTCGTCGGTCGAATCGGGAGACGAGATGACGATGTTGGCCGCCAAATCTTTGCGCTTCCCCTCAAAAACGATCCTTTCGGTGACCTCGCTCCGGATATCGAGGGACGAATTGACGAAAAGGTATTTGACCGCGACCTCAAGGCGTCCGTCGTTGACGAGTTCGTATTCGACCCGCAATCCGGATTTTTTGGAACCGTTCTTTCCAAACGTCCATTCGACCGAATCGAGAACGTATCCTTCGTTGTTCACCCGCACGTCGTTAGCATCGAACACGAGCCTCGAAGGGACCGTAACCTTTTCAACCCGGTAAGCCTCAAGACTCCTTACGTAAGAATTGAGAAGGAGGTTGCGGTCGTTTCCATCAAGCACTCGCAAAAGCGGGACTCCCCCGTCGCCGAATCTCAGACTGAGGGGGCGGCGGATATCGATTTCCCCTTCCAATTCAGCCGGATTTCCCGCCGCATCGGTAAGATAAACGGTAAATTTCTGTTTTCCGTATTCGTTAAAGGAATATTCACATTCGTCTTTCTGGCAGAATACGGAGCCGTTGTCGAGTACCCAACGGTACGTCGAGACGTCGCCGCCGGTCTTTACTTTGACGTTTTCCAAAGAGAAAAGATACGTGAAAGGATCGCTCTCAACCGCCCTTTCAACTTTGATGTCGGCGGTAATGGGGGTTTCGCCCTCTGGACGGATGACGAATATCTTGTTGCAGTTTTCCTCCTCGTTCTTATTGGTAACGAGCGCAAGGCACAAAAACCGTTCTTCCTTGGCAAGTTTGGCGGTATAAACGGCCGAGGTTCCCGCCGGAACATTCAGATTCGAACTTTCGTACCATTTGGGCGAACCGAGCTGCGAAGCATCCTTGGCGTCAAAAACGATTCCCTTCGCCGTTTTAGTCACCGTTACGACGGCCGAAACGTTGACGATCGGAAGGTCGATTTTACGAACCACCGGCTCTCCCGTAATGTTGTCGCGACCTTGGTAGGTTCCTTTGGGAGCGTACTTTCCCTTTTTCGCATACGTGAAAATAAGATCGAGGGCCGCGGCCGGATTAGCCCCTTCCTTATCGATCGTTCCATCACCGTCGAAATCGATTTCAAAGGAATCGATTTCCATGTACTTCTTGCGAACGTAATTGGCATCAGCCGCGAGATCGAACTTAAGGACGGCCGGACCGATAAGGTTATTGAATTCGAAAATTTCGCTCGAATCTTTGAATTGTTCGGAAAGCAGGCGGTCATTATCAAAAACTTTCACCCCGCCGTTCGGATTGGCAAAATCTTCGGCGCCGATCTTTTGAATGAGGAAGGCCCAAAACGTAATGTTCGAAAAAAGCACGATTCCGAAAAAGGTTGCGAGAATCGTCGCGACGGTTTTTTTCCGCTTGTATTCCTTCTTGGTGATAACCGCTTTGAACAGGTAGATTGCCCAAACGACCGAAAGCGCGAAGGTAATCGTACCAAAGGTCGAATTTACGAGAAGCGCGAGAAGGTTTTGAATGTCAGCCCGATTGATTCCGAACTGTACGAACAGCCTCGCTTCTTCCGGATTGAAGACGATGTAGGCAAAAAACGAGCCGAAAAAGATGAGCGAAACGACAAAGAGGGCCCCGACGATCTTCAAAAAGTCCATCGGGCGCATCGGTTCCTTTTTTTTGGGGGGTTTCGGAGGAGGCGGTACCGAAACGGTGGGAGAATCAGGGTTTTCAAGCACGATTCCCGGAATGGATGAGAGCGGGTTTTCGGGAATCCCCGGATTTTCGGAATGTTGGAGGTTTTCTCCATTTTGAAGGTTCTCGGTCGGCATGGGCGGGACGAAAGAAACGGCTCCGGCACTCCCTTCCACGGCATCGGGAGTTTGCGGGGGGACGAAATTATCCGAAACGGTCTCCGCCATTGCCGCAAGCGGATCATCCCCTGGAACCTTTTGGGTTCCGGGGGATGCGTTCAAGAGCGCTTCGAGCATGCTCGAAGATCCGTCTTTTTGGGATTCTGATCCGTTCATTTCCTGGAAGGATTACTAGGGCTTAAGCCATTCCGGAAGATCGTCGGAAGGCGGTGCTACCGTCGAAGCGTCGTCCTTCTTCGTTTCTTCCGACGGGGCTTTTTTCGAAGCGCGTTTCGGTTTCTTTTCGGATTTTTCTCCGGAAGTCATTTCTTTGGCTTCCGGAGTTCCGGTCGTTACGATACTGGATTTCAACCAATCCGGCAAGTCGTCGGGAGAAGCGGCGGGAACTTCGGCTTCGGTTTCGGCAGGCCGCTCCTCCGTCAGCCCCTCTTCGGCAGGTTTTTGTTGGGACGGTTCTCCGGAAACGGGTTCGGATTCCGATAATTCGGCCTCCACTTCCTTCTCCACGGCGGCGACATCCATGCCTTTGAGCCAATCCGGCAAGTCGTCGGGAGACGGGGTGGATTCGGGCGGCGTTTCGAAGGAATCCGGAATAATTTCTGGCAATGCCACGGACTCGGGAGCGGGAGATTCGGGAGCGGGAGATTCGGGAACGGGAGATTCGGGAACCGGGGGTTCGGAAGCGGCGGCGAGGGGGTCGGCAAGCGGCGAAGGATCGAGCGACGAGCCTTTCAGCCATGCCGGAAGCGAAACCTCCGCATCAAGAGAAGGAACGAAAGAATTTTCAAGAGTCGCGGACTCGGGAGCGGGAGATTCGGGAACCGGGGGTTCGGAAGCGGCGGCGAGGGGGTCGGCAAGCGAAACGGAAGGCGCGACGGCCGCAAGGGGGTCGGCAATGACGGTTTCAGCGGGAGCGGATTTTTCTTCCGTCGGCTTCGGGACTTCCGTCGGCTTGAAAGGTTCTCCCGATTTCGACATGGCGTTTTGAGCAGGAGGTGCGGGCTTCGCGTCATGATGGGTTCCGGCGAATATCTTCTCAATAATGAAATCTTGGAATCCAAGGGCCGGATTGCGGTTGGAAGCCTTAAAGAAGGCAAAGAGCGCTACGAAACCTCCGATGATGATGAGCATG
>JANJWP010000020.1 GCA_024709505.1 Candidatus Altimarinota bacterium | reverse complement strand
GGAATGATTTCCGAAGGGTCGCACCCGAGAAGCGAGACGACTTCCTGCGTCACCCGTTCGACGTCGGCGGAAGGCAGGTCGATCTTATTTAAGACCGGGATGATCGCAAGGTCGTTTTCGAGGGCGAGATAGACGTTGGAGAGCGTTTGGGCTTCGATTCCTTGGGTGGCATCAACCACGAGCACCGCGCCTTCGACCGAGGCGAGCGAACGGCTGACTTCGTACTGGAAATCGACGTGCCCCGGAGTGTCGATGAGGTTGCATTCGATCCCCCTCCATTCCATGCGGACGGGCGTGAGCTTGATGGTGATTCCGCGCTCCTGTTCGATATCCATGGTATCGAGGGTTTGCTCGCGCATGTCGCGTTTCTGGAGGGTTCCGGTTATTTCGATGAGTCGGTCGGCCAAGGTCGATTTTCCATGGTCGATATGGGCGATGATGCAGAAATTGCGAATGGATTTGGGCATGGGAAGAAAAAATCGAAAAAGGGGCGGAAGAACCCCTGAAAATGGAATGTTCCGATTGTATCGAAAAGCCCTTTCCGGTCAAAACGAGCCGAGGGGAAACGAAAAAGAACCCCCGCCAAGCGGGGGAAAAATCAGAAAACCGTTTAGCGCAGCACTTGGGCGATATTCGAACGAACTTCGTGCGCGGTATCCGCAAGGGATTTGTCAACGACGGATTTCCGCTTGGAAATTTCGGTTCGGTAGTCGCGGAGGGCGGCAAGCATTTCGAATCCGTAAGAATAGGCGACGCCGTTCGTGACGTTCAGCGCCTTTCCGCCTTCGTGGGACGATATTCCGTTTTCGAGAACGTCCGCAACCGGAAAAGCCGAAGCCAAGGGAACTTCTCCCAAAGATTGTCGGAAGCACGGCCAGCCGCGCATCGAATCCACGGCGGCATCGAAAGCCTTCGTATCCATCGTTTCCATGGCGGATTCCAAATCGCGCATGATACGACGGATTGCCACGGTTTCTTTGGAGTGGTAATAGTCCCCTTTGTAGCCCCCTTCGCCGAATCCGTGCAATTCGACCGAAAGCATGGCGAGAATCTGCCTTCCCGACGCAGTGGCCATCATTTTCGGATACTGTTCGAGACGGTGCGCCGATTCGAAATCGCGCACGGAAGCGGTATTATCGTGAGAAATGGCGGGCATGGAAAAAGCCGTTAACGGATAACTTCTTTTGGAAGGTTACCATTCCTATCGGTTTTCGGCAAATTTCCGTCCTATCCATACGCCCGTTCCTTCGGATGGACGACGATCGAAAAGGATTGTTCTCCATCGATTTTGTCGGTTTCAAGAAGCACGTTCACCCTCGCCGAAGGTGAAAGGGCGTGGTTCACGATTTTCTGGGCCCGGCGGTATTCAAATTCTGAAGCCCCTTCGAGCGTGACGCGGAACGAACTCCGAAAAAAACATCCGGTCTCGGGATCGGCATCCAAAAGCATATCCCGCTCCGAAACGCTTGCCGATATCTGTTGCCGAACGAGTTCGACCAAGCGTCCCACTTTCGCCGCATTTTCAAAAAGCATGCGGTCGGTGATTCCGGGTTCGAAAAGGGGAATCCGCGAAGCGTAAGGGGAATCGGGAGCGAATTGGAAAACGTGCGCCATGGCTCGGAAACATTTGAACGATTTGGACTATACCCAAAGGAATTTCGTCGTCAATTCGCGATGCGGAAAGAAGAGGGGAAAGAAAGATTTTTGAAACTCGGCGAGAATGGGCATAATCCGGCAAAACCGGACCGCCCATCCATTTTCGGACACGGGTCCATTATTTTCTTTTCCTTTCCGGATCCATGGAATTTTTATTCGCCCTCGCGTTCATCGTCGTCGGACTCGCCATCCTCATTACCGGTGCCGATACGCTCGTCAAAGGCGCCGCCTCCCTTTCGAAGCGGGCCGGGGTCGCCCCCATCGTCGTCGGCCTTACGGTC
The DNA here is from genome assembly GCA_024709505.1 of Candidatus Altimarinota bacterium. Classification (GTDB taxonomy): domain Bacteria; phylum Patescibacteriota; class Gracilibacteria; order BD1-5; family UBA2023; genus JANJWP01. The sequence goes on along the minus strand of JANJWP010000020.1, from coordinate 1,461 downwards.
GTGGCGTTTTGAACCTCCGCGCCGGAGCTCGTCGTGAGTCTTACGGCGGCATTAGGGGGAAATACCGACATCGCCATTGGAAACGTGGTCGGAAGCAATACCGCGAACATCCTTCTCATCCTTTGAGCCTGCGCCCTCATTGCCAACCTTAAGGTGCAAAAGGCGACGACGTGGAAAGAAATCCCCTTTTCGATTCTGGCGGCCATCATGCTCTTCGTCATGGGGAACGACGTTCTTTTCGCCGACGGAGAAAAGAACGTCCTCGGCATGGGCGACGGGCTCGTCTTCCTTGGATTCTTCGCGATTTTCATGTATTACGTCCATGGACTCGCGGCGGGAAAATCCGGCGAAATCCCCGAAGAGGTCGCCCAAGCCCCCGAGTACGGATACGCCAAATCGGCAGCCTTCACCGCCATTGGGCTCGTCGGACTCGTAGCCGGAGGAAAACTCTTCATCGAAGGGGCCGTCGATTTGGCCCGCATTGCCGGGCTTTCGGAAATCCTCATCGGGCTCACCATCGTCGCGATAGGAACGTCTCTTCCGGAACTCGTGACGTCAATCGTCGCGACGAAAAACGGACATGCCGACATCGCCATTGGAAACGTGGTCGGTTCAAGTGTTTTCAACATTTTTTGGATTCTCGGCATCACGGCCATTATCGCCCCCGTCCCCTTGAGTGCCGCCGCAAATTTCGACATCGTCATGATGCTTGGAAGCAGCTTCATCCTCTTTGTCGCGCTTTCGTTCGCCAACCGACACCAACTCACGCGAAAGCACGGAATCCTCATGCTTTCGACCTATGCGGCCTATACCGCGTTCCTAGTCGTTCGATGATAGTTCCATGTCGGAAAAGCGCATTTGGAAATACCGAAAAACCGGACGCTTCCAAAGCGAGGGGACCTATCCCGTCGCCGTTGTGGCGGTAGGGCATTTGAACGTTCCGGATTCGATCCGCTTAGCCCGAGAATACCTCGCCACCGCTTCCGAAATCCTCGATTCGCCCGAAGCTCGGGAGCTCCGGTTTTCGAAAGAAGTCGGCGAACTCCATTCGATCATCGCGAAAATTTCGAACGCTTGCGACCTTTTGCTCGACCTTCACTTCCAGCGCGAAAAATTTCGGAACCACAAAACCTCCGGCCCGTCGGAATGGGCGACGAAGCAGGCGGTACGGCTGTATGCCCGGTGAACGTTCGTCGCGCACTACGATCACATGTCCTACCGACTCATGCACCTTCATGGAAGGGTCTCCGAAATCCTCAACTCGCGCGAGCGGGAAGATTAGGAATCTTTTTTGGGAGAAAACGCTTTTCTCGCCTGTTCGGCAAAGCGTTCCATGCCAAATTCTTCGGCTCGCTCCAAGCAGGCTTTGCGCATCGAAAGCGATTTTTTACGCGTCATGCGTTCCACGGCTTCGATTAAGTCTTCCTGGGAAAAAACCTCCGGAATAAAAAATCCGGTTTT
>JANJWP010000010.1 GCA_024709505.1 Candidatus Altimarinota bacterium | reverse complement strand
CGCGACACGTCGGGGGGAGGCTTTTTGAAAAACGTGGGGCGTTCCTGTCCTACGAAGATTCGGGGCTCGCCCCTACCGCGCTCAAGACCGCCTCGGGAACCCTTTCCATCGAACTTTGCGAAAACGCGACGATGGACGCGGAAAAAATCCGCTGTCCGAAAAACGGCAACGTCCTCATTCCGCACGAAACTTCCCTTCGCGACCGGTTGCTTTGAAACCCGGGAAGGGCCGTGCATACCGAGACCCACACCTTCCGAGTGGAAGCCGGACGTGAAATTTCGTCGGCAGAAATCGTGACGCAAAGCGGAACCCTTTCCGGAAACGTCGTGAAAATCGCCAAAAAACCGTACCGTCTCTTTTCCGGCGAATTGCTCGCGTTCGGTTCGACGTCCAAGAATCTCGACGTTTCACCGCTCTCGTGAGTCGCGTCCGTGCACGAATTCGGAAACGAATCGATCGTACTCTGATATTCGGGCGAAAACGCCGCCTTCGTATTGGTTGACGAACGCGGAAATCGCTATCCCGCCATTATCGGAAAAGTCCGGACCTCGGACGTGAGGATTGAGCCGTTCCACGGGGCATACCTCGTTTCGGAAGGAAAAAACCTCTACCTCTATTACCGGGGCTCCAAAGAACTCACGCGCCTCGTGGAAGGAAGGGTTCTCGGATTTTTTGAAAACCGGGTGCTTTTTGAAAAAGATTCGGTTACCTACGTTCTCGAATTGGCCGTGGGAGAATAAATCCGCGGCACGAAAAACTGGAAAATCCGAAAATCCCGTATATGCTCATGCTTACTTTTTTAAAGCGAAATCATGGGCATTACAAACGTTTCCGTCCTTCCGGGGTGCATATCCTGCCGCAATTGCGAATCGGTTTGTCCCGCGATATTCAAGGTCGATCCCACTTCGCGCGTCATCAACCGGGATTACCTTCCCCACGCAAAAGAAATCTTCAAAGCGGAGAGGCTTTGTCCGGTCAACGTCATAAAGGTCGAAACGACCGGGAACCGGGAACCGGAATCCGAGATGGCAAAGGGCGAAGCGGCAACGCTGGAAAAAAAGGCGTTCCTCACCCGCGACGTCGTCGAACTGCGATTTCGGACGAAGGGATTTTCGTTTCTTCCCGGACAATACGTTTCCCTTTCCTTTCGCGACGCGCAAGGAAGTTTCCGACGTTCGTATTCGATCGTTTCGGGTGACGGTTCCGGTTTCGTCCTCGCCGTGAAACTCCTCTCTTCCGGCAGGGGGTCCAAGGCGTTGCAAAAGCTTAAGGTCGGGGATCTCGTAGAATATTTCGGAGGAATGGGGCACTTCGTTTTACGAGATTCCCCCACCCATAAGGTCTTCGTCGCGACTGGAACCGGTCTCGCACCCATGATGGCCATGCTTGCCGCAACGCCGGATTCCGTTCCTCAGACCGTCATTTTCGGCGCGAGAACGGAGGGTGACCTTTTCTATTTGGAACGTCTGCGAAAAATCAAGAACGCCAAGGTTATCGTCACCCTTTCGCAGCCCGGAGCCAAATGGAAAGGGGCTGCCGGGCGCGTGACCGACCATCTCGGCATCGTTACGCCCCAATCGGAAGTTTACGTCTGCGGAAATCCCGACATGGTCGAAAGCGTCAAGAAGGCGCTCCATGATGCGGGGCATGATTCCGGGCTCGTGTTTGCGGAAGAATTCGTCGCGCAGGGCAGTACCGCGAGCGACGCGGAAAAATCAAGAGGAACGCTCTCGTTTCTAAAACGAATCGTATTGGACGGCGAAATTCCCGGCTTGGTAATCGCGACCGTGCAATGGACGTTCATCGCGTTCGCCTTCGCCGTTCCATTCCTTTGGGGATTTTTTCCAAAACTCCGAACGGAACTTTGGAGCGTGAGCTGGATTTCGGTCGTGGCGCTCATGGCGGTACGCCCGTTGGCTGACATCTTTCCAAAAATTTCCCTCTTCCGGGCGCTCATCCCCCTTCGACAATGATTGGGAATCCTTTCCGCTTCGGTCGTCGTAACCAATCTCGGCTTCACGGCATGGAATTCTTGGGATTCGCTCGTATCGAGCTACCTTTCGGCACGCGGATGGCGGGTTTCGAGCCGGGCGCTTTTCGCGCGGGTTTCGGAAATCACGGCGGTATTGCTTCTCGTAACGTCGAACGCCTGGAGCCAAAGGACGCTCAGGGCGAATTGGAAACGACTCCAACGGCTCTCGTATGCCTATTTCTTTTCAGCGGGAATCATTCTCCATTGGTACGGACAGACCTCCGCCCTCTACGCCATGGTCGCCATAGCCGCGCTTTGGATCGCGGCGGAAATTACGAAGAAAGTCCGCGCACGAGGCGCTTCATCGAAGTAACGACGGCGCATACTTCGCTCGTAGAAGCCTCTCCTTCGGGGGCTTCGCAGACATCCACCGGAAGAACGTCCCGGTTCAAATTGTCGGCGCAAGCGGCGGCGGCGTCCGAATCGACCGACGGAACGCCGGAATCGGGAATGCGGATGGAAGGATTGGACATGGGAAAGGATTTTGGAATTCGCGGAATGCTGGGGCTCGTGGCGGAAATTTCGAACTAATGGAGGATTTTTTCGACCCGGGACTGGGTTCGTTCTTTGGTCATCGAAACCGTTCGGACCTTGGCCGCTTCGAGCAATGCGAGCGTTTCTTTCGCGGACGGAGGACGGCCTTGCGCGATGCGGCGCATGTATTCGGGAAGGAATCACGCCATGACCTTCGGCGGAACGGCGAACACCTGCCGGAGCATCGAGCGTTCGTTTCCTTGCGGATCTTTCCGCCACCCCATGAAACGGTTGAATTCGCGGCATACCGTATGGGTCCGCGATTCTTTTTTCTCCAAATACTCGGGGTTTTCCGATACCGCCAAATCGAAGCCTACGTAATCCTTGGCGCCTTCGGGGGACTGGACTTCGACGATGAAGTCCACCCCCGAAAATACGTCGTCGGAGTCGCTCGTAATCATGACTTTGGCATCGAGCCCTTCGGACCGAAGCATTTCTTCGACGAGACCGCGGGCGACGATTTCGACCAGATTCTTCAAATGGTAGTACGGATCGCTTCGGAACTTTTGGAAGAGCGCCGAACGTTCGGGGGCGATGCGCCAGTTGGGAGCCTGATAAGAACGGGAATTCACCTCCGACCAATACCAATGGAAAACGTTGCGCATTTCGGGATTTTCCTTGTTTTTTCCTTTGATGGCGGACTGCCACGATTCGATTTCGGCGAGAAGCCGTTCTTTGGAAAGGTGACGCTCGTTTTTTACGAGGGCATCACGAAGGGAAGCCGCTCCGCGGTTGGCGGACGGATGGGGCGATTGGAAGGCCGAAGCGGTCTGGAGGCTCATGGGGGTTTTCGTTCGGTACCCCTAGAGTCTACGATATCCGGTGGCGTTTTGGCAAAAATACCGCATTGAGAAAAATGGCGAATGCCATATGCTCGAATGAAAGAACCGAAACGAACATGCGCCCCTCCCCGATTCTCAACCATATCCACCCGGCCTATTTGCCGCTCGTCGAAACCTACGCGGAATCGGTTCCCGATTTTTTGGAACCGTTCTTTTCTTCGCCCGCGCTGCTCCGTCTTAAGGGCGTCGGACAAAATTGCGGCACCGAATTCTGCCAGTACTACGAGTATCGGGCCGCGTTTTCACGACTTGACCACAGTCTTGGAGTCGCGCTCATCGTTTGGAATTTTTCAAAGGATCCCAAGGCTTCGCTTTCGGGATTGTTCCACGATATTTCGCACACCGTATTTTCGCACGTGGGCGACTTTCTTTTGGGCGACGCCGAAAATCAAGAGTCGGCGGAACTCCACACGCGAGACATTCTCGAAGGCGACGCCGTCATTCCGAAGGAACTCGCCAAACTCGGACTTTCGGTCGCCGACGTCGAAGACTACGCCCGGTTTCCTTTGGCCGATAATCCGGGACCAAAGCTTTCTGCCGATCGGCTCGAATACACGCTTTCGACGGGCGTATCGCTCGGAACCCGGACAATCCAAGAAATCCGTGCCTTCTACGCCTCGCTCGTCACGGTCGAGACCGAAGGCGAGTCGCTCGCGTTCGACGATCCGGAAACCGCCGAGAAATTCGCGCTCCTTTCGATAGAGAACGATGCGGGGTGCTTTTCGAGCTACGAAAGCGTTTCGGCGATGGCGTTCCTGGCCGAAATCCTCCGGCGGCTCGCGGATGCGGGCGAAATTTCCACAAACGAACTCTATGCGCTCCAAGACCGCGAATGCGCAGAACGGTTCGAGCGTTCCAACGACGCCGAAATCCGGCGCATGTGGGAGTTTTTTAAGAACCTCGGAAATTACCGGATATTGCGCTATCCGCGAAAAACGGACGGATTCCTCGTAAGTTCCAAATGCAAGAAGCGCTTCATTGACCCGCTCGTTTCGGTTGCCGGAAAAGGGTTCCCGATTCGGGTATCGGAATATTCCGAAGCGTTCAGGGATGCCCGCGACTACCATTTGGGTCGCAAGGAGGAGTGGATTGACGTTGGATATCGCGGATAATTCCTCTGGTTTTGGACGTTATAAGTTACCCGTTTCTCGCTCCTCCATGACGGAGGGTTTTCATTATGGGATTGCCACTTTCAAAAAAATAAGTATACATTTCCTACCGGGCAATTCCGTCCGGCATTTCGCAAAAAGAAGGAGGTCATCATGACCGAAAAAGTAGTGCAGTTGGACCAGTTCAGACAAAAAGGCGGCCAAAAGCCCGCCAAACCTACTTGCGACTTCCATGCGGTTTCCAACCGTACTGGCAAGCCGATCCATGGCGTCGCTGCCATGCTTCAGACCATGAGTGACCACGGCGGTCCCGACGCGTTCCTGCACAAGGCAGTCGAACGCGGCACGAAATACGCCCTGGCAGAACTCGCCAATAAAGCCTCCGGCGCGGACCTGAAAAAGGTTTCGTGACGCGAAGGAATATGATCAAAAGCCCCCTGCGATTACGCACGGGGCTTTTTCAAACCCCGTTGGTGGAGATGACGGGAATCGTTCCTCCTCGCTCCCGCTCGTCGAAACCCGCGCCCTTCGAAACGTGCCATTCAAGGCACGTTTCGTCGGCTTCGCCGTCGGGCGTGCGATTCCCGGTCGCACCGCATTTGAAACAAATAAATCCCCCCGCTATCGCAGGGGGATTTTCTTGTTTCATTGGTGGAGATGACGGGAATCGCACCCGTGTCCCGCAAGGCTCGCCGTACGCGTGTACTTTCATAGCCGACGTTCGGTTACGCGATGCGGATAGGAACGGGGCGAAGAGCCCGCATCGCGATGGGTTTCCTTTACCCGCTTACCGCTGAACCCCATGGAAAGGGCGGCGACGGGTTCCGTAAGTGCGGCGCACGCCCCGGAAAAGGCGTGCGGAGTTTGCGACAGGCCAGTCGGCACTCATCCCTTGGGAGGTCGCGTTTTTTACCTTACTTTCGAGTCTAGAAAACTAGGCAGCGAAAGCGAAGGACGGGGCTGCTACGCGAGCCTTGAAGGCATCGGCGAGACCACGGTAGGTGCGGTTTGCACTTGTTGTCGTCCGTGATTGATATGCGGAAGGCACGGACATCTCCCGGAAAGCGCGTACGGAGAACGGTTCTTACGGTAGAATTCTATATCATCCCCACGTGGGGCCATGATACGGCAAACGACGAAAAAGGCAAAACGCGTTGATTTCCGCTCCGGATATCGTACTCTGTGAACCAAAGGATGGAACGCCCCCGATCACGCTCAAGATGCACCGAACCGCAACCCTCTTCGCCTCTCTTCTCTCCGTCGCCTCCGGTCTCGTCGGATGGGCGTTTCCAACCGCCTTCGCCGCCACCACGATCACCGTTACCGCAAACAAGGATTCCGGAACCTACGAATCCCCTTTTTGGGTAACCCTCAAAGCCAGTGATCCCAAAGCAAAAATCTGGTACGTTTTCAATCCCAAAGCGCCTCCGGGCGACGCCCTTCCTTACACCGGACCGCTCTTCATCGACCATTCGACCCCGCTCCTCTATTTCGCCTACGTCGATAAAGAGAACGAATCCAAGGTCGAGCGCAAAGATTACGTCGTGATGCCGACGAGCCTGAAAATCCGCGAAGGAATAGAAATCCCGCACGACGCGAAGACCGTGACTTTTTCACTCGAAAACTTCGGCCGTTTTCCGGTTCCGCTCGCGGGTTGGACGATTCGAACGAATGAGTCGAGCCGCACCTTTTTCGCGGGGGCGGTTTCGGTTCCGGTTTGAGGAAGTTCGGAATTCACGCTTCCCTACTCCGCCGGAGCCGTAACGCTCACTTCTCCCGACGGAGAAGTCCGCTCGACGGTTTCGGTATCACGAAGGGATCCTAATCCGGTTGTAAGCGAAAAAACCGTTCCCATGGCCGTTCCGTCGGTCACGCCGAGCGGAGGCCCGACAGCCCCGAATACCGCCTCCGCCGAAATTCCGACGACTCCGGAAGCCCCCTCCCCCATCCCGGAAATTTCGGAAACTCCAAAAACGTCGATCGAACAAACCGAACGACCCAATAACCAAGGCAGCATTTCCGCTTGAATCAAAGCCTCCGCCGCAGAATCCGGCGATTCCTCGCAAAACCAGGCCGTCGCGCTCTGAGCGCTCTGAATCCTTGCGGCGTGAGCAGTCGTAAGGGGAGTTTCCATCGCACGCGGGCGGAAGTCGTAAGACTCGACGGAAGCCGAACCGTCGCCAAAAGTTGCGAAAATGGGGAGTTTATGGGAAAATGGCCCATGAACTACCGATCAAACACCCACCGCCAATGGCAGACGGAAAACAACAGCAGTCCCAAGTCCCTTCGGAAGCCCTTCGAGGAGGGGCGGCAAAGCCGGACGCCAAGCGCGCCGAACTCATGAAACGCGCGGAAGAACGCCTTGCGAAAATAGACGTCGCGAGCGACAACCGGCACGACGCCGGAGAAATCGAAGCGAAAAAAAAGGCGCTCGAATTCATTTCGACCGAGTGCCTTGGGTTGCCCGAGGACCGTTTTTTGAAACTGCTCGACGCGGTCGAACTCCGCATGAAACAGCGCGAAGCCTATAAACGGAACATGCTGGAAGAATTCCGGAAGGCCCGGGCGGAAATCATGGAAGAAATTTCCACGAATCCGGACCCGTCCGCTTCGACGACGAAAGCGAAGACTGAAAACGTCCCGGCACCCAAACCAAATCCGAACGAACCTGACGGCGTTCTTGTCACGAACGGAGTGAAAGGCGATCCGAAAAAGCTCTCGAGCTATGATTACGAAATGATTGGCGACCACTTCAATCCGCACCTTTCGGACGTGAGCCGTTCGATTGGAATGATGATCGGACTCAATCGACAACCGGTTCTCTCGGGACAATTCCTCATCGCCGTTGACGCGAATCCGAAAACGGTCGCCGGAATGATGCTCTACTGGAACAAAAACCACCCGGTACGGAGGGAAATGGAACGGCTCTGACTGCGCGAAGCCCTCCGAATCGTAGACGACGCCGCCCAAAAATACCGGGAAACCTATTCGTTCGAGGATTTTTCGAGGTATTCCGGAACGAAAGCCGAAAAATTCATCGCGGAACGCGTCAAGGCCTGGAAAAACAAGGATTCCTATGCTAAAACGGGGAACAGGGTCATGGATGGATTGAATCTCGATCGGAACCTTTTCAAAAAGGGATTCTCCCCTAATTCTTCGGAGTTGGGAATCGGCGGATACACCCAGTACGTCGAACGCGCGGCGAACTATTTGGAATATGCCGCCGACAAGAACGGAAAGGCCGAATTCATCCGTCAAGCCACCGAACACCCCGACTCCACGGCCAGCTTCCTTCTTGACTGGAATCACAACAACCGCATCTACCAAGTGCTCCAGCTTCGGGGCGAAGGAAAAACCATCAATTGGGTGGACTCCATGAAGGTGGAAATCATGCGGCATTACGGATTGAAGAACGAGGATTTGAAAAAGGAAAAGGGGCAACTCGAGGAACTTCTTAAACGCGATGTGGCGAAGGACCAAAAATATCTTGCCAAGAGCCGCGAAGCGGTCGTGAAGTTGGCTTTCGAGCCATCGGCGAAAGAATACGACGACGAAACGCCCGCAAGGTATTTGAGCCTCATAACCTTGGATACGCAATCCCCCGAGTGGGAGCGGTTCGTTGACGAATTGAACGCCAACAAGGACGCCCTTTCGAAATTTCTCGCGCATTGGCCGAATCTCCCCCTCCGAAACGCTCTTGCGAAAACTCCGGGTGGAGCCGATTCGATACGGAAACTCGGAGAACTTCACGAAAAACTTCGGGTCCAATACGGAATTCCCCGGGGAACCAAACACGTTCCCACGGTAGCGAAGCTTTTGGAAAAAAACGCCGGATTAGCCAAAGAACGCCGGGAGCTTTCTTTGGAAATCGATAAAAAATATCCGAATTTCCGGAAAGAAATCGAACGGGGATTCGAAAAAATCAAGAAGGCCATGGCCGAAAACCAGCTCGGAAACCTTCGCAAGGCCCAAGCCGAACTCAGCGAACTCTCCGGAAAGGACCTCCTCCCGCTCCAAACACGCGCAAGCGAGCTTTTTAAAGACTCCCAGAACCATCCGGAATGGAAAAAGGTTACGTCGCTCCGGGTTGCCATCGAAGCGCTTTGCTCGATCAATATTACCGACCATGACAACGAATTCCTCAATTGGGCGAAAAGTAACGTCAAATGAGGAGCCATCGCCGCGGAAATAAGCGCGAAGGAATGGCAATTGGAAAAAATTCTCAACGGAAACGATTTCGGCGCGGTGGTCGGATTCGAAAACCAGTCGCTCGTGGGCAATTTCGCGGCGGAAGTGGGATTCGGCGAAAAACCCGAAGATTCGTCGCCGCATAAAAAATTGGCGAGCGGCGATTTGGATGCCGCTGTTCGCGAACGCCGCATCGAAGAAATCAATTCCGAAGCCTTTGCCCAATCGCTTTGCCTCGCTTTCGTATCGGGAAATCTCGGTCCGGAAAAGCTCGTTGCGCGGTGGGGGGAATACCGGGTCATGCAAATCGCGCTCTACTGGGGAATCGACGACCAAGGAAACGATGCCGGATTCACCAAAAGCCGGGCATACGCCAAATTGAAGGCGACCAACCGCACCATCGTCGCCGAAGAATTCCGACAGTCGCTCCAGACTTTCATGAAGGGGAAGGCTGGACAAATGGAAAAATTGGAAGCGGAAACCGTCGATCGCAAGGCGTTGGTCGAATACGTTCGCAAACTCAAGCCCGCGGCCTCCCAAAAAGAAGCCGAAGGATTCATAGAAAAAATGAAGGTCGAGCAGTCTTCGAGCAAGCGTTGGGACATGCTTAAAGGCCTGAAAGGTTCCGAACTGACCGTAGAGGATTTGCGGGAATTTTACGAGGCGCTCGAAAAGGTGCAGACCCGCGAAGCGAAAACGGCGAGAGAGGAAGTAAAAGCCCTCCCTTCGCACGAAAAAGACTTGCCCACGCATCCGGATTACGTCCGGCTTTTGGAAGCGACCGCGAAACACGCGGGCTCGAAAAACTCCGAAGAAAAAGCGGATTTCGATTTTTTAAGGAATCCAAAGGTTCTCGCCGTCCCGCGCGAAGAAGATCACGAAAATGGCGGACGTGGGCGCAAGCTCAAAGAGCTCGGTGCCGAAAACGCGAAAAAGCTTTTAAAAATCGCCCGAAAGCACCTCGACGCAAACTCGGAACTCCGGAAATACCTCGAATCCTACGTTCGGGCGAACGAAAAGGAAGTTCTCGCCGCGCATTCGCGAATGGGTCGAGACAACGCCTCGGCCGAACATTCCGTCCATTCCAAAGCCGACAAAGAGGCCGACCCGAAAAAGCGGGAGGCAATACGTCGGAAAGTGGATGCCTTGGTTGCTTGAGCGGCCGCGGTGGCAGCGGACGTGAAAGAACGGAAGGAATACGGCGTTCCTTGACCGCTCGTTTCGGAAGAACAGGAAAAAAACCTCCGCGACGCCGTGGAAGCCGCCCAGGATCTCCGGAAGCTCACGGGCGAATCGTTCACGTTCGGACGGGATTCCGAACTCGCCAAGGCTTTCGGAAAAAAACCCGGCGATTCCCTTGAGACGGGATTGGAAGAAATTGCGGACAAACTTCGTGCCGAGCGGATTGCCATGGAAAAATCCGCCGCGGAGCGTCGGGAGGCCGAGAAACGCGAAGCGGCCATTTCGAGCCATTCCACCGCCACGAGGTTTCTTCGTGATGCCGAGGCCGGAGACAGCGTTCGCGTGACCGATTCGGTAACGGCGACGAAGACCGATGCCGGATGACTCGAAATTCGCACGCCGGCAGGAAAAATCCGTTTTTCCGCACACGAAGCCCAGGGGGCGGCTGAAACCATGGAAATGTTGAAATCCGCCGAAGCGGCATTCCTTATTCCGGCCATGAAGGAAATCGCAGCGGTTTCGGGGATTTCCTTCAAATCAGGAATCGGTCGCGAAGAAGCGCGAAAAATGCTTTCTTCCCTCGCGCTCGCGCTCGGATACGATTCCATTTCCGACGAAGTCGATCCGCGCGTACTGCTTGGGAAATTCCGGGCGGCATCGGAATGAGCGTTTTGAGGACCGAGCCTTTCCGAAAGAATGCGGAAATACGGAATCGTGGACGATTTGGGCTCTTTGAGCCGCGAAGGATTACGAAAACGCATGCTCGCTGTTTCGGGAACTTCCGCGAAGGAAGCGGTCGGAACGTAAGACATTCGAAAAACGACGAATCGGTCGGCTCATCCCGCATTTCGAATCCCATTTGCCATTTCGTTTCATTGGAATAATATTCATAACGTACATTTAACTTTTTAAAACATGCTCTCGCGACCAATCAGGAGTTCGGCATTTACGCTCGCGGAACTCATCGTCGTCATCGCGATTCTCGCCGTTTTATCAACCATCGCGTTCCTGGCGCTTTCGGGGTATCGGCAAGACGCCCGCGACGCCGTGATCGCGACGAACGCGAGGTCGATCTACTCGGCGATTTCCAACGAAAGCGCGGCGACGGGACAATCTCCGCGATATTTCATCGTGCACGATCCCGATTACACCCTTTCGGGAGCCATCGTCGTGTTCGACGGAACCCCCGTCCCACTGGTTGGTGGAGCATGGAACGCGCCGGGAACCAACTATTCCGCCGGAAATCCCGACTACGCCAACCTGAAACTCGACCCGGAAAAATTCAAAATCTCGTTTTTGAACCGGGTTCCCGCGTTCGACTTGCTCGGCGGAGGTTCGGCTACGGCGGCGGGCGTTGGAACCGCGAACCCTTCGTACCTCCTCGTATGAGCGACCGACGTCGTCGATCCTTCGGGATCCGGAAAACGCGTCCGGAGTTTCGTCCAGGTCGCGGCACTCAAGGAATCCGGAACGGCCACGGTGACCGGAGATTTCCCCTCACCGGAACCGGGAGCTTCGGGAGGACTCATCAAGGACGTGGCATCCGATTCTTCGAGCGGGGCCCTCATAGACGGCGCCGAGGCCGGAAGCCCGGCTTTCTGCGAAGCTACGACGGCTTCCGGATATTCCATCCCTTGGCTTTCAAGCGGACAGTCCTCCCAAGTACAAAAAGACATCGACCACGGAACCGCTTCTTCAAACGCCCTTTGCGCCTTCGGACAGATTTCCCTTTCAAGCGAAACGGCATCCTGCGAATCGGGATTCGTTCCGGAAACGGGAGAATCGGGAGCGCGCTGCGTGGCGGACGTTTGCGGATGACCCTCTCCCGGAACGGACGTTCCAAATGCCGAGTCGAACGCCGAGTCGCAATCGGTGAGCGGAACATGGCACCGCTCGCAAACCCCGGGACAATGCACGTTCGATTGCGTATCGGGATTTTCCTGGGACGGAAGCGCGTGCCGCGCGGACTGCGAAATTCCGGTCTCGACCTCGCACTCGTGAGCCGAATACGTCCTCGATTCGATAGGCGTCCTTCCCCATTCGCAGACCGGTTCCCGCATGGGAACCTCGGTCTTCGGAACCGCTCCGGCCAACGGAATGCTCACGGCCGATTTCGAAGGATCTTGCGATAACGGAACGCTTTCTTGGACGGCATCGGGTTCTTCCGGAAACTGCCAGGCGAACTACACGTGGAACGGCAGCTGGGAGTCGCCCTCGTGCGAATCGAATTCGCAGACCGGATCGTGCTCCGGACTTCCGACGAACGCCGTCTGGAACTCCGCGTCTTCGATTCCGCAAACCTGGAACGGGTCGGAATGGGCTCCTTCTTCCGTTTGATCGTATTCGGAAACGCCGAGCACGTCGGAATGCCGGTTCAAGTGCGCTTCGGGCTACGCGTGGAATTCGGAAACGTCGTCTTGTCAAATCGCTTTCGTTCAGATTTCCGCAGGGTCGAATCATGCTTGCGGAATTACGTCGGCGGGAGGAGTGAAATGCTGGGGATACAACCATTACGGACAGCTTGGAAACGGAACGGTTACGGCGAGCACCATGGCTCCTACCGACGTTACCGGCCTTGCATCCTGAGTGACGAAGATCGTGGCGCGAGGAGATTACACCTGCGCCATCCACAACGGCGCGGCGAAGTGCTGGGGGTACAACGCTTACGGGACGCTTGGGGATGGAACTTCCACGGATTCGCCCATTCCGCTCACTGTCACCGGACTCTCTTCGAACGTTACCGACATTACCACGGGCTTTCATCACAGTTGCGCCATCCAATCGGGCGCTATGAAGTGCTGGGGATACAACTATTACGGAGGACTCTGAAACGGGACGACGACGAATTCCTTAACGCCGGTACAAGTGACGGGGCTCACTTCGGGCGTGACGAAAATCGCCTCCAACTATTACGCTTCCTGCGCCATCCACAACGGCGCGGCGAAGTGCTGGGGGTACAACGCTTACGGAGGGACCGGAAACGGGACGACGACGCAAAGCACCACTCCCGTACAGGTAACCGGGCTCACTTCGGGGGTCACCGACATCACTTCGGGGGTTTACGCCTCCTGCGCCGTCCACAACGGCGCGGCGAAGTGCTGGGGGTACAACTATTACGGAGGGCTCTGAAACGGGACGACGACCGACAGTTCTTCGCCGGTACAGGTCACGGGACTCGCTTCGGGAATCGCGCAAATCAGCATGGGGCATTACCAAGCCTGCGCGCTCGATACCGGAGGAAACGTCAAATGCTGGGGATATAACACCACGGGCGCGGTGGGCGACGGAACGACGACCGACCGATATGCGCCGGTAGCCGTCTCAGGACTTCCCTCGTGAGTATCGCAAATATCCGCGGGAGGAAATTTTTCCTGCGCGCTTTCAAACGGAATCGCGAAATGCTGGGGATACAATGGGTGGAACCAGTTGGCAAAAGGTTCGAACAACTACAGTCTGACTCCCGTGGCGCTTTCGCAGATGGGTTCGAATGTCGGTTCGATAGCCGTGGGAAACCCCTCCGCTTGCGCAATACAAACGAATGGCGCGGCGAAGTGCTGGGGGTACAACTATTACGGATCGGTGGGCGACGGGACGAACGTTCTCCGTTCGGCGCCCACGGACGTTTCGGGACTTTCTTCGAACGTCACGAATTTAAGCGTCGGCAACCATTATGCCTGCGCCGTCCACAACGGCGCGGCGAAGTGCTGGGGGTACAACCCTCACGGAGGGCTTTGAAACGGCACCACTACCAACAGTTCGACTCCGGTACAGGTTACGGGGCTGACCTCCGGCGTGACGGGCGTGTCAACCTACCTCTATTCCAGTTGCGCCGTCCACAACGGGGCGGCGAAATGCTGGGGGTACAACGGCTACGGCGGACTCGGAAACGGCACCGTTACGAGCAATTCCTCTCCCGTGCAGGTTACGGGGCTGACCTCCGGCGTGACGAAGACCTCGGTCGGATACTACCATTCGTGCGCCATCCACAACGGGGCGGTGAAATGCTGGGGATACAACGGCTACGGACAACTGGGAAACAGCGCGACGACCGATAGTTCCTCGCCCGTGCAAGCCACGGGATTAACGTCGGGCGTGACGGACCTATCCCTTGGAGTCTACCATTCGTGCGCCATCCACAACGGGGCGGTGAAATGCTGGGGATACAACGCCTTCGGAGGAGTAGGAAACGGCTCCACGGCATACGTTACGGCGCCAACCCAAGTCACGGGGCTGACGTCGGGATACGTCGGAGTCGTCGCCGGACACTATCACAGTTGCGCGCTTCATTCGAGCGGGGCGGTGAAATGCTGGGGGTACGGCTACGCTTGAGCGATCGGAAACGGTTCCATCGCCAACCAACTGACTCCCGTTGACGTTCCCGGAATCAGTTCGGCAACGCAAATAAGCGCGAGCACGTACGGTTCGTGTGCGAAATTCTCGGACGGAACCGCCAAATGCTGGGGATCCAGCGTTTGGGGCCAACTCGGCTTCGGCGGCCCGTTCGTCTATCCCACCCCACAAATCGTTTCGTTCTAAAAAGAAGCATAACCTCCGCCTTGACCGCGGAGGTTTTTTCGATATCCTGGGAGCAAGAAGTTTTCGCGCTCGCCAGCCGATTGCGTTCCTACTGACGGCGAGGGCGGATTTTTTCGTATTTTCTAAAAATCCCACCCTCCATGGCGAAAAAGAAAGAGGCGGCAGGTGCCGTAGCGGCCCCCTCCCCCTCCGAACTCGGAGCTATCTACGAGGTAAAGGGGCGGTACTTCTTCACCGACGACCGTTCCATCCTCGAACTCCCGAACCTCATCGAAGTCCAGACGGATTCTTTCCGTGACTTTCTCGACCACCGTCTCGAGAAGGCTTTTAAGGAAACCTTTCCCATCCAGGATTTCTCGGGCGAAAAGATCGACATCTACTACAAGGGGTTCACGCTCGACGAACCCAAGCATTCGGTTGCTGACGCCAAGCGCAAAAACCTCAACTACGAGGCTCCGCTCAAGGTCCGTCTCGAAATGCTCAACAAGCAATCGGGCGAAATCAAGGAACAGGACGTCTACATGGGCGGACTCCCCCTCATGACCGAGAAGGGGACCTTCGTCATCAACGGCGTCGAACGTATCATCGTCAACCAGATCATCCGATCGACCGGAATGTTTTTCGTTCCGGATCCGAAAAATCCGGGGGCTTTCGCCATGAAGGTCATTCCGCAGAAGGGTTCGTGGTTCGAAATCGAAATCGAAAAGAAGGGCGTCATCAACGTCAAGATCGACAAGAAGCGCAAGATTCCGGTATCGGTCCTCCTTCGCGCGTATGGCCTCGAATCCGATTCCGACATTCTCGGCGCGTTCAAGGGCAATAAGGAATTCATCGCCAAATACGTCGCTCCCACCGTCGAAAAAGACAAGACCAAAACCCGTCTCGAAGCGCTCTACGCCATCTACAAGCTCCTGCGTCCGGGAGACCTCGGAACCGACGAGCGCGTATCCGAACTTTTCCGCACGACCTTCTTCGACGTGAAAAAGTTCGAACTCGGCGAAGTCGCCCGCATCAAGATCAACCGCAAGCTCGGAAGGAACGTCGAATACGTGGAGGAAGGAAAATTCCTTTCCGTCGAAGACCTGGTCGAAGGCCTCAAATACCTTCTTTCGCTCATGGAAGAAGTTCCCGGACATAACTGGGACGACATCGACCACCTCGAAAACCGCCGCGTCCGCTCGGTGGGCGAACTCGTTTACGACAAGCTCAAGGTCGGTCTCGCCCGCATGGAAAAGATCGCCAAGGACCGCATGACCATCATCGAGCTCGACGACGCGACTCCCGGAACCTTCATCAACTCGCGCCCGATCGTCGCGGTTTTGAAGGAATTCTTCGGAACCTCGCAGCTCTCGCAGTTCATGGACCAGTCCAACCCACTTTCCGAACTCGCGCACAAACGCCGCGTCACGGCTCTCGGTACCGGCGGTCTCACCCGCGAACGCGCGTCCTTCGAAGTCCGCGACGTCCATCCGACCCAGTACGGCCGCATCTGTCCGATCGCGACGCCGGAAGGGCCGAACATCGGTCTCGTATTGCATTTGGCAAGCTTTGCCCGCGTCGATAAATACGGGTTCATTACCACGCCGTTCCGCAAGGTCGAACACTTCGTGAAAAACGACGGGAAGGCCGCGGTAAACCGCATTACCTTGGGCGACGTCGTCGATTCCAAGGGTACGGTGATCGTTCCGGAAAAAACCGTCGTCACCCCCGAACTCGCGAAAAAAATGGCGGAAAAGGTCGATTCCAAGGAAATCGAAGTCCGCGGATTCCTTACCGGCGACTACGAATATTTCGACGCGTATCAAGAACGCGGTCTCGTCATTGCCGAAGCGAACTCGCCCTTCGACGAATTCGGCAATTTTGCCGAAACCCGTATCTCGGCCCGAAAGAATTCCGAAGCGACCATCGAATACGTCCGCGAAGTCACCCATGTGGACGTCTCCCCGAAACAGGTCATGAGCGAATCCACCTCGCTCGTCCCGTTCTTGGAACACGACGACGCGACCCGCGCCGAAATGGGTACCAACATGATGCGCCAAGCCGTTCCCCTCGTGAAGGCGGAAGCTCCGGTCGTCGGAACCGGTACCGAACGGATGATCGGCGAAGGCTCGGGCTACGTCGTGAAAGCCGAGGAAGACGGCGAAATCATCGGCGTTGACGCGAAGCACATCTCCGTCCTCTATAAGTCCGGGAAAAAGGCGCTCTACGAACTCCGTACCTTCGAGCGTTCCAACCACGACATGATCATCCACCAGAAACCGCTCGTTTCGACCGGCGAAAAGGTGAACGAAGGCGACATCCTCGCCGACGGACAATCCATCGACAACGGCGAACTCGCCATCGGACGCAATCTCGTCGTCGCCTACATGCCGTGGGGAGGGTACAACTTCGAAGACGCCATCGTCATTTCGTCGCGCGTCATGGAAGACGACTACTTCACGAGCGTCCACATCAACGAATACGTGATGGACGTCCGCGAAACCAAGCTCGGCCCGGAACAAACCACCAACGACATCCCGAACGTTTCCTCTTCGAAACTCAAGGACCTCGATGCCGACGGTATCGTCCGTATCGGCGCACACGTCCAAGGCGGCGACATCCTCGTCGGTAAGGTCACCCCGAAGGGAGAAATCGAACTTTCTCCGGAAGAACGCCTCCTCCGTGCGATTTTCGGCGACAAGTCGAAGGACGTAAAGGATTCCTCCCTCGTCATGCCGGCAGGTTCCGGCGGAAAGGTCATTGGCATCCACGTACTCCGCCGCGAAGAGGGGGACAATCTCCCGACCGGCGTGTTCATGCAGGTCAAGGTCTACGTCGCCCAAACCCGCAAGATCGAAGTCGGCGACAAGATGGCCGGACGCCACGGAAACAAGGGTATCGTCTCGCGCATCTCCCCCATGGAAGACATGCCGTTCCTCGAAGACGGAACTCCGGTTGACATCCTGCTGAATCCGCTCGGCGTCATCTCGCGCATGAACATCGGCCAGATTCTCGAATCGCACATGGGCATCGCGGCGAAAAAGCTCGGCATCAAGGTGGCAACCCCGATCCTCAACGGAATCACCGTCGAACAGATCGGCGACCTCATGGAAAAATCCGGACTCCCGCGTAACGGAAAGGTTCAACTCTTCGACGGACGCACCGGCGAACCGTTCAAGGAAAAGACCATGGTCGGAGTCAAATACATGCTCAAACTCCACCACCTCGTCGAAGACAAGATCCATGCCCGCTCGGTCGGACCGTACTCCATGGTTACTCAACAACCGCTCGGTGGTAAGGCCCAAAACGGCGGACAGCGTCTTGGAGAAATGGAAGTCTGGGCACTCGAAGGATACGGCGCCGCCAACATCCTCCAGGAAATGCTCACCATCAAGTCCGACGACATCAACGGCCGCGCGCAGTCCTACGAAGCCATCGTGAAAGGCAAGCGCATCAAGCGTCCGAACATGCCGGAATCGTTCAACGTCCTCCTTCGCGAACTCCAGGCCCTCAACCTCAAAATCGATCTCTTGGAAAAGGACCAGCTCGAAGCGGAAGAAGCCGAACAGCTCGAACGCTACGCCGAAATCGAAAAGCTCGAAGGACAATACGACGTCGAATTCGATCTCCCGATTGAAGAAGGCAAGTCCGAACAGGAAGGCTCCGAACCCAAGGAGCGGACCGAAGAAGAGGAGGTCTAACCATCCCCTTCCCTTCCCCCTTCCCGTTCCATAACCTCCCAACCACCCATGTTCCCGGACAAGAATCTCGAAACCTTCCTCTCGGATAAAATCACCGATTACTCCCAGATCGGCAAATACGCGGGGAAGCGCGACATTACCGCCGGAAAAACCCTCGACAACCTCGCGGGAATTTCCATCGGCCTCGCCTCCAAAGAAGAAGTGCGCGCCCTCTCCTATGGGGAAGTGCTCATTTCCGAAACCATCAACTACCGCACCCAACGCCCCGAACGCGGAGGTTTGTTCTGCGAACAAATCTTCGGTCCGCGCAAAAACTACGAATGTGCCTGTGGAAAATACAAGCGCATCCGCTACAAGGGCGTCGTCTGCGAACGATGCGGCGTCGAAGTCACTACTTCGCAGGTCCGCCGCCAGCGCACGGGCCACATCGAGCTCGCCGCTCCGGTCGTGCATATTTGGTACCTCAAATCGGTTCCTTCCCGCATCGGCCTTCTTTTAGACATCTCCATTAAGAAGCTCGAGCAGGTCATCTACTTCGCTTCCTACATCATCACCGACGTCTACGAAGACAAGCGCGAGCAAGCCATTGACGATCTCGAAAACGCCTACAAGTCTTCGAAGGTCGAACTCCAAAAGAAGATCCAGGGACAGCTTTCCGAAGCCGCCCTCCAAGTAGAGGAAAAAAAGCTTGCCAAGAAGGCGTACGCCGAACTCGAAACCGCGCTCGTATCGCAAATCGACGCGCTCGACGAGGAATACGCCCGCTTAAAGGACCTTCTCAAGAACCTCAAGGTTTCCACCGTCATCGGCGAACTCGACTACCGCGTCCTCTACGATAAGTTCCCCCACGTCTTCAAGGGCGGAACGGGTGCCGAACACGTCAAGACCCTCCTCGAACGCATCGACGTGCGCAGGTTCATCGCCGAAAACCAAACCGAACTCAAGACCGCGCCGAAGTCGAAGCAGAAAAAAATCCTCCAAAAGCTCAAGCTCGCCTCCTCGCTCTTCAAGTCAAACCAGCGTCCGGAACACTTCGTTCTCGAAGCGCTCCAAATCCTTCCGCCGGACCTCCGCCCGATGATTCAATTGGACGGCGGACGCTTCGCATCCTCCGACTTAAACGACCTCTACCGCCGCGTCATCAACCGAAACAACCGTCTGCGCAAGCTCATGGAACTCGGGGCGCCGGAAGTCATTTTGAAGAACGAAAAGCGCATGCTCCAGGAAGCGGTTGACATGCTTTTGAACGGAGACGTCCGTTCCAACCGTCCCGGCTACACCACCGCGACCAAGAAGAAACTCAAATCCCTCGCCGACATCCTCAAGGGTAAGCAAGGGCGTTTCCGTCAGAACCTCCTCGGTAAGCGCGTTGACTACTCCGGACGTTCGGTCATCGTCGTCGGTCCAAACCTCAAGATGAACGAATGCGGACTTCCGAAATCGATGGCGCTCGTGCTTTTCCGTCCGTTCGTCATCGGCCGCCTCATCGAAAAGGAAATGGCCTACAACGTGAAGCACGCCGAAAAGATCATCGAAGAAAAGGGCAAGGAAGTCTGGGACGCCCTCGACGAAGTCATCGAAGGCAAGCACGTTCTCCTCAACCGCGCTCCGACCCTCCACCGTCTCGGTATCCAAGCGTTCAAGCCGGTCCTCATCGAAGGAAAGGCCATCCAGCTCCACCCGCTCTGCTGTACCGCCTTCAACGCGGACTTCGACGGCGACCAGATGGCCGTACACCTTCCGCTCACGATGGAAGCCCAAGACGAGGCGGCCAACCTCATGGTCACCTCGAAGAACATGCTCAATCCCTCCAACGGCGAACCGATCGTCGCTCCGGCGCAGGACATGATTGTCGGATGTTACTACCTCACCAAGGTGAATCCGAACGAAACCAAGCCGGCATTCTCCGACGGATACGACGCGACCAACGCCTACGACAACGGCGTCATCACCCTTCAGGATCCGATCAGGATCCGCATGGACGGAGCGCTCGTCGATACCACCTACGGACGCTACATCTTCAACCAAATCGTCCCCTCCGAACTCGGATACGTCAACGAAACGCTCAAAAAGAGCGCGATCAAGAAGCTTCTCGCCCGCTCGTTCGACCTTCTCGGATCGGAAGATACCGCGTTCTTCGCGGACCGGATCAAGAACATCGGCTACAAGTACGCCACCGTCTCGGGCCTTTCGATCTCCAAAGACGACATGGTTACTCCCGATAACAAATCCGAACTCGTAAAGGAAGGCGAAGACAAGATCAAGGCGATTCAGAAAGCCTTCTGGAACGGATACCTTACCGAACGCGAGCGCTACGAACAGTCCATCAAGGTATGGTCGTCGGTAAAGGGCAAGATCGAAGACGAAATGAAACAGTTCTACGGCGCGAAGAATCCGATCTTCAACATGATCGACTCCGGAGCCCGCGGTAACTGGGGCAACGTCACCCAGCTTTGCGGAATGAAGGGGCTCGTCGCCTCCCCGTCCGGAAAGATCATCGAACTCCCGATCAAGGCGAACTACAAGGAAGGCCTCTCGGTTCTCGAATACTTCATCAATACCCACTCGGGACGCAAGGGTAAGGCCGACACGGCGCTTAAGACCGCGCAGTCCGGATATCTTACCCGCCGTCTCGTTGACGCCGCACAGAACGTTTTGGTCCGCGAAGAAGACTGCGGAACCCACCACTACGAAGAAATCTACCGCGAAACGTCGAAGTCGGTGTTCCGCGAATCGTTCGAAGACAAAATCTTCGGAAAATTCCTCGCGAAGGACGTGGTTGCCCAAGGGAAGACCGTCGCCCCGTCCGGAAGCCTCATCGACAAGCCGACCCTCAAGGCCATCTCGGAATCCGGAGTCGCTTCGGTATGCGTCCGTTCGGTTCTTACCTGCGAAACCGAAGAAGGCGTCTGCCAGAAGTGTTATGGTCTCGATCTCGGACAAAACGCCGTAGCTACCCTTGGAACCCCCGTGGGAATCATCGCGGCGCAATCCATCGGCGAACCGGGAACCCAGCTTACGATGCGTACCTTCCACTCCGGATGAGTCGTGAAGGAAGGAGGCGACATCACCCAGGGTCTCACCCGCGTCGAAGAACTCTTCGAAGCGCGCGCTCCCAAGTATGAAGCCGTCATCGCCGAAATCGCGGGCGAAATCAGCCTCATCCGCTACGAAGGCAAGGAGGCGATCATCACCCTCCAGGCCGACAACGTCGAGCAGATGGAATACTACCTTCCCGACGATACGTACAAGGTTTCCGTCAAGAAGGGCGATAAGGTCAACGAAAAACAAATCCTCGCCAAGTCCAAGGAAACCAAGGGGAAAATCAATGCCGTAAAGGACGGAATCGTCGAGAAGGTCGATGCGAATTCCATCGTCATCCGCGACGAGGCTCCGCGCCACATCGACTACGTCGTCGAAGCCGGAAAAAACCTCCTCGTAAAAGAAGGCGACCGGGTGCGCATCGGACAAAAAATCACCGAAGGGCACGTCAACATCCAACGACTCATGGAACTCGCCGATGCGGTCGAAACCCAGCTCTACATCGTCAACGACATTAAGGAAATCTATTCCTCCCAAGGTCAGACGGTCAATTCGAAGCACATCGAACTCATCGTTCGCCAGATGTTCTCGAAGGTGAAGATTACCAATGCCGGTGATTCGTCCTTCTTCCCCGGGGACATCGTCGATATCATTAAGTTTAAGAAAGAAAACCGCGAACTTGCGGCTTCTGGCCAGCGCGAAGCGATTGGAACCCGCCTCCTCCTCGGCCTCACGAAGATTTCCCTCTTCACTGAATCGTGGCTCTCGGCGGCATCCTTCCAGGAAACCGTCCGCGTCCTCGTTGACGCGTCAACCGCCAAGAAGATCGACAAGCTCGACGGACTGAAGGAAAACGTCATCATCGGACGCCTCATTCCGACCCTCGAATACTTCGAAAACAACCGCGACGTCGGGGAATATTTCGGAGGCGAAGGCGAGGAAGAAGCGTTTGGCGAATTCGAATCGCCCTACTCCCGCGCCAAGCGCGAAGAGCTCCAGGCCGAATACGAACGCATGATGAACGCGTAATTTCCCTAAAAAGAAATCCCCTTTCCGAGGGGATTTCTTTTTTTCTACCATTTGAATTGATTTTTTCTTTTCGGGCGATATTCTCCGTAACGATTATCCCCTCATACCGTTCTCATGACGAACCGAAAGAAATTCGCTGCCGCCGTCAATTTTTACCTCACCGACGCGCAGAAGAAAAAGATCGAGTTCATCCTGGAACAAAAAGGACAAAGCCTTACCGACTTCCTCCGGACCCACGTGCAGACCACCATCGAAAAGTACGAGGATAAGAACGGCGCCATCAACGTTTATCAGACCTACATCGTCTAAAACTGCCAAAAAAAGAAGGTTTCCCGGCTTCGGAAACTTTCTTTTCGTTTATGATAACGTTACAATCATTCCGACTATTCGATAATGAACCCTTCCATGTTCAAGAACGTCAAATATCCCATCCTTTCCGCCATCGCGTTCTTCGGTATGCTTGGAATGCTCTCCATCGGCTATTCGGCTTACTCGTGACTGTCCGCCGTGACCCCGGACACCCCTCTGACCGTAACGCTTTGGACGCAGGTGAAGGATAACTTCGACGATTTGAATTCGAGAATGTCGAATTTTTCGTTTTCGAGCGGGAAAGTAGGCGTAGGAACCGCGACGCCAAACGCGAAACTGCACGTTCAATGAGACCTGCAAATCGGACTTGGTTGAGCCTACAAGGATCTGAAGATTGGCACCGATAGCGCGATGGGTGACTATGTGCAAACCAATTTCATCACTCCGGTAACCGTTCCGGGGAGCGGAACTTCCAAAACCGCCGTATTTTTTAAAAATGCCGTGAGCGGAGCCGGAACCAATCGGATAGACGCCATTTTCGACGGAAACGTCGGCATCGGAACGGTTTCCCCCGGACAACGCCTTACCGTTTCGGGAACCATCGAATCAACCTCGGGGGGAGTCAAATTTCCGGACGGAAGCACGCAAACGAAGGCCTTTCAAGGAATCATGACCGTTCGGACGAACGTATCCACTTTTTCCCTGTCCAACGGAGCGAGCACTTCGTTAACGGCAACCTGCCTAGCCGGAGAGGTTGCCACCGGAGGATGATGCCAAGACAGCGGCTACAAGGATTTTTACTATTGGCAGCCCGGCACGAATTACTACGCCTGCGGATGGTACAATACTTCCTGAACGAGCAGGAACTACGTCAATGCGACGGCATACGTGAATTGCCTGAAATAAAAAATCCCCGGGAATTCCCGGGGATTTTTTAGAAGGCCGTCACAGCAGCCCTCCGCTCCACCACGCCTTTCCGGTAGTAATACGAAAGGTCGGTCTCAGAAACGAGTCGAAGGAATTCTCCCACGAATACCGGATGGAGCTGGTCCGCAGAAATCGCGACCATGTGGAGCAGCTGCTCCACCGGCGTAAGATTGGAAAACACCGTATGGAAATCGTTGTGGGTTTTTCGATCTACGTGCCGGAAATTTTTAGGATTCGACGTTCAAAAGCGGCTGTGCGGAACGATGTGATGGGGATTCGCCTTCCGGGTCACGGTTCTCCATCCGACCAAAAGACTCCCCTCCGAATCAAGTTCTGCGGCCTTGAATATCTGGTTTCTGCGAACCCCGTCCGGAGAGTCGTAATATTCCCCCAAGTCCGGTTTTGATAACAGATTCCGAACGTCGTTTTTAAATTCGAGCGTGAGCGCGGTCGAATTGAAGCCATTAAGCCGGAGCATCGCCTGATGCGGGAGATGGGCTCAAAAAAGCCGGTCATACGCGGAAAAGACCTTCAAAGAAATGGGAATGACCGGATCCGAAACCAACCGGATTGACGGACGGACGACGTCAGGAATCGTTTTTTCGGGAACGTTCCGGTGGTAGCCTTGGTTTTTTGGGGCCATTTTCCAAAGGATGAAACACGGGATTCTGTATTTCTAAATAAAGAAATAAAATTGTTTGTCAATTTCCGGAATCCTATAAATTTTCGCGGTCGGATTGCAACTCCAACACCCGCGGATCAATTTTCGTATGACGCTTTTCCGGAGATTCCAATCAAGACGGACTTTGCGCATGCATGAATATCGAAGGAGTTATGGAATGGGTTTGTTTCAATCCATAAAATGCGAATCCGCCGGTGGGTTTCGCATTACGATTTGACTATCCGAAGCCTTTCGATACATTGATGCCACTCGTTTTACGGACGGAGAGGTTCCATTGGAATTGCACCCCACGGCCACATTCGGCCCGCCTTTCCCTCCGTCCCCAATTCTCGCGACTGCCGGACATCTTCCGGCCTTGGAAATTTTTCTCGAAAACGAACGCGGACTTCTTGGAGAAGGAGTCGGAGCCGTTCATAACGTTTCGAAGACGAACGCACGGACGCCGATTTCGGCACGCTACATTCCGCGCGAATCCTTACTTGCGGGAGACGGGAATCCAACGAGCTTCTATTCCCTCCCCTCTTTTTTCATGCTCTTTTCAGAGTTCCCCCTGAACAAATACGTTCTCGATTCCCTCGAGAAAGCCGGTTACACCGAACCGACCAAGATTCAGGAAGAAGTCATCCGCGCAGTTCTCGACGGCAAGAACGTCGTCGGGCAATCGCAAACCGGAACCGGCAAGACCGCCGCGTTCGTCATTCCCCTTCTTGAAAAGATCGATTCGAAAATCCGTCGTCCGCAGGCCATCGTCCTCGCCCCCACGCGCGAACTCGCGAGCCAGATCCGCGACGAAGTCGTCAAACTTTCCGAAGGCATGTTCATCCGCTCGACCGCCGTTTACGGGGGAACGAGCATCCGCATGCAGCGCGAAATCCTCATGAAGGGCCCGCAAATCGTCGTAGCCACCCCCGGACGCCTCATCGACCTTATTGACCGCCGGTTCATCGACCTTTCGCACATCCAATATTTCGTATTGGACGAGGTCGATCGCATGCTCGACATGGGCTTCATCGACGATATCGACTACGTTTGGTCTTTCCTTACGGGCGTCAAACAGTCGATGACCTTTTCGGCGACCATTCCGGCCGAAGTGGGAAACCTCATCTCGAAGTACGTCGGCGAAGGATACGAACATATCAAGGCGACCACCTCGATTACCGTCGATAAGATCGACCACGCCTTCGTCGAAGTGACCCATTTTGAAAAATTCGACCTCCTCAAGAAGTACGTCTCCGAGCACGCGGATAAAAAGACCATCGTCTTTACCCGTACCAAGGCCGAGACCGAACATCTCGCCCGCATGCTCATGGAAAACGGCATCACCGCCGACTACCTCCACGGAGACCTCGAACAACGCCAGCGCCAACGTGCGCTCAAGCGCTTTCAGAGCGGTGAAATTTCCACCTTTGTCACGACCGACGTAGCGGCGCGCGGTCTCAACATGAACAATATCGACCTCGTCATCAACTACCACGTTCCCGAAGATCCGGAATCCTACATCCACCGCATCGGCCGAACCGGTCGCGCAGGGGCTGAAGGCAAGGCGATCATGTTCGTATCGGAAGCGGAAAAAATGTTCTTCAAGAACGTTGAGAAACGCAACAAGATCCGCATCAAGCAGGTTGACTTGCAGGGCGTTGAAATCGTTCGGCAAGAAGAATCCCGCCACGGTGGATTCCAGTCCAAGCACGGCGGCCGCGGAGGATACCGCGACCGTAACCGCTTCCGCGCTCCCCGTTCGGGAGGAGGATGGGGCGGAAGCGGCGAAGGAGGATACCACGGCAACCGCGAAGGCGGATTCGGCGGCGGAGAACGCTCCGGAGGATACCAGGGCCGCGGAGGATACCGCGGACACCAGGGCGGAGAACGCTCCGGAGGTTTCGGCAACCGCGAAGGCGGATACCAGGGAAACGGGGGATCCAGCGCCCCGACACCCCGCAAGCCTTCGGGAGACGATTATTCCATCTTCGGATAAAGGAAGCATGGCATGGAATAAAAAATCCCCGGTTCATTGACCGGGGATTTTTTATTTCCCTTTTCCGGAAATCGTCTAAAATGTTCGACGTAATTTTAATCATTCCACTTTCTCCGCCATGGCTTCGCGAAAAACGGGTTTGTCCGCCGTTTCCGATTCCGTCTCCTCCCGGGTCTCCCGCACGCTCCGCAAGGCGGCGTCGAAGAAACTCTCCGCCTTCACCCTCGCCGAACTCGTCGTCGTGATAACGATTTTGGCGGTGCTCGCCACCGTCGGCTTCCTCGCGCTCTCGGGATATTCTTCCGACGCCCGCGACGCCCGCGCGAAGGCCAACGTCCGCGCGGCGCATTCGGCGATCGCGAACGAATCCGCCCTCACGGGCAACTCGCCCCGCTACTACGTCGCCCACGACGCCGACTACGCCCTGTCGGGAGCGTACCTCTACGTCGACGGAACCCCCGTCGCCCTCACGGGAGGGAACGTCGGCGAAGCCCCGGCGGATTCGAACTACACCGCCGGACAACCGCGCTGGGACCGGCTCAAATTGGACGCGGAGAAGTTCCGGACTTCCGGCATCGCGGCGCCTTCGCGCTTCGCGTCCGCCTTCGCGCCCTTCCTTCCGGGAGCTTCCGCCGCCTTCGACAAGACCGCGCTTTCCGCAGGGGCCGCCGACGTCCCGACGGTTTCCGGCGCCGGAAAGGTCCGCACCGTCTCGATCCTCCAGAACGCGGGCAACCTCCCCAACACCGGGGCCGTGGCCCTTTCCGGGAATTTCCC
>JANJWP010000019.1 GCA_024709505.1 Candidatus Altimarinota bacterium | reverse complement strand
AGAATGGAGATTTCGGTCTCGCGGCGCAATTCGCCGATCAGGTCCATGACCCGGTCGGCGTTTTTCTTGTCGAGGTTTCCGGTCGGTTCGTCCATGAACAGGTAGGGAACCTCTCCCACAAACGCCCGGGCAATGGCAACCCTTTGCTGTTCGCCGCCCGAAAGCTCGAACGGATAGCGATGTTCCTTTCCTAAAAGTCCGACCCGTTCTAAAATGACTTCGGTGTCAAAGCGCCGTTTGAGTCCGTTCAATTCGAGCGTGAGTTCGACGTTTTCTTCGACGGTCAGATTCGGCACGAGATGGAACTGCTGAAACACGAAGGCGACGTTCTTTCCGCGGAAACGGGTCCGGGCATCCTCATCCAAAAGCGCGATGTCGGTATCGTCGAAAAACACGCTTCCCGAATCCGGAAGGATCAGGCCGGAAGCCAGGTTCAGAAGCGTGGATTTTCCGGAGCCCGAAGGTCAGACGACGGCATAGAACGCGCCGTTCGGAAGCGTGAGCGAAGCGCCCGACAACACCTCCACCGTCTCGTCCCCGGAGAAAAATGCTTTGGAAACCGATTGGATGCGGATCATGCTCGAAAAATTATTTCGCGAGAAGTCCTTCGTCTTGAAGAAATTCAAAGACGTTCTCCGCGACGATGACGTATCCTTCGGCATTTGGATGAATGCCGTCGGAAAGGTTGAGTGTAGGGTTTTTCGCGACTCATTCAAGCAAAAACGGCAAGAACGGAACGTCGAACTCCCGGGCAAGCCGAGGATAGACCGCCTCGAATTCCGAAACGTAATCCGGACCGAGATTTCTCGGCAGCGCCATTCCAATGAGCGCGACCGGAATTTTTTTATCGCGGAGTTTCGCCAGAATGGAACGGAGGTTTGCCTCCATTTGCGAAACCGGAAGCCCTTGGAGTCCATCGTTCGCGCCGATGCATACGAGCGCGAGGGTCGGAAGGGGCTCCTCCAAAAGCCAGTCGGTTCTCGAAAGGAATCCCGCCGAAGTATCGCCCGAAACCCCCGCGTTCGACACGGCATACGCGTATCCCTTTTCGCGAAGCAGGGCTTCGAGCCGGGATGGATACGAGGATTCGGGCGGCAATTGGTAGCCCGCCGTGAGCGAATCGCCCATGACAAGAATGGTTGCCGGAGGCATTCCGGATTCGGATGGTGGACGCGAAAGTTCGTCGCCAGAACCAAAACATGCGGAGAAGGCGAATGCGGAGAAGACGACGATCGGGAACGGACGCATGGAATCGAAGGGAAAATGCCAAAAGCTATCGGATCGACCGGCGTTTTCCGCGCAAAGCCGAGGTTGCCGACGAAACGACGGAACGGAAAAGCCATCCGGGCAAACGGAACGGAAAAGCCAAAGCACGGGTGAGTTTCCGCAACCACGGGTGATCGGCCATGAAGACCTCGTAATAAATGCCCTTTACGACGAAGAGCGTCAGCACCGACGCCGCGATGAGGCCGAAAATGATGGTGAATCCCAGTCCCGACCAAAAACGGTCGCGAAGCGCGATGGGAAGGATTCCGAACGCGGTCGTAAAGGTGGTGAGCATCATGGGTTCGAGACGGCTCGATCCCGCTTCGACCAGCGCCGTAAAATCCTTCATGCCCTTTTTGAGGTTCTGGTTGATGGCGTCGATGAGGATGATTCCGTGATTGACGGCAATGCCCGTAAACGAAATGAATCCGATTCCGAACGGCATCGAAAAAGGATTGTCGGTCAAAAGGAGTCCGATCATGATGAACGGCAACGCCATGACGACCGAAAAGATGATGATGAACGGCTGTCCGTAACTGTTGAACTGGAGAACGAGAATTCCAAAAATACATACAAGCGCGACGACGAACGATACGAGGATCGCGACGATGAGCTCTTTGTTTTCTTCGTTTTCTCCCCCCTTCGAAAAGGATATTCCGGACGGGAACGGGTAGGTTTTGGCAAAGGCTTCGTACTTTGATTGCACGGTTGCCGGCAAAACGTCTTTTTCGACGTCGCCTTCTACGGTAATGGTAATTTTCCCTTCTTCGCGCTTGACGGAAGCCACGGCGTTTTTGACGGTGGAAACCGCGAAATCACCGATCCGATAGGTTTTTCCGGCATGCGCGAAGCTGCGGGCGAGAACGGATTGGGGATCGAGCGAATCGGAAAATTCGGCGATTTTCACGACTACGTCAACATCCTCGCCGCCATCTTCGATCGAACCGACGTTGGCTCCGTTTACGGTCGAAAGAATTTCGGAATAGATCCTCGATGCCGGAATGCCGAATTCTGCGAGAACGTCTTTCTTCAAGACGAAAACGAATTGTCCGGGCGTTTCTCCGGAAGTCGTCGAAACGTTTTTCGTTCCGTCGAGGGACCGAAGGAATTTTTCAAAATCTTCGGAAACCGCGACGAGCGATTCGAGTCCGTCCGAAGAATCGGCGTTCAGCTTCAATCCTACGGCTTTTCCACCTGGAGGACCTCATTCGAGAACCTTTGATTCCACTTGGAGTCAGAGGCGACGGAGGGGTTCGAGCGACCGGGTCAAATCCTCTTCCACTTCAAAAACCGATCGGAGTCCGGCGGATTTCCGTTCGTGCAGTTTCTGCAATTGAACCGTTATGGTGGCGGAATTGTCCTTCGTCGAGATACTGAAAAACTTGATTTCCTCGTACTTCGAAAGGAGGTCGTATGCGGGTTCGAGACGGGCATGGAACGAGGCCGTCGTTTCGCCAATCGCGCCTTCGACGCTGTAGGTGATGAGCGAATTGTCAGAGGCCGGAAAAAGGTCGAATCCGACTTTCGGCGCGAGGAAAACCGATCAGAAAACGAAAAAGAGGATCGGGAGCAAAATCGAAATCCTTCGGACTTTGGCATTTTCCAAAAACCACAGGAGCGTTTTTTTATACCACGAAGTCACGGAGTGGATGATGCGGAGGCGTAACGGGGCGGCTCACTCGGCAATTTCGGTTTTCCCCCGACGTTCGAATTCGAGAAGTTCGCGCTCTTCGTCGCTCGCGTATTCGAGGGCGTGCGAGTCTTTGACGAAGGCGGTTTTGCGCCCCACGAAAGCGAGGTATAGGGCGCTGTTAACGGTAAGGGCCAAGATGAGTCCGGTCGCGAGGACCCCGAAAATCGTCACCGGAATGAACGCGAGGAATTTTCCCATGATTCCCGGGAGCGTCATCATCGGAATGAATGCCACGATGGTCGTCATGACTCCCGCGGTAATCGGAACGGCGTATTCTTTGAGCGCGAGGAGAATGGCGGTTTTCGGATCGTATCCGACACGCTGCTTCATGCTGGCCGCCTGAACGATGACGATGATGGTGTCAACCGCGATGCCGAACGAAAGGATGAACGAAAAATTCGTGAGAAAATTGAGGGTGTACCCAAAGAAATGGAGGAGCGTGAAAGTCGAAAGGAAAGCGAGCGGTAGCGTCAGCGTCGCGAAAAGCGAATCCTTAAACCCGACGAAAAGGTACATGATGACGAACACGAGGGTTATCGTGATGGCCGCCTCGCGGAGGAGTTCCCGATAATCGTCGATGATGTTATCGGCGAGATCGCTCGAAAACCGATAGAAAACGCCCGCGTATTCGGGATTTTCCAAGATTTCCGCAATGGCCGATTTTGCTGACCTGGAAACGGCGAAAATGCTCGTCCCGTCGTTTTTATTGACGTTGAGCTCCACGGACGCATGGGGGCCCGGATCGGAAAAAAACCCGATCTCCTTCACGGATTCGTCCTTGTAAGAACGCTCGAGCTTCGCAATGTCGGCAAGACGGACGTATTTCCCCGAAGCGAGGGGAATGGGGGTGTCGAGAAATTCCCATCCTTGGGAATATTTTCCTTCGATGCGGAAGTCGTAGTTCTTATTTCCGACTTCGAAATTTCCTATTGGAGCGTCGCGATGGACGCTTCGGATGGCGCTCGCGACGTCGTCGGCAGTCAAAGCGAGCGAACGGAGGGTTTCTTCGGAGACGACGATCCGAAGCTCGTACGCGCTGGTTCCTTCAAAATCGACGCTCTCGATTCCGGAAACCTTTTCGATCTTTTCTTCGAGTTCTTTGGCGAGTTTTCGAAGCTTGTCAGTACCGACTTTGTCCTCGTCCTCGCTGTAAAGCGTAACGGTGAACATCCGGTTCGTGTCGGTTTTGATTTCGGTAACGGTTGGGTTTTTGGCATCGGCGGGGAGCGCGGCCCGACCGATATTGTTCCGGACTTCGGCCATGACGTCGGGGGTTTCCGCTCCCGGTTCGAGTTCGATGACGATGGAAGAAATTCCGAGGGAAGAAGAAGAGGTGATCTTCTTAATTCCGTCGATGTCCTTGATTTCTTTGTACAGCTTGTCGGTTACGAGGGAGTCCATGTCCACCGGATTTGTTCCGGGATAGGAAGTCGTGATCGAGACCATTCAAAACTCGATGGAAGGGCTCGATTCTTTGGGGATCGAAAGGAGCGAGACCGTCCCCAAAAAAAAGACGGCCGCGACGATGATGTAGGATATCCGGTATTTCTTGACCCAAAATCCCAAAAAACCGGACTCGAGTTCCTTACGGATTTTGGCGACGTTTTCGGGAATGGCAGGCGTTTTCGTCATGAGAAGGTTCTAAGGGGCGGAGAGATTTCGAAGTCGCATGGGAAATGCCCCATGCTATTTCTTCTTGGGTTCGGCGGTCTTCGCGTCGAAATTCGAAACGTCGGTCAATACGATTTCATCTTCGGGATTCGGTCCGGAAAGGATTTCCGCCGTTCCACCCGACAATTTTCCGATTTTTACGGCGACGGGAACGAACGCCCCTCCGGAAAAGGCGGTCATTTCGCCGGATTGTTCGGAGAGAATCTTTACCGCCGAAACAGGAACCACCGGGTAGGGATTGGGGAGCGAAATCCTTACGGTAGCGGCGGATCCGAGAGTGTCCGGAGAATCCGAAAGCGCGATTCGCACCGAGTGCAAAAGGGAAGAATTCGCGACGCTCGAAACTCCGACGACGGTTCCGGAAAACGATTTTCCAGCGGCGGAAACTTCGACCGAATCGCCGGACTTCAAAATGGTCGCCGTGGCCGCATCCACGTCGATGAGCACCTCCGGAGTTCGGCTCGAAATTTCGGCGATGGAAGTTCCGGCCGAAACCTCTTGTCCGACTTGTGCGATGACCTTGACGATGGTCGCGTCAATCGGAGATACGATCTGAAGCTTGGAAAGTTCGACTCCGGCCTGCTTGAGTTGGAGTTCGGCATCCGTTCGGTTCACGGCTAACTTTTTTAGCGTCGATTCGCGATTTTTTACCGCATTGTCCAAGTTAAGTTCGGCGGTCTTTACGGCCAGTTCGGCGGTTCGAATTCCCGCTTCTATGCTGATTTTCGCACGGTCGAAACCGACTTTCGCGTCAAACTCGCCGGAAACGAGATTGCGGCGCTGAAGTTCGATTCCAGCAAGGGCGGAGGCTTCGTTGTTCTTATAATTGGCAATGAAGGCGGTCGAAGAATTTTTAAAGGCCACGAAAGAATTTTCGAGGACGGAAAGGTTGGATTTGTAGCCGTTGTAGGTGGCGATATGGGCGTCGATGGTCGATTGCGGGAACGTCGTTGCCGCAAGGGAGTTTTCCAAGAGGCGGATGTTCCAATCGAGAAGTTCCCGAACGATCGCGTATTGCCCGTCCAAAGAAGAAAGTTCCAAAACGATGGTTTCAGCGCCGACCTCGATTTGGGATTTCTCGTCGAGAAAACGGGAAACTCGGACCGTTTTCCCATGGGCGAGCTGGGCTTCGGGCATGATCGAGGAATCCCGGACGCCAAGGTACGCCTCGAACGCGTTGTTATAGTCGCGGTTTTGGTCGGAAAATCCGATGAGCTTGTCAGAATCGAAAAGCACCGTGGAAACGAGTTTTTTCAAATCGGAAACGGTCACGCGGAAAGTCGCCGCGAAATTTTCGATCGTCTTCGCGTTCGAGAGGACGAGATTCGAATAGTCGAGTTCCGCCTTCGCAAGGGTGGTCTGCGCGTCGGAGCCGCTCGAAGACACCGAAGATTTTTCGGCGTCGCGTCGGGCTTTTTCCAACTGCTTCTCCGCGTCGGAAACCGTTCGGCCATAGTCTATTCGCGCTCTTTCGAGGGCGATTTCCGAATCGGAAACGGCCTTGTCAAGCGATATTTTCGTCGATTCGTAATTGGCATCGACGGATTCGAGGCCGTTCGCCGACTGCTCATAGCGGATGGAATAGTTCGCGACGGTGTCTGAAAGACGGGCGATCGGTTGCCCCTTTCGAACGAAATCGCCTTCCTTCACGAGAACCGATTCGATTCGTCCAATCCCCTGGGAAGCAACGGATACCGACGAAGAACCGACGATCCGACCGATTTTCTCGACGGTGGCAACCCGGGGAAATTCGGAAAATTTCCGGGTTTCAAAGAGGAACTCCGTTTTTTCGGCGGAGGATGGAGAGTCGGCGGGCGCCTTTCCGCAAGAAGAAAGGAGCAGGATTGCGGAAAGTCCGGCGGCAAGGATTCTTTGGGCGTTCATATCGAAAGGTTAATGGGCGTTCGAAGCGGTTTTAGCGGCTTCCATTTCGCGCTTCATGTACTCCATGAATTCGTTCAAATCGTCGGATTTGATCATGCCGATGGCTTTCCCGAATTTCGTAATGACGATGAGGGAATCGCCGGGAGAAATCGAAAGTTCGGCGCGGGCGTCTTTCGGAATGACCACTTGGCCTTTCGATCCGACTACGACGCTTCCGTACATCTTGAAGCTGCATTGCGGAATCGTTTCTGACATGGTTCGCCAAAATGGATAAAAGTATGAAAAGTATACCCAAGGAAACTTTGAGCGCAAATCCAAAAACGCCGGGGAGGTTATGGAATCCCGGTTTTATCCTTGCAATACGCCATGGGGAGATATACTTGGACCGAAAAGAATCCTTGGTCCGAAACACAAAACATGAACCATCTTGCCCCGCTGCTTTCCTATTTGGTCGTCGCGTTCCTCCTGACGTTTGCGCTCATCCCTCCGTATTTGCGGCTTCTCTGGAAATACAAGCTCTGAAAATCCATCCGCGAGGAAGCGTTCGTAGGAAAGGCCACCGAGTTCGCCAAACTTCACAAAAACAAGGCGGGCACGCCTACCATGGGTGGCGGCGTAATCCTTCTTTCCATCGGATTGCTCGTCGTCGGATCGGTCATCGCGGTGTATTTCGCCCCCGAAATCAAGGAGTTTTTCGGCGTCAATCTCCGGTTTTCGCTCTGGAACCGAAACGAAACCTACCTCGCGCTCTTCACTTTGGCTTCGGTAGGGGCAATCGGATTGGTGGACGACTACCTGAACGTGCGGGGAATCGGACGGACCAAGGGACTCTCGGGAAGGGTGAAAATGGTGCTTCTTCTCATTTTTTGAGCCATTGGGGCATACTGGTTCCACTTCAAGCTCGGACGCACCGGACTCGACATTCCGTTTTTCGGAACGGTTTCCATTGGATACCTCTATCTCCCGTTTTTCGTTTTCGTACTGGTGGCGATGGCGAACGCCGTAAACATTACCGACGGTCTCGACGGATTGGCCGGAGGGATTCTCCTCATGAATTACGCCGTTTACGCGCTCATTTGTTACGACCGGGGGCTGTTCATCCTTTCGGCACTCTGTTTGCTCGTCGTCGGAGGACTCATCGCGTTCCTGTGGTTCAACATCAAGCCCGCCAAATTCTACATGGGCGACGTGTGATCGCTCGCGCTTTGAGCTAATCTTGCCATTATGGCGCTCATGACCGACACGCTTCTCGTACTGCTCATCGTCTCGGGAATCTACGTGCTTGAGATTCTCTCGGTCGTCATTCAAATCACTTCCAAAAAGCTTCGGAACGGCAAGAAGGTATTTCGAATCGCGCCCTTCCACCACCATCTCGAAGCGCTCGGATGGAGCGAAGAAACGGTCGTCATGAGGTTTTGGCTCATCGGCATGGTCCTCTCGGCCGTAGGACTCGTAGTGGGACTCATGGGAAAATAACCGCCGCGAACGTCGATTCGCAAAAAAACCGCCAGTCAGGCGGTTTTTTTGCGGGAAGGAAAAGAACGTGGTAGGATTTTTGAAACGGCCTTATCCCCCCTTTCTTCCAACCGATTATGGAAATGAGAAAATACGAAGTCCAAACTGCGACCGACAAACTCGAGGCAATGAATCAGGACGCGAAACTCTCCCTCAAGGAACTCTCCGAGGCCAATGCCCTCGATCTTAAGGGATTGTCCGATTGGGTTTCGAAGGAACGCGCGGCCAAAAAAGAACCGGCCCTTCCCGCGTCATCCGATTCGCACGAGGCGGCAATCCAATACCGGGTGGAAAAAAATTCCCACGACGAAATGAAGGGGGTTCTCGACCGCTTCGATTCGGAAATCGCAAAACTCCGGGAATCTTATGCGGCGTCCAAAGAGGAACTTCGACAAGCGTCCAAAGAGGAAATCTCAAAACTTGAAGTCGCCATCGGCATCGCGCCGGAAAAAAAGGAGCTTCTCGCCGGAATCCGTCCAGGAGACAAGGTCGAAGTCGTTTTTCAAGACGGGAAACGCGGCGACGTCCGCATTGCCGGAACGTTTTCGAAGGTGGAAAACGGAAACCTTTTCATTAAGAGCGTCGGAGGAAAAGAACGGGATCTCGGACCCCTCCATTCCGTTCGGAGCGTGGAAAAATTCGGCGACGCTCCGGTTGCGGCAGCGGAGGCGTCCAAATCCGCCAAACCGGAAACCGGAAAACCCGCCGCCGCAGGAGAAAGCGCCAAACCTACAACCGAAAAAGCCGGAGAGGAAAAGAAATACCACGAAGTAAAGAAGGGCGAGACGCTTTCGAAGATCGCCAAGGAATACTCCACCACCTATCAGGAACTCGCCCTCATCAACAAGATCGCGGATCCAAACAAAATTTCCATCGGACAAAAAATAGAACTCCCCGCCAAGAAGAATTCGGAAGAAGCGCCGGCACAAGCGCCGACCGACGGACAAAAAGGAAAGAAGGCCTAATTTTTCCCATCACGAACGCATGTCAGCAGAAAACCCCTCCGAAAAGCCCTTGTCCCTCCCATGATCGGAATGACTCCGTCCGTTCTCGTTTTCGGGCGTGAGCAAATTCGAACTCCAAACCGCCAACGATTTGTTCGAACGGTATTCGTCCGAAAAAGACCCGAGGATTTTGGGAAAGCTTAACGCCCTTCGGCTCGACGTCATGAAACGCGCCGCGGAAGCCGAAATTGCGCAGCTTGAACCGAAGCGCACCCGCGCGCAGATCGAAGCCGAAATGCGCGAACGCCAAGTATCCAAGACCCAAGCGAACGACGAGCTCGCCTACGTGCTTGCCACGTACCTTTCCCATATCGAACGGCTTGCGGACGAGCGGCGCGCTGAAGTGGTCAAAGTGGAAAAGGCCACCGGGGAGAACGTTCAGGCACTCAAAATCGAAGTATGACCTTCCACGAACGCCCTTCCAAAAGAAAAGGGGGGCGCGGAAGGGGCGGATGCGGATGGCATCGCAAAAAAGAACGCCGAATTCATCGCGAAAAATCGCCAAAAAATCGAGGCGCTCGTGGCACGGCTTCCCCAAGGCGAAGCGAAGTCCAAGATTCCCGCCCTGCTTTCGAAACCGAGTTCGGACAACGTCCGGGAAATTCAAACCCTTCTCGGACTTCGGGGCGAAGGAGCGTTGGGGGCGGACGGAAAATTCTGAAACCATACCCTCAAAACACTCGCGAAGGTCGCTTGGGAGCCGGTAAGCAAACCCGAATCAGTATCGGCGCGGACCGTCAAAGAGCCTCCCCGTCCTTCCCAAAAAGAGTATTCCGAAATCCCCGCCCCCAAAAAAACAGCGGGGAGCGTCGGACAGGAGAATCCTCCGGCTTCTTCCGAGGTCGAACGGGAACGAGAACGCATCGAGACGGAATCGCGCGAACAAAGCGAACGGCTTCTCTCGAAATACCAGCGCGACGCGGTAGCCAACCTCACTCCGCTCGGAGGCGACAAATACGTCGTGAAAACGAATTTCTGGAAAGACAGATTCAGCGCTCCGGTGCTCTTCAAATTTGATGCGGAAAACGGAGAATGGCTCTGGAACGCCTTCAACGATCCCGATACCAACAAGGCTAGCAGAGGTTGGAATCGGGTCGAAGGACTCCGGCCAATAACGACCAACGGCACGACGGAAACGAAGTCGTTCGGATTTACCGCAAGCGCCCAAGAAACCGTGAATTCCATCCTTCTCGCACAGGAAGAAGCCCGGAGAATGGAACTGAAACTCAAAAGCCCCTCCGCGAGTTCGGGACTAGTCGATCGGATTCCGGCCTAAGCCCCCGCGAGCGAGCGCAATTCCGCAAGCCCGATGGTTCGAACTCCGAGCGATCGGGCTTTTTCGAGCTTTGATCCGGCATCTTCGCCGACGACAAGAAATCCGAGTTTCGCGGAAACCGAAGATCGCACCTCCCCTCCGTTCATTTCGATGAACGCGTGAATTTCATCGCGGGAAGTACCGTCAAAACTGCCCGTGACGCAAAAAGATTTTCCCAAAAGCGGCCCGCCCGAGGGGATTTCCGGGACAGTCGGCGAAAGTTCGGCGAAAAGTTCCTCCAAAGAATCGCGGTTTTCTTCAAAGTACGAAACGACGCTTTCCGCCGTGCTCGGACCGATATCCTCGATGGTTTGGAGCTCTTCGGGGGTCAATTCGAAGAAGATGGGAAGCAGGTCTTTCCCAAAAACCTGACCATTTTCCGTCTCCCCCGGTTTGGACTTCGAAGAAATTCCGCCCTCCGTGCCAGCCCCTTCCAAGGACCCCTCTTCGTCAGAATCGAACAGCGAACGTTGCGATTTTGAAGGAATCGGTTTTTCGAATCCCCCTTCGGACGGGGTTTTTGAAAACCGGAGCGCGTCCGGAATGCGTGCGGCGACGTATGCGGCAAGGGTTTTCGCGGTTTTTCTCCCTACTTCCGGTATCCCCAATCCAACCAAAAGGTTCGCAAGGTCCATCGTTCGGCTTTTTTCGATTTCGAAAATGAGATTGTCGGTCTTTTTCGTCTCGAATCCTTCAAGCGCGAGAATCTCCTCGCGACGGAATGGAAGCCGATATACCGAGGCGAAATCGGTCAGCAATCCTTTTTCCAAAAAGAGCGCTATCCCCTTTTCTCCGATGCCTTCGACGTTGGCGGCATGTTTGCCGACGAAGGTCTTCAGGGAGCCGGAAGTCTGCGCCGGACATTCGAGTCGGTTCGGACAATATACGGCGACCTTCCCTTCGTCTTTGCGAAGGAGGGTCCCGCAACTCGGACAAAGTTTCGGGACTTCAACGATCCTTTCGTTTCCGTCACGGGTTTCGGAAATGACCGAAACGACTTCCGGAATGACCTCCCCGGCACGGATAATGAAAACATGGTCGCCGATCCGCACGTCTTTCGCCGCGAGTTCGTCGTAATTATGAAGGGTGGCGCGGCGGACGGTGACTCCGGTCACGTTGACCGGATCCAAATGCGCGACGGGGGTAACGATTCCGGAACGCCCCACCGAATGCTCGACGTCCAACACCCTCGTCCGAACGTGGGTTTGAGGAAACTTATAGGCGATGGCGTATCGTGGATGGTGTTCGGTCGTGCCCAATTCCCGCCACAAATCGAGCCGGTCCAACTTGATGACGAGCCCGTCGATGTCGAACGGGAAGGCCGGTCGGGCCGACGTCAGGCGCGAGGTTTCGGAAAGAAGTTCCGAAAGGTCGCGGCAGTGGTGGAGGTAGGGAGTGATTTCAAACCCCCATTCGTGGAGCTTCGCCACGTACTGCCGGTACGTATCGATTCCAAAATCCGGCCCGGACGCTTCGAATTCGGGAGCCGAATATGCGAAAAACTGGAGTCCGCGGCTTGCGGTCACCCGGTAATCCAATTGCCGAAGGCTTCACGATGCCGCGTTTCTGGGATTCGCAAAGAGCTTTTCGCCGGAAAGGAGGCGTTCTTCGTTGGTACGTCGGAAGGCTTCGTGGGGCATGATGACCTCGCCCCGGATTTCAATGCCGCCTTGGTACGCGATGGTTTTGGGAACGTTCGAAATCGAAAGCGCGTTCACCGTGACGTCTTCGCCTTCCCGGCCGTTTCCGCGGGTCAACGCCCGGATAAGCCGGCCTTTTTCGTAGGAAAGGGATATTCAGAGTCCGTCAAACTTCAGCTCGACGTCGTATTCGAGGGAATCTTCGGTTTTTACAATGTTCCGGATCCTTTTTTCAAAATCGGCAAGGTCCGCTTCGTCGTAGGTGTTATCGAGCGAAATCATCGGATGGCGATGCTCCCCCTTTTCGAACTGGCGCGAAAGGAGCACGTCGATGCGGTTGGTGGGCGATGACGGGTCGAAATCGCCGAATTTCCCCTCGAGGGAGGAGAGGAGCTTAAAAAGACGATCGTACTCGGCATCCGAAATGACGGGCGCGGACTCGACGTAATAGAGGCGGTTGTGTTCCCGGAGGAGTTCCCGGATTTCCGGAAGGTCCGAACGCGCGAGGCGTTCGGAGTTTCCCAGGATTTCGAGCGTGCGGGAGAGCACGTCTCCGAAATCGCGTTCGGACATGTTTTCGCAGGGCTTTCGAAATAGGGAAATCGGGGGCGATAATATCCGAATACCGGGTTTTGTCACTTCTGGAATGCCGTTTTTGAAACGAGGGTTTCTCCGAAGGAAACCCTCGACAAAGACCTGTCCGCCGCTATACTCAAGCACGTTCGTAATTTTCAGGGGCCTTGTCGTCTTTTTGTTTTCGACCGCCATTCCACCTAATGGCGTTCCTAGTGTCCGCAACCGTTTCTTTGGGGAATTTTTCGCCGTCTTTCGCGGAAATCACGAAAAAAAATCCCGGAGATTCCGGAAAAACCGAAGCGGTTTCGGGGGTGGCCGAAAGGATTTCGAAATCGGCCGAAACCCTTGCCAAACGAAAGCTCTCGGCATATGCCCTTTCCCGCTATTCGCAGGCGCCGGTTCCCACGCGCGAGCGCTTCGCAAAAAACTTCGAATCCGTCGCGAAAACCGATCCGACGGCCGAAATCCATCCGGCATACCTCATCCAACTCGAAAGGAAGATCCTTTCGGCCCCGGCATTCAAGGAAGACGGAGCTCTTTTTTGAGCTTACGTGCACGTTCTCCTCTCCCTTAGGGATTCGAAGGCCGACGTGGGGGCGATGGCGGCATTGCGGAAAGCGGAGCTTTCGGAAATGCTCGAGAAAGCCTCGATGGGAGACCTGCCGGCAGAAAATCCCGAGAGGAAACGCGAGGCGTTCGAAACGCTCGAAGCAGTGGCGGTCAACGCCTGGTCTTCGGACCAAGTTTCCCGCATGCGGAACGTTATCGATGAACGGCAAATCGGGCCGGAAACCCGGTATTTTCGAGCTTATGCGGTTGCCCGATCAGAACTGAAGGAGCGTCGTGGCACCATCCGTCTCAAAACCGAAATTCCCCACGAAAAACAACAATGGAGCCTTTCTTGCGAAGCGAATTCCATGCGGGATTTCGTGAACTATTACCGGATTTCCCAAGGAGCATGAGCGCTCCCGGAATCGTCCTTCGTATTCATGATTCCTTCCGATCCCACTCCTTTGCGCCACGAAAACGGCGTGAGAATTTGGGGAAACCCAAACCGCGCTTTCGTAGGGAAAATGAACGGGCGGCAGAGTTCGAATCCGAATAAACTGACGGGATACGGGATTCATGCCGACGGACTGCTTCCCTACCTTCGGCGGGAACTTAAAAAATACGGCCTTCAAGCGGAGAAGGGGGCATTTGAGCAAAATCGGATATTGCGATCGCTTTCGGAGGGGAATCCGGTCTTTTTTTGGTACGTCCTTTCCACCGACCCCTCAAGGGGATTTTCGCGGTTGCAATGGAAAACCGAGGACGGACAAGACGTGACCGGCTTCGTCGGACAGCACGTGGGAATCATTGTCGGGGCAAAATTCGGAAACGATGGGAAAATTACGGAAATTTCCTACTACGAAGGAAAGACCGATCGGGTGCAGACCGAGTCGTTCGAGTCGATTTCCCTTAAGGCGAAGTGGTTTGACGAGGCGATCTACGCGAAAAAGAGCGATTCCGTCAACGAAAATCCCCTGCCGAAATTTTCGGAGTCGGTTCCGGCACCGCGCAAGAAGAACGTTCGAACCGGAGCCTCAAAAACCGGCCTACTCACCGAGTAGGCGCAAGAGGGAGAACGCCACCACCGGGCCAGCGGTTTCGGTTCGCAGTATTCGTTCCCCGGCCTTGACGGGAACCGATCCCATGCGCGAAGCGCGTTCCAATTCGACGGGAGAAAACCCTCCTTCCGGACCGACGAAAATCCCGATTTGATCGGTTCATTTCGGCAAAAGCGAAACGAAACGCCGGAGGCTTGCGGTCGTCTCGGAATCAGTATGGAGAAACATTGAGGGCATGCCCTCGGGCATTGATGGCCAAGCGTCCAGAAACGAAATTCCGGGCATTTTAAAACCGTGGCACTGTTCGACGGCCTCGCGGGCTATCGCGGTGAAGCGTTCGATTTTAGCCGGAGTAACCGCCAATTTTTGTGAGCGTTCGGACGGGAAAAATACGAATTCGGAAATTCCGACTTCCACGCCCTTCTGAATGGCGTATTCAAGTTTCTCATAACGATTCGGAAGGGCTTGGTAGAGGGTGATTCGCGTTTTCGGGTCACCGGAAGGCTCGATTTCGCGAACGCGGAAAAAGGATATTCGGTGCTTTTCGATGCTGGTGATTTCGTATTCCCCTCCCCCGAATTCCGAAAAAAGCACGACGCGGTCCCCCGGCTTGCTCCGAAGAACCCGCGACAACTGGTGCACGAGATTTTGATCGTCGGTCGAAAGCGATGGCCCCGGAACGTGCGGAAAAAGGAAACGCTGCATGGATGTGAGGAAAATTTGTAACCCGGACTCCCGCGTCTTCCGGACGGACTCATCATCGATTCGTGCCAAGTGCGCAGGCGGGACCTCGGGAATCCGCTTCGTCGATTTCACGAAGGGCTGAGACGAACGGATTCCCGAGGTCCCGATTCGTCTTAATGGACGAATCTCAAAAATCGTCCGTCCGGAAGACGCGGGAGTCCGAGAGAAAAGGATTTCGCCCACACTATATCCACGCCCGAGCGCGTTTCCAAATTTCGCCCTCGATTCGCTTTTTGGCCCAAGCCCCCTATCATACGTCCCATGAAACGTCGAAAAATTCAAGGCACCTATTCGCAAAGCGATCCGAGATTCGGATTCGTCGAAACCCCGACGGGCGAAAAATTCTTCGTCGGATACCGCTCCCGTTCCGGAGCGCTCGACGGAGATTTTGTCGAAGCCATAAGCGAAACCGAGGGGGCAGAGGGAAAAACCGCCGAGGCGAAGGTTACGAAAATTCTCGCGCGAACGCGAAAACCGCTTTTTTGAACCTTTCGGAAAAATCCCGGAAAAAGCTACGGTTTCGTGTTTCTTACGGTACCGGAACGACAAAACGTTTACGTCTCGGATCGCGATTCGAACGGAGCTTTGGACGGCGAAGCCGTGTCCGTTTCGGTCGAGGGGTATGGGAAAGACCTTTCGGGAAAGATTATCGAGCGTCTCGGT
This sequence comes from Candidatus Altimarinota bacterium, assembly GCA_024709505.1. Classification (GTDB taxonomy): domain Bacteria; phylum Patescibacteriota; class Gracilibacteria; order BD1-5; family UBA2023; genus JANJWP01. Next base: position 26,830 of record JANJWP010000019.1, on the reverse strand, counting down.
CCTGCCGACGATTTCAATACCGAACGCGAAATCCTCGTTCGAAAAAGCGGACTTCCGTTGAAATTCGACTCCGAGACGCTTTTGGAAGCTGAACGCTTTTCGGAATCGGACGATACCTCGCCGAACCGGGAAGACTTGTCGATGGAAACCATCATTACCATCGACGGAGCGGATTCCAAAGACCTCGACGACGCGATTTCGGTAAAACGAACCCCTGACGGATTCGAGCTCGGCGTGCATATCGCCGACGTGGCGGAATACGTCAGGGAAAATTCGGCCCTCGACCGAGAAGCGCTCCGGAGATGAACGAGCGCCTATCTTTCCGACCGCGTCATTCCGATGCTTCCGGAACGCCTTTCGAACGGACTTTGTTCGCTTCATCCGGGAGGAAAAAAGCTCTGCCTTTCGGTTTTTATCGGAATCGGTGCCCAGGGCCGGATAACAAACGTGAGAATAGCGGAAACGAAGATCAATTCGGCCCGGAAATGCACCTATGAAGAGGTGCAGTCATGGAAGGATCGGGACGGAAGCCATCCCCTCCCCCACGGAGAAATCCTCCGGCTCGTGGACGATGCCTTCGAACTCGCCGGAATCGTCGATATGCGACGGGATGCCGAAGGACGCATCGATTTTGAAATCCCCGAAACGAACGTCGAACTCTGACCGGACGGCGAACCGGTCGCGATTTCCTTGCGCGAGCGAAAGGCCTCCCACCGACTCATCGAAACGTTCATGGTTTTGGCCAACGAGGAAATATCGCGTTCTTTTTCGAAACTCGGCATCCCTTTCGTATACCGGGTGCACGAACCCCCCTCGGAAGAAAACCGGGCCGATTTGAGAATCCTCTTTAAAAAATACGGGATCGACCTTCCGCACGGCGATTTCTCGCCCAAAGAACTTCGCGAAGCCTATTTGCGAATGAAGGCGAAGCCGGGCATCCCGCCAATTGAAAAAAGCCTTCTTTCCCGGCTTTCGAAAGCCCGTTACAGCGAAAATCCCCTCTGACATTTCGGACTGGCGCTCCAATATTACTCGCACTTCACTTCGCCCATACGCCGATATCCCGACCTCCAAATCCACCGGATCATCAAGGAAACGCTTCGAGGAAAACTGAGTGCCGAACGCAAGCGCCACTACGTTGAAATACTTCCGGTACGAGCGAAGCGCAACTCCGAATCGGAACGCCGGGCGGAAGCGCTCGAACGCGAAATCGAAGGACTGGAAACCGCCCGTTTCATGGAAAAGGAAATCGGCAAGGAATTCGACTCGATCGTCGTGGGCGCGTCGAAGTTCGCCTATTACGTCCGGATACCGAACGGGGTAGAAGGAGCCGTATTTCTCGGAAAACGCGCCGATGAAGGGACGTTTCCCGAATTCGGAACCCCGGTTCGAGTGAAGCTGGTTCGGGTGGAGCGGGCCTACGGGCGAATCGATTTCGAGCCCGTCCGAATGAAACACGCTCCCAAAATCCAAGATCCGGCGAAGCGTCCGAAGGGATTTGGAAAAAAAAGGCGGCAGCCGCGCTCAAAGTAGCGCGGCAATGCCGACCTTCCCGGGAATTTGCGTTTTTTCTAGTAGTGGTACGACATGGGTAAGAACCTTAGGAGTAATTTGACTTCTCCTTTTTTATGCCTGTGGCATTTAAATTAAAAAATACATTTATAGTATTGTCAAACATTAATGGGCGAAATTCGTGATTTCCTCCGATGCGTGGATAGAATCGGAAAGTTCTCCCCCATTCCATGGTCTTAGGCATTCCTCGTTCCATTCCGGAGAAACCGGAAAATCCAACTTCACCGCCCGCCGAGAAAGCGAACGGGGTTTTGCCGGCGAAAGCCGCGGTAACGAAAATCCGCGCCGACTCGATTCGTCACCGCGAAATCGAAAATCCCCGCGGAGCGGAAACGGGAAGCTTAGTGCGCGCGGAAAAAACCGGGGTTCTCGTGCGAAAGATTTTGGGAGCCTCCACGGGAAAAGAAGCGCTCGCGACGATTCGCGGTTCGTTCCCCTTCGAAGATCCGACCGAATCTTACGCCGCCTTTCTTTCCGCCATGCGGACGGAATTCGCTTCCACGTCCAAAAAAGACTCCCCGTTCCTTTGGGAGGCGTTGCGCGCGGAACCGGAATTCGAAACCGCCGTCATCCGATACCTCAAGGAAACGGTTCCGACGATCTTTAAAAACAAGTACAGCCGATCGCTCTACGAAGACATCGAATACGCTTTGTTCCTGCTTGGATCGCCCAAAAATTTCGACGTGCTCGAAGACATCCGGTTGGAAAGCATGAAGGGGATTTCGGGACTTTTCGCCCGAAGGCACTCCGCCATTACGAGGGAACTTTCGGCCGTCCAAACGCTCCGTGCGAGCGGAGCTGCAATCGAGGCGGTGGAAGAACGGGTCCAATCCTTTGACCGACAGGTTTCGGCATTCGAACAACTTTGCGAAATCATCAACAAAATCGCGGCGATGCAGTCGATCAGCGCCCTGGACAAAGATCGGGCCCTCTCGCTCATCCGCATGATCGCCGCGCAAATCGAAGCCGTAGGGAACGAGCTGGAAGGAACGTCTCCCGACCCATTGGCGCAAGGAAAACTCCGGTTCATCGAAGGAAAGCTTCTGGGAAACTATTCCCACTTGGAGTTCTTCGACGGAAAGACCGCGGACGAAATCCTCCGGAACGCGGAAAGGATTTGCGAGAATATCGAGCTCGGCTTCCAATTGCAAAAATTCACGGGGTTCGGCGGGGTCCCCGAGCGCGAAGAAATCGCGAATCGCGTCAAACTCGGAAATCTCGCGCACGTTTGGTTGACGGCCATCGCGAAAATCCGGAAAATCCAACCGCTCGACGAAAGGCTTTTGGAACTCGAGCGAAAGTGGCTCGACGTGCTCTTCAAGCTTTATTCGAAGGTCTCCGGAAGCGGTCGAGAATTTACGGACGTCGCCGAAGTGGCCGTCGATTTCGTACGGCAGGAAGACCACGAGGAATTCATGATCGAAACGGTCCACCACCTCCTTCTTTTCGGAGAAGTTTCGGAGGAAACGCTGTTTCGGGTGGCAACGAAGCTCATTAAAGACGACCAATACCACAACGCCTATCACGAAGAATTCAAAATCAAGCTCTTTTCGGTCATCATCGAAAAGTTTCGGGGACTCGAACGTTCCGAGAAGACTGCGAAGGTCGCATTATGGATTCGGGAATACGCGAGAACGCACGAAAAGGCTTCGGGATTGGTACTGAGTTTTTCCCAACTCTACATATCGCTCGCGGCGTATTTCGCGTCCCTTCCGGGAAAAGCCTCCCGGGAAAACGCAATGGAGTGCTACCTTCGGGCATCCAGAGTGACCGACCAAAGCTGGAAGGCAAAATTCGAGGGCCACGAAGCGGAATTTCTGCGACTCATTGGCGGAAATGAGAAGCTTAAGGAGTTCGAGGAATACCACTCCCTTAAAATGGAACGGGACATCCACGCCCGTCTCCTGAAGCTCATTGGAGACACCATTCGCGGCGGGAGCGATTTCGACGCCTACCGAGCGGCTTGCGAAATCGTGGAGGAATTCTTTTTCGGAATGTGTTCGGCCCAAATAAAAGCCTGCGGGTGCGAACTCTCGGAATTCGGACTTTCCACCACCGATTGCGCCAAGACTTCGTGCGTTCCGAAGGATTCGGGAGGCGGGGTGCTTCGTGGCAATGGGCATGCGCCCGTGCCTTTGGGATACGGACACTATCTCTCGCTCCAGTATCCGGCAAACCTCGAAAAGGCGTTCTCGAGAATATTCGGACAGCACCGGGAATTCATTCACAATAACATTTCGAACCTTCTCAGCATCATTACCGACCGCCACCAACTGTCGGAAACGAACGTCCACTTGCGTGAAGCCAACGAACGAATCGACCGGCAGTTGCGCGCAGACGCGCTCACGGGGCTTCCGAATCTCCGGCAATACGAAGACGATCTTCCGCTTTTCTCGGACATCCCGAAGGTCGCCTCCATTCTCATCAAGGTCGAAAATCTTACCGAAGTGAACGGGGCTTACGGTATCGATACCGGAGACAAGTTCCTCAAGAGCATCGTGGACGGGCCGATAAACCAATTTTTCGCGACCAATCAGGAGCTTTGGAAGGTTTACCGGACGTCGCCCAAAGAATTCCTCATCATCGGGGATTACCAAGAAAACGAAAACGGCATTCCGTTTTCGGACGTCGTACCCTATTTTCACGAACTGTTCTCTTCATTCGCCTTCTTTCCGGAAGCCGAAAACCTCGGCGGCGAATCGAGAAACGGCCTTTGTTTGAGGGCCCGGATCGCGGTCAGTTATTCCGACCAGCTGAAAACCGACATCTATAAAAAACTCCAGATCGCGATGGAGGAAACGCGCAAGGGCCACAGGGTCGTCGCCTACGACGAAACCCACCATTCCGAACGCCGGATCATCGCCAACCTCAAGGGCGGCGCCCTCGTTGCCGAAGCGTTGCACGGAAACCTTTTCGAACCCCACTATCACGGAATCATCGACAACGCGACCGGAAAGTTTACCAAATTCGAGAGCCTTTCGCGGATCGTAAAGGCCGATGGGACCGTTCTTTCCCCGGGAGCCTTCATCGACCATGCGGAACAAGGCGGAACGATTCCGTTCATTACCCGCCAAATGTTCGAAAAGAATTGCCGGGCCCTTTCCGGAACCGACACCCATTTTACCATCAACATCAACTGGCAGGATTTAGCTGACCCCGAACTCGTGGCGTACCTCAGGGAAAAAATGGAACGGTTCGACATCCATCCGTCGCGCGTCACGATAGAAATCCTCGAAAAGGCCTTTCGGAAATTCATTTCGGGGCAAGCCGAATACGTCGGAAAAATCATCGAACTCCAACGGGCGGGATGCAAAATCGCCCTCGACGATTTCGGAACGGAAAGCTCCAATTTCGAGCGGTTCAAAGAGGGTTGGTGGCCGGACATCATCAAAATCGACGGTGGATTCATCAAGGATCTCGATAAAAGCCAGGAAGATCGGATCATCGCGGGAGCCATCGTCGCTTCGGCCCAAAAACTCTGATGCGAAATCGTCGCCGAACACGTTGACAGTTTGGCGGTGTGGGAAATCGTCACCGACATGGGGATTCACCTGAGCCAGGGGTACCTCTTCCACAAGCCGCAAGGACTCATGGACGGATCCAAACTTCCCGTCGGGGTCGATCTATCCCAACTCCGTTCGACCAATCGGAATTCGCCTTCGAAAAGGTTTTCCTAACGAAAAACGTCCCCTACGGGACGTTTTTTTCGATGAGGGAAAGAATCATTTTCGAGCGGGTCAGTTTTCCGAATTTCCCGGCATTCGGATCTTCCTTTGAGAGCACGAGCTTTTGATCGATCTGAAATCTCGCGACGGCGTCCTTGGTTTTCGGGCCGTAAATCCCCGTAGGCTTCGCGTCAAGGTATCCAAGCGACACGAGAGCTTCCTGCAAAACGCGGACGTGCGCTCCCGTCTCGTTTTCTTTCGGAGTTCCGATTCGCTCGAGGGATGCCTTGAGAGATTCGGCCTCCTGCGCGACTTCGACGACTTTTTTCGTTAATTCTTCCGAGAGGAAAGCCAATTCCGACGAAATGGCCGAAACCTCTGCGAGCTTCTCTTCGTGGGCGGCCTTCAAGGCTTTTCTCGTCGCAGGACCGTAATATCCGGCATTGGAATCCTTCGGTCCTTTCAAGAGGCCGTTGTCGGTTTGGAAACGGATGAGGGCGAATTTGATTTCCGCATCGTAAGCATCACGCTTTCCCGCCGGAAGATATCCGATTTCGTGAAGTTTCTCGGAAAGGGCGCGGACCATTTCGGTCGAACTGTTCGGGCCGACCGGTTCGGTCCATATCCTTTGGGCGGCGGGTTTCGGGGCGGGCTTCTTTAAGGCCGGTTTTTCCAAGGAATTTCCAGCAATGCGTATGGTGTTGACGTGCTTCGTTTCGGAAATTTCGGAAACGATCCTTCCCTTGACCGTTCTTTTCCCCCAAGCCAAAGCCTTTGACAGCCCTTCGTCGCCGTACCCCATCCACACGTCGATTCGGTCGTGGGAATATCCCCGTTCGCCCGCCTTCACGATGGCGCCGCCACGGTCGTCAACCGTTCCGGTTCCAAGCCCTTCAAGGTGGATGACCGTTCCGAATTCGTAGTGTTTCGGGGCCGCGAGCATTCCGGCGTACACGGCCTTTCCGCTCGCTCCGTGAGTTCCGTTACCGTTTAACCGGAGGTCGGCTTCGTAACTTCCGCGCAGATATTTCTCCTGATTCGGAAGGGGCGAGTAATACGCGGTTACCACGAAGGTTCGGTCTTCGGGTTCGGCATCGGCCGCGGCTTGGCGGAAAGGAATGGCGGACTGAAGGGCGAGAACGAGGGCGAGAATGGCGGCCTGAAGCCTTTTGGAACGAATCGTCATGCGTTATGTTTTGGTTTTACGGCGGCTTTGGAGGCCTCTGACCTTCTGATTTTACCATACCCGTTCCTCCCGCTCCAAAAAGAGCGCTTGACGAATGCGTTTCATGTTTTTTCATGATGACGGCCCCTTTTTCCTTGCGAAGCGTCCGGAATCAGATACAATCACCCCCAGATTCGAAGCAGAGAATTCGTTCGGACGGATTCTTTTTTCGTAAATATCCCTACCCCTATCTTTCCCGATTTATGATCGACATTCGAAAAATCGAAGCGGCCATCAACCAGATTTCCGCAGAAAAGAAGATTTCGCGCGAGAAGCTCGTGGAAATCATCGAGGCAGCCATTAAAACCGCCTATAAAAAAGACTTCGGAAACAAGGATTCCAACGTCAACGTCAAGATCGACGTCGAATCCGGAACCATTGAAATCGGCCTCGAAAAGACCGTGGTCGAGACCGTGGAAAATCCGGAACTCGAAATTTCCCTCGAGGACCTGGGCGAAGACGCCGAAAACTTTTCGGTGGGCGACACCATCGAACTCGACGTGACCGACGAAGTCGTCGGATCCGAAGGTTTCGGACGCATCGCCTCGCAAGCCGCACGCCAAGTCATCGTGCAAAAAATCCAAGAAACCGAAAAGGAAAAGATCTTCAACCTCTTCAAGGACAAGGAAGGGCAGATCGTGAACCTCAAAGTCGAACTCGTCGAAAAAAACCGCGTCATCTTCGACTACAACGGGACCCAGGTCGTCCTTCCCAAATCCGAACAGGTTTCCAAGGACCGCTACGTTCCAGGCCAACGCATGTACCTCTACGTCGCCCGCATCGAAGAAGACACCATGACCGGACCGCGCGTTGTCCTTACCCGGCGTGAAAAAGAACTCGTCGTCAAACTGTTTGAAGCCAACGTTCCGGAACTCGAAGAAGGTTCGGTGGAAATCGTTTCCATCGCGCGCATCCCGGGACTCAAGACCAAGCTCATCGCCGCCACCGAATACGATGAAATCGATCCGGCTGGCTCGCTCATCGGACCGAAGGGAATCCGCGTAAAGGGCGTGGTGGACGAGCTTTTCGGAGAAAAGATCGACATCATCAACTACTCCCCCGACATGCGCGAACTCGCGAAAAAGGCGCTCGTTCCGGGAGAAGTCGCGGACGTCGTCATCGACGAAGATTCCCGCACGATTACGGCGACCGTCACTTCCGAAGAAAAACCCAAGGTTCTCGGCAAAGGTGGAACCAACATCAACCTCGCGAGCGAACTCCTCGGATACAAGATCATCCTCGAAACGATCGGCGGCGAAGCTCCGGCAGCGGAAGAGATTGCCGAATAATGATCCTTCGGTTGTGAAAACCTTGGACCTTGCTCCTCACCGAAGTTAAAGTCGCCGCGGTTCTAACGGCTTTCACACCCGAAGAGCAATCTCCCGCACAATCGCAACCCCCAACTCCATGGCAACCGAAAAGCTCAAAGTGAAACTGACGACCCGAATCGCCGGAATCGGAAAGGAAGGCGAAATCGTCGAGGTCAGCCACGCACAAGCGAAAAATTATCTCATTCCCAAGGGGCTCGGCATTCTCATGGACCAAAAGGCCATAGCCGAAGAGGAAGCGAAAAAGAGAAAACGGCAGGATGAGAAACGCCGACTCGTGGAAGACCGACATAAAATCGCCGAAAAGCTCCATGCGAAAACCTTGCGGTTCGAACTTGTCGGATCGGGGGGGAAAATTTTTGGCGGCGTGGGCGAACACGAAATCATCGAACGCATCAAAAAGGATTTCGGCGTAACCCTCGAACGCCGACATGTCGCCCTTCCTGATGGCCATCACCTGAAAAAGGAGGGCTCCGCGGACGTAAAAATCCACTTGGGCGAAGATACCTACATCCGAATGCGGATCGAAATCGCCGTGAAAGCGGACTAACCCTTTTCGAACATGCCGCTTCTTGGAATCGACTACGGAACCCGCCGCATCGGCCTCGCGGCCGAAATCGCGGGAATTGCCGTCCCCATCGGAGACCTTGAGACGGAAAAAGCCCCGGACGTGCTCGAACGGATCGTCGCCGAACGGAAGATTACGGGCTTCGTCATCGGACTTCCCAATCATGCCGACGGACGCGAATCGAAAGAAACCCGGCTCATGCGACGATTCTCCGAGCGTCTCCGGGAGCGTTTTCCAAACCTTCCCCTCTCCGAACAGGACGAACGGTTTTCGAGTTCGGCGGCGTACTTCAGTCTCGAGGAAGCCGGAATCGGAAGGAAGGAAGCCGGAAGGGTCGATTCCATGGCGGCGGCCATTATTTTACAAGATTACCTCGATTCGCACGGATAGCATGCATATCGGTTTCATCATGGACGGCAACCGCCGTTGGGCCAAGCGCCACGCACTCGCGACCCTCCTCGGCCACACGAAAGGCGCCGACGTCATGGAAAACGTCGTGGACTACTGCCTGGAGAATGGAATCGAAGCCGTGAGTTTTTGGGCGCTAGCCAAGAAAAACGTCGAGGAACGTTCCGAAGAAGAACTCTCCCACCTGTACCGCCTCCTTTTGGAACGAGTTGAAAAACTCCGTTCACGACTCAAGAAAGAACAGGCGAGGTTCCGGTGGATCGGAAACCGGTCGATTCTTCCCCAAGACGTCGTTGAAGCGCTTGACGCGGTCGAGCTCGAAACCGCTTCGCACGAAAATCTCCTGCTCGTTTTGGCCGTAGGATACGGGGGACAAGACGAGATCGTCCGAGCCGCAAAGCGGGCCATTGCCGAAGGTGCCGACCCGGAAACGCTCGACGAAAAAAGCTTTCTCTCCTACTGCGATACTGGCGACGTGCCTCCTCCGGACCTCATCGTCCGAACGGGCGGAGACTTGCGGCATTCGGGATATTTTCTCTATCAGGCAGAATATTCGGAATACTTTTTTTCCGACCTCCTCTGGCCGGATTTCAACCGCGACGAATTCGACCGGGCAATCTCCAGCCTGAAGTCGGCAAAACGGAACTTCGGAAAATAGCCGCGACGACCTTTTCCGCGTCAAATACGTCAAATGTCCCATTCTGAAACCCGAAAATCCCCAAAAATCGAGGGCGTTCATTCAAATAAGAAAGCGCTCTTCGATTTCGACGTGCTCGAAACGCTCGAAGCAGGAATCGAACTCCTTGGAACCGAAGTAAAAAGCGTTCGGGAGGGCGGATGCAATCTCAAGGGAAGCTACGTCATCCTAGCATCCGGAAGGCCCGTCATCGTCGGAATGCGGATATCGCCCTATTCCCGGGCACCCAAGCTCGCGCACGCGCTCAATCCCGTTCGCGAACGCAAGGTTTTCCTCAAGCGTCGCGACATCGATCGCCTAACGGGAAAAATCAAGGAGAAAGGGGTGGCCCTCATCGCGACCGAAGTCTACTTCAAGGGCAATCTCATAAAACTGAAGGTCGCGCTCGCGCGGGGACGAAAGTCCCACGATAAGAAGCAGGTACTCAAGGAGCGCGATCTTGACCGTGACGCAAGACGTTCGGTAAGCGAAAGGGAGTAACCGGGGGTTCGGACTCCCAAAACATAAAATTGCCATGTCCATTTCCAGAGCGTTTCTCGAATACTTTGAAACCGAATTCTTCCAAGGAAAACCCGAAGAATTCGAAGCGTTTCAAAAATCCCTGCTCCGTCCCCTTAAAAAAACGCTCCGGATAAATTCGGAGCGCGTCAATCCGACGGAATTCAAAAACAAAAGATCGGCGGAAGGATGGACGCTCTCGCCCACCGAAAACGCCCTGGCATTCCGGGTGGACCGCGAAGACACCGCCACCGCGCTTTGAAGCACGCTCGAGCATCTTCTGGGGGATTTCTACGTTCAAGAACTCTCGGCCTCGATGAGCGTCTGGCATTTGGCCGAAGGCGGAACGGGGCCGTACCGAAAGTGGGGAGACTCGTTCCTCATGCTCGACATGGCATCTTCGCCAGGGGGAAAAACCACCCAGTTGCTCGAACATTTTCCGAATTCGTTCGTCGTGGCCAACGAATTCGCCAAGGAGCGGATTTCCTCGCTCATAGAAAACGTCGAACGCATGGGAACGTCGGACCGAACGGGAATCACGAATATGAACGGCGTTCTTTTCGGAGCGCTTCCGGAAACGTTCGACCGCGTGCTTTTGGACGCGCCCTGTTCGGGCGAAGGCATTGGGTTCAAGGCTGAGGAATCGCTCAAATACTGGAACGTAAAAAACGTAAAAACGATTGCCCGCCTTCAGGAAAAGCTCTTCGTCGCCGGGCTTTCGGCACTCAAAACGGGTGGGGAAATGCTCTATTCGACCTGTACGCTCAACCGTTTCGAAAATGAAGGCGTGCTCGAAAACGTGGCGTCCGCTTTTCCCGGAACGTTCGAAACCGTTTTCCAAAAAAAATTCTGGCCCCACGCGGAAGGTGCGGGCGGTTTTTTCGTTGCTAAAATCAAGAAAGCCGCTCCCTTGCCAGAAAACGAAAAAATCTTCCGCCGCTCAAAAAACGACGGGCTTTCGAAAATCTCCGATCGGGATGCCGACCGGATCCGCGAAGCGCTCGAAAATCTCGGGACTCCGGACTTCGGAGAAAAAACCCACCATTTTTATCGATATCGCAACGACGTGATTGCCGTCCGCAAAGTCAACGGAGTGCCAGAACTTGCCGACGCCTGCTATTTTCTCAAATTCGGCGAACGCATCGGTCGCCTGGAAGAAGGAAAATTCGAAGCCAATTGGTCACTCGGCAAGAACCGCGATTTGAGAAACGTCGCGAAACTCCTATTGCGCGACGAAAAGGAACTCCACCGGTATTTGTCGGGGTTCGAGACGGAATTGGTTGCGGATTCGCGTGATTCGACGGGCCCCATTCCTAATGGGGAAAAAGTCGTCGCGGCTCCGTCGAATCACGCGAATCTCGCGCAAATCGTCTATCGAGACCGGTTCCTCGGGCTTGAGCGTATAAAAAACGGAAAAATCACCAATTCCTTCCCGAAGGAATGGAGAAGAAAATAATTCCAACCGCCAGAAAAAGCATGAAAAAGACCAAAATCATCGCCACCGTCGGCCCAGCTACGGAATCTTCCGAAAACCTCGCTGCGCTCTTCGATGGCGGAGTGAACGTTCTCCGATTCAATTTTTCCCACGCCAAACACGAGGGTGTCCACGCCATTATGGAGCGCGTGCGCGAACTCAACGCCTCGGGGCGAACGAACCTTTCGACCCTCCTTGATACCAAAGGACCCGAAATCCGAACCGGCGACGTCGCCGAGAAACGGCGGTATTCCAAGAACGACGAATTTCGGATATACGTCGAACAAAAGGCGGCGGATGCCGATCTCCAGGGACTCTTTTGCGATTATCCCCATCTTCTCGAAGATCTGAACGTGGGAGAAACCATCCGCATCGATTCGGGACTTCTCGACGTGAAGGTCATTGCCAAAAACGCCGGTTCGCTTACCGTTCGGGCCGAAAACGACGCGACGGTCGGAAGCCGTCGCCACGTCAATCTCCCCGATACGAAAATCCGGCTTCCCGGAGTAACCGAGAAAGACCGGGAAGACCTCCTTTTCGGAATTTCCGAAGGAATGGATTTCGTGGCGATGAGCTTCGTCCGAACGAAGGAAAACGTCGAAGAACTTCGGACGCTCCTTCGGGAAAACGGAGCGGAACACGTGAAAATCATCGCGAAAATCGAAAATCGCGAAGGGGTGGACAATCTCCGCGAAATTCTCGAAGTTTCGGACGGGGTCATGGTCGCCCGCGGCGATTTATGAATCGAGGTCCCCATCCAAACGCTTCCGCTCCTCCAAAAAGAAATCGTCCGAATGGCTCGGGAGATGGGAAAATTTTCCATCGTCGCGACCCACCTGCTCGAAACGATGATCGAAAACCCCTTCCCCACCCGCGCCGAAGTTTCCGATATTTTCAATGCGGTCGCCCAACGTGCGGACGCAACGATGCTCTCGGGCGAAACGACAACCGGAAAATATCCGCTCCAGTCCGTCGCGATGATGAAAAGCGTTATCGAATCCGCGGAAAGCCACTTCGTTTCCGAGCATAAGGAATACTCCGACGCCGGACTTTCGAAGCGCGATCGGGAGAAGAAAATCCTCATCAAAAACGCCATCTATTCCGCCGAAGACCTCGACGTCGAGGCCGTTCTCATTTTTACGAAAACGGGGCGGCTTGCTCGGCTTGCGGCCGCTTACCGTCCGAACGCCGCCGTTTTCGCGTTTACCGGAAAGGAAACGACCGTTCGATACATGAACGCGCTCTTCGGCATGGAGCCGGTATGTCTTCCCGAATGGTCGGACAACCATGAGGCGAATCTTGAGGCGGCGCTCGTAAAGCTTCGCGAATGCGGAAAAATTTCCGATTCCGGAAGGATCGTGGCCGTGACCGACCTCATCCGCGACGGAAAGGAAATCCCGGTTCTCGAATTCATTGACCTTGCTGATCGAAGGTAATCCAAGCATTCGTTATCCCATGGCCGCAAGCACGGCCGTTTCAAACACGGGAAGATATTTTCTTGCCCGTTCATCCTTGGCGGGCGAACCGAAAACCGAAGGAAGCATCGAGACGTCCGATTTGCCCGACGATATAAAATCGAGGCGGGAGCGAACGGAATCGAGATACCGCGAAAACTCTTCCAATTCGGTCGAATCAGCCAAAAGCAAATGGGCTAAAAGTTGACGTGTCCCGGCTTCGCTGGCCTTGATTGCTTCGGGTTTACGCGGATTAGGGCGAATGAACGTGGTCGGATGGGTGCGTTCGGCCGTACCGTTAACGTACTGTCCGAAAAGTCCTTGGAAATATTTCGCGCCGCATACCATGTTGATATTCGCAACCGACCGGACAACCGATTCGGGATCCAGTCCAAGTCTCCGGGATGCTTCGGCGATGCGCTGAAGCGGAATGCCACTCTTTACTTCAGCGGCATGCCGGACGTACCTTTCGGCCTCCGAAAGTTCTTTGGGGCCATGTGCCCGAAATTGTTCGATGATCGAAAAATCATCGTTGTATCGGCCCTCTTGGGCGTCATAAACTCAAAAATCGTTCGGGGCGGATTGGATGCCCTTGCCGAAATCGATGACGTAGATGTCGCCCTCAGGGGTAAGCATCACGTTCCGGACATTGAGATCGCGGTGGAATATCCCTTCGCCGTGAAGGTCCGTAAGAAATTTCCGAAGCTTTTTTTCGACGTACCCGACCGTCTCGGCATCGAACATCGAAAGCTTTTTCAAATCGGCCTCCAGATAGGGTTCGAGATTGGGGTATGTCACCTTTCGGGTGATCGGATCGACGTTCATGATTCCGAGGTCGTGCTTGAGTCCGATTCTCTCGCCATATTCCTGATACCGGAGACGCATGTCGGTCTCCGCTTCGGTATCGTTGTCGAATTTCTTTTCGAATCCCGCACGGGCTTCGAAAAACCGGGCCACCGGATTGGAACTTCCGACGGCGAGGGTTCACTGGGAATTCTGCCCCGGATTCGCAAGCGATTCGAGCATGAGGTTCCACAACGTTTTACCCTTCACGTATTCCATGACGATGTATTCCGAACCGTCCTCGCCATGGATTCGGTGGAAGATTTTCGGAACCCGAACCCCTTCGGTCTTTTTCGCTACGTTTCGGGCGGCTATTTGGAGCTTGCATTCACGATCGGTGCCGAGCGAACCCGAAAAAGAATCATAACGGCGTTTCACGACGACGAATTCGGAATCCCCGGCTTTCACCCGGAATATCTCGGCTTCCGAACCCTGGGTGAAGCATTTTGCGCCGCGCATGAGCTCGCGGATGGAAAACTCAAACGCAATGGCAAGCGTATGGTAGACTTGGGCATCGGATTCGGAAAGATGGGTCACGTCCTCGTCGGATTCGAGCTTCGAGCGGTGAAAATCGACGAACGTCTTCAGTGCGTAGGACATCTTTTCTTCCGGGGTCTTCGGGGCTCGGGACATTGCCGAGTCAACGCCGTTTTTTACCGAAGACGAAAGTATCGCGGCGGTAATCCCTGCTTGAACGGCCTTGGAAAGACCTCCTTCCGGGAGGGTTTTTACGGCTTCGGCGATATCGGGAGGCAGGGATAGGGAAATTTTCGGCATGGTTCGGTTTTGGTGCATACTACCACATTTCACGCTTTATGCGCAAAAAATCGGCGGAATGAACGGTTTTTAGCAAGGTCGCGCGGGAGAAAACGATTTCCGACCCATTATTGGACATTCGTCAACGTAAAGGCACTCCGGATGCTTGGAGTTTCTTTTCGCATAGAGTATTATGGTTCCAAACGTCTTATACTAAAAGCGCGAAGCATGTTCAACAATTTTTCCGAAGAATACAAAAAGCTCATGATCGACGCCGAGAATTCGGTCAAAGAGGCCGGATACTCCGAAATCCTCCCTGAAAATGTCTTCTTTGAAGCGGTCCGAATTCAGAACGGTCCGATCTTCGACCTTTTTTCCGCCTATGGAATCAACGAAAAAATCGTATCCGAAGTGTTTGCTAAAAAGCCGTTTTCCGAATACCGGACGAAGGGTCGGGGCGAGTATTCTGGACTTTCGTCGCGCATGAAAGAGCTCATCGTCGCCTCGGTAAAAATCGCCGCGTCGTTCGAAAAGAAAAAAGCCGGGATCGAAGATTTCCTCTTGGCTCTCCTTCGAGCCGACGCTGAGCCATGGATCTATAAGTTCCTCGATTTCATCGGCGTAAGCCCCAAGGATTTCGAGGGACACCTCATCGAATACGAAAAACATTTCTCCAAGCCCAAGGAAGACCAACAGGCAAACATGTTCGGTCCGCTCGACGGCATTTTGAACGCGCTCGAAACCGGGATGCAGCAAGGCGATTCGCCGGAACAAAACAATCCCTTCGTGGCTAACAAAAAACCGGAAACTAAAAAGGAAGAGAGCCAAACCCCCGCCCTCGACTTTTTTGGAAACGACCTCACGCTCGAAGCCAAGCAGGGGAAAATCGACGCCATTATCGGCCGCGACAAGGAAATCGAGCGCCTCATTTCGGTTTTGAACCGAAAGACGAAAAACAATCCCTGCCTGGTAGGAGAACCGGGGGTCGGAAAAACGGCCGTCGTCGAAGGTCTCGCCCGTCGGATTTCCGAAGGGACCGTCCCTCTCGCCATGCGCGGAAAGCGCGTCATTTCCCTTGATCTTTCCTCCCTCGTCGCCGGAACCAAATACCGCGGCGAATTCGAAGCGCGCATCAAGCAGATCATCGACGAGGCGTCCAAGCTCGAAAACGAAATCGTCCTCTTCATCGACGAAATCCACACCATCATCGGCGCGGGTTCGGGCGAAGGAACTCTCGATGCCGCCAATATCCTCAAGCCCGCGATGGGTCGCGGGAAAATCTGCGTCATTGGAGCCACTACGCTGACCGAATACCAAAAACATATCGAAAAGGACTCCGCGCTGGAACGGCGTTTCCAAAAGATCGAGGTCGAAGAACCCGACGTCGATACCGCCAAGGCCATCATCGGGGGACTCGCCCCGTCATTCGAAGAGTTCCACAACCTCATCATCGAAGACGAAGCCGTCTCCGATGCGGTCGAACTCTCGATCCGCTACGTCACCGACCGCTACCTTCCGGACAAGGCCATCGACCTTATCGACGAAGCCTGTTCGGCCAAGTCGATGAAGTACAATTTCGACGAGGAAGAAATCAAATCCACCAAGGAAGAAATCGAAAAGCTCCAGAAGGACATTGAGAATTTCGTGATTTCCCAACAATACCACAAGGCCATAAAGGCCAAGGAAAAACAGGCGGAACTCGAAAAGAAGATCGCGGAAAGGAAGGCGAAGCGTACGGTCCCGCGGGAAAAACGCCTCCACATCACGGGCGAAGACATTCGCAAGATCGTCCACCAAATCACGGGGGTTCCGGTCGAAAACCTCCGGACCGAAGAGGTGGAAAAAATCACCGCGCTCGGAAAAAAACTCAAAGGACGCATCATTGCGCAAGACGACGCGGTCGATGCCATCACGAGCGCCATCAAGCGCTCCCGTTCGGGCATATCGGACACCAACCGTCCCATCGGCTCCTTCCTATTCCTCGGACCGACGGGCGTAGGAAAAACCGAACTCGTAAAAGCGCTCGCCGAAGAGTTTTACGGCGATCCGAAAGCGCTCATCAAGATCGACATGAGCGAATACAACGAACGTTCGTCGGCATCGAAACTCATCGGCACGACCGCCGGATACGTCGGGTACGAAGAAGGCGGGATGCTCACCGAAAAAGTACGTCGGAAACCTTATTCCATCGTACTTTTCGATGAAATCGAAAAGGGGAATTTCGAAGTATTCAACCTCCTCCTCCAGATTCTCGAAGACGGAACCGTGACGGATGGAAAGGGGCGAAAGGTGAACTTCAAAAACACCATCGTCATCATGACGTCCAACATCGGAAGCGAGGAATTCACGTCCAAAGCCGCCCAAATCGGGTTCGACATCGACGAAGGCGAAGAAGCCAAAATCGTCCGGGATTACGAAAAGATCCGAGATAAAATCGTAGGCGGACTCGACGAGTATTTCGCTCCCGAATTCATCAACCGCATCGATAAGACCGTCGTATTCAATCCCCTCGATAAAAAGGCGATGGGAAAGATCATCCGCCTCCAACTCGAAAACCTGAGGGAGCGGCTCTCAAAGGTCGGCATCGAATTCGAATATGATGCCAAATCGGTGACCCTCATCGAAAAGGAAACCTACAATCCCGAATTTGGAGCGCGTCCGGTACGCCGATACGTCCAAGACAAGATCGAAGACGCCATCGCCGACTATTTGATAACGGGGAAAAAACGTGGTACCATTCGCGTAAGCGCAAGCAAGGGCGCCCTCACGTTCGTTTTTCCGAAAAAATAATGCTCCTCCAAAGGACGATAGCGGTCGCGGCGATCCTCGCCCTCCCGCCCGTCGCGTCGGAAATTTCCTCCGGCGCCTTTTGGGACGGATCGATCAAACATGGCATGACCGCGCATGCGGAAGAAGGTTTCGTTTCCGAAGATTTGGGGCTCGACCTCTACCGGAAGGTTGACCAAGGAGTAGGAAAATTGAAAGGCCTGATGGCCGAAAAACGCATCCCCGGAAACGCGAGGAAACTGAACGAGCGGCTCGGGAAAGCTTGCAAAAACGTGGACGGACTTCGGATTGACTGTCTTGATCCGGCAAAGGATTTCACTTTGCCGGAACTCGGTGCCATCGAAGCCGGATCGGTGGCCCCCATCGGCATCCGGTTGGCTAAAGGCGTCGTTGCAACGGCGGACGAAATCACCAAAATCGCCAAGGAGGCCGCCGGTTTTGCGAGCGCTCTCAAAACCGAAGCGGGACAACAAACCCAAGCTCTCGGCAGAATGGGTTCGATGGGGATTTTTACCGACGGAAGTCTCGACAATTCGAGCTACGACCTCATGAAGGACTTGGAAAACGTGCACGACGTCATTTTCGCGAAGGACGTTCCCTACGGAGGAATGCCGAACGACGGCGCAAAAAGCGTTTTGAGTTTCGGCGCGACTCCGGGATTCCCTTCGTCACGGGCGATGTACGACGGCTATCGATTCGTTCCGGACGTAACCGTGAATCCTCCCGCTTACGCCGGAAGTTTTTCCGGGAGCATTACCGCCTCGGGAGTCTCGATGGACGCCGCGTGTTCCGGAACCGGAATTGCGGGCATTGACGAAGCGCTCGCGTTCGACATTGCCCGACAACTCGCCTACGGATCGAACTCGGCGAGCATCGGGCATTCGAGAAATCCGACCGCTCCGGCATCGCCCGCGACGGTTGCCGGAGGAAACCGGGGAAAATCCGACAACAAGACCGACTCTTTTCCTTGTTTCGCGTTTTTCTGCATTCGGGTGGATTTCATCATGTACGAACAATTCCTGCTTTGAGGAGGCAAAACGTACTCGATCGAAAGCGTGCTCGATGAAAACTTCAAGATCGTTCAAAAATTCGGGGGGTCGTCGTTCATCCAGGCCGGGCATACCAACAATTTTTTCGGACCGATCTGGAAGAACCTCAATCTCCCGAGCCTCACCCATCTTGGGGTCGTCGTGCAGACCATGCCCCCGCCGATATTGAATCTCAATGCCGAACAAAGTCCCCGGGGAGCCTCGAAAACGAGCAGCGAAGAAAAAGAATTCCAGGAGATCACGGCCGGGACGTTCAAGGACTTCGGCATCCGCTACGACAAACAAAACGTCATCGACGACGGACAAACCGCGCAATCGATCCGCAACCTCGAGGAACTGAATTCCGACGAAGCCGTTGCCAATCTCTGACCGAGTCGGAATCCGGAGGGAAACTACGCCTTTTCAAAAGAAGCCGCCGTCCGCCAATCGTACTCGGATTCCTTTTCGAACGATCTTCAGGAGTTCCGGGGATTTACCCAAACGTTCGTCGATTCCATCATGAACGTCGGATCGCTTTCCAAAAAGTATTACGAAATCCCGAAGGGCAGATAATCCTAAAACCACATGAAACGATTCGCGCTCGCACTTCTCGTCACCGTCCCGGTCTGGGGAGGATTTTCGAGCGCGGGGGCCGAGTCGTGCGTGATTCGCGAAGCTCCGGCTCCGGCACTTAAAGAATACCTCAAAGGCGTTGACCACATCATTTCGGAAGCGGTACGAATCGGTACCGCCGCCAACTGCCAAAATCGCGAGGACGGAAAAAGGACCGCTACCGCCGATGTCGATAAAGCGCAAAGTTCGGTGATGGGGAGCGTCAACAAATCGCTCTCGAGCGTCAACGTGATGACTTCGTTCCGCTTTACGGTGAACCTTATTCGAAGAACCGAACTTCCTGCGGCCATACGCCGGGATCATGCCCAACTCGACAAGCGGCAACGATCGCTCATGATGAGCGTGGATTCGGTTGCGGCATCATGCTGACTCGAAGAGACCTTTTCTTCGAACGCGTCGCCCTTTGCCTCGTATTCAACCCAGTGACGAACGGTTGGAGACGTGCTTGAGGACGCGCTCTCCTCACACGTCCTCGTGATGAACCTCTATCGCGAAGCGGTCCTTTGAGACGAGCCTGCGAGCGTGTCGGGAATTCCCGTCGGCCCCGAAAATTTCGGCGCGGCACTCAAGGCCGCCTACGGGCCGGGGGCAATCGAATCCTGCAACACCTCGGGAGAAGGAACTTTCTTCGAAAGGATCAAGGGCGCCATAGATCGTCTGGGAAGGCTTGGTGAAGTCATGCAAAACGGAACGAAAGACTGGAAAGAGGCATGGTCGATGCTTCGGGGCGAACACAAACAACAATCCGAAATGGAAAAGCGCCTTCTCCGGCAAGAACTCTGACGCCAAGGCATTTCGACTTCGGCTTCCGATCGGGCGCTCCGGAATCTCGACGCCTATAACCGGGGCGAAGGCTGGCAGGGAATGAATGCGTCCATCCAAGGAATCGGCGAGGCCGTCAATAACGGCGTGGCAATCGTCAAAAGCATGTACGACGAAACGAAATCGCTTTGATCGGAATATGCCGGAGGATTCGAAAAAATCGGGCAACCAAAGCCCGAAGACGCCAAGAATGCCGACGAATATTTGGAACGCTATCGGAATTTGGCCGAAATAAAAACCGACGTCGCCGAAGAAATCGCCGAAGATTATCTGCAAACCCTTTCCTTCATCTCCGACGAAAACGTTTCGACCGACAACAATTTGGGGCAACTCGTTGAAATGCACGTTCTGTTAAGCAAAACGCTCAAGGCCATTGACCCTTATAAGAAAACTTCCTCGGAAGCCTGCAAAGGCCAGGCGAAAAACATGGGCGGAAACTGCAACGGCGAGTAGCGCGTTTGACTTTCCGCGGAGGATGGGTAGTTTCAGGCTACCAAAACCAAACGCCAAAAGAAAGGAGGAATGTCATGGCGATGAGTATGAGGTACCGGAGAAGTCCGTGGCTGCTCGAAGCGGACATCGCGAGCGAGCTCCACCGACGGGAGCTCGCGAGTGAGCGGCGCAAAAATCGGAGGCCCGATCGGGTCAAAACCCGCATGATCGGAAAGGGTGAACTGCTTGTGAACGGCATACGTGACGAAAGCGCAGTTGCCACCTACCTTTCCCGCTCTAAAAACGCCGAGCGGCGAATAAGCGCCAAAACGCTCCACAAAGTACGGCGCGACTGGAACCGAAAATGAAAGGGGCGGTTCGTTAAAACCCCCACCCAAGAGGTGGGGGTTTTCTAAAACACCTCTTCGTACTCGCGCTTGGTTTCGAGGTCGTAGAACTTCTGGAATTTCTTTTCGAACTTCAAATCGGCCTGCCCAACGGGACCGTTGCGGTTTTTTCGAACGAAGACGTTCGTCACACCCTTGTTTTCGGTAAATTCGTCGTAATAATCCTCGCGATAGAGCATCATGACGACGTCGGCGTCCTGTTCGATGGAGCCGGATTCGCGCAAGTCGGAGAGGATCGGTTCCTTCGTCGTGCGCGATTCGACCGCACGGGAGAGCTGCGAAAGCGCGAGAACCGGAACCTGGAGTTCGCGAGCGAGGGATTTGATGCCGCGCGAAATCTCGGAAATTTCCTGAACGCGGTTCATCGGATTGTTTCCCCCCATGAGCTGAAGGTAGTCGATGACGAGAAAATCCACTCCGGCCTCCATTTTCAACCGTCGGGCCTTCGATTTGATTTCTATGAGATTTCCGGCGGGGGAATCGTCGATATAGATGTTCGCGCGCGAAAGCTTTTCGAGCGCGTCGCCCATTTTGGCGAATTCGTCATCTTCGAGTTCGCCCTTGTGAAGCTTCCACGAATCGACGCCCATCGTCGAGGCGATCATGCGGTCGGTCAGCTGCTCCTTCGACATTTCGAGGGAAAAAATGGCGACGTTCTTGCCCGAATCGGCAATATTGAGGCACATGTTGAGCGTCAGGGCCGTCTTACCCATCGACGGCCTCGCGGCGAGAATGACCATGTCTCCGGGCTTCAGTCCGCCGAGTTTGGCATCGATTCATGAAAAACCGGTATACACGGCCCCCTCCTTTCCATAGTTGGGATCTTCGTGGATTTCCGCGAATTCTTCGTAACGGAGTCCCACGATGTCCTTGATATGGACGAGCTTGTTTTGAATGAACGTCTGCGTCACCGTAAAAAGCGCCTGTTCGCTTTTTTCCAAAAGGACGTTGATGTCGTTTTCCTCGTCGTACCCGTATGAGAGAATGTCGCTTCCGGCCTTGATGAGCCGTCGCAAAACGCTTTTGCTCTTAACGATTTGCCCGTACTGGTAGATGTTCGAACTCGTGAAGATCGAATTGGAAAGCTCAAGAAGGTAAGCGTTCCCTCCTACGGCATCGAGCTTCCCCCGGTCATCGAGATGCTCCCGAACGGTCAGTAAATCTATCGGTCGGTTCGCCGAAAACAGCGAGAGCATCGTTTCGTATACGAGCGCGTGGGCGTTATCGTAGAAGTCGCCCGGAGCAAGAAGTCCGGAAACCTGGATGATGCCGTCCTTGTCGATAAGGATGGATCCGAGAACGCCTCGTTCGGCTTCGACGGAATGGGGAGGAACTTTCGTAAGCATCGGTAGGGCGGTTATGCGGTGGGGTTTTTACCAAAGTTCCCCTCCAGCTCGAGTTCGAGGGCGATTTTTTCCGCAAACTCGCGGATTTTGGAATTGTACGGATCGATGACCCGGAGTTTTTCCAAGGTTTCGAGGGCCTCCTTCCGTTCGCCGAGATTTGCCTGAGAACTCGCGAGAAGATTGAGCATCTCGACGTTTCTCGGATGTTTTTTCAGGTATTCCTTAGCCGAATTCCGAGCCTCTTCGTAGCGTTCGAGCTGGTAGGCCAAATTCGCGAGCATTTCGACCGCCTCGTCGGAACCGCCGGTAATCGCGTGGAGTTTCTTATAGATTTCAAAGGCGATTTCGTACTTCGTCTGCATGGAGAGGGCGAATCCGAGCTTCAGGTAGATTTCTGGGTCGGTATCATGCACGACGATGAGGTCCTTATAGACGAGTTCGGCTTTTTTGAAGTCCTTCTCACGTTCGTAGAGCGAAGCGAGAAGGCAATTGAGTTCCTTGTCGAATTTATCGTACGTGAGCCCTTCGATGATCTTCGCCTTGGCTTCGGTAAATTCTCCGCGGGCGATTTTCGTCTTGGCAAGCTTGGCAATTTCCGAGGCCTGTTGACGATCGTCGGAAGTTGGAGCGGAAGGCTCGGGAACCTCTTCGACGGAAAGGGGCAGAACCGAATCCGAGGCCTCGGGGGATGGAGTCTCGTCCTCCTTCGCGGATTGGGCCGCGCGAACCGGAGAAACGACGCGAAACAACCAAAAGAGTTTCTCGGCAACGTAGGAAGAGGCGGCAAGGAAAAGGAACGCCAAGTTCGCGAAAAAGAACCAGGCGTCGAACCGGACGAGGGTTGCGGAAAGAAAGAAGTCCATGCGAAAATCGATAGTGTCCGCCGAATGCCGGGAGAATATACCGAAAACCCTCCGTTTTTCAAATCCGAGGAGAAAGCGGGTAAAAATTTGACGCGGTATTTTTTATGTGTTCAAATAAAAAACGAAATAAAACTTATCGGTCTTCGGTTTTTACGGAAAATGTCGAACAAGGGCACGACGTCCATCGTCGGATACATCGCGCTTCTCATGATTGCCGGAGCCTCCCTCGGACACGGGGAATCTCCCGTTTCGGCATACGGGCTCCAAACGAACGCCTTGGCGTTCCGCGAAAGCCCGTCGCCGGCTTTTCTCATCCCCCGGGAAAGCCGGATGGTACGGATTGAGATTGACGGGAAGGTTTATGACGCCTTCCTGCTCGAAAAGGAAGTCGAAACGGACAAGCTGCGGCTTTCGTTTTAAAAACTCTCCCGGAATTCCGGGAGAGTTTTTCGATTATGTGGGAATCGTATTGGCATCGACTTCCTCAAGGATTTTCCGGATAACGGCCTTGTCGCTCCAAGGAACCGATCCGGAATTCGTGACCATGACCGTTTCGGCCCCTTTTCCGGCAACGAGGACGACGTCTCCCGGTTCGGCCGCCAGCAAAGCCGTCCGAATGGCATCCTCGCGGGAGAATACGACCCAAAAACCCTCCCCCTCCTTCCGCTTGATACCCGCGGAAACTTCTTTAATGATGCGGAAGGGGTCTTCGGTATAGTCGTCGTCCTGGGTGAGCACGATGACATCGGAAAGCTTATCGACGATCCTTCCCATTTTTGGGCGCTTGTCGCGGTCGCGGTCACCCGTAGCGCCAAAGACGGTGATGATCCGACCGGTATCTGGAAACGAGCGGATCGTTTCCAACACGCTCTTCAGCGATTCTTCGGTATGGGCGTAGTCAACGAAGACGGTAATTCCGCGATCGTTGGGAACTTCCTCCAGCCGTCCGGGAACGACTTCGAACTTCGCCATCGTCGCGGCGATGGCGTCGGGTTGGATTTTCTGTGAAATGAGAACGGCCGTAGCCGCCAAAATATTGGCGACGTTGAAGGTCCCCCGGAGCTTGGTAGAAATCAAAAAGCGGTTGGAGGGCATTTTTACGGAAAATTTCGTTCCGGCTTTTCCGGTTTCCACGTCGGTGGCGCGGATTTGGGCGTTGGCAGCGTTTCCATACGTATAAATCACGTCGGCAGTGGGTTCGAGAAACTTTTCGCAATATGGAGAATCGAGGTTGACGACCGAGACCTTCTTGATTCCGCGTTTCCGACGGAATTCCACGAGCCCGCGAAAGAGCCGGAGCTTGGTATCGACATAATTGTCCATGGTCTTGTGCAAGTCGAGGTGGTCTTGGGAAATGTTGGTCATGACCGCGACGTCGAAGTCGATACCCGAAACGCGTCCATAAAAAAGCGCGTGGCTCGAAACCTCGATAACGGCATATTCGCACCCGGCATTCTCCGCCTCGCGGAAAAGTCGGTTCAGCGTGAACGGATCGGGCGACGTCATCTTGAGGTTGTTTTCGTGCCACTCTCCGGCGATGGCGTAGCTTATGGTAGAAAAGGCGAATACCCGCTTACCGGCGTCTTCAAGTCCGCGAGCGATAAGGTTGGCGGTGGTTGATTTGCCCTTGGTTCCGGTAACGCCGATGACGACCATGTTTTTTCCCGGTCATCCGTAAACGATGCGGGCAAGTGCCGCGCGGGCGAAATGGTAGGCGACGCGGAGGGGCGAATCGAGGGCGACGGCGGAGCGGAGGGAATCGGAAAACGACATATGGGACGAGCGAGGGGAAAACGCGTTGAATTTTACCCGTTTCAACGTAAAATCCAAGGGCTAATTCCATTCGAACGAAATGCGATTGAAAATCGAAACCGGCGACGAGAATCCGATACTTCGAACCCCGAGCGCCGAAATTCGCCCGGGCGATTTCCGTAAGTACGCGCCGCTCGCTGACGCGATGGTGAAGTACGTTAAAAATCCCGCGAACGGTTCGGTCGGAGTGGCCGCGCCCCAGGTAGGACACAGCGTCCGCCTCATCGCGGCGAGCCTCCTATCCAGCTACGACGACGAGAACTATCGCACGGTGGCAATGTTCAATCCCGTCATTTTGGAAAAATCCGAAGTGTGCGAACGGGATGCTGAAGGATGCCTTTCGGTTCCGGGCATGCGTGGCGACGTCGAACGCCCGAAGCGCATTCGCTTAAAATACTTCGACATGAACGGCAACGCCGTCGTGCGCGACATGGAAGGGCTCATGGCCCGCATCGTGCAGCACGAAATCGACCATCTCGACGGCATACTCTTCACTGATAAAACCGTGGGGAAAGCCGTGTTCGAAAACCAAGAAGCTTTGTAGCGCGCGTCGGGAAAATCCGATGTTTCAAGCGAACGACTCCGCAGGATACGGAAGCCTGACGTGTCTGGCTCCTAACTGAAGTTAAAGTCGCTGCGACCTCGTCAGGCTTCCGTATCCGAGGACTGGAGTAAGCGGAAACATCGGATTTTCCCGACGCGACGCTCGAAAATTCATACGATATCGAACCCCTTTTCCCCATGGACTTCTCCCTGCTTTCCAAATCTTACGACTTCCGCGGCGTCTTCGGCCGCGATTTTTCAGCCGAAGACTACGTCGCGCTCGGTTACGGATTCTGAAGCCTCGTTCCGGGGCTTCGGTTTTCGGTCGGATACGATGCACGCTTATCGTCCGAAGAACTGGCAGAAGCCTTTCGAACGGGCCTCCGGCTTGCCGGAAAAGACGCCGTGGACCTCGGCCTCGTTTCAAGCGACATGCTCCAATACTCCACTGTTTGCTACGACGATCTCGACGGCGGATTCATGATTACCGCGAGCCATAATCCCAAAGAATACAACGGGCTCAAGTCCTGCCTCAAAAACGCCGAGCCCGTCAACCTGAAGGAATGGGGGCCGAAAATCGCGGAATTCCTCGGTTCCCACCCGGTTCCTTCAGGCATTCCCTCGGGGAGCGAATCACAAAGGGACGTTTCGAATGCGTGGATCGAACATGTCGCCTCTTTTGCGAAAGGGGATTTCTCAAACATGAAGATCGTCGCCGATGCCGGAAACGGGGCCGCTGGGGCGTTCATAACGAAACTGGCCGATCGTCTCGGATTCGAGCTCGTAGGATTGTACCTCGAACCAGACGGAAACTTTCCGAACCACCACCCCTCCCCCATCGAATCGAAAAACGTGGCCGACCTTTTGGAAGCCGTAAAGAAAACCGGGGCGGATTTGGGCGTGGCCTTCGATGGAGACGCCGACCGTGCCGTAGCCTGCGACGAAATCGGAACCATCGTTCCCGCTTCGGCAATGATGTGCGCGATAGCCGAACGGATTCTCTCGGAAAAACCCGGAGCTTCAATTTTATATAACACCGTTTCTTCGGATTCGGTCCGCGAACTGGTAAGCGAACTTTGAGGAAAGCCGCTTCGAACCATGGTTGGACATGTCTATTTCAAGGAAATGATGAAAGACGATCCTTCCATCGAATTCGGCGGCGAACATTCGAGTCACTACTATTTCCGAAAGAACGCGAACGCCGATTCCGGCATCATCGCGTTCGTCCACCTTCTCTCCGTCATGCGTGAAAAAGGCCTCAAAGCCTCGGAATTGCGAAAAAAATATTTTACGTACCCCTCCATCGAGGAAACGAATTTCCGGGTGGACGACGTTTGGAAATCCATCGAAAAAATCGAAACGTCCTATCCCGGGGCCGAAACCGAACGCTTCGACGGGCTCACCGTCCGAACTCCCGAATTCTGGCTCAACGTCCGCCCAAGTTCCAACGAACCCCTTTTGCGGCTGAATTTGGAAGCTAAAAACGAGGATGTCCTCGCGCGCGAATTCGAACGCGTGAAAAACCTTCTTTCATAACCGTCTCCGAAATGACTCTTTCCGAATTCGAAACGCTCCGCGCCGAAAATGAACGGCTACGAAAGCAATTGACGGTGGCTTCGGCTTGGATGGAGCGCCAATGGCGCGAAGACGCGCACAAAATTTCCAAACG
>JANJWP010000012.1 GCA_024709505.1 Candidatus Altimarinota bacterium | reverse complement strand
CTTCAAGTGCGCCGCGGGCTTCACCTGGGACGGAAGCGCCTGCAAGGCCGACTGCGCCGTGTCCGCCGCTTCGGCCGGAACCTACCAGGGCCTTTCCTACGGAATCGCGGCGAACCTGCCCCTCGCGCACGGCGCGACGGCAACGGCGACCGGCACGTACGTCTTCGGCACCGACCCGGCCAACGGGGAGCTCCAAGTGTCGTTCTCGTATTCCTGTTCCGAAGGCACCGCCACCCCGACCCCGACGGAAATCGGCGGGTCGTGCTATGGGGGCGGGCATAATTGGAACTCGGACTTCGCGGCTCCGGCATGTGTTCTGCGGACCCACTCCATCTCCGGATCATTCGGAGCGAACGCGGCCGGCGCCACCGTCTCGATTTGCGGCGCCACCGTCACGGCCGACGCTTCCGGGAACTTCTCCCGCGCAGGAATCCCTTATGGTACCGCCTGCAACGACGTGGCAGCCACCCGCGCGGGTTATTCCTGCATGACGGCGACGAACGGACCGGACACTCTTGCCTCGGACGTCTCGAACGTTGCTGGATCCTGCTCGTTCGACGTCGCGGGAATCGCGGGAAGCCTGCGGTTTGATTCCTCACGATCGACCTTCCTTTCAAGAACCTTGACGACCCCTACGAATAACAAAACGTTCACGTACTCCGCATGGATGAAAAAGATGGCGATCGAACAGACCCTCTACGATTTTGAATTGTTTTGAACCGGTGATGCCGGTTCCTTCGGAATCGCGGGTGCCGGAGCCTTCGGAGCATCGCTGAACAGCCGCTTCTTTCTTCGAACGTCCACGTCCACCAAGGATTATTGGACCATGTCTTTCCGGGATCCTTCGGCGTGGTACCACGTGGTTTTTGCGGTGGATACGACCCAGTCAACGCAAGCAGACCGGGCGAAACTGTACGTGAACGGCGTTCTTCAGGCCAAATCCTCTTCGGTCCTCTGAGCCGGCGAAACGATGAGCATGAACTCCGCGTCGCAGCATTACATAGGCGGATACGCTTCGGGGTATTACGCGAACGGCTACCTTTCGGAAGTGAATTTCGTCGATGGACAGGCGCTTTCCGCCACGGCATTCGGCGAAACCGATCCGTCTACCGGTTCTTGGCGCCCCAAGCAGTATTCGGGTTCTTATGGGAACAACGGTTTCCGACTTTCCTTTTCGGATGCTTCGAGCGTTTCGGCGCTCGGACTCGATTTGAGCGGACGGGGAAACCACTGGACCCCTTCGAATCTCGCCATTACCGACCGGGTCATCGACCATCCGACGAACAATTTCGCGACGCTGAATCCGCTCGACAAAGCCCCGACCAATACCAATCTTCCTCAAAACGGAAACCTCAAATTCGCGAACACGGCGAACTACCAAAACAATGCCGCTACGATTGCCATGACATCGGGAAAATGGTATTTCGAAATGTCGCCGCTTCAAATTACCGACGCGGTGAATATCGGAATCATCAACGAAAACGCCAATAGGACGAGTTATCCGGGGGTCGATACGAACGGAGCGAGTTATTGGAATGCCGGACACAGGTACTACAATTCTTCCCAAACCGCCTGATGGGGGACGTCCTATGGAATCGGCGATACTGCCGGTCTCGCTTACGATGCCGATACCGGAACGCTTACCGCTTATAAAAACGGTCTCAGTCAAGGAGTTCTTTGGAGCGGAATGGATAAAACTAAACAATGGAAATTCGCCGTTTCCGGAAAAGCGACGACCAGCAACGGTCTCGTGAACTTCGGCCAATGAGGCCAATCGGGACTCCAATACTGCGAGAACGCCGGAGGCTACTTCAAATACTGCCCTCCTTCCGGCTTCAAGGCGCTTTCCACGAAAAACCTGACTCCGTCGATAACGAATCCGAAACAGCACTTCGACGTGCTGACGTACGCCGGAAACAGTACGAACGGGCGGTCGATATCCGGACTTTCGTTTCGTCCCGACCTCGTATGGATAAAGAATCGAGGAAACGCGAATGACCACCAATGGTACGATTCCGTCCGTGGACCGAATAAAAAACTTTCATGTAACACTCCTGATGCCGAATGGACGGCGGGATCGGAATTCTCTTCTTTCGATTCCGGAGGTTTCACCTTGGGAAACTGGGATAACCGTCAAAACGGACCTTACAATTACGTTGGTTGGGCATGGAAGGGCGGCGGAGTTGCCGTATCGAATACGTCCGGAACGATTGCGAGTCAGGTGAGCGCCAATCCTGCGGCGGGATTTTCGGTGGTGACGTATGCGGGTAACGCTAACCAAGTTCAAACCGTCGGACACGGACTTTCCGCAACTCCGAAAATGGTCATCATAAAACCAAGGCTGGCTTCTTGAACTTGAAACTGGAACGTTTGGTTCAATGGCTTTACCTCAGACGAATACCTGCTTTTGAATTCCACGTCCGCGAAGGGCACGTATGCGGGGAATTTCTGATCCGTTCCAACGGCATCGGTTTTCGGAGTTGACAGCCGGGTTGCGGCGGTCAATGCTTCTTCCGTCAACTTCGTCGCCTATGTTTTCTCCGAAGTTCCAGGATTCTCGAGATTTGGAAGCTATGCCGGGAACGGTAATGCGGACGGGCCGTTCGTGCATACGGGATTCCGGCCGAGATGGATAATGCTTAAAAGGATCGATTCCTCAGGTTCCGGATGGTACGTTTATGATACCGCGAGAAATACGTGGAACCAGGCTGGCGCACGATTGTTTGCTGATTCCAGTTGATCTGAATGACTGGATTCCCTCGACATTTTAAGTAATGGATTCAAGTGGCGAGATGCCGGCGGAGGAAACGCCGCCGGAACTTGGATTTACGCCGCCTTCGCCGAAGTCCCGTTCTGAGGCGCGGGAATCGCTCCGGCCACTGCGCGGTAACGCAAAAAAAACCCCTCCGAATCCGGAGGGGTTTTCAAATGCGGACCGGACGTTTGACTATTCGAAGTTGGCCGGAGCGCCGTTTCGGAAGTTTTCCCGTCCTTCGTGGAACTTTCCCATCATTCCGCCGCGTCCGCTTTTTTCAAAGCCTTCTCCCCCGCGCATTTTATTCATCATGCCGAATCCGCCTTTGCCATCTCGTACCCCGAGGGTTTCGCGGGCTTTTTCGCCGATTTCGCGCATTTTGGCGATTTCTTCTTCGCTCGGCAGCGCTACGCCTTTCGAACGGAGATAGTCGCGCTCGCTCTTGGCGATTTCTTCGTGGATGGCGCGAATCTTTTCCATTCCGGTCGTGCGGATGGCGGAAAATTCGGTTTTTTCGGCATCCGAAAGTTTCGCTTCCGCGGCTCGGGCCGCCTGCATTTTTTCGTGGAAGGCCGCGAGTTCTTCGGCGCTCGGCAGGGTTATGCCGCTTGCGGCGAGGGCTTCGCGAACCTTTT
Source organism: Candidatus Altimarinota bacterium (assembly GCA_024709505.1). Taxonomy (GTDB): domain Bacteria; phylum Patescibacteriota; class Gracilibacteria; order BD1-5; family UBA2023; genus JANJWP01. The sequence continues at coordinate 45,308 of JANJWP010000012.1, read as the reverse complement.
CGTTCGAAAGGATTCCCGTGCCGATGCCGGCACCCATGCCCGCTTGTCCGCCCATCATCGGACGGCCTTCGCCGCGCATATGGCGGCCCATGCCCATTTCCGATCCGCTTCCGGCGCGAAGTTCGCGGAATTTGGCCGCCATGCCAAAGAACGGTGAGGAGGTCGTTCCGCTCGAAGTCGCCGCGAATCCGACGGCGGGTACAGCGACGGCGAGAATCGCCGCGCCAGCGAAAAGCTTCTTGTTTTTTGCGTTCATAGTAAGGAAAATGAATGGATAAACCAAGGTTGGTGCCAACGGGTATTCCCCGGGAAGCGCCGCCATGATGCCGCATGAACTTTAAGCGTGATTGAAATAGGGCGATTTTTTCGAAAACCGCATTGTCCGCGCGCGTTCCTCGGATATCCTCTGGTTGCGAAGAGTCTTCCCCGGGCACTTTGAGCCCCGGCCCACCCCATTCTAAAAATGAGAATCCTCGTCGTTGACGACCATCCGAAACTTCGCTCCAACGTGCGGGCGTTCTTAAAGTTGGCCGGAATGGAATCCGACGAAGCGGTCACTTGAAAAGAGGCTCTCGAACTCGCTTTGAGCCATCCGTATTCGGCCATCGTGCTCGACATGAACATGCCCGTCATGGGAGGACGCGAATTTCTCCGCGAACTCCGCGCCGCCGAAAACCCCACGCCGGTGCTCGCGCTCACTTCCGACTCGCTTCTTGCCGACAAGATCGAAACGTTCGCCCTTTGAGCCGACGATTACCTGACCAAGCCGTTCGAAGGCGAAGAACTCGTCGCGAGAATCCGCGCGATAGCCCGCCGCAAGGAAAAACCCATCGAAACCAAAGCCCAGGTCGCCGGGTTCGAAGTCGATTTCGACCGAATGAAGATTGTGCGCGAAGGAAAAACCTACGAACTTCCCGCGAAAGAGTGGGGAATTTTCGAATTCCTCGCGAAAAACCGGGGAATTCCCAAAAACAAGTCCGAAATCCTCGAGGCCGTCTGGGGCGAAACCGAAGAATCCCTCGGTTTCGATTCGGTCACGCTCGAGGCCCACGTTTCTTCGCTTCGAAAAAAACTCGGAAAAGACCTTATCCGCACCATCCGCAACGTTTGATACGTCATCGATTAATTTCCGCTATGTCCGCCCCCGTTTTTTTTCTCGAACGCTTCCGTCGCCCGGAATACCTGCTCGCTTCCAAAATCACCTCGGTCGTAATGCTGGCGCTCGTGTCGGTCGTGGCGGTTTCTGCCTCTTTTGGGTGGATCATGGATGAACGCCGCGTCGAAATGTTTTTTGAACACCGGATCGCCCAGTTATCCATGCGTGGAGGCGAATTTCCCCGAATCGTGACCCAAGCCCCTCGCAGGGACTTCGAATCGAGAATCGGAGAACGCCGTTTCTTGCCGCAAAACCTCAGGAATTTCGCCGTCGCGTATCCCGACGGGAACGTTTCGATCGTCTGATCGCTTGAATCGGAAGGGATTCCGCCCGAAATTTTTACCGACCTTCCTTTGGGCAAGGTTTTCAAGCGCGACGTTTCGGGTGAGGGTTACGTATGGTACGCCGTGCGAATCGGACAGGATCGGACGCTTTTGCTCTATGAGCCCGAAGATTCCTTAATTGGCCCGCGTTTGGCCGTATTCTCCTCGCTCGTTCTTGGCATACTGGCTTTTTCGGTTGCGCTGTTTTTCATCTCGCTTTCCTTCGCGAGAAGGGTTATCCGACCCATAGAAGAGCTTGCCGAACGCGAACGGGCCTATGCCCGCCACATAGCCCACGAACTCAAGACCCCTCTCGCCGTCGCCAAAAGTGACCTTCAATTGGCGGTTGCCGATCCTTCCTGAACCGCGGAGCGCATTTCTTCGGCCATAGCCGAAATCGGCGCCATGCGCGATACGGTGGATGATTTGCTCCTGCTTTCCGCTTCTGGAGGTTCGCTTTCGCAAAACGACGAAGACCTTGCGGAAATCCTTTCGGACGCGGTCGAAAAATCCGGAGTTCCCGAACGTTTCCGCATCATCCGGGATGCCGATGCCGTTACGGTGGTTCGTTCCGATAAGCGCCTCGTCGGAACCATTTTCCGGAATCTTGTTTCCAATTCCTTGATTCACGCTCCTTCCGACGCTTTGGTGACCGTCCGGTTTTCACGCGGAGGATTTTCCTTTTCGAACGCGGCCCCCGACGCCGACCCGAAGGTCGTTTCGAGGGCGTTCGAGGCGTTCGTCGGAACTCCGGGGAAGGGGTCGGGAATCGGTCTTTCGCTCGTTCGGCGCATTGCCGAAGCGCATGGATGGAAAATATCGATGAAGCTTCTCCAGGGCGATGTCACGGTATCGGTTTTCTATTAGGTTTTAGGCCGTCGCGGCCAAGAGCCGTTCGATTCGGAAGGACGTTTCTTTTCCGACGATGAGCGGGTGGGAACCCCCCACGAGGCTATGGCGCCCGTCGTCGGTCTTGTTCGACAGGAAGTGGCAATCGGAACCGAAGGTGAGCACGAGTCCGAATCGCTCCCGTACCCGAAGGACCGTTGAGGTCCAATCTTTTTCGGCATGCGGATTGAGTTCGATCCCGTTGACGCCGCTTTCGACGATTTTCCGGGCGATTTCGTTTTCGAACCGTTCGGCCCCCTCCTTCTCGAAAGTGAAATTCGGATGCGCTATCGAGAGGACGCCTTTCGATCTTGCGACCACGATTCGGGCCGAAGCTTCAGAAGTCGGTTCGTATTCGTCCATTTCGACCGATCCGACCGGAAAGGGCGAATCGCGCTTCAAGAAGAGCCTGATGAAATCGTGGGGATTGGTTACTTCGGCGCCCATGATTTCTTGGGTGAGGGAAGGGGTTTCCGACTTTTCCACCAGGTATTCGGCAAGGTGGAAATTCGTCAGGTTCGAAAGGTCGCATCCCGATTCGCGGAACCGGTCGAGAAACGCCGCGTAAGTGACTTCGAACCCCCGTGACCGAAGTTTTTCGCACTGGGCCTTCATTTTTTCAACGCGTCCCATGCGGGTTCATTCGAGCAGAAGATCGAGTTCCGGGGCGAAACGCTTGGAATAAGCGGTCAGGTGGAGGTGTTTTACCGCTCCGCCTCCGATGGGGGCGCGGGCGGAAATTTCGACGCCTTCCAGGCTTTCGATTCCTTGGAATCGGGCAAGCAGGGGGAATTCCCGGTTGACGACGTCGTGTTCGGTGGCTACCGCGAACGAAATCCCGCGCTTCACGCATTCGGCCACGGCTCAAGCACTCGTGATTCCGCCGTCGGAGAGGGTCGTGTGGAAGTGGAGGTCGGCGCTGGAAGCGTTCGTTTCGGGAGATGGGGGGACGGAGTGTTTCATACGGATGAACGGTAGGGGATGGCGGCGGAATGCCGGGGAAATATTAGGTCGTCCGGACGGTCTCGATCATCTTTAAAAACGAAAATATGTCCGATAAATCGAACGAATGTGGAATTTTTTCGATTTTTAAAATCGGCAGTTGCTTTTATGGGAAAGCCAGATACGCTTCCTTAAAAAGTGTAATTTAAAATTCCACTTCATGGATAAAGCGGCCCTTTTAAAGAAGGCGGGGCTTTCCGAAAGGGAATCGGACGTCTATCTCGCACTCCTTTCCAGATTTCCGGCGACCGTGTCCGAAATAGCGAAATCGGGAAATCTCCATCGTCCCGACGTATACCGGGCATTGCCGAGCCTTATGGAATCGTGACTGGTCGCCGTTCGTCCAAAAGGGAAGCGCACGCTCTACGTTCCAGAGAGCCCGCGCCGGCTGGAGCGGCTTTATGAAAATGCCAAGTCGAGTTTTACGGCCATGATCGAATCGCTCGAATCGGAATATTCGCGTTCGTCCGATCGTCCAACGCTCCGTCATTACGAAGGACAAAAGGGCATTCAGGACGTGCTTTTCGACATCGTGGAGCGGCTTCCGAAGAATGGGGAGTACTTGCGTTTTTCGTCGCGTCGGCAAATTCCCGACGCGATGCCGCCTCTTCCCGAGCGGTACGTCCGCCTTCGCGACGATAAAAATCTCGCAAGGCTCGTCATTACCAACGAAGAATCGCTCGCTTCGAAGCGCGAGCGTCCCAATCGTGAAATCGCGGCGATTCCGGATTCGTTTTGACGTTTTGACGACGACGTGACGAAGATCATCTATTCCGACCGCGTCGCCATTATCGACTACGCCTCAAAAACCGCTTTCACCATCGAATCGGCGCCTCTCGCCCGCCTCGAAGAAAAGATTTTCCGCCTCCTGTTCCGCTATCTCCGCCGCGATGGGCAAGACGAACGTTCGGTGCGTGATCGGAGAAAAAAATTCCAATAGCTTCCTTTTTTGTCGGTTCATGGATCGAAAACCCTCCGTCACCAAGTGTTCGTGGTGCTCGAAAAACCCCCTTCTCGAACGGTATCACGACGAAGAATGGGGAATCGAAGAACGGGATCCCGAAAGGCTTTTTGAATGCCTCTGTCTCGAAGGCCAACAAGCCGGACTCTCCTGGCTTACGGTTTTAAAAAAGCGCCAATCCTACCGCGAACGCTTCCATTCGTTCGTTCCGGAAAAAGTGGCCGGCATGTCCGATGCCGAAATCGACGAAGCCCTCGACGACGAGGGGGTCATACGTCTTCGGCTGAAGCTCGAAGCCATCCGGAAGAATGCCCGGGCATATTTGGCATTCCGGCAGTCCGGAGGGGATTTTTCGAAATTTCTCTGGTCGTTCGTAAACGATTCCCCCGTCGTTACGGTTCCGAATTCTTTTGCTGACACGCCCGTTCGGACGTCCGCGAGCGACGCGATGTCGAAAGCGCTCCGAAAGCTCGGCTTCACGTTCGTCGGTTCGACGATATGTTACGCGTTCATGCAGGCGGTGGGCATGGCGGTCGATCATGATGCCGGTTGTCGGTTTAGCGGAGTTCCGCGTCGGTAACCGACGCGGAAGGAGGAGTTTTTTTCCCGATTCCCGCGATTTCGCGGTAAAACCGGAGTCGTTCGACAACCTTTTTTGCGGTCTTTACGGGAAGCATCCATTCTCCCGCCTCCCGGACGCAACGTTCGTACGTCTTTAAAACGATGGACTTCGAAATTCCGAGTTCCGCAAGGAGGGGTTTGTTGTTTGCCCAAACGTCACGGATATTCTCCATCTCGGCTTGCACGAGATCAAACGCCGGAACCCCGAGGTTTTTGGCGTATTGCGCAAAGCTTTCCACGTCCTTCGAATGCCGCTCGCAATCAGCGTAATCTCCGGACTCCGGATCGCTTCAATGCAATCGGAAGCTGGCCGTGAGATATCCGGCTGCAGCCGTTCGCAAACCGTTCTCCACTCTTTGGCGCTCCCGGATTTCAACCTCCGCACGGACCTGTTTGAATTCGGGAGTCTCTCCGCGTTCGAGTTCCGAAATCCGGCGCTCGAGTTCAAAGACGTGGGCCGTGGCTTTTTGGTAGGATTCGCGTTCTCCCGAAAGTTTTTCGGCTTCCCGCTTGGCCGATTCGTAGTCGGCAAGAAGGGTCGCCACGTTTTTCTCGAATGTATCCGAATAGAATCCGCGTCACCGCAAAAGCGCGTTTATCGAATCGGCCTTTTTCGCCTTGGCGGCAACTTTTTCGTAGAGATTTTTTGCCGTTCGGGTTTCGGCTTTGGCCTTCGCGGACTCTTCAAGGGCGAGGTTTTTTTCCGAAATCGCGACGTCCCTTTCGGAAATCGCCCTCGTTTTTTCAGAAACCGCCGCTTCCTTTTCCTTCAGCGCGCAATCCCGGGACGCAACGAGCTCGGCCTTTTCGGATTCGAGTCGCGAAGCGTGGTTTCGGAATTTCGTCAGGGCTTCCTGGAGAGTGAAATTCAATCTCGAAAGACGGAGAGAGAGGGATGTTTTTTCCGTTTCGACGTCTTGAATTTGCCGACTCATCCGCAAAAGGTACGAAGCCGCGACGTCGCCCCCCATTTCGTATATGGTGGACATTTTCGATTCCATTCTCGAAAGCACGTAGGCTTTTGCGGCCTTGAGGCGCCGAAGGTCTTTTTCGGCCGCGGCATCGTTTTCCCAAATCGTCTTTCCGGTTTCGATTTCGAGACCGATTTCGGTTTCCGCATCCGACATTCCCCGCTCCACGCGATGCCGTATGCGTTCGACGAGATTCCGGAGGTTCGATCATTTTCCTTGTGCGAGGGCCTGAAACTCGTTTTCCACTTCGCCCAACATTCCCGAGGAAACGCGATTTTCCCATTCCCGCAGTTCGCCGGTGGTTCCTGCTCCTCAGCGGAAGGCTCGCGAAACCATCTCCGCGACCGACGATTCGATCGAATCGTCGCGAATTTCCGGGTTTGTCGTTCCTTGAAGGTCCATCATGGTCTAAGATAGATTTATAACTTACGAAACAAATAAGTCAATTCTCAAGGAATAGAGTTACTTTTTTAAACCAATTTGCAATCCGGAAAAAATTGGAGACAATGCGCGGGCAATATTTTCCGTTTTTTCGCCATGTCCAAAAAGATTTTCGCCGCTTCCGTCGCGGCCGCGGCAGTAGCCCTCTCGGCTTGCTCCAAGGATTCCGCCGTAGAATCTCCCGCGAATGCTCCCGATGGTTCCGCAGTGATTCCGGTCGATCCGAAAGTTTCCGCTCCCGAGTTGCCGTCCCCGGCCAGCGAATACGAGGTGCTCGAATTCGACCAACCGTATTCCATCGGCGAAAATCAAGCCTCTTTCAAGGGGAAGATCCTTTTGGAGAACGGCATCGTCAAATCGGTTGAAGTTTCCGACGCCCAAGGTCCGCAGGCAGTATTTGCCGAAGGTATCGCCGAAGCGGTTTACGGAAGGCCCGTAAAAGATTTGCAAATCGACACCATTTCCGGCGCGAGCCTGACGACCGCGGCCTTTAACGAATTCCTGAAGACCGTAAAATAGCGGAAAGTCCTTTTCGGATGAGGGAAAAATTCGACTACGCTTTCCGTGCGCTCTGATCCCTTTTCGTCATCTCGGTTTTTCGCCATGACGATTCCGGCCTGGATTCTTTCATCGGCGAAATCCGAAAAGACATCTCCGATTTCGAGGCGGAATTCTCCCGATTCGTTCCCGATTCCGCGCTTTCGATCCTGAATCGGACCAAAGCGTTTGAGGTTTCCGATCGATTCCGCACACTCCTCTCCCTCTGTTTTCGGGCATATCGGGAATCTGAAGGATATTTCAACCCGCTCCTTGACGTTTCGCGTTTTGGATACGTCCACGATTTCGAACGGGGAAAATTCGAACATCGACGTTCGGGCGAACCCCTTCGAACGGACTTTGAGCGGGTGGAAATCCAAAAAAACCTCGTTCTCCTCCAAGAGGGGATGCATCTTGATTTTTGAGCCGTAGGGAAGGGGTTTCTCGCGGATTCGTGCGCGAAAAAATTCCGTGAGGCCGGATTTTCGGACGCGATATTGAATTTTTGAGGCGACATTGCCGTGCTTTGAGGGGGCGCTGACGGACCGTTTCATCGGATTGGGCTCATGTCGCCCTTCGATGAGGGCGGAGTTTTCGCGACGCTCGACGTTTCCGGCGTTTCGGTCTCGACCTCGGGAAATTACCTTCGAAAATGGAAAACCCCGGAAGGGGAATTCCGCCATATCGTTTTTCCGTCGGCCGTTCCGGCGGGCGAATCGTGCGCGTCGGTAACGGTCGTACATCCAGAAGGCGCGGTTTCCGACGCTTTTGCGACCGCGCTTTTCGCCGCGGGAATTCAAAAATGAATCCGCATCGCCGAATCAGCCTCCGTTGACGCGCTTTTCGTTTCCGAAGGGCGAAAAATCCTCTCGACTCCGGGATTCGCCCAAAAATGGAGGCTCCGTTCCGGCTAGGTCGAGGGTTTACCAGGAGCGGGCCAGGGCGTTCAGCCGATCCATTTCCGCTGCCAGTTCCCGCCCTTTCTTCGTGAGTCCGTAGCGGATTTTCACGGGCTTTTCCGATATGATCTTCCGATCGATGATCCCGTATTCCTGCATGTCGCCGAGCCGTTCCGAAAGCATTCGCGAATTGATTCCGGGAACGTTTTTCCCGATGGACGAAAAAGTGTCCGAGCCGGTATGTACGGCATGGAGTATGAGGAGCGTCCATTTTCGCGAGATGAATTCGATCAGCTCGGCGACTTTGCACTTTTCGGCCATGGCGGTTTGAAGTTTCGTCCGGAGTATATTCCGATGGACCGAGGATGCAAGACGTCAAGGTGCCTTCGATTTTGCGCGGAGAAGGACGAGTCCGGAAACCGACTTGTAAAAAGCCGCTTTTCGGTAGAGTGCTTTGGCACGAGCCGTTCATTCACAGTTTCGTTTTCAGAAGGAGGGAATCCCATGACCCAAAGTGTCCTTGCGCGCTACGACGATGGCGCGGGCGACCAAACCGTAACCGACGGCGCCAATATGGAGCTTCTCTGTTTCCGCGTCCTCGATGACGCGGGTCGGACCAAGTTCCTGGCCATTAACGTTTTGCGTACCGAAGAAATCTGCCGGTATGCCCAATCCATCCGCGATTCCATGGTTTCAGTGGGAAGGGCGGGTTCCAGCGGCGTCGTCCACGGAACCTTTTCCCACCGGGGGAACCTGGTTGCCGCAGTTGATCTCCGGGCCTGGATGTACGGAGTTCCGCACGATGAATACGACCTCTACGTCGTAGTGATGGCCGGAAGTCATTCCATGGCGTTCCTGGCGAAATCGTCCCCCGATCCTTTCACCGTAAAACCCGGGGATTGGAAAATGCACGACCTCCGTTCCAATCCGCTCTATTCGGGCGGACGGTCCGAGCGGGCGGCTGAAATCCTTTCGGGTCCTCAAAAGGGGGCGCTCGTTGACATCGTCGATCTTGACCAACTGGTTTCCGATCTCAATCCCGAGCATTTCGAAAACCGTCTTGCGACGGTCCAGTCGATCGCTTCGAAAAAATTCCGGAAAATCCTTTTGGTGGACGACTCCAATACCGCAAGAAAACAGGCGGCAAGAATCTTCCAACAGGCCGCAATCCATGACGCGCAGGTTTTCTCGACCCCGGAAGATCTTTGGGGGCACCTGCGGAGCATCGGCGCCGAAAACGCCGGATTGGTGGTCACCGATCTGGAGATGAACTTCGGAATGGGGGGCGAAGGACTGATTCGTAAGATTCGTTCTGACCCCTCGTTCCAAGGACTTCCGATTCTTGTTTACAGCGGAATGCTTGACGACAACCGTCGGAAAATCGTCGCGGAACTCGGTGCCAATGACGCGGCCGATAAGGGAAACCCTCAGGACTTGATCGATAAAATAAACCTCCACGCGCTTTTGCGTTGACGCCTTCGAAAGGAGGAGGCGTTCTTGAAACCCCGCTTCGACGCGGGGTTTTTCATTGCCGAAACGCGTGAAAACGCTATACTCCGGCCCGTTCTTACGTTTTTCTTCCATGTCCGCTTCCTTCCGCTTTTCTTCGGTCAATCTTGGCTGTTCTAAAAATTTGGTCGATCTCGAATTCGCCATTGGCGAAATCTTGAAATTTTCCGACCGGATTCCGATGGAATATTTCGATGATCCAGAAGACTCCAAGGCCGAATACGTCCTCGTGAACACGTGCGGATTCCTTTCGTCGGCCCGCGAAGAATCGGAAGCCACCCTCCGTCATTATGACGAAATGGGAAAAAAGGTCGTCCTCATGGGGTGTTACGTTTCCGTAAAGGACGACGCCTTCCTTTCTTCGCTCAAAAATCTCCATGCCATACTCTCGTTCGTCGATTATGGAAACATCGAGAAAATGCTTTTCGGCGATTCGCCGCTTTTGGGAAAACCAGGGGTTGCCAAACTGAAAAATGCCCTCGCACAAGCGAAAGAAGGAAAGCTTTCCGAATACCTCGACAAGGTCGCTTCTTCGGCCTCGGCCGGAAAATCGGCGTTCGTATGGAAGGGCGACGAAGTTCGGGCGTACATGCACGCCCCGTTCCGCTACGAATACCTGAAAATCGCCGAGGGATGCGACAATTCCTGTACGTTCTGCATCATTCCGAAAATCCGGGGAAAGCAGAAATCCCGTCCAATTGAAGACGTGCTGAAGGAGGTGGAGACCATGGCGGCTTCCTGAATCCGCGAAATCGAAATCATCTCGCAGGACACCACGCGCTACGGAACCGATCTTTCCGGGGGCGAACCATTGCTCATGGAACTTTTGCGAAAAATCGACTCCCTCCCCGGCGATTTCCGCTTCCGCGTCTTTTACCTTTATCCCGACGTGTTGACGCTTTCGCACTTGGACGAACTTTCGAAATTCTCCAAATTCTTGCCGTATTTCGATATCCCTTTCCAGCATTCGCATCCGGACATTTTAAAAAAAATGGGTCGGTTTTACGATCGCAAACACATCGATTCGATGCTTTCGGCTATCCGATCCAAGTTTCCGGGCGCGTTTATCCGCACGAGTTTCATCGTCGGTTTTCCGGGAGAAGGGGAGTCCGAGTTTGCTGATTTGGTTGGATTCGTCCAATCCAACCGGTTCGAAAGCGTGGGACTTTTCCAATATCACGACGAACCCCTTTCGTCGTCTTCGAAGCTGTCCGGCAAGGTTGACGAAGAAGTCGCGAGGAATCGGGTGGACGAGCTTTGAAGGGTCGCGGCGGGCGTTTACGACGAACTTGATCGGGCCGATCGTGGAAAGGAATTCTCGGGCTACGTCATGGACGTGCTTGATAAGACCGTCATCGTCAGGCGCGAAATCCGGGCTCCCGAAATCGACGAATACGAAGAAATTCCCTTTTCGCGCGTGCTTTCCGCCGATTCGAACGAAGTGGGCGTCGGCTCGTTCGTTCGCTACCGGGCGAAATAACGCCCCCGGAATCCGTACTCCGTTTGAATTTCGCGGGGACATCGGGTATACTTCCCCGCAAAGAAACCTTTTTCTAAACCGAAGTTCCGTCCGATGCGCCCTTTTCGCATTTTTACGAGCATTTTCCTTACCGCGACTTTTTGGGGAATCGTCTCACCTGCTTCGGCTACGGATTTTCCGTTTTCCGACGTTTCATCTTCCGATTCGATCTACCCCGATTTGAAACGCCTCTATGAACGGGGCGTCATCGACGTTCCTTCGGACGGAAAATTCCATCCGGAAGCCCTGATGGATCGCGATGAATTCGTCTCGATTGCCGTGGGAGTCGGTTGCAAGAAGTGTTTGATTCCCACGGTCGAGGACGTTTTGAAGTACCGGGAAATCCCGTTTCTCGATTTTGAAAAGAAGAGTCCTTATTTCTACTGCGTTTCCCATGCGAAGGAGAGGGGGATCGTTTTCGGGTATTCGATTCCCGGGAATTCCTCGTATGCCTGCCAGGATGGAAAATCGTGGGAGGGAGTGCCGTTTTGCGCGAAAAACCGCACGAGCCGCATCGAAGCCGCGGCCATGCTTCTTCGTCAGGCCGGACTTTGGGACGATGCGGCCAATTCGGAGAATTTTCAAAAAAAATACGAAATCGCCGATGTTTCCGGGTATTGGTACGGCTATGCCCAAAAGGGGATCGAGGCCGGAATTCTCTCGCTCGGTTCGGATAAGACGCTCCGCCCCGACGAATACGTGACCAAGCGCGAGTTCGTAAAGATGGCCGCCGTCACCTATTCGCTCAATCTGTGCGACGCGAAATCGGCGCTTTCGGCCACGTCCGATTTTTCTGCCCCTTCCTCCGAGACCGCATCCCCGTCATCGATGGCGTCATCCGATTCCGTCGCCTCCGAGATTCGGATTCAGAATGCCGCGGAATCCTGTTCGGATTCCGGGAGGGATTCCAGGATGGACGATCCGAACGCGACCGAATATAATTTCTTCGGCATGCCCGCCGTTCCGGGTGGAAATTACGTTTGGGAGTTTGTTCCTGCCGACGGAACCGGAACGATTCTCCGCGATGAAGGCCGTTGCCTTGTGAAAAAAAACCTCCCCGCAGGAAGATGGATCGCGAAGCTGAGGGTGACCGATTCCTCGGGCCGTTCGGCGTCTTCTTATGCCGAAGTGCCGTTCTGACCGGGAACGAAAATCCCGCTTTCGCTTTCGGTTCGGGCGAATCCGCTTTCGGTTCCTTCGGCCATGCCGGTAACGTTTTCGAGCTTTCCCTCCGGAGGAACGCCCCCGTATTCTTTCCGTTGGGATTTGGGGGATGGGACGTTTTCCGGACTTTCCGATCCCAGACATTCCTATCTCTCGGCGAAGACGCATCCCGTAACGCTCATGGTCACCGATTCCGAATGATCGAGAGCGATCGCCAAGATCGTGGTTTCGGTTACGGAAAATCCCGATTTGGATGGCGATGGCATTTTGAATTCCGCCGATTCCTGTCCCTTCGTAAAAGGGCCGAAATCCGCTTTCGGATGCCCTTCGGTGGTTGAATTTTCGTCTTCCGACGACGTTTCGTGAATCCTCTCGGGCGCAAACCTTTCGCTCTCCGGCGTTGGCGGAGCCTGCCAGTATTCCTTTGCCGCCCCGAAGGGCGCGATTTTCGGCAAGGCTTCGTGCGATTCCTGTCCCTGTGCTTATGAGGTCGATTTTCTTGCGGAGGCCCGACGATGCGACATTTTCTTTCCGGCCATTCTTTCTCCCGACAAGTCTTCGATGTACGGAAGGGGAGCGCTTTTCGAACTCCGGCAATAGTCCGCCATTTGCCTAAAACCGGATTTTTGAGTAAGATGGGAAAAAGGACGTAACCGATTTCCCGGACAGACATGAACTACCTCATCCTCAAGAGCATCGTTGACGCAACCCTTTCCGGATTTTCCTGCCGGAATTGCGGCTCCCGCGCCACCGACAAGGACATCCACGTGCTCGGAACCGCCGGAAACGCGCTCAATCTCGAAATCACCTGCCCCCACTGCAAGACTGCGGGAGTCGTCAAGGCCGAAGTGAACGTCCTTCCTCCGGGCGGACCTGCCAACCGGGAGGCGCACGCCTTTTTCGAGAACCTCAAGAATTCTTTCGCGGCGGGCGGATCGGAATCGGGAATACGTGACGAAGACATTCTCGCGATTCGCGAATCGCTCAAGAAATCCGCTTCCGTAAAAGATCTTTTCGAATAAGCGAACCATGGTAGCACGCATTCTTTGGAGTTTTGTGGCGGTCGTCACGATCTACGTCATCGCCATCTTCTTTTTTCCGGCGAAAGCCGATGAGATCGGCGAAATTCTCGGCATCAAACAGTTGAATCTCGTTTTACGGGAGCTTCGGGATGGCGGAATGGAGGATGTGGAAATCGTCGTTGACGGAGGCGCGGGTGGATATCTCGGCGGACTGCAGGAAAAGGTCGATTCCGCCAGGGAAGCCGTGGAACAAACCAAAGCCACCATCGAAACCAAGGTCGAACAGACGAAAAAGGTCGTCGATTCGGTACAAAAGGCTGCTTGAGCCATCCAGGAAGTAAAAAATAACGTTTCCGAACTCACGAGCCTCTCGGGGGCTTCCGGAACCGCCTCGGGATCTTCGGCTTCCGGAACCGTTTCGAGTTCGGGCAGCTCAACCGTTACCAATCGATAGCACGTTATGGAAGGATACCGAAGGATCAAACTGAACGGCCTTGAACCGCCCCGGAAAAAATCCTCCGGGGCGTTGCGCTTTTTCGCGTTCCTCATGACCTTCGCGGTCGCGTCGGGGTTCTTCGTTCGCGGTTACGTCGCCTCTTACGCCGACCTTCCGGTTCAATCCGGAACCTTTTCGATTACCAAAGGGGAAACCGTGGCGTCGCTTCCAAAAAAACTCAAGCTCGAAACCGGATGGAGAGCGAAGCTCTATTTTCGCTATTTCGCCCCCGAAGTGAAGCTCCAGGTTGGAACCTATAAGATTCCGAAGGATTCGGGGTATTCCCTGAAGGACGTATATGAAAAAGTGCTTCCGAACCCCGATACCAACGACGTGACGATCACCTTTCTTCCGGGGTGGACGGTCTATGACATCGACGCCTACCTTTCGGAAATGGGAATCATTGAAAAAGGAGAAGTTTCTTCGCCATCCAAAGAGCTTCTCGCCAAGCTTCAAGCCGACTTCGCCTTTTTACAGGGGCGCTCGAACCTCGAAGGGTTCCTCTATCCCGATACGTACCGCATACGTCCGGGTTCGTCGGTATCGGCCACGCTTTCGAGGGCGCTCTCCAATTTCGAAAGCAAAGTGTATTCCAAGCATAAGGACTTGGGCGAAGCTTTTTACGAAACGCTCATCATGGCGTCAATCGTCGAAAAGGAAGAACGCGTCGTCGCGAACAAGGCGAAGGTCGCGGGAGTCCTTTGGAGTCGTCTGGAAGGGGAATGTGCCGATACCGGAAAGATTATCGGCGCTGACGCGACGGTCTGTTATCCTTACGCGATAACGAGCAAAGAGTGTACGCCGTCGTTCATCGTGGAACACCTCTACGAAGAAACCGAATACAACACCCGAAAGAAGGGGGGGCTTCCTCCGACCCCCATCGCCAATCCGACCGTGGACAGTTTTCTCGCTTCGAGAAACCCGGAGAAGGGAAGCGCCTGCTATTATTTGCACGATCCTAAGGGAAACATCCATTTCGCCGCCGATTCGGCCGGACACGAACGCAACAAGAGCCTCCATCTCCGATAAGGGTCCTTCGGGATTGGGCGGGGCGTCCGACTCAAAACGATTCAAATGAAAACCCCCTTTCCAAAGAAAGGGGGTTTTTTCCGCGTCCCGGAGGACGTTACGGAACGTGGACGTAACCGGAGAGACCGACCATGCGGTCCGACAGTTCGTTCGATTCGGCGCGCATGCGGGCGCGCTGAGCGGCAAAACGTTGTTGCTGACGACGGGAGGCGAGCGCATTCCATGCAGCGGCAATTTTTCTAGCCATCAAAGACTCCTGAAAAGGATTTGTTTTGGAAGGGTCCCTTTTGGGGACGTACACATTTTTTGTTCCATCGAACCGTATTCCGATGGGCCGCGATAATATCCAAACCTCCGGAAAAGCAAGGATTTTCGAAAAAAATATTTGATTTCCATGTTTTAGATATATACTTCGTACATAAATGAATTACCCATAACTCCTTTTCCATGCTTACCGAAAAGCAGCAAAGGGTTCTCGATATCGTTACCAGATACATACGGGAAAACGGAATTTCTCCCACGCTCGAAGAAATTCAAATGGAGCTTTGAGTTAAAAGCAAGCACTCCGTCGTGCAGTTTTTAGAATACCTCGATCGCAAGGGATACATCTCGAAGGGGAGGGGATACCGCTCCATTCGTTTGGGCGAACGCATTACGGCATCCCAGCTCGCGATACCGATTCCCATTCTGGGGTTTGCTAATGCCGGTAGGCCGCTCGCATACGCCGACGAAACCGAAATGGGCTCCGTCATGGTTTCCAAAGCCCTCGTAAAGGGCGATGAGAAAAAATATTTCTGCGTCCGCGTGCACGGAACGAGCATGAACCGTTTTCTCGTCCGCGGCAAACCGTTGGCGGACGGAAGCGTCGCGCTCATTGATTCGTCATACCAAACGGTTGACGATCCGAATGCCGCATACCTTTGCGTCGTCGATGGCGCGGCAACGCTGAAGAAGGTAAAAGTGGCCGGAGATTCGTTGTATCTCGTGCCGGAATCGAACGACGTTTCGCATTCTCCGTTGGTGCTTTCTTCGGACGATCATTTTTCCATAAACGGAAAAGTGGTGGACGTGTTTGATTTTCAGTAGGAACGGGAAGGGAATGAAAATATTTACGTCTGCCTTCGGCGAAAGGCGAGCGCTGGCGGTATCTTCTATCGCTTAACATAATGTAAGTTATGTAATGCATTTGACTACATAAGAAAGATGGATACCATATCCGCATGTCAGAGAAACTTTATCCACAAATCGAATCTTTCGTTGCGTACTTGCGGATTAACCGTGCTGCCTCGGAACGAACGGTCGAACAATATTCGTTCCATCTCTCGGAACTCCTAAAATTTCTCGAACCGGAAATCGCCGAATTCGAAGGCGTGCCCACCGATTTTCGAACCGTTTTTGCTCTTAAGAGAAAAACGACTGAAAAAAAGGGGCAAAAATCGCGCGTTCGGGGGTTTTTGCTTGCCAGAAGCCGTTCGACCATCGAAAACCTCTCCATGGCCGATTTGGATGCTTTTCGGGTTTTTTTGGTTCAAAAAGGACTTTCTATTCCTACGGCCAACGCTTATATGGTTTCGGTGCGTTCCTTTTTAAAATTTCTGAAAAAACGCGGCGAACCGTCGCTTGATCCTACGATGGTTGAACTTGCCAAGCGTCGCGACCGTCACGTAACGTTTCTTGAAAGCGAAGAAATCGAGCGCCTTTTTTCTGCCTGCGTCTGAGATGATCTTCGCGATCTGCGCGACCTTGCGATTTTGGAGTGCATTTATTCGACGGGATTGCGCGTTTCGGAATTGACGACGCTCGACCGGAGCCGAATCAACCTGGAAAGGAGTGAATTCGCGGTCCGGGGAAAATGAGGCAAGGTTCGGGTCGCATACCTTACCGAGCGTGCTGCCAAGCGAATTTCCGAATACTTATCGGCAAGAAACGATCCGTTTGAACCATTGTTCATCCGGCATAATTTCAATCCCGAAAATCTCTTTTCCAAAGGAAAAAACGGAGAAAGTCGCCCGCTTTCTGACGACGACGTGCGTCTCAGCCGGAACTTCATTACTACCATGGTGTCGCGCCGGGCGATGTCCGCGGGAATCGTGAAAGACGTTTCGGCCCATACGCTCCGGCATTCTTTTGCCACGACCCTTCTTACGAACGGTGCCGATATCCGCGCGATACAGGAGCTTTTGGGGCATTCGTCGATTACGACGACCCAAGTGTACACCCACGTAACGAACCCGCGGTTGAAAGAAATTCACGAAAAATTCCATCAACCCCGGTCGTCCGGCTAATTTTCGGTACCCGTAATGAAACAGTTTCCGCCCTCGCGCTTAACGACGTCGAGGGCTTTTTCGTAGACGCTCGTGAAGCCTTTGTTCCGTGAGATTTCGCGCAGGCGGTTCACCGCCGTGAGATATTTGCATGAAACGAGTCGTCCGAGCCGGTCGCGGTCAACGGATTTCGCGTATTTGGAAAGGAATTTTGAAACCGCGTATTCGTCGATCTCACTGACGCCTTTATGAACCGTAAGGGAATCCAAAAGCGCTTGTTCGACGGAAGCGACCTTCCATTTGATTCCTTCCACGACGAAGGTTTCCGAGAATTTGGCAAAAACCGGAAACGCGTTGGTTCTTCCAGTTTTCGATCCGGTTTTGGCGGTCTTGAAGACAATCCGATTCCGGTCGGTAACCAGAAGGGTCGCATCATAATTCTTAGTGTAGACAATGAGCGTATTTGGAATAGAAAAATCCCTCATTCGGATTTCGAGGGATTTCGGTCCGGCAAGCACGTATCCCGAACCGCAGTTTTTAGAAACGAGCTTTTTCGCAATCTTCCAATATGCGTCTTCAACCATCCGTAACCGCTCCGTTTCATCGAAAATCTCCGGACGTTCCGAAACGAGATACAGCCCGTTTTTTATGGGAACGAGGGTTCATCGCGACTTGAGTGCGTAGGCAAGTTTGTAGGTGTCACGCTTCCCTTCCTCCCCTCTTGAAAATCCTGGATCGACGTATTCCGAAAGGTCTTCCAAATCGATGGCTAATCACGATTTATTGGACAATTTCTTTACGATTTTGTTAATGTCCATAATCGTTGAACTTGTCTATTTATAGAGAAAAACTAACTATATTTATAGTAGTGTTTTTACTATATGAATCAATTTTATTTTCAAATAAAAATCGGAGAAACGCTTCGGTAATCGCGACCGTTGACGTAGTCGATTTCTTCGAGCGGAGAAATCGTGGGCTCCCCTTCCCCGCTTTCGAGCACGTTGGTTTTCATTGCCGCCTTTTCGACGATGAGTTCCGCCGATTCGCTGGCCACCATCGAAACCGCATTGATGGCCGTCCGAAAATTCGCATAGATGATGGCGACGTTGTCTTCCCTCGCGAAGGTCAGTCAGAACGTCGTGGAAATGACCGCGAACACCGTCAGGAACCCCGTCATTTGGAAGTTGGCGTTGAGAGCGGTTTCTGGGTGGCGGTTTTCCATGAAACGCTTGAAGAGCCGCGCGACGGCGATTGCGAAAATCGAAAGGAACGCTCAAAGCGGAGCGATGAAGAACGCTACGAGAATCGCGAAGTACAGCCATCCGAACTGGAGCGTTCGGAGCCAGAGTCCGTACAAGCCCGTTTTCGAATGGGCTTCGAGCGCCACGAAAAAGCGCGACATGGTCTTGTATTCCTTATAATTCCTGGAAGCGTGCACGGTCAAAAGGAACTTTACGAAGTAGTACAGTTCCGTTTTTTTGTTGAACATTGCCGAGAGCCGTTCGATGAGGAACGGGCGGATGAGTCTCATGAGAAACGATCCGTCCAAAAGGGCCGCAAGCGATTTGACGGTTTCCAAATGGGGAAAATCCGCGGATGCTTCCGGAATTCCTTCCACGTTCGAGGTCCGGCGTTTGATTTCGTAGAAAGCCTCCCGGGGCAGAAAGGATATTCCGAAGAGCACGTCCACCAAATCCAAGGAATTGTCGTAGACGATGCCCTTTCTGAGCACGTTGAGAAAACGTTCCCGATATGCGGGGGTGTTTCCCATGGCCGCATCAGCTTCGCTTACGAAGGCGAGTTTTTCGGAAACTCCCGCTTTTCGAAGTGACCGGGCTTTGGCAATGAGTTTTTGATAGGCGTTCCCGCCGGTCAACGCGAGATTGTATTTGGGCGCCTTGAGGAACTTGGAGCGAAGGTACGAAAAGCAATCCAAGACGTCTTCGTTCGGGAGCATGTCGATGAGTTCGTTCCGAACGAACGAGGTATGGACGAACGACTTCGTCCAATATTCGTGATATCCGCAATCGTTTTTGTCGGCGGAATGCCGGAGGCTGGCAAAAAAGAGGTCTCTTGCGACCAGACGGCCGCTTCGAGCGGTGCGCTCGCGCTTTGAGGAGAATTCCGGATGCGCTTCGAATTCAAAATCGCAAAACCGGTCGAAGATCGATTGGAAATTCGGCATCGCCGCAATGTCGCGGACTTTGGAACCCGCTTCGGAAATTTTGGAGAGGAACCTTGCTTTTTCTTCGACGGTTAGGAGCCGCGCGTAAGTCTTGGCCGTCGAATTCTCGGCGACGAAAGCTTTCAGACACTCGAATTGGGCATGGAAGAAATCGTGTTTGTCGAGGACAAAAAAGAAAAAGTCCGGATCGAGGTAGTAGCTTTCTTCGAAATACCGGTCGAGATAAGCCTTTTGCTCCGCGAATTTTCCGGAATCAAGGTAGTGGGCGTAGATAATCTTGTAAAACCCGGCCTCGCGATAGCGTTCGGTGACTTCCGAAAACCTTTTGGCCGTATCGTCGTAATAGCTCGTCTCTATTGAATTGATGAGGGAATCGCCGAGCTCGAGAACGGTTTCGCGGATTTTCGCGATGGAAAAAAGTACCGCCAAAGGATTTTTGGAGGTGGCGAGCGATTCTATCTCCTTAAGGATTTCGGGAGCGTGGGCCATGGTTCGGTTTTTACGTGCTTCCATGGTACCACGTTCCGTTTTCGGGCGCAAAAAAGCGCGGCTTCTGCCGCGCTCCGGTTATGACGCCATACGTTTGAGGAGTTTCAGGGGGATGGCGGTGCCTTCGATAATTCCCGAAAGGACGCTCGCGTTTCCGCAATTCCAAGCTTCATACGCGAATTTTACGATTCTTCCTTCTTCTTCGAGCACTTCAATAGCGACCGTGAGTTGGTCTCATCGTACGAGCACTCCCCTGCCCCTTTCGGCAATGGAGGATTTAAAGGTCAGAACCTGCGCTTTCGGGTGGGGTTTTCCATTTTCCCGCACCGGAGGAAGTCCCCGGGTTTTCGCGTAGGCCATCGAAGCGATTTGCGCGACCGATTCTTCTACGATTTCGCTCGGGACGTTTCCGATTTCGTCTACGAACGCGAAGTCTTCGGGGACGTGGAAATATCCCCCAAGAAGCCGGGGGTGGTCGTTTTCCGGCTGGTTCCGGAGTTCTCCGCCCGCCGTAACGAAGCGGAACGGATCCTTTTGGAGCACGAAATCTTCGGGGTTTTCGAGGGGAATCGAGGCGGCTGCTTCAAAGTACACGTCTTTCGTGTTGGTTGCCGAAAGCCCCATTTTTTTATCCGACGGATCTTCGTGTTCGCCGAAATCGAACGTCGCGAGAACCTTTTCCTTCGACTTCATGACGTGTTTTCCTTCTTCGAGCACAAATTCGATATCATCCGTCGCGGTCGTGACGACGGAGACGAATTCGGTTTTCCATCGCAATTTCCGGCCTCATGACAAAGGCGTTGACGAATAAGGATCGGAACCGAGCACGCCTTTCGCGAGTCGCTTTATGACGACCCCCGGAACGATTGGCATGCCTTCGAAATGGCCGGAAAGAATGGAGCTTTCCGGGTTGGTTCGGAGTCCTCCGTTTTTAAGCGGAACGAATGTGTCCGAAAGGATGGAATCGGAGATCAGGCGGTTCGCGACGCCTTCGCGAACTTCTTGCGTCAGACGGCCGGAAAGGAATTGCGGCAATTCCTTTTCCGGAACCGATCACAAGAGGCTTGCGGGATTGGGGAAATCATTAAACGACACGGGTTTTCGTGAAGGAATGGCGAAATTTGCGGAGCCGAACTTTCTTCCGATGATACCACGACTATTCGTGGGAAGCGAATTTCGAAAGGAGTTTGTCGAGCTGTTCTTCGGCAATGCGCTTCTTTTCCTGTTCCATGCGGATGATCTTTTCCGGCGCGTTCTTGATGAACTCCTGGTTGGTAAGCTTCAGGTCCATTACGCGGACGTACTCTTTCTTATTTTCGATTTCGGCCTTGAGGCGGGCCTTTTCGGCTTCGTGGTCAATAAGCGAGCCCGCGTCGAGGTAGATGTCCACGTCGCCAACGACGCCGTAGGCCATGTCTCCGGCTTCGACCTTGTCGGAGGTGACGGTGAGTTCGGAGATTTTGGCGAGCCCCTTGAGGATGGCTTCGTTTGCCAAGATGGCGGCCGCGGTTTTCTTGGGTGCGCGCATGACGGACGGAATGGCTTCCCCCGGCTTGATGCCCTTGGTCGCGCGGATGTTGCGGACTTCGCGGATGACGTCGTAGAGGAGCGCCATGTCCTTTTCGAGCGCTTCGTCGCGAGTGAAATCACACTTCGGCCAGTCGCTCGTGATAAGGATTTTTCCGTCGGTTATACGGTTGTAGAGTTCCTCGGTAACGAACGGGATGTACGGATGGAGAAGCTTCAATATGGTCAGGAGGCAATATCCCATGACGTCAGTTCCGAGAACCGACGAGTCCTTGGTGATCTTGTATTCCTCGATGGCGAAGTCGGCGAATTCGTCGCGCATGAAGCTGATGAGATCGGCGCCGGATTCGGAGAAATGGTATTTTTCCATGCCGTCGGTAACTTTATCGACGGCATAGCGGGTGCGCGAGAGAATCCATTTCTCGTGCGGAAGAAGTTTGTCCGCTCCCGCGACGATGCGGTCATGAATGGCGGCGTAATCATCCTTGACATCGCCGACGTTCATCCAAACGAACCGCGCGACGTTCCAAAGCTTGTTCATGAGGACGGTGTTGTTTTCCACCGTCTTGAGCGAGAAGTTGAGGTTGTTCCCCGGAGTGTTTCCCACGACGAGCGAGAGACGGAGTGCGTCGGTGGAATGTTCTTTGATAACGTCGAGCGGATCGATGACGTTGCCCCACGATTTGGACATTTTTCGACCGGTTTCGTCGAAGATGAGTCCGTGGAGGTAGATGGTTTCAAAGGGCGATTTTCCGGTGTATTCATAGCCCATGAGGAGCATGCGGATAACCCAGAAAAAGAGGATGTCGTAACCGGTTTCGAGCACGTTCGCCGGATAGAATTTCCGAAAGAGCTCATCCGGATTTTCCGGATTCCAGCCAAGAATGGAAAAGGGCCAAAGCGCTGCCGAGAACCAGGTATCAAGCACGTCGTCGTCGCGGCGGACGTTTTCGCGGCCGTATTTGGCGTAAACTTCTTCCGGATTCATGGAAACGGCGACGAGATCGCCGGTTTTCGCGTCGTAGTACGCCGGAATCTGATGTCCCCACCAAAGCTGGCGCGAAACGCACCAATCACGGAGGTTGTAGATCCATTCTTCGAATGACTTGTTGAAGCGGCTGGGAACAATCTTGAATTCCCCCTTCTTATATCCCGCAACGACCTTTTTGGCGAGTTCGGAGGATTTGACGAACCATTGGGTTGAAACGATGGTTTCGATGCGGCAATGTCCGCGCGAACAATACCCGACGCGCTGCTTGTGCGGCTCGATTTTCACGAGATTTCCCTTGGCCTTCAAAAGTTCGACGACGTTTTCGCGAGCGGTGGTCGCCGCGTCCTGTCCGGCGAAAATCCCCGCTTCCTTGGTCATGACGCCGTTTTTGTCAATGACCTGGTAGTCGAGACGGAGGCTGTGGCGCTTGCCCGCTTCGAAGTCGGTCGGGTCGTGTGCCGGAGTGATCTTTACTGCGCCGGTTCCGAATTCCATGTCCACCATTTCGTCGGCGATGATCGGAATCTCCTTGTTGACGATGGGGAGGATGACCGAGCGGCCGATCAGTTTCTTAAAACGCTTGTCCTTGGGATGGACGGCGACGGCCTGGTCGGCCAAAAGGGTTTCCGGGCGGGTGGTGGCGATGGTGAGTTCGTTATCGGAACCCGAAACGAAGTAGGTGACGTAATACATTTTCGCGTCCTCCTCCTTGTAGTCAACCTCGATGTCCGAGATGACGGAGCCGAGCGCCGGGGAGTAATTGACCATGTATTCCCCGCGATAGAGCAATCCCTTATTGTAGAGATCGACGAAAACGTGCTCGACGTTTCGGTTGAGTCCGGCATCAAGCGTGAATCGCTCTTTGGTCCAGTCGCACGAGGCGCCCATTTTTCGGGCCTGGTTGTTGATGTTGGCAGCGTACTCGTCCTTCCATTTCCAAACCTCTTCGAGAAATTTTTCCCGCCCGAGGTCGCTTCGGGTTTTCCCGGCTTTCGCGAGCTTTTGTTCGACTTTCGCTTGGGTGGCGATGCCCGCATGGTCGGTACCGGGAACCCATAGGGTCGAATCGCCCTTCATGCGGTGGTAGCGGACCATGATGTCCTCGAGCGTGAGCGTGAGGGCGTGTCCGATATGGAGGTTTCCCGTGACGTTTGGCGGCGGAATCGGAATGTAGAAGGTTTTACCGGTTCGGCTTTCTCCGGGTTGGTGGTAACCGGCTTCTTCGTCGCGTTTTCCGATGGCGTCTTCAAAAGACTTGGGTTCGTAACGTTTCGGGAATTCCATATGGCGGGTGCGGCAGGAAAATAAGACCCGCCGAATATACGGGTTTTTCCCTTGCGCGCAAGGATACTTAGGGGTTTTAATAAAAAAAATCCCCCGATTCCAAATTTTGATCGGAGGATTGGTGGTCGAAGAGGAAGGGTTAACGAACCATGAACACCCCGCTTCCGGCGCCTCAGCAAGAGGAATATCGGCCGGAGCCCAAATGAACGGACCAGGTTCCTGAGCTTCCCGCGTCATAAAGGTCGGATGTCGGAAATCCGGAGGAACGGCTGCCGGAGCGTTTGGAGACGTAATTCGTGCCCTCCGGCTCCCATCACGGATAATGGTTTCCCGTCGAGAAGGAGGTGGGAATCGAATCGGACGAAAAGACGTTCACTTTGATGTTCGGAAAGAGTACCGATCCGCAGCTGACGTTTGCCGGAGCCGAGAACGACTTGATTTGCAGGTGTCGGAAGGGAATCTTTTTTTCGTTCCTCCAAATGATGCCGCATCCGCCATGCACTCCGCTCACTCCCCCGCCGTTGTTGGCGGCGACTTGCCAAAGCCCCGAAGCCGAGACCGTTCCGTATCCCGAGACGCAATTGGTCCATTTGGTGTAGTCGGCAAGGGCGTCGTTTAGGACGATCCACCCGCCCGTTCCGGTATTCATGTCGCACGTCGCCGTAAAGGCGGCTACCGGTCAGTTCCCGTCGGGATCGATCTGGTAGGTTCCGTCGCCGCTGGTTGGATGGGCGGATTTAATTGCCGCGCAGGAAGTAGCTACGCAGGCCGATCCGTTCCATTCGTATCCGGACACGCAACGGAAGACGCAGGACGAGGTCGAGGAACTGGCCGAAAACGCTCCCACCGTCGAAGGCGTCCAAGCGGTTCCGTTCCAATTTTGGGTAATGGAGGGGACGGAGTTCCATTCCGCCGCGGAAGGAAGGGATTCACAGTCGGCGGTTCTCGTTTGCGCTTGGCACGAAGGATGGGAAAAATCTCCGTTCCACGAATAGTTTTCCTGGCATGATCCCGAAATGGAAGCCGAAGTTTTTGACGCGGTGCCGTCCACGCAAGAAAACTCGAAATCCGCCCGAAGCGTCCCGTTTGCCGGAGCCAATCAGAACGCGTGGGTTCCCGAAGACGCAAGCGTTTGTCCATGGGATATCGAATGGACGAGCGCAAGCGCGTAGGCGTTTCAAAGATGGTCGGACGAAACCGGAATGGCGCAGTCGGCCCGACATGCCGCGCCGTCCCACGAATATCCGTTGACACAGCGGAATTTGCAGACGCCCGGGCTTTCGGAGAAGCTCCAGCTCGAAGTTCCGGGTTCCCCGTTGCTTTCCGCGTGTTCCGGAAAGGTTCATGCACAAGTGTCGCGAACGCACGAATACCCCGCTCCTCTGACGTAATTTTCTTCGCAGGAAACGCTTTCCAGTTCGATTCGCACCGTTCCGTAAGCGCACCTTGCCACGGCATTCACGGATCCGTTTTCGATGGCCCTCGCCACGTTTTGGAACCCTCCGCTTTCCAGCGGTCCGACGGAATAATCCGAAACCGTTCCCGGGACGCAGGGGGCCGGAGCTCCAATCGGGGCCCCGTCCACGAGCGCTCCGGTTCCCGATGGGTTCTGCACGTCGCGAATAAGTCCCGAAGCGGCGCTTTCGTCCGGAGGTTCCGGATAATCGCCGGTTACGTAAGATATGCCGTTCGTCGAAAGCGCTCCGATTTGCAAATAGCTTCGAACTCGGGGTTTGTATCCGGAAGAATCCGTAAAATCGGCGGCTCCGACGAGCGTTCCCGACGGATCGGCGACGTAAGGGTCGGCCGAAACGGTTCTTATTCCGAGATTTCGCAAAATCATTCCGAAGGTTCCTCAGGGAATCGAATCGAAAGACGTCCGGAATTTTTCGGAATCCAGCTTGAGTTTTTCGTAATGGGGATTTCCGGCGGAATAGTTGGTTCCGGGCATGTCCCACTCCCCTCCCGCAAGCGCGACCGGAAAACCGTCGAAAACGATGACCGCTCCGCCCGAAAGGGCCATGTTCGGATCGTGCCGGACATAGTACCGGGGGGATCGTCCGACGGAAACCGACTCAGTCGAGATGGCCGAATACATTGATCGGAGATTCGCTTTGGTCCGAGTTTCCTCGGCATCTTTCCGATATCCGGAAAGCGAAAGGAATCCGATGGTCGCGAGAATGGCGGACACCGTGATGACGACGAGGAGTTCGGCCAAGGTAAAACCGGCGATTTTCCGCCGCAAGACGCCTTTTTTCATAAGAACTGTTAAAATTGCGTTCTAATTCTACGGCAATCTTTTGAAGTATCAAGGCTGATTTTTATGAATGCCGGCGGTATTTCACGAACTTGAACGATTCGAAGGGAGTCGTTTCATAGGCTTTGAAACAATCTTCAAACGGGGGGAATCGGGCATCTCCGTCGTATTCCCCCTCCACCAACGATATCCACACTTCGTCGGCAAGGTCTTTTTCGAGGAAGTTCCGGTATATTTCGGCTCATCAAATCACGAAAACCGAATCTTCGTTCTCTTTTTTCAAAAGCGAGAGCGCCTCCTCTGGAGCGGTTACCCAAAACGACCCGGAATGCCCCGTTCCGGAGCGTGAGATGACGACGTTCTTGCGTCCCGGAAGCGGTCGGAATTTTTCCGGGAGCGACTCGAAGGTTTTTCGCCCCATCACGACCGGTTTTCCCAGGGTGACCTTTCGAAAATTCGCCAGATCTTCGGGAAGATGCCAAGGGAGTTTGCCTTCCTTTCCGATAATCCTTCCGTTTTCTGTCATCGCGGCGATGAGGATCGTTTTCATTGGGCGGGGTTTTTTCCATGATATCCGGGGCGGAATCTTGGGCAAATCGCGTTTCGCGATTCTTTAAAAAGGGCCCCGTCGAGAGGACGGGGCGGGTTTAGATTTGGAGCAAGCCGAGTTTTCCGACGGCGGCCTGGAGGCCGCCGCAGATTTCGCTCCACTCGTCCAAGGTTTTCATCTGCCGGTCGAAGAATTCGCCGAACGACGCTCCGGGATCGTTGAGGAGCACGATTTTGGCGACGTTGTCGGGACCTTTTCGTCCGATGCGGATGGCGACGTCGTATTTCGTTCCGGAGGCGTTCTCGTCGAAGAGGTAGTTTTTCTTCTCGAAAAACAGTTCCGGAAACTGCCGTCGCAAGTTGGGTTCGAAGTCCGCTTGGAATTTCTCGCGGATTTCCTGTTCGGTCCGACTTTCCGAAAAACACTCGATGAAGCGGAATTCGAAATGCCGCGCGAGCGGAATCGCCACGCCTTGGGATTCGGCATGGATGAATTCGGCCGAAACCGTTTCGTATTCCAGGTTTCCGGAAGTCCGGACATGGAGAACGACCGCTTCGCTTACGTCGGGAAAGCCGTGCTTCTGGAAATGCCGGACGAGGCGTTCCGCGAAGCTTTTGGTTTTGTTTTGCGTCGTCATCGCGTACCTCCTTTCAAAAAGTGCGATCGGAAAGGAATTATGGGGGAAAATCGGAGTTGTCAACTATTTGCCCCTGCCGCCGGCCTTTTTCGGAGTTTTCCATTCCGGCTTTCAGCGCAAGAAGTCCGAGCATTATCGAATTTGACCATGCGAGGGCATCGACAATCCAGTAACATTCGTAGTCTTCGACTCACGAAATTTGGCAGGAACGCAATTCGAAAACGTTGGTAAAAAAGAGCGCCAAAGCCGCTACCAGAGCGAAAGACGCGACGGACTGCCCTATTTTTTCCCTCAAGCGCTTGCGTAAGCTCGAAACCAATGCCGCGCTTGCCGAAATGGCGGCGACGAACGCGACGGCGTCTACCGCATGGGGAATGGAGAAGCCGTTTCGAAACACCGTTTCGGCAATGCTCCCCATAAAGGTGATCGAGGGGAAAAAACCGGTGAACGCGAGCGAAATCTGCGCGACGGTCCGGAGCGCTGGTCGGAGAAGGGCGAGAGTCGGCATTAAAAATCGTGAACGTGTTTCGGGTCGTTATACCGCTATTGGCGCCTTGATCGCGTCGTGGTGCCGGTAGTTTTCGAGCGTGAAATCTTCGAACTTGAACGAGAAGATGTCCTTTGCCTCGGGATTGATCTTCATCGTCGGAAGCGGGAACGGTTCGCGCGAGAGCTGGAGCCGCACCTGTTCGAAGTGGTTGTGGTAGATATGCGCGTCGCCGATGGTGTGGACGAATTCGCCCGGCTTAAGGCCCGTAACTTGGGCGACCATCATGACCAGGAGCGCGTAGCTTGCGATATTGAACGGAACGCCTAAAAACATGTCGGCGCTGCGTTGGTACATTTGGCACGAGACCTTGCCGCCCGCGACGTAGAACTGGAACATCGAGTGGCAGGGCGGCAGGAGCATTTTCTCCGCCTGCACCGGGTTGTAGGTGATGACCATGTGCCGCCGCGACTCCGGGTTTTTCTTAATGCCTTCGACGAGGTTCTTGATTTGATCGATGCCCTCGTCGTTGAAATTGCGCCATTGGAATCCGTAGCCCGGACCGATGGAACCCCATTTTTCGGAAAAATCCCCGTCCGCACCGATTTTTTCGATGAACTCGGCCTGAGTCAAGGCGGGAACCTCTCCCCTCTCGGCGGCGAGCCGATATTCTTTAAACGGCCATTCATCCCAAATGTGCACGCCGTTTTCGACGAGGTACCGGATATTGGTATCGCCCGAAAGGAACCAGAGGAGTTCGTGCGTAATGCCCTTCATAAAGGTCTTCTTGGTCGTTACGAGCGGAAAACCTTCGGAGAGGTCGAAACGCATTTGGAGGCCGAAAACCGAACGGGTTCCGGTCCCGGTACGGTCACCCCGGTCAACGCCGGTATCGAGAATTTTCTGAAGGGCGTCGAGGTAGGTGCGCATGGGAGGAAATGGTTACGAAGCCGCCTTCTCAAGGGCGCGTTTCGCCTGCTTTTCGGCGGAAGCGGCGACACGCTCTTTTTTGAGTTTTTCGCGAGCCTTTTCTTCGCTTACCTTTTGAGCCTGGCGGGCGCGATGCCGGATTCCCGCGATGATGAGGCGAATGTCGTGCTTGGGGAGGCTTTCGGCATAAAGGATGACCTCGAGTTCGTTCATTCGGAGAATGGCCGTTTCGTCGTCGGAGAGGTTTCCTTTTTGGATTTCCTGAAGTTCGTATTCCACGAATGGCACGAGGTCTTTCGGAAGATGTTCGAGAATTTGGGCTAAGCGGAATTTCGCTTCTTCCTGAACTTGTTGGACCCTTTGGGATTCCTCGGGAAGCGCGGGTTTTTCGAGTTGGCTTTCGGGAAGGGGGGATACCCCGGGAGCCGGGGCGTGAAGAAGGGCTCAAAGGTGCCTGCTTTGTCCGTTTTCTTCCAGAGCGGCCGCGTTCATTGTGGAGGGCATGGGGTTGAAAAAGGAAATATTTTAGGAATAGTAATCGTGAGACCTCCTTTTTCAATAGGATTTAAAAGTCCCAGCTTCCCTTCATGCTCGAAGACTGCGTGTAATTGATGACGGTGGTTTCAAAGAAATTGCCCTTGTCGGCATTGGGGTCCTGCAGGCGTTCGAGGTGCTTATAGGGATTGGTGATGGCCTCGGGGTAGAGCGCGGCGATTCCGAGCGTCGCGAGGCGTTGGTTGGCGAGCCAGCGGGTATATTCTTCGGTCGAGGTTCCGTTGATGCCCATGATTTTTTCGCCCAGGATGTGCTTGCTCCATTCGATTTCCTGTTTTACGGCCGTATCGGTCATTTCGAGGATGAGCTTTTCGTCGTAGACGTCCGGAAACTCCTTTTTAATGTCGCGGATGATGTTCGCGAAGATGGTGACATGCGTGAGTTCGTCCCGGCGGATATAGGCGATCATTCGGCCGGTCGCAGGCATTTTCATGTGATCGACGAGCGTGTCGAAAAACGCGAAGCCATTGTAGAAATAGAGGCTTTCCAAAAGGTAGTTCGCGACGATTCCCCGGAAGAAGTTCTTGTCGGACGGGTTGTCGATGAAATCCTGGTAAATCTGCCCGATGTAGGTGTTGCGTTCGAGAAGGATCTTGTCGTTGCGGAAATAGTAGTAGATTTCTTGCCGTTCCTTGGATTCCACGACCGATTCGAGAATGGTCGCGTACGACTGCGAGTGAATCGCTTCCTGGTAAGCCTGGATCGAGAGGATCAGATTGACTTCCGGCGAGGTGACGAAGTCCGAGAAGTGCGGCAGATTGACCGTCTGGATCGAGTCCAAGAAGATGAGGAACGAAAGGATTCCCTTATACGCGCGCTGTTCTTCCGGCGTGAGGTCGGTGTGGTACATTCGGGCGTCATCCTTGAGTCCCGAGACTTTTTCGGGAACCCAAAAATTTCCGACCATGACCTGGTAGAGCGATTTGGCCCAAGGATATTTGACGTCGTTCAAGTTGAAGAGTCCGGTGGTCGAACCCTTGATGATGGTGCGCACGCCCACGTCGTCGTTCCCGTTTGGGTTGAAGATGAGGTTTTGGTGCATCTGGTGGTCGGTCATAGGAAGGAATGAAAGGAAATTAACGGATGAGGGCGCAAACTCTGGCGCAGGTTTCTTCGAGGGTTTCGCTTACCGGATATTCCGAAAGCCTTTTCGGGTCGTAGGGCTTGGAGAGATCGAGGTATCCGGATTGCCGGAGGTCGTTTTCGAGAACGCTACGTTCGTTGTATTTGGGATGGATGCCCACCACGAGCGAATCCGGGTGGGTTGCGAGGAGTTCTCCGAGTTCGAGGTGCGAAATCGCGCCGTAAGCCTTCTTTTGGATTCCGCCTTCTTCCGGGAGGGCGACGGTTTGGTTTTCGAGCCAGAACAGCACCGCTCCCCTGCCCTCCTTGGAAAGTTCGACGGCCTTGCGGAGGTAGTATTGTTCCCATTGCCGTTGCCGGTGAACGAAGTTTTCGTGGCCGGAGGTGAAGCGTTTTTGGCCGTTTGCCCGATTGGGATCGGCGAAGACGATGTTTTGATTTTTAACGGCGTTCGAGATGATCGACTGCGCCTCCGTTCGCCAATCTCTCGCGCCGCGTATGGGCCCAGCGAGAAAAACGAGGCGCTCGTCCGGCGCGATTTCGGAAAATTCTACGGGGCGGATGGTGCGGTTCATGGGCCGAAAAGGTTAGGCGATTCGGTCGATAAGGTCGGTCAGGCTGGCATCCTTTCCGAGGAAGGCGACGCCCGGAACGATCGTTTCGTCGGTCAGGCTGTATCCGCGGACTTTGCCCCCTTCGACGTAGCGGACGCCCGGAACGGCGAAATCTTCGGGAGCGTCGCCCAAAACGACGACGCGGTCGAATCCGTCGATGAGTGAAGCGGTGGCGTAGAGCTTGTCCGCGGGAGTCCGAACGTTTCGCGTCCCGTCATGGAGAACGAGGTCGTTGGCGTAAATGCCGGACGAGGTTTTCTCCGGAAATCCGATGGAGAGTTTCGCGCCGTGGAGGGCGAGGAATTTTTGGATGAGTTCGGATATTCCGGAACTCACGATGCGGAGGGCCGTGCCCGAATCTTTGACGTAGGCGAGGAATTCTTCAAGTCCTTCGCGCGGAAGGAGGGTTTCGTTATCGAGCGACGAATGGACGACGTCGGCCATTTTACCCGACGCTCAGTATTCGACGAGAAGGTCGAGATGCTTTCCGAACCACTCCGAAACCATGGCGTTGTCGCCTTCGAGCTCGAGGGGGCGGTAGGTCTCGAAGAATTCGTCGCGCTTGGCCGCATAGTCCGCCGGGAACAATCCGGACTCCTTAAACAGGCTCCACGTCGTCTTGGACGTCGGGGCCGTAAGGGTTTTGGAGAAGTCGGCGAGGATGAGGGTGGGCATGGAATGGTGATTATTTAAAATTTTCCAATCAGTTCCAGTCGCTTTTTATCGGAGGCTTGGCTCTCGGATCAGACAATCAGACTTCTTCGAGCGTATAGTTCATTCTCCCGAAATTGCAGGCTGAACACGTAAGTACGATGTTTTCAAAACTATTATCACCTCATCTCGAATGCGGTAGTATGTGGTCGTATTGGGCCCACATAGCCAAGAATGCGCGATGTCTGCTTCGATTCGTTTTTCCGAAGGTTACGATGTCCGGATATGCTTTGGATATTCTTTCCCGAATTTCCTTGCGAATCACGGGCATTCAACAAAACCTGCAACAATGACCGTCTCTTTCGTGGACCTTTCGAATCATATCCGAATTCGGCATGCGAATCGGGATTCTATTTTCGAGCGACAAAGACGGTGGAGCTGTATCGACCACTCGATATTTCACATAAGGCGATTTTGGTCATGCGATGGAATTCCACCAACCCCAAATCGATTCGATGTTAGCTTTGGCGAAAAGTTCCGATGCTTTTGAAACATTGCCAGCAAGATGTTCCGAGACCGCCTCAGACAATAATTTCGAAGCGCGAATTGCGTCATTTCATGGCTCGCGAAAGCAGATTCGATTGGGCATATGCTTTTTGATTACCCACTACAACTCACGCACCCGTCCTTCACTTCTCCGGAAAGCGATCTTACGTAATAGACGGTCTTAATTCCCTGTTCCCACGACTTGAGGTAGTAGCCATAAAGTTGTGCCGGCGAGACCTTGGACGGGTCTACCATCCATTCGAAGGAAATGGACTGGTCGATCCACTTGTAGACGACCGAAATCATGTCGATGACGTCGTTCATATCCATGTTGACGTATTCCTTGTAGAGCCAGAAGTTTTCCGGGGAAAGCTTCGGCGCGACGCGGACGGTCGGGGCGGAAAGGTTGGTTTCGACGAAGTATTTCTTATAGATCGGCAGGAGCGCGGCGGTGGTTCCGACGATTCCGGCGGTCGAAGTGTTCGGTGCCGGGGCGCTGTGGTAGCCGAATCGGACGCCCGATTCCTTCATGAGGGAAAATACCTCCTTCCACTTCGCGGCGAGTTCGGTGTTTTTTTCGTACCAAGCGAGGTCGTGGCCGAGAATCATGCCCTGGTCGTATTCCGACCCCTTATAGAGTTCGTAAGCACCGCGTTCCCGGGCAAGCAAGGCCGAAGCCTTGTAGGTATTGAAAGCGTAGCGTTCGAAGAGCGAATCGACATGGGCGCGGGCCTCCGGCGAATCGTAGGCCATGCCGTGGGTGGCAAGGTATTCGGCGAGGCCGAGGTATCCGAGTCCGACCGAGCGGTAGCGCATCGCGGTGCGCTTGGCTTCTTCGATGGGGTAAAAATTGAGCGTGATGACGTTGTCCAAAATCCGCATGACGACCGGGAAGACTTCTTCCATGGTCTTTTCGTCGAACACCTTCGCGACGTTAATGGACGCGAGGTTGCAGACGACTAAATCGCCCGGTTCGTACTTGATGACGATCTTGCCGTCTTCGAGGGTTTCTTCGATGAACTTCGTCGCGCTCGTGTTCTGGCAGATTTCAGTACAGAGCTGGGTCGAATAGATGTTGCCCGCGTGCTTGTTGGGGTTGAGTTTGTTGACGGTATCGCGGTAGAAGACGTACGGCATTCCGGTTTCGACCGTGGTCTTCAGAAACTTTTTGAAAAGGTCCTTCGCTTTGACGACCATGCGGAGTTTCATTTTGTCCGATGCTTCGAGTTCGGCGTAGAAAGCGTCGAATTCATCGCCGAAGTGGTCTTGGAGCTTTTTGCCATACAGGCGGCTCACTTCGTTGGGATCGAAAAGGGTCCAGTCGCCGTCTTCCTTTACGCGGCGCATGAAGAGGTCCGGAACGGAAATCGCCGGGAATACGTCGAACGCTTTCGAGCGGATGTCCCCGGTTTCGGTTTGGAGGTCGAGGAAGTCGTAGATGTCGCGGTGCCATACGTCGAGCGTTACCGAGATGGAGCCCAAGCGGGTACCGAGTTGGTTGACGGCGATGGCGGTGTCGTTGATGACCTTGATCCACGGGTTGACCCCTCCGGAAGCGCCTTCGATGCCGCGGATGTTCGCCCCGCGCGAGCGGATGTTGCCGAGGTATACCCCCACCCCGCCCCCGAACTTGGAGATTTGGGCCATGTTCTCGATGGAGTGGTAGATGCCGCGCAGGTCGTCATCGACGTTGATCTTGAAGCACGAGGAAAGCTGGTGGTAGTTCGTCCGGGCGTTCATCAGGGTCGGCGTCGGGAGCGAAATCTTTTGCGTCGAGCACTGTTCGTACACCTTGAAGGCGAATTCGAGACGGGTTTCCTTGGGTTCGGGCATCGCGAGGAAGAGCGCGACGGACATGTACATTTCCTGCGGAAGCTCCTTGACGACCTTGTTCGGGTTGAGAAGGTAGCGCTTCTGAAGAGAAAGGACGGTGGTGTATCCGTAGGTGAAATCGGTAGCGGCGTTGATGCGCGCCCCGGCCTTGAGGATGTCTTCTTCGGTGTAATAGTCGTAGAAATTGGTCGAGTAAAGCCCCTTCTTCACGTATTCGTCAAAGAGGGCCTTGTACGATTCCGGAGTGTAGAGTTTGTCTACCTCGACGCCGCGGTTTTTGGAAGCGAGCTTGTAGAGGTTTCCGAGCGCGATGCGTCCGGCGACTTCCTGCCACGAGATGTTTTCGACCGAAACGAGGTCGATGCAGGTTTTTACGAGGAGTTTGCCGATATCGGCGGTCTTGATGTCTTCGACGATGTTCTTCTTAAAAGCTTCCATGAGATCTTCGAATGGACAAACCGTTTCGAGTCCCGTGGCGGCACGCTTCCAGACGGCGCGAATTTTTTCGGCGTCGAAATATTCTTTTCCGCCGCCGGACTTAGTAACCTTGAGCTTGTTTTTTTCGAACTGCTCGACGAGTTTTTCCTGTTTTTCCTCGCGCTCTTCGGCACGGGCCGCGCGATAGAGAATGAACTGTTTGGCAACCTCGTACTTGTGGAACTTCATGAGGTTTCGTTCGACCACGTCCTGAATGTCTTCGACGCTCGGAGTGCGGTTGACGAAGATTTCGCCGTAAACGTGCTCGATATCCTTGATGACGAAATCGGTAACGACCGGGATGAAGGAAAGGTCGGTTTCGTTCGCGTCTTTGCAGGCTCCTGCGATCGCGTTTTCAATGCGCGCGCGGTCGAAATCGGTGATCTCGCCATTGCGGCGTCGGACTTGGGTGATGGCCATTCGTTTTCAAACACAAGATATTGTGCTCCATATATTTATGTTAACCCAATAGGTTGTCAAAAGAAACACTAAAGAAAAGTATGTGATGGCTTGTTTGAGGGGAAGAATGGGGAAAGAAATATCGATGGCGTACTCCCGTGGTCAATGCTATGTCTATACGCAAAGAAAACCGCCCCGGAATACGGGACGGTTTTCTCGTTGAAGAAAGGATAAAAACAGCAGGAATCAACGAATTCTTTATGCGGAACCCAACGAATTTTTCTATAAAATCCCCTCTTTATGCCGAGAGGTATTCCGAAATCGCCTTTTCCGCGTCCGCCGTTTTTGCAGGAACGGAATCCGGGTCGGCGTTAACTCCCTCGAGTCGGACGAGCTTAACGTCGGTGATCCCGATGAATCCGAGGGCGGTTAGGACGTGTCCGGTAAAATAGTCGTAGGCGTCCATCGGCGCGGTTTCATACGATCCGCCTCAGGCGGTCGTGACGATGATGGCCTTCTTCACGTTCTTTATGTGGCCGTGGTACCCGTTTTGGTCCATCGAAAAAGTGTCGTTCACCTTCAATACGAGGTCGAACCAGGCTTTGAGCGCCCCGGGCATGCCAAAATTCCACATCGGCGCCGAAATCACCAACACGTCGGCGGAACGGAGTTGTTCCACGTATCTTTTCTGGGCGTCAATCGCCGCTTTCGAATCGGCATCGAGCGCGGCGTAATCGCCGAACCCGTAATTGAGCGCGATGGAAGATGCCGTATGGAACGGGACTTTTTCGGCATGTACGTCGAGCGTCTCGATGGGTCCGCCAACCGAGTTCGCGGCGAACTCCCCGATCTTTCTTGAGAGGGAACGTTCGGCCCTTGGGGATCCGACGATATGGAGGGTCTTCATGAAAAGAGATTTTAAAAATAAAACTGGCCCGTTTCCGGATTGTTCCGGCGGACGGGCCAAGATATTTGATTATGTTTTAAAATCAACTTTAAAATTAAAAGTGATTATCGGAAAGCAGGGCGGAAATTTGTTGGGACGAAATTTCGAACGTTCCCGTAGTGCCCGAGAACAGGACGTCTCCCTTTTCGACCGGAATCGCGAGTTCGGTTTTCCGCTCCGATTCAGTCATTTCGATGAGGGGGCGACGTTTTTTTGCCGCTTCGATTTTCGCACGTTCGCTCGTTTCGTCTTTTTGGCGCTCGTTTCGTCTTTTTGCCTCTTCCGAGGCTGGGAAAAGTTTCGCGTAAGCGTCAGTTGCGGTTCGTTTGCGAACCGTGAGTTCCCCCATGATCCGCTCGACGGACACCGAAATTTTTTCGAATTCCCCTTCGATGGCCTTTTCCTGTTCGGCCTTGAGTTCCGAAAGCGGGCCGAGCGCGGCTTCTTCTTGGGAAATGTCCGAATCAATCCGTTCGAGTTCTTTTGAAATTTGGGAAAACTCGCGGAGCTTCGATTCCCCGTATTCACGCAGTTCGACGAATTTCGTCGCGTCCTCACGGGAAACGCCCTTCTTTTGGGCTTGTGCTTCGGCGATGGTTTTCCGCAAACGGACGAAGGCCATTGCGCGGGCGTCTTTGCGTATCGTTTCCGCCATTTGGGAAAGCGGCATGCGTTTCGATCGCAATGCGTTGAGCGTTGATTCGTGTTTGGCGAGGGACGTTTCGATTTCTTGGAGGGCGCTCCTCAATTCGTTTGCGTCGGGAACCTCGACGATGATCGTGGTGGGGTTTCCGTTTTTCTCCTGTGCCGCGACGATGCGGACGCGCTTCGTTCCGATAATGGACGCCACCGATTCGTTTATTTGGGCTTCTTCCGAGATGACGGTGCAGTTGACCGCCCGTTCGATGACGACCTTTTTTCCAATGACGGTGGAGTTTTCGGCGTACTTTAAGACGACCTCGGCATTCGGCGCTTCCACGAGGCTGTTTGAAACGATCCCCCCTATTAAATCGACCCTGTGGCCCCGCGCGTAAATTTTTGCTCCGGCAATCCTTCATTCCGCTAAAACCGTCCCGCTTTCGGAATGTACGATTCCGTGCACGTCCCCTTTAAAATGGAACGAACGTCCTCGAAGGACGCGGTTTTCTTGGACTTCCCCGTGTTCTTCGAAGTGTTCCCCTTCGAGCGCGAGGTCCCCGGTCTTTTCCATGTTCACCCCTTCGCGGTGGACGATTTTCTCCGAAACGCTCACGACGCCGGTTTTCGGATCTTCGTTGACATATCCCTTCATCGCGGCGACGAGGAAGGTGCGTCCGTCAACGGTTTCGATTCGGGTTCCCGGTCCGGCGAGGGCTTCGAGATTCAAATCCTTCGGAACTGGAGGTTCGATCAGGCGCCCGTCAACGGTTCTTCCGTTCGTTCCCATTTTTCGGGGAATCTTTTCCAAAAGCCGTTCGTTTTCGGAAACCTGGGGAAACGCGTTTTGAAAATGGGTAAGGACGGATTTTCCGCGTTCGTTGATCACCGGGGCCTTGTTTTGTTCGAATCGGCCGGTCGCTTTTACGGTCGTGGCGTCCGTTCACGGAATCGATTCGAGTTGCCTTGCCACCGTCTGCCACCCGGTTTTCGGAGGTTCCGCATCGATATTGGCCCGAATATCCTCTTCAAGAAGTCCGTACCGAACGCCCTTCGTCCACAAATAGGCGACGAATTCGTCGAAATCGAGACGCGTCCGTTCCGAAACGGTTTTTTCCTCAAAACTTCCGTCCGGCAATTCGATTTTTTCAACCCGGTCAACGTGGAGCGGTTCGAAAAGGTAGGAGGCGTCCGCAAATTTCGGATTGGTTTTTACGGTTCGATAGAGCGACCGCCGGTCTTCCG
Organism: Candidatus Altimarinota bacterium; assembly: GCA_024709505.1. Lineage (GTDB taxonomy): Bacteria > Patescibacteriota > Gracilibacteria > BD1-5 > UBA2023 > JANJWP01. The sequence goes on along the minus strand of JANJWP010000012.1, from coordinate 8,184 downwards.
GCAGGTGGATGACGTCGGTCGCGAAACGGATTTCGGGCGCAATCCCCTTTTCTTTGGATTCGGAGAGAAGTTTCGCCACCGTGTCCGGTTCGAAAGCGAGGGTTTTGAAACGGGGGTAGTCGAGTTTGAAGAGATAGGCTCCGTTTGAGAACGCCTTATCGACGAAAGCGTGAAAAAGGGAGGAATTTTCATTGACAGCCTCGATATCCACGTAAAATCCGTCCTCCTTCCGTTTGACGAAACTCGGAAGGAGGATTTCCCCTTCCCCAAGGTCGGCCATGTTGCCGAAAACGGCGCTTCACTCCGAAACGATTCGCGAAGCCGCTTCGCTGACGCGCCCAATTTCAGCCGCCGATCCTTCGGCGGGCCGGAGCGGTTCCGGGGCCGGGGTTTGCGAAACCTCGCGCGGACCCAAAGGGGCGACGTAAATGACCGAGGAAGAATTCGCGTTTTCCGACATGGTTTTGAGAAACGATTCCCCTCCATATTATCGCATTTTTTTCAACCGGTCAATTCTTCCGCCCTGTATCCCACAAGGTTCCGGTGAATATATTGACAAATATTAGTAAGAAGGTATAAAATCGCAAGAGCAGCGAAATTCCGCTCGAAAATTTTTATGTGCGGCCAACTTCGGCCGCCTAACTCACGCATTCGCATATGGCGAAAACCAACCGACCCGGATCGGAGGATTCCGGTTTCGTCCGCCGCACGCTCGCGGCGGCTTCCCTCATGACGGCCCTTTCCGGTGCCGCGAACGCCCAAGGCAACAAGGCTCCCGACGCTCCGGAATCGGAAGCGTCGCAGGTCGTCCAAACCGTCAAGGATGACGTCCAGCGGGCACAGGATCTCGGTCTCAGTTTTTCGGAGGAAGACCTCAGGAAGATCAACGAATCGGGAAGAACCTTTTCGCACCGGGGTACCGGCTATTCTACCAAATCCGAACCGAAACCGCCGCGTTTCGAGCCATTGCCATCAACCGTTCCGGAAGACGGCGCAGCCCCCAAAGTCCGGCCCGTTCCGCAACTCATGTTCTCCACCGGAAACGGGGACCGCATCGGCGGCAGTTTCGATCCGCAGACCGGACAAGCTTCCGGATCGTACGAATCCAACGGAAAATACCGTGCCGATTTCGGACTCATCCGCGATATCGGAAGCGTGAAGGATACCCATTTGAAGATGTCATACCAGGGACTCTACGCCGCTTCGCAGCTCGGTACGTATATCGGAATCGAAAAGGGATCGGAACTTTCGAAGTTCGTCGTTGCCCAGGGGTTCAAGGTCGAAGGAGGAAAACTCCAAATAACCGCCGCGGTTTTGAAAAAGCTTACCGAAGTCCTTTTCGGCGAAGTTGGCGTCACCGAAAAGACCGACCTCACCCAAAAGGCCGTCGGCATCGACTATACCCGCGGATTCTCGCGCGAATCGATCCTCCAGGAAATCAAGACCTCCATCGTTTATTACGACGTTGACGGAAAGAATCTTTGAACCATCGGACATATCGTCATCGACACTCCGACCGTTTTCGACCAGACCCGCGTGGACGGAGGAATCCGCTGAGGAAAAAAGCTGTTGGCCGAAATCGGAGCGGTCATAAAGATTACCGAAACTCTCCGCGCCGACGTCTCGATTGGTGCCGAACACATCCGTTACGACGCGATGTTCGATACTCCGGCGAAATCGAAAACCGGAGTTACCGGAAGTCTTGGATTCACCTACCAGCCGGATAAGTTCAACAAATTCTCGGTCAAAGGTCGCGCTTCCGGAAATTCTGCCGGAGTCGATCTGCGCTACGAACACGACTTCGGAAACGGCGTCTCGGGATTCGTGGAAGCCGGAAGAACTGGCTATTCCACCGGAATCGCTCCGGAAACCCGCGTCATGGCGGGAGTTAACATCGCCCTCGACGGCGGAAAGGGCCGCCGCTCGACCATTGCGCCGCTCTATGCCGACTGGCAGCAAAAAACCGCCCTCACTCTCGCGGACTTGAATCCCAATCCGTTGGTTGCCACCAACGAAATCCAGGTGATGGAGCGGGTCATCTACAAGGAACACGAAATCCACATCGATAAGACCGCGCTTCCGGGAACGTCGTTTTTGGAATATAAGAAGAGCAAGAACGACAAAAACATCCTCGAAGCCATCAATATTGATACCGGCGCGGGCAATCTCGTTTCGGTTTCGTCTTCGAACCTTCCGGCTCCGTATTCCGGCTACCTCTCGATTTCCGGCAGCCGTTACCTGCGCATCGTCAATCTCGAAGCGTTCTCGAAGATCGCGCCGTTTACGATCAATGCGTCCCTTGCCGACAACGTCGGAACGTTCACCATCGTTTCCGTACCCATAGACAAAAGTTCCTCGGTGATTGGGGCTCGCGTCATCGAGCGGCTCTCGGGCGTTTCGGCAGCCGATGCCGCTGCTTTCGTCGCGGGAACCAAGACCATCGCGCAAATTCTTGCCGGAGCGGGAAACACCGCTCCCACCGCCAGCGACGTGGGTTCGCAAACCTTCAATGAAGACGGTTCGGTCACGGTGAACGTCACCGTCGGCGACGCGCAGACCGCAGTCGGATCCCTGACGTTTTCCGCGTCTTCCGACAACGCGACCCTCTTCCCTTCGGGTTCCATCGTTTTGGGCGGATCGGGAGCGAACCGCACCATCACGCTCAATCCGGCTGCCAACGTCTCCGGAACGGCGACCATATCCTATACGGTTACCGATGGCGGCGGCATGTCGGTGACGAAGAGCTTCTCGGTTACGGTCAATGCCCAAGACGACGCTCCGGTCTTCGGATCGGCGCAGGGAAACCTTTCGCTCACCCAATCGACGGCGATGGGATCCACCGTCCTCCCGCTCGCGACCGATATCGATTCCGGTTCGCTCACTTACTCACTTTCCGGGCTTCCGACCGGACTTTCGTTCGATGCCGGAACGAGAACCCTCTCCGGAACCCCGACCGTTACCGGAACCTTCAACGTTACCTACTCCGTCACCGACGGAACCAGTACCGTCACCCAGAACTTCCAGATTATCGTCGATGCGGCGCAGGTTCCGCCAGTCATGGGTGACGTTCCGAACCAGACGGGTTCCACCGGAACGGCGTTCACGCTCAACCTCGCTTCCTACGTCACCGCGACCAACGGCGACGCGATTCTCGGATACGCCATCGCCTCCGGAAGCCTTCCCCCGGGACTCTCCCTCAATACCGCGACCGGAGCCATTACGGGCACTCCGACTTCGACCGGAACCTACAACGTGACCGTTCTCGCTTTCGACAATGACGGCAATTCCAACGCCGACGCGGTTTCGTTCAACATTTCCGACGGAGTGGCTCCGGCGACTCCGACGGTTACGGCCGGATACCCTTCCGTCACTTCGGCGAACTCGGTTTCCGTGCAGGTGAACGGCGAAATCGGCGCGAGCGTCTGGGTCAACGGGGCCGATACCGGTTTCGTCATCGGAGCGGGAGGAAACGTTTCCGTCAATCTCGATACTTCGGGCGCTGACGGAGTGAAAAATTTCTCCATCACGCTCAAAGACGGCGACAGCAACGAAAGTTCCGCGGCAAACGTCAGCATTACCGCCGACCGCACTCCGCCCACGACCGTTTCGGCGCCCGTCTCCGGCATTTCGCACAACGCCGCGACCGCGACCTTCACCATCGACGAAGCGGGTACGGGATACTATCTCGTCCTTTCTTCCGCAAGCCCGGCGCCTTCGGCCGCGACCGTCTTCTCGACGGGGACTTCCCTCGCGCTCTCGGCGAACACTCCGCAGGCGGTTTCAATTACCGGGCTTTCGGCGAGCACTTCCTACGTGGTCTATTTCGTCGCCAAGGATGCCCGCAACGTCGAACAGGTTTCGGTAACTTCCACGAGTTTCAATACTTCCGCCGCACCGAACACCGCGCCGGAAATCACCGTCGCCGCGACCAATCAGACGGTGGGAAAAAACAATCCGTCCGCCGCGAATCTCACCGTCAACGACGCCGAATCCGGCGCGGCGGCCGTTACGGTCACCGCGACGTCTTCCAACCAGTCGATCGTCCAAAATTCCAACATCGTCGTCTCCGTTGGAGCGGGCGGCGCCCGGACGATCACCGTCACTCCGGAAGCCGGAGTGACCGGGACCGTCACCATCAACTACGTCGCCTCCGACGGAAGCCTCTCCGCGAACGGTTCGTACACCGTGACCTTCACGAACTCGGCTCCGGTGATTTCTTCGACCGTTTCGACCCAGAACTACGATCAAAACGTCGCGATTTCCACCCTCACGCTTCCTCTCGCGAACGATTCCGACTCGGGCGAAAGCCTCACCTATTCCGTCAGCGGGCTTCCGGCCGGACTCTCGTTCAATCCGACGACCCGACAGGTCACGGGCACGCCGACGGCATCGGGAAGCTTCAACGTCACTTATACGGTCACCGACGGAAGCGGTGCGACCGACGTGGAAAACTTTACCGTCAACGTCGCGGCCAACGTGGCTCCGGTCATCGTTTCGAACGGACTCAATGGCGGCCTTATAGAATTCATGGGAACCAATTATACCTCGTCTACGACCATCGAGATATCCGACACCGGAAACATGACGGTCGCGCTCGTTTCCGACGAAGGAGGAAAGTTCACCATTACGAACGCCAACGGCGGAACCGTCAGTGGAAACGGCACGGCCAACGTCACGATTACGGGCGTTCCTTCCGGAACGATCGGACTCAACTATACTTCCCCCGCGTCGTATCAAAGCTGAATCGATATGCTCTCCATTATCGTTACCGATTCTGGAGGATTATCGACCAACCAGGCGTCTTCCTATTGGTATTAGCATCCGATTCGGAAAAAGCTTCCGTTTTCGTTTCGCAAACTCTTGCATTCGGCCTTCGAGGCGTATAATGCTTCCGCTTGCCGATGCGACGCTGCCGGAGCGTAGAAAACCGATCACGAACCTTCCGGAATGAGAAAGTTTACCGCCGCACTTACCGCAATCGCCCTTGTATTCCAGGGGCTTTTGCCGATTCCGGCGGTTCATGCGGCGGCGACGCTTTCTTGAAACGTCCAATATTTTTCGCCTGCGGTTCCGCCCTCTCCCCCAAGGATGAATCCGGGGTCGAACGTCATCGTCCGGTTCGTGGGAGCGGTTTCGGGTCTCGAAACTTCCGTTTCCAATCCCGAGGTGGCGTTCCGGGCCACCCAGCCGGAATATTCGTTCGTTTCTTCTGGGTCGGGATACGTTTCCATCTGAGGCGTTCCGACGTACTATTCCTTTTCCGCTATGAACCCCCCGTCCTCAGCGACGGGGACCGTACTCGCTTCGCTTCCGGTCGGAAGCTCCCAGTTCGGGTTTTCCGGAGCGACTTTTTCGATCCCGCAAAGCTATCCGCACAAGACGTTCGATTATGCCGTCACCTATTCGGTGCCGTGAATCTCTCCCGTGACGATTTCGCGCTCGGTAGCGGTCAACGTCGTACCGCATATTCGGTCCGTTTCGTTTTCGAAGTCGTCGATTATCAGCAACGGCATCGATAACGCGACGCTCTCGGTCCAAGTGCTCGACCGGAACGGGTGTTCCGACGTCGCTTCCGTGAGCGCGAACCTCTCGGAACTCTGAGGGTCCTCTACCGAATCGCTCAGTTTTTCGTCCTGCGCATGAGACGGCGTCACGGCCACCTACGTTTCTTCGCCCATTTTTACGACCGCCGCTCCCGGAACGAAAACCGTGACGGTTACCGCTTATGACGTTAATGGAAACGCGAACGCGAGCGACGCGCTCTTCGCTTCAGACGACCTCGCTTCTTCGGCGGCCGTCACCGTCAATTCGCCCACCGCGCCGGTAGTTACCGTCACGCCCATCTCGCCTTCCGTCGTGGCATGAGGCGTCAATTCTTCGGTAACGTGGCAATCGAGCCAGACCGGAAGCTATCGGATATATGTCGGCCCATCCGCCGCTTGCGGGTCTTGAACGCCTCTCGCGACCGGAACGGTCGCGACCGCCGATTCGAACATCGTGACGCCCATTCCTGCGGCCTCGCTTTCCGAAGGAACGAACCGGGTGCTCGTGTGCGTGGAAAACGTCGAACCAACGGAAGGTTCGGCTTTCTCGACCGTGACGAAAGACTCGGTCTCACCGACGGTCTCACCCCTCGGCCATACCAATAACATCGTCTCCCAAGACGTTTCGGTTTCCGTCACCGCGAACGAAGCGGGAACGTACCGCGCGTACGTTAACGGTTCGTATGCCGGAATCATTGGAACCTACGATACTCCGGGCGTTGCCAAACAGTTCGTCGTTCCCAATTCGGCGTTTACGGTCGATCCCGGAAACAACGCCCTCTACGTCACGGTTACGGATGCGGTAGGCAATGTCGGGTATTCGCCCGAATCTTCGGTATACAAGGACGGACTCCCTCCCGATCCGGTAAGTTCGGTATCGCTCGAAGACTGCGACTACGTGGGAAACTCTTCGACGGCCTGCGCGAACTTGGGGAATCCCCGTAACGGAACTTCCGGCCGGGATTTCCGCATTTCGTGGACGCCGGTTTCGGAATCCGCGGCGCTGACGTTTGACGCTTACGAAGTCTACGTGCTCCCCGAAGGACAACCGCTTTCTTCTTCGGGGGTTGCGGCGGTAAAAACGATCTTTGTTTCGACCGCGTCGGGAACGCTTCTCGATGACGGACGGACGACGGATTCGCTTGGAACCCCCTTTCATTCTACCGGAAGCGTCAATTACGTCGCCTATGTGAAGGTTCGGAAATCCAACGGGCTTTCCTCGCTGGAAACGGCTTCCCCGCCCGTTTCGATTACTGCCGACGCGATAACGTACCCATCCTTCGTTTCCGCGCGGTTCGTTTCGAATACCGGCGTCGCGCTCGAATATTCGAAACCCCTTTCGTCCACGCTTTCCCACTACGACGCTTCGAAATTCTTCTCGGATTCCGGGTGTTTCATCGTGGACGCGTCTTCCTGAACGGGGGCGGTTTCGGTTTCTTGAAGCTCGGTGACGTTCCGCGTCGAACCGCTTGGAAATACCGCGAAGTCGTGTTCTGACGCTGCGATTCTTCCCGGACTCGTGCGCGACTTCGAGGGGCTTGGGGACGAAGACGTCCGCACCGGCCTTTCGGTTTCCGACGGACAGGCTCCGACGATTTCGCTCACGAGCCCCGTAAACGGCGCGTTCATATCGGGCGCGGGGAATTTCACGCTCCTCTACACGCTTTCCGAATCAATGAGCGGAACTTCGCTTTCGGCTCGGTTTACTGACGGCTCCGGGTCGGTCGTCGAACATCCGCTTTCCGCGCATTCCACGGCCGGAACCAAAAACGTTCCGGTTTCCGGATCGATGGTCGGACTCTCCGATGGAAAAACCTATTCCCTCGCCATCGTCGGCGAAGACCTTTCCGGAAACGCGTCTTCTTCCAACCTCGTCTCGAGCGTCCGCTACGACGTATCGCCTCCGTCGGTACCTTCGCTTTCCTTCCCGGCAAACGGCGCCTACCTGAATGTCGCGACCCCTTCCCTCTCTTGGGCGGGATCAATCGACAACGCTTCCCAATCGGAAGGCATCCTCTATGAAATCCAAGTTTCTTTGGCGGTGGATTTTTCGTCGATGTTCGCCTTTGGAACGGCGTCTTCGGGTTCGACTTCGTTCGTCCTCTCTCCGGCCGCGGTAACCAATACCGGCTATTATTGGAGGGTCCGTTCGAGCGACGAAGCGGGAAACCTTTCGGCATGGAGTTCCGTCCGCGGCTTCACGTTCGATTCGTTCGCTCCGAGCTTCTCGGATTCTTCGGCTTGGAACGTAACGCGCTCTTTCGCTTCGCGCGTCAAAAACGGCGACGTCCTCAGAATTTCCTCGATCGTTTCCGACAATCTTCCAAATACCCTCTTTTCTCCGGGCATTTCCGCGGATTTCTCTTCCGCCGGAGGAAGCGCGAGTTCCGTTCCGGATTCGTTTTCCCTCGGAATCGCCCTTTGGGAAAGAACGGTCTCCTGCAGCGACGGAAACCGGAACGTTGCGGTTTCCGCATCCGATTTGGCGGGAAATTCCTCCTCGGTAGAAGTGCCGTTCATTTGTGATAACGCCCCACCGTCCGTAAACGGCTCGACCATCACCGCTCCTGCTCCGGGATCGTTTCTTTCGGGAGGATCGGAAATTTCGGTCGAATGGAACCCTTCGTTCTACGCTTCGGAA
>JANJWP010000011.1 GCA_024709505.1 Candidatus Altimarinota bacterium | reverse complement strand
GCCTTCGATAAGCCCTTCTTCGAGCATCATTTCCGCTTCGTCGTAGCCGAGGTATGCCGGCAGGTATTGCTTGCCATTAAGCTCGTAGTACGGTTTTTTAGGATTGATGAGCGAGACTAAGTCGGCAGGAACGTTCGCCTCGTCGTATTCGTAGAAGATTTTCAGTTCTCCCAAGGGCGTCTCGTCGAACCATAGGTCTTTGCCAAGGGCGATTTTTTCAAAAGCGTCCGCATCCATTACGTGGACTTCGTCCAAAAAGGTTCCCGTGGGTTCCAAAATTCCCGCGATGCGGACGTTGCCCGAACCAAAGAACCCTTCCAATTCCGAGCCGACGCCCGAAATGAGCCCCTCGCGCACCATCATGGCCGCTTCGGCCGAACCGACGACGATGCCGCCGTTCGAAAAATCCGCCGAGCCCGCCTTGAAGCGCAGTCCGTCCGGAAACGAATCGTTGGTCGTCATAATCTTGGGGAACCCCAGGCCGTCGAAACCAATCTTGCTTTCGTTCGCCTTCAAAAACGCGTGGATGTCGGTGACGAGTCACGGATTTTTCGTGGCGTAGGCCGTTCCCACGGTAAGTCCTCCTACGGTCGAAAGGAGTGAGAATTGGTAAAACGCGAAGACGAAAAACGCGGTCATTAAGGCCGGAGCCACTTTGGATACCAGATTCAGTTTGCGCGGTTTGAAGTTCTTCAAGAGGAGCGAGTTCGCTACCACCGATACCGAAGAGAGCGCCATGGCCAATCCGGCGAATTCGGGCTTGAGAACGACGCCGATCACCGCGAACGCGCCCGCGGCTACCGGAATTCCCAAAACGTTGTAAAAGAGCGAGAAAAAGAGGTTTTGTTTGATTTTCCCCACCGTTTCGCGGCTGAGTTCGATGGCGGTGACCACCTCGCGCAGATCGTTTTTCAAAATGACTATGCCGCCCGATTCCATGGCTACGTCCGCGCCCGAACCCATGGCGATTCCAAGGTCGGCCTGCGCGAGGGCGGGGGAGTCGTTGATCCCGTCGCCCACCATGGCCACCGTGAATCCCGCGGCCTTGAGCTTGCGGATTTCCTCGGCCTTGCGTTCGGGCAAAACCTCGGCGAGCACGTTTTCTATGCCTACCTGGAGGGCGACGGCTTTGGCCGTTCGGGCGTTGTCGCCGGTAATCAGGTAGGTTTTTACGCCCCTTTTTAAAAGTTCGGCAACGGCTTCCTTGGAGGTGGCTTTGATCGTGTCGGCCACGGCCAAGAGGCCGAGAAGCGATTTTTCGTCGGAAAGGAACATGACCGTTTTTCCCTCGGATTCGAGGTTTTCGACCAAGGCCTTCATGCCGAGTTCGATTCCGTGGTCGGTAAGAAGCTTTTTGGTGCCGAAGTAGTAGGTCGTACCGTCTACCGAGGCTTTTACCCCGGCCCCTATTACGGCTTCGAAATCGGTTGCCGGACGGATTTTCGTTCCGGCTTCGTCGGCATGGCGAACCACCGCTTCGGCGAGCGGATGTTCCGATTGCCGTTCGAGCGCGGAGGCGATTTCGAGGATTTCCTTTTCGTCCGCATGTCCGAGGCTTACGATATCGGTTACCTTGGGTTTTCCTTCGGTAATGGTTCCGGTCTTGTCGAAAACGACGGCCGTTACCTTGCAAGCGGCCTGAAGGGGCTCTCAACCCTTGATGAGGATGCCGTTTTGAGCGCCTTTGCCCGTTCCCACCATGATGGCGGTCGGCGTCGCGAGTCCGAGAGCGCAGGGACAGGCGATGACGATGACGGCCGAAAAATAGAGAAGCGCCGATTCGAACGACGCACCGATGACGAAATACCAAACGGAGAACGTGACGGCCGCGACCACGATGACCAGGGGGACGAATACCGCCGAGATCCGATCAGCAAACGCCTGGATGGGCGCTTTGGAACTTTGTGCCTCCTCGATGAGCCGCACGATGCCCGAAAGCGCGGTTTCCGAGCCGATGCCGGTCGCTTGAAATTCGAAGCTTCCGCGTCCGTTCATCGTTCCGGCAAAAACTTTGCTTCCGGTGGATTTTTCCACCGGAAGGCTTTCGCCCGTGAGCATCGATTCGTCAATGCTCGAACGGCCTGAATATACGGTTCCGTCCACTGGAACCGATTCGCCCGGACGGACGAGTACCAAATCGCCTTTGCGGACTTCTTCCACCGCGATTTCAACGAATTCCGATCCGCGCTTCACACGAGCAGTTTTTGCGGAGAGATCCATGAGTTTCGCCACCGCTTCCGAAGCCTTTCCTTTGGCTTTGGCTTCGAGGTATTTTCCAAGCGTCACGAAAACGACCAAGAACGCCGCGACCTCGAAATAGATGTTTTCCACCTTCATGCCATGCAAGCCGAGAATCGAACCGGTTTCCTGGAAATAGGTCGCGTAGGCGTACAGGCTGTAGGCGTAAGCGGTCGCCGTACCTATGGAAATGAGCGAAAACATGTTGAACGTGCGCATTTTGAGCGCCGCCCAAGCTCCCGCGAAAAACTCCGCGCCGATAAAGAACAGTATCGGGGTGGTTAAGACGAGGGAAATGAGCGCCGAATACGGCATGAGAACCGTTTCGTAGGGCAAGCGCGGAACGAAATCGTAGACCATGAACGCGACCATGGGAAGCGCGAGGAATCCTCCGAGCGAGAGTCTCCAGAGGAACTTGGACGTTTCGCGCTCCCGCTTCTTCGATTCCGCGTTCGAGTCAACCGTTTTGGCATTTTGGACTCTTGCCGAATATCCCGCTTCTTCGACGGCTTTTTCCAAAGCCCGTCCGTCAACGTGTCCGCCAATTTTCACGCGGGCTTTTTCGGAAGCGTAGTTCACGCTCGCTTCAAGGACGCCCGGAACGTTCTTCAAGGACTTTTCGATCAGGTTCGCGCAGCTCGAGCAGTGCATGCCTTCGATTTCGAGGATGGCAATCTGGGTGGCGGAGGACGGAGCCGATAAGAATTCGGCGGCATGGGATTGAATCGAGGGGCTTTCCATTCAAGATCCGACGATATCACGCAGGACGGTCGGAGGATTTGAATGGAAAATCCCTTCTGAGCCGCCCTCCCCGTCATCCGAGTCCTCCTCGGACTCAAGCACTGCCTCGTATCCGGCATCGTTTTTAATGGCGTTTACGATTTCCTCCGCACCGATCGCATTCTCGTCAAAGCGCGCTTCCATGCTTCTTCCGGCAACGTCGTATTGGCGTTTGCCAACGCCCTTTAGGGCCTTCAGCGTCAATTCTATGACCTTCACGCACGATTCGCAATGAATCGTCGGAAGGCCGATCTTCGCTATTTTCATAGGATCGAAAGTAAGGAGATGGAGATTTTTCGGGAATTATTCTTCGACGACGAATTTCCCGGTGTACATGCCCATCGAACACGAGAACCGAACGGTTCCCGACGTGGGCGATACGAATTCGATGACGTTCTCGCCCTTTTTAAGCGCCTTCGAAACGCCTACCGAAGGAATGACGAGGCGGCTTGCGCAGCTGTAGGGATCTTTGCCTTCCACGACGAGCCGTATGCGACGGTTGGGCTTGATCGGAATGGTTTTCGGGGAATATCCGAAAGAATCCTGTACCATTCGGACTTCTTGGATTTCGAGAGTGGAAGGATCGACCGTGACCGTTTCGGTTTTTTCGTATCCTCCCCCAAGCGAAACGAGCGAATGGGCGTTCGAGAGGTTATAGAGTCAAAGAAGGAACACGAGCGTTCCGACGAACTGAAAGAAGCGCTTGGCAAATGCTCCTTTGGCAAAGGCGGTGATTCCTCCGACGCCAAGGAGTCCGGGCGTCGTTCCGAGCGCGAAAATCCCCATCGTCGCCGCTCCGAGAACGAAGTTTCCCGTGCTTATGGCGTAGGTTTGCATGGCAAGGGTGAATCCGCAGGGCAGAAAGAACGTCGAAGCTCAGAGGAGCGCGGTCTTAATCCTTCCCGGCCTGTCCGAATCGCCCGGAGCGTCAAAGAATTTGGGGAGCGAAGGAAGATACGACCCGAGCCTTGGTGAAATGCCCGTAAGATTCGCTCCCAAGAGGATCATGACGGCCGCGACCGCCAAGGTAAGCGCTCCGGTAAGGAGGTGGGAAAATCCGAGAAGCGATCAAAACGATCCAAGAATCCCTCCGAGAATCGCAAATCCCACGACCCGCCCCGCGTTGAAATAGAGGTGCGGCTCGAAGCGCGACCACGCCGAAGCGTTGGGGCGCGAGGCGTTCCATTTGGCGCTGACTCCGAGAACCAGTCCTCAAACGAGGGCCATGCAGGTCGAGAGTCCGGCGGCGAGCCCTACGGCGAAAACGACCGGAAGGGTGGGGGAGGCCACGTTGCCCATCGACCATTCGATTCAAAGCGACCGGAAGACGACGATTGCGGCGAGAATGGCTAAAAGCGATGCGAAGACCCACTCGTAGTCCTCGGCGTCGTGCGAGAACCAGGGCTTTTTTTCGGCTTCCCCAACCGCGTAACCGCATTCTTTAATGGAGTTTTTGACGGCGTTCCAGTCGGGCGCGCTGTTTCCATAGGATATTTCGAGCGTTCCTTTCGAACGCTTCGCCGAAACCGCGGCGACTCCTTCGATCTTCGAAAGCGTTTTTTCGAGAAGGGTTTCGCAGGCTCCGCAATGCATTCCCGATACGGGAATCGATTTTTTGTTCATAACGCGGTTTTAGGTGGATAAGTGGAGGGGGAGTGCGCCCATTAATCCAGCCGTTTTACGTCGTGGCCGATTCTTGAAGCATAGGCGTTTTTTTCGGAATTTTCCGGTTTATCGGGAGGGATTTCCCCGGCCACATGAAAGAAACGCTTTCCTGTCGTGGCTCTTCCTGCCGAATCAGTCTTCCATTTGGCGGATGTTTCGGATTTTTCGTCGGATTCGAAGGTCTTTCGAAGAAACGCCGCGTCTTTCGGCACGGGATTTTCAGCGCAGTCGGAAGACGGTTCGTTTTGGTCGCAAAACACCGAAATCCGGCCTTCCGAGCCATGGATGTCCCAATGTCCGTCCATCGCGAACATGTCGAACGCGTGCGCGTTCTGCATTTGGGAAGCGATTGAAAATGCCGCAAGGGCTATGAGGGAAAGGAACCGTTTCATTATCTTGAAGATACGCCGAAAACCCGGACGAGTTCGGCTATGAAGGCTTCTTTTTCTTCCGTTTCCGAATTCAACCGGTGTGCCGCGCACGAATCGAGATGTCCTGAAAGGACGGTCGAATTGGCGCTCTTTAAAAATCCGATGGCGGCGTTGACTTGCTGGGCGATATCGACGCAATAGCGGTCTTCTTCGACCATCTTTTCGACGGTCTCGAGAAGTCCTTTGGCTTTTCGGACGTTGGTGACGAATTTCTTCTTGTACGGGTCTTTCATGGGATGGTTTTATAACCTCCCCCCTAGGTTATGAGAGATACGCTGGAAGTCAACGGAATATGAAGGAACGCCTCCGATTTTTTTTACCATTCTCACTACTTCTGGTATTATGGGAAGCACAACCACCGTATTCCGTTCCGTTTTTCCATGGCAAACGCTTTCCGATCCTCTCCGACAGTCAATCCATCACTGAGTACCACGGCGTTCGTGCTTGCCCAATCGAGTCTGCAGCTCCAAATTCAGGCGGCAATGGCACGTGCCCGGAATTCCGAGCATTTCAAAAAACTCGAAGCGCTTACCGGCAATTCGAACGAAGACGAAGCGTTCCTCGTTCTTTTGGAAACCGAACTGGAAGAGCTGAAGTCTACGAAAAGCCATAGCCTGCAATTGAACCGGATCGCGTATTTGAAAGAAATCATCGGAAGGTTGTCGGATATGTCCGAGACGAACGAAGCCCGTCGGAGCGAGGCGTTGAAAAATTCCGGGACGGAACTGGCTGAATTGAAGAAAAAAATAGAAAAACTGGTCGATAAAACCTCGCTCGAATGAAAAATGCGCGCCGCGATCGAACTCGCTTTCGCGGAGGGATGGAAATTTAAAAACGGAACCGAGGACGCGCCATTTTACGTGGAAGGAGGAAAAATCTCCGCGAACTTGAGTTCGACGAAGGATTCCTTCCTTATTATCGGCGATCCTGAAATGATCAGGGACTTGAATGATCCGCAGGGGGTCGCGAACGAAATGAACCACGCCTACGTGGCCGTGAGACGACTGATGTCGTTATCCACTTCCGACGTTTCAAAATACGTGGGTCCGCTCTTCGATATCGTTAGGAATCCTTCCAGCATAGGCTCTTACGAACATGAGTTCGGCAAGCAGCCGTGGTTCAAATCGTTCGACTTGTTGTCGAAGTAGGCTCATTCGGCTTCTCGTACGGCACTTTCGTTGAAAAACAAACCCCTCGGACTTTCATCCGGGGGGTTTCGGTATCGAGATGGTGGCGAGGGGCAGGATCGAACTGCCGACACACGGATTTTCAGTCCGCTGCTCTACCACTGAGCTACCACGCCATGAGTTTTTCTTCGCTTCCACTTCTTTCGAAGCGGGGGCATCATAAAGAAAAACCGCGCTTATGCAAACGTTTTTTGCCGTTTATTCGCTCCAACGCCGCTTTACCCATGCCTCAACCGAGCCCGAGTCCGCGACCGATATTTTTGTGTCGATTTTCTGTCCGTTCAAATCCAATTCGACGCGTATGGTGCCCTTCGGTTCCGAGAGGAGGAATTCCTTAAAATCCAAAAGGTCGGCCTTCGTCGCGATGCGGGGAATTTTGATGACGAAAATTTCGTCGTGGGGTTTTTCGTTCGGATTTTCCCCGCCTTCCGCCGAGAAGTCGTAGAAAGAAACCTTCGCCCCCGGGTCGAAAAGCCGCATGTCGATCGCCTGTTCGCGCACCGAAGTGATGGTATTGCCGCGGATGGCGTTAGCAATGACCGAAATTTCGCCGTTTTCGAGCGAACATTTGAGTCCTCATTCAACTAAGACCACCCGATCTTCTTCCAAAAGGTTTCCGAGCGTATCGTAATCTTTAGGGAAAACCACCACCGTAAACCGAAAATCGAAGCTGTCGCAGTTGGCGATGGCCATCATTTTCCCGGTTTTTGTCTGCACTTTCCGCACGCTCGTCACGAGTCCGATGAAACGCACCCGGGGATCCCGCTCTTTCTTTTTCGCGTCTTTCCCGGCGTTTTCGTCCGCTTTCGGAGCCGGAGGGGCCGCTCCTTCTTCTCCTGCCTCTTCCGACGATTCGGCATCGAACGATTCGTATTCCTCGAGTTTCTTTCTGAACGCCATGACGTGTTCGCGCCCGATGGTCCGCTTTTCGATGTAGGTTTTGAGTCCGTCGAGCGCGTGGCCCGAAACCGAATAGCCGATCGACTGTTTTTCCCCGCGGATTTTTTCTTCGTACGTCAGGGGCTTGGCTTCTTCGAGAGTGAACTTCAGGTGTTCGAGTTCGGCATGGCCCAAGTCGAACAGCCCGATTTGAGACGTTTCGTTCTTGTGTTCGTGTTCTTTGGCGTAGGCGGTCATTTTCGGAATCGACGCCAAAAGGCTCGCCCGCTCACCGAAGCGGTCCATTGCCCCCGAAAGAATGAGCGCTTCGAGGGTTTTTTTATTGACGACGTCCGAGCCCGCTTGGGTAAGGAAGTCGAGAATCGTGGTGAACGGCTTTTCCTTGCGTCCTTCGCGAATCGCGTTGATCGGGATGTCTCAGAGTCCCTTGATGGCTTTGAGTCCGAAACGGACGTTTTTCCGGTCTATGTAGGTGAAATGCTTCATCGATTCGTTCACGTCCGGGGGGAGCACCGTTATGCCCTTGGCTTTGCACTCTTCGATTTCCATGGTGATGCGCTCGGTGTCTTCCTCGTCGGAGACCATGAGCGCCGTCATGAATTCGGTGGGGTAGTAGGCCTTGAGGTAGGCCGTCTGGTACGCGATCATCGAATAGCAGGCCGCGTGCGACTTGTTGAACGAATAGTCGGCCGCCGGCATGACCATCTTTTCGTAGATGAATTCGGAGGTTTCTGGTTTGTAACCGTTGGTGGTTTCCGCCTTCTTGACGAAGTCAATCTTGATCTGTTCGACGACTTCGCGGATTTTCTTCCCGACTCATCGGCGCAGGAGGTCGGCTTCGCCGAGCGAGAATCCGCCCATCGATTGCGACAGCTGCATGAGCTGTTCCTGGTAGACCGCGATTCCGTAGGAGACGTCCAAATACGGCCCGAGGTCGCGCTGGAGTTTCGCCGACTCTTCTTTTACGGTATCGCGCCCGTACTTCTTCAGGAGTATCTGTTCGAGTTCCTCCATCATGTAGGAAACCTTTTCGAGTCCGGCCTTGCGGCGGATGTAGACCGGAATGAACGCCATCGGCCCCGGACGGTAGAGCGCGACCATAGCGATGATGTCTTCGAATTTGTTGGGTTTGAGTTCTTTCAAATACTTCCGCATTCCCGCGGATTCAAATTGGAAGACGCCCGTCGTATCTCCTTCGGCGAAGACCTTGAAGACCTTGCGGTCCTCGTAGTCGATTTTAAGCATGTCGATATCCGTCCCGTGTTGGTTCTTGATGATTTTCAGACAACGCTCGATGATGGTGAGGTTTCGGAGCCCGAGGAAGTCCATCTTCAAAAGGCCCAAGTCTTCGAGCGGCTTGGCCGAAAACTGGGTCACGGTGGTCGTGACGTCTTTTGGAGGGTGTTGGAGCGGGGTATAATCGGTCATCGGCCGCGGCGCGATGATGACGGCGCACGCGTGGACGCCGAGTTGGCGCACCGACCCTTCCAGCTTGAGGGCGTTTTGCACGACTTTGGCGTAGCGATCGTCGTTTTCGATCGCTTCCTTGAATTCGACGGATTCTTCGATCGCGTCCTTGAGTTTGGTACCCGGTTTGCTCGGTATGAGCGCCGCGAGCTTGTTCATTTCGGCGAAGGGAATTCCAAGGACTTTTCCTACGTCCTTTACCGCCGCGCGCGCCGCCATGGTTCCAAACGTGCAGATTTGGGCGACGTGGTCGTGGCCGTATTTGTTGCGGACGTATTCGAGTACCCGTTCGCGCCCTTCGTCGGAAAAGTCAACGTCGATATCGGGCATCGACACGCGCGAAGGATTGAGGAAGCGTTCGAAAAGCAATCCGTATTTGAGCGGATCGGTGTCGGTAATTCCGGAGAGATACGCAAGGAGCGCTCCCGCCGCCGATCAACGCCCGGGCCCGACCGGAACGCCGTTGTTTTTCGCCCAGTTGATGAAGTCGGAGACGATGTTGAAGTAGCCGTTGAACCCCATGAGATCGACGACCGTCAATTCGTAGTCGATACGGTCTACGATTTCGCGCTTCCGAGCATCCATTCCCGCCACCATTTCCTCGGCGGTTTCGGTTCGGTAAGCCCTTGAGAGGTTCATGAGTTCGCCAAGCGACATGTCCGAAAGCTTTTTGTCCGGTCGCGCGATGTCCCGTTTGTGGATGAGTTCGGTGACTTCGTCCTCCGAGAATCCGAAATCGAAACGGGAATTGAGACCCGAATAACACAGGCGGCGGAGATCCCATTCTTCGTCGCCGATTTCGCGGAGGAGTTCGAATCCTTGGGTTTTTCTTTGGACGTTGAGTTTTTCAATGTCCCGCACGTAGGATTCGTATTTCGCCCGGGAATCGGGCGGAAGTTCGAATTTGGGAATGAGGGTTTGGCCGTAGGGGATTTCGAGGTGGATTTTTTCGAAGATTTCCATGGTCGCCCCGACCGCCTTGGGGCAATAGGCGAGGAGTTCAGCCATTTCCTGGGCGCTTCGGAGCGAATAATCGCCTTCGATGAGGCTCGCACGGTCGGGGTCCTCGAGCGGCCGACCGTCGCCGATGCACGAAAGGAGGTCTTGGGCCTCGTTGTCGTCGGGTTTGGCGTAGTAGACGTGGTTGGTTCCCACGACCGGATACCCGAATTTATTGGAAAGATCGACGAATCCTTGGTTGACCTTGGATTGGATTCCGCGGTCGGGGTGTTCGAGGATTTCGAGGTAAAAGTTCCCCCTTCCGAAAACTGATTCGTAATATTCGATCCGCTCCCGGACGAACGATTCTTCGCGTCCGGTAATGACGTGCTGGGCGATTTCGCCGGTATGGTCGCCCGAAAGGGCCAGAAGGCCTTCTTTGTGGAGCTCGAGGATTTCGAAGTCGATTCGGGGCTTTCCGTAATAGTAGCCCTCAAGATACGACTTCGTCACGAGTTGAATGAGGTTTTGGTACCCCGTAAAATCCCGTGCGAGAACGACGAGCTGGTAGATGTCGTTATCCTTGTCGCGGTTGGAGCGCCCCTTTCGCGAAAGCTGGAATTCGACCCCGATAATGGGCTTTACCTCCTCCTTTTTGCATGCCTTGTAGAATTCGAACGCGCCGTAGAGGTTGCCGGCATCGGTCAATGCGACGCCCGGCATGCCGAGTTCCTTTGCCCGTTTGGCGTAATTTCCGGGTTTTCAGAGACCCGAAAGGAACGAATAATGCGAATGGACGTGAAGGTGGACGAACGACATGGTTTCGCGGGGTAGGGGAGGCGGTTTCGCGTATGCGGCGCCAAGAGGGGTTTCCGAAAAAGAAAAAATCCGGAATTTCGAACGGAAGTGTACCCGTCCGGAGGCGTTTTGCAAAATCGGGATTTTCGGTTTGTTGCGTCCCCGCTTTCCCGTATACTCGGCCGGTGTTTTCCGGTAACCCCCTTGCGCCATGTCCGCCCTGCGTTCGCGTCTCATTATCGGCCTCGCCGGTTCCATAGGAGCCGGAAAATGAACCGCCGCCGCCTACCTCGAACGCCGCTACGGGGCTGAAACATTCCTCTTTTCCAATCCGCTTCGGAAGGTTCTCGAAACCCTTCAGATGGAGGTGACCCGCTCCAATATGCAGGAGCTTTCGAGCGTCCTTCGGCAAGCCTACGGACAGGACCTTCTCTCCGGAGTGGCCAAACGGGCCATCGATGCTTCCCATCGCCGGGTCGTCGTCATTGACGGCGCGCGCCGCGTTTCCGACCTTGAAGGCATCGCTTCCGACGAAAATTTTCGGCTTCTCTATATTGACGCCGATTTGCGCACCCGTTACGAACGCGTAGTCCGTCGCGCGCAAAATCGCGGAGACAGTGAAAAATCCTTCGAAGATTTTTGTAACGAAGAAAACGGCGAAGCCGAATCGGCGACCAAGAACTTGAAGGAAAATGCCCACACGGTCATCCATAACGACTCGGGCGAGGCGGAATTTTACGCGGCCATCGACGCGTTCGTCGCCAAACACCTCGGGACGCCGTAATTCCGGTTGGCTCCCCTTGTCCGCATTCCGTTTCCGCATATACTCGTCCGAGTTAGTTTCCCAAGAAAAACGCGTATGCCGGTTTCTTCCGTAAAAGACGCTTACGACTCCCTCGCACGGGAGATTTCTCAGGTCGTCGTCGGACAAGAAGAACTTTTAAGGAGCCTGTTCGTTGGTCTCGTTTCCGATGGGCACGTTCTTTTGGAAGGCGTTCCGGGGTTGGCGAAAACACTGGTGGCCGAATCGCTCTCCAAAGCCCTCGATTTGGAATCCGTCCGCATCCAATTCACTCCGGATCTCCTTCCTTCCGATATCGTCGGAACCGAAACCTACCGCCCGCAAACCGGCGAATTTTCCCTAAAGAAGTGACCGATCTTCGCGAACGTCGTCGTCGCCGACGAAATCAACCGGGCGCCGTCCAAAGTTCAGTCGGCCTTGCTTGAAGCAATGCAGGAACGCCGGGTATCGCTCGCGGGCGAGACGCTCGCGCTCCCCTCGCCGTTTTTCGTGGTGGCGACCATGAATCCCCTCGAAGAGGAAGGCACCTACCCTTTGCCGGAAGCGTCCCTCGACCGGTTCCTTTTGAAGGTCAAGGTCGGTTATCCTTCCAGATCCGAAGAGATCGAAATCATGCGCCGGATGTCTTCGTCGGAAACGGCTCCGATTTCCAAAGTTCTCACGAAAAAAACCCTTGCCGAACTGCGCGCCGCGGTCCGTGACGGGGTGCACGTTGACGAAAAACTCTATTCGTACGTTGCCGATATCGTCACGGCGACCCGCGACCCTTCGTCCTATTCGGTGGAAGGCCTATCCGACATGATCGCCTACGGCGCTTCGCCCCGAGCTTCCATCGGCCTCATCCGTGCGGCAAAATCCGTCGCCGCCCTTTCCGGTCGGGATTATGCCGTACCCGAAGACGTGAAATCCGTCGCTCGGGAAGTGCTTCGTCACCGCATCGGACTCTCGTATGAAGCCACCGTTTCCGGAACCGATCCGGATGCCATCATCGAATCGGTACTCAACCACGTTCCGGTCCCTTAACCCTTTTCGGATATGTCCGACATTTACCATAAGCTCGAAAGCGACATGCCAGTGCTGCTTGCTACTGGCGTGGTGACGAAATCCCAGGCCGAACGGCTCCTCGGGCATTACCGTCTCGAATCGGAATCTTCCAAGGATTCCAAGCTCGTTCCGATCCTCTCGATTATCGGCTCGGTCTTCGTCGGGGTCGGGTTCATTCTCTATTTCGCGGCCAACTGGGACACGTTCTCCAATTATGGAAAACTCGCGATTCTTTTAAGTGCGATGGTCGTCAGTTCGGCGGCGGCCTACGTGCTTTTGTTCGTTCGCGAATATTCCAAAACCGGGCATGCCATGGCCCTTCTTTCGAGCCTTTTATACGGGGCTTCGATCTTTTTGACCGGACAAACCTTCAATTTGGGCGGAACCTTTCCGGACGCGCTCCTGCTTTGGCTTTCAGGAATTCTTCCGGTAGCCTACGTTACCGGATTGGCCTCCTTTCCGACGCTCGTCTCGCTCTTGTTTTGAGTCTGGCTCATTTCCGATTGGGGAGAACGTTCTTCGGATTTTTACCGGTCTTCTTCGGAAGTGGCGTTTTGGTTCCTTCTCGCGGCGGGAACGTTTCTTTCCGGAATCGCCGTTTGGCATAGGGGCGCATACGAATTTTTTGCTAAAACCTATGCCCGATTTGGAATTTTCGCGCTTTTTTCCGCGACTTTTCTTTTCACTTTCCAAGGCTTCCAGCAAGATATCCGGGGGTGGTCGCCAATCCTTTGGACGTTCGCGGCGTTCGCGGCCATCGGTTCGGCGTCCTATCTGGCGTTCCTCTTCGTCCGGAAGAAGATGCCCGCCAAGGCCGAGATATTCCCCGTCGTTCACGTTTTAATTCTTTTCGCCCTTTGGGCCGCGTCGTTCACGTTTTTCCCCGAAACCTCCGACGTTTACTCCCGTTCCCGCGAGTCGGGGATATTTTCCCTCCCTGCCATGGCGGCTTTGAGTCTCGTATTCGCCAACGTTTATTTCGTGGGGGCAACCGTAATCGCCGCGGCCATCGGAGTCGCGAGGAAAGACGGATTCCTTCTCAACCTTTCGCTTGCCTTCGTGACGGTCTTCGTATTCGCGAAGTATTTCGACTGGTTCTTTGAGATGATGGATCGGGCGTTGTTCTTCATCGTCGGCGGAACCCTCTTCGTTTTGGTCGGTTGGCAGATAGAACGCCGCAGGAAAGCCCTTATCCGAACCATTTCCCAATAACGGACCACCCATGAAAAAACCGGTACTGTTCGCATTGGCGGCTGCCTTGCAAATCGTTTTGACCCTCCTTATCGCCGCGCGTTACGAATACGTCGAGAGAACGGGGGAAACCCTCAAAATCCGCGCATACGGTTATGATCCCACCGACCTTTTCCGCGGAGACTACGTCAGTATTAATTACGGCGATCTTTCCGCCTGGTCGGGATCCGTCGGATTCGAACCGAAGGGAGGGGAGCGGGTGTATGTCGTTCCGACCGTTTCTTCGACTGGCGAAATCATTTCGATATCGTCGGTTTCGACTGACGTTCCCGATTCTTCAAGATACCTTGCGGCGCGGGTGGTTTCCCGGAACTACGAATCGCCCACCTACGGGTATTCGTCCGAACTTACGTCCAGTTCGATGCCGCTCTCGGGAAAGTGGGTTTCACAAAACGAATATCCCTATCCGGATTACTCCGATCCAAAAGCCCCGGTGAACACGAAGTTTTCGGTAGGGGATTCGGCTTTCGCGGCGGTTTCCGAGACCGGAGCGGTCCGGGCACTTTTTCAGGGCGTCCAAGACTGCGCTTCGGAACTCCAATACGCCGAGTATTCCAAAAGCCTTTCCGGAGTTCCGGAACTCCCCAAGGAGGCCGACTATGAAAAGCGTCATTCCGCCTATGCCGAATATTGCCGCACGTTCCCCAGGGTTCGAATCACGTCCGTTGACGTTCCTTACGTCCTTCGTTTCGATTATGGCGCCGACCGCCTTTTCGTCGAACAAAAGACCGGAATCCCCCTGGAAAACGCGCTTCGAACCGAAACCGCCTACGCCGTTTGGAAAGTTTCTTCGTCCGGAAAAATCGTCCTTCACGGATTGGAGATTGGCGGAACCCTCTACCGGTAACCCCGAAACCAAACGCCATGCGCGTTCTTGATCTCTCGAAATTCCGCAATGCCGCCTCGCTTTCTTCCGGAAGGCACGCTTCGGTGTTTTCCGGTGAAGGGGTGGAATTTTGAGGATTGCGCTCCTACTCCGAATCCGACGATTCCCGCGCGATCGATTGGAAAGCGAGCCTCCGTTCCGGAAAAACGCTCGTAAAAACCTTCGTTCCCGATAGGGAGGTGCCGGTTTGGTGCATTATCGACGTTTCCGCACCGATGGGTTTTTGAGAGGTGGGAAAAACCCGTTTCGACCAAGCCCTTTCGGTTTTTGAACTCCTCTCGGCGAGTTCGCTCCGTTCATGAAACCGGTTTTGAGCCATGGCGTATGCCGGAAACCGTTTTCGAGTTCTGAAGCCCACTCTCTCCGCCTCCGAAGTCCGTCGTTTTTCGAAAATTCTTCGAAACGAATTCGAATCCCTGCCTCCCGAGATGTCGAGTTCGGTTCCTTGGTCCTCGATTTCCCGCTACATTCGTATGAGATCGGTCGTGTTTTTTCTCTCCGACCTCCATCCGGAATTCCCTGTCGGAATCCGAAAGATGCTCCGTCGTTCCCATCTGTTCTCCGTTCGCATCGCGCATCCTTACGACGAACGTCCTCCGAAATTTGGTTTTCCAGCCATTTTTGAAGGTTTTTTTCCAAAAATCGTCGGACGAGCGTCGGTTAAGGGTCAATCCGAAGAAACGCCGACCCCCTCCCGCTCCATCCCCCATGCCGAGATAGAAATCGGCAAAGATCCTTTTCTCGATCTGAACCGGCTTCTTTCCGCTCCGGGGGCCTAACGCCCTTTCTTATGCGACATTCCGATTTTCTTCGCCTCCATCTCATGGGGGCGAGCCATCGGGAGCTTTTTCTCTTGGCGCAAAATTCCGATTTCGTCTCCGCTGTCCGCCGCCTTAGAATGCTTCGTCCCGGCATTTCTTTCGAAGACTCCGAGGCTCGGTTCGAGGCGGTTTGGAAAACCCTTTCAAAAATGGGGGTTTCGATCATTTCAGCCTTGGACGACGGATATCCCGAGGAATTTCTCAAACTTCCGAGACGCCCGTTTCTTCTCTACGTAAAAGGAAGCCTCCCCGTCTCTGTTCCGGCGATTTCGATCGTCTGATCGAGAAAGCCTTCTTCCTACGGAATCTCGGCCGTTCGAAAATTCGTTGCCGATTTCGTTTCCCGCGGAGTGCGCGTCATATCGGGAGGGGCCTATGGAATCGATGCGGAAGCACATCGCTCAACCATCGGATCGAATGGAATCACCTATGCTTTCATCGGTACCGGCATAGATATCGATTATCCCCGATCGAACGCGGGCCTTTTCCAAGAAATCGTCGAATCGTGAGGAGGGGTGATTTCGCCGTTTCCTCCGGGCTCCGCTCCGCAGTCATACCATTTTCCCATTCGAAATGCCCTCGTCGCGGCCTATTCGGCATGAACGCTCGTGATTGAGGCGGCAAAGAATTCGGGAAGCCTCATTACGGCGAGATTCGCCCTCGATTTCGGGAAAGAAGTTTTTGCCGTCCCCGGAGACGTTTTTCGTCCCGGGAGCGAAGGAACGAACGCTCTTATCCGCGATTCGTCGGCCAAATGCGTTCTTTCGGCTTCAGATGTGCTCGAAGAGCTTTCGAATGATTTTATGTCGCTTCTCAGGAAGCATGCCATTAATTCGGAAGGTTTTTCAAGCGGGCGTTTTTTTCAGGAGGATTCGAGCCGAAATCCAGATTTTCTTTTGGACCAGGCCATTCTCCAAGAACTTTCGAACGGCCGAACGGCGCATGCGGAAAGCCTTTCCCAATCCTTGGGAATAGATCTCCCCCAAATCCTTTCCCGCCTATCGTTTTTGGAGATTTCTGGGAGGGTCGGTTCCGATTTTTCGGGAAGCTATTTTTTGGAATCTTCGGCTTTCGGATAGAATTCCCGCATGAAACGCTCCGAAACGCCGAAATCAAGATCCACAACCCCGGCATCCAAAAATCCGAACCTCCCCGTCGTTTTGCTCTGAGGCGGAACGGGTGGACACATTTTTCCTCTTGTCGCCCTTAAAAAAACGCTCTCTAAACGGGGCTTTTGACCATTTTATTGGATTGGGGAATCCCATTCGCTCGAAGAAAAAATCGCCCTTGCCGAAGGAGTGGAATTCCTTGCGATCAAATCAGGAAAACTGCGGCGGTATTTTTCTTTGAGAACCTTCGTGGAACCAATAAATATCGCGAGGGGATTTTTCCAATCCCTCGCTATTTTACGACGCTTGCGCCCCGCATTCGTTTTTTCGAAATGAGGGTACGTTTCCTTGCCTGCCGCAATCGCCGCGAAATGCTTGGATATTCCGGTTTTTCTTCAGGAATCCGACTCGATTCCCGGAATGTCCAACCGGGCGGTCGCGAAATTTTCAAAAACCGTGTTTCTCGGGTTTCCCGAGGCGGTGGAATATTTTCCGGACAAAGAATGCGTCGTGTCCGGACAGCTGCTCGATCCAGGCATCGACTGGGGAAAAGGCCGGATCCAATCCCTTCGTCCGAAGGTGTTGGTCATGGGCGGAAGTCTCGGCTCGAGCCGAATATTCCGGAGCGTTCTCGCCATCGTTCCGACCTTGTCCGAAATCGATTTCGAGATCGTCCTCGGAAAACTCAATTCCTGAATGCGCCAAGAGTTCGCGCCCTTTGGAAACGTGGTTTGTCACGAATTTCTCCCGCAATCCGAAATGGCCGAAGCGTATTCCCGCGCGGATCTCGTGATTACCCGCGCGGGAGCGACGTCTTTGGCGGAAATCGAAGCGTCCGGCGCTGACATGGTCATCGTACCGCTCGAATGAAGCGCCAACGGCCACCAGTGGGCCAATGCCCGGGCTTACGCCGGAAGGGGATATCAAATTCTTCCCGAAGCCGAACTCGACCGTCTTTGAGCATCCGTTTTGGAAACCCTTTCGTCCAAACGCCGCACATCCTCGGTTTCTCACGTGGATGGAACCGAAATCGTTACGAACGCCATCATCGAACGTCTCGTCCCATGACGAAATTCTTAATCCCGTTGCGCAAGACAGCAAGGAAAGACGCGGGACGCTTCGAACGAATCCGATAAAAAATGCCTTCCAAAAGGAAGGCATTTTTTATCGGTCAGATTAAGAGCCGAAGACGCAGCTGTCGAATTTGGAATTGGGATCGTCGAACTGGCAGATTTTTACGCAGACGCCTCCTTGAGGAGTATAACCGGCGGCACATCCGCAGTTTGGAGCGCTCCAGCTATTGTTCCAGAGGTAGCCGCCCCCATAGCACGACCCGCCGATTTCCGTCGGGGTCGGGGTGGCGGTGCCTTCGGAACAGGAATACGAGAACGACACTTGGAGCTCCCCGTTGGCCGGGTCGGTGCCGAAGACGTACGTGCCGGTCGCCGTGGCCGTCGCGCCGTGCGCGAGGGGCAGGTTCGCCGCGATTCCGTAGGAAAGGCCCTGGTAGGTTCCGGCCGAAGCGGCGGACACGGCGCAGTCGGCCTTGCAGGCGCTTCCGTCCCAGGTGAAGCCCGCGGCGCACTTGAAG
>JANJWP010000001.1 GCA_024709505.1 Candidatus Altimarinota bacterium | reverse complement strand
CCTTCTTGGGACAAATCCGGAACCATGAACGACAACCTCTTCCGAGGAAAGATCGAAATCCGGAACGAAAATGGAACAATCGTCCTCATCAACGAGC
The DNA here is from genome assembly GCA_024709505.1 of Candidatus Altimarinota bacterium. Taxonomy (GTDB): domain Bacteria; phylum Patescibacteriota; class Gracilibacteria; order BD1-5; family UBA2023; genus JANJWP01. The sequence continues at coordinate 41,699 of JANJWP010000001.1, read as the reverse complement.
TTCCGCTCGAAGACTATCTCAAAGGATTGGCCGAAACGAGCAACGGAGACCACGTCGAAAAGATGAAAACCATCATCGTCGCGGCACGCAGCTATGCCTATTTCTACGTCCAAAAGGAAAATCGGAAGTTTCCTGGAAAACCTTACGACGGCTCCGATGATCCAGACGTGTTTCAAAAATACCTCGGATACGGGTACGAACTCCGCTCGCCAAATGCCGTCAGATACGTCGAAGAAACGAATGGCGAAATGGTTTCGCATGATGGGAAAATCATTAAGCCCTGGTATTTTTCGGAGTCCGATGGCCGGGTTCGGTCCTACAGGGAATACTGTCAGGCCCGCGTTGACAACGGTACGCTTTCGAAAACGACCAAGTGTGAGGACGTCCCCTACCTCATGGGGGCCGTGGACCCCGGAGGAGTCGGAAAGACCCTCAAAGGCCACGGCGTCGGAATATCGGGAATCGGGGCGACCTATTTCGCCACCAACCTCGAATGGAAGTATCCCCAAATCATCCGGTACTACTTGGACGGAACGGAAATTCAAAAGGTCTATTAATCCAAAACCCATGCGCTGCCCAAAGTGTAAGAATCTCGATACCAAAGTCATCGACTCCCGAATCGCCGAAGACGGAAAATCCATCCGCCGGCGCCGCGAATGCGAAAAATGCGAATCCCGCTTCACGACGTTCGAACGGATGGAATTCGTGAACTTCGTCGTGACGAAGAGTACGGGCGAAGAAGAACTCTACGACCGGTCCAAGGTCGAACGCAGCATCGAGAAAGCCGTCTATAAACGCAACGTCGATCACACGGCAATCGAAACCATGATCAACGACCTCGAAAACGAATGGGCCGCCAATAAAAAGGGCATAACGTCCAAACGTATCGGGAAAGACATTCTCCGGAAGCTCAAAGACATCGACCAGGTCGCCTACGTTCGCTTCGCCTCCATCTACCATAATTTCGAAGACGTCCGCCAATTCGCCGATTTCATCAAGAGCGAATTCGAATAACATGATCACCCTCATCGATCTCTCGCGATCCCCGAAGCTCTCGGCCTACGTCAGTCGGGAGTTTTTCGAGCGGGCCGAACGAATTCTTGATCACAAGGGGCGAATCCTCGTGTATTTCAACCGTCGCGGAGCCTATCGGGCATTCGTATGCCAAGACTGTTCCCATGCTTTTGAATGCCCCCGCTGCGACCTTTCCCTCGCGCTCCATATTTCGCCCGAAAAACGCCTCGTCTGCCATCATTGCGGACATTCTTCGGAGGTTCCGGAAACCTGTCCCAAATGTCGCGGACAAAATCTGAAGGGTTCCGGGATCGGCATTCAGGCATTCGAAGACGAACTGAAAAAGGCCTTTCCGAGCGTGAACATCGCCCGGCTCGATTCGGATGCGGCAAAAACCAAGGCCGAACGCGATTCGACCAAGAACGCCGACGTCGTGCTCTCGACCAACCTCTACCACAAAAACGATCCGGGGCAGTTCGATTTAGTCGTCTTTCCGTGCTTGGAATCCGAATTGGTGGCAAGCGAATACGATATCGAGGAGAAGGTGTATGCCCACGTGCGCTACGCGGCAAAATCGTCGGAGGAAGCCATCGTTCAGACCTATTCCCCAAAATCCCCCCTTGCCATCTCGCTCATGGAGGAGAATTTTCGGGAATTCCTGTCTCGGACGCTTGCGGAACGCAAGGCTTTCGGATATCCGCCGTATTCGCAAATCGCCTACGTCACGGTTGCCGAACGTCACCGCGAAAAAGCCGAAGAATCGGTGGCAAGACTTTTGAACAAGCTTCAAATCGCCCAAAACGAAAACCGCTTCGAAGTGGCCGTTTTCTCGGATCCGTCCCTGCTTTCGAAGCGGGCGGACGAATGGTTTGGAAAAATCGTCGTGAAGGGTCCGGGAACCGCCGACCTTCTCGAAACGCTCCGAATCGAAATCGTCCGAAATCGAAACGTCCGCTTGGAATGGAAGTAATTCCGGCTAAATCGCGATTTCTTTGCGGTATTTGATTCCAACAACCGCTCAAGCGAGCAGCAGGCATCCGAACACGAAGAAGAAGCCCGAAAAACCGAACATGGCAAGAAGCACTCCCCCAAGCAAAAGCCCTACGACGTTGGCAAGGTTTTGAATGATCTTCATCGGTGATGCCGAAGCGTTGGAATCGATTTCGGTAAGGTTGAATTTCTTCGCGTAGAAATTGTTATACGTATCGAGAAACGCCCCCTGTGAAACGCCCATTCCCGCAGCGTACCCAAGACTGTTGGCCACGCCGAGCGCGAGAAATGGAACGACGTGGGGAAAAAACGATATCGCTATCAAGGATGCCGAAGAAAGCGCCAATCCGAACGAAACGACCGGAAGAATTCCGATTTTTTTCGACATTCCGATGAAAAACCCCTGCGTGACGAACGCGGGAATCGCGATGGCCGCGAGAATGAGGTAGGCCAATTGCGGGGACGAAAGGCTTACTAAGTGTTCAATCAAAAACGAGGTCGCGAACGTATCCCAAAACCCGAATCCGAGCACGACCGCCGCGGCCCAAAGCATGCCGAGATGGAGCGGCACTTCCGCAATGACCCTCCGGATCAGGAGGGCTTCTTTCTTCGTTCCCTCGACCACTTCGGAAAAATTGAATTTCGCCTTGGGCGGCATCGGCCTCAAAAAGAGGAATTTCGCAGTTTTCGCCGCGGCCGCGAAATCGGCCTTGTTGAGATATCCGACGGCATACTCTTTTATCTGATCGACGGTTCGGATCTTTCCGATGACCTTCAGCTTAGTGATGGCCGAAAAATCGACGGTTCGTTCGGAATTGTCAAAATACGTCAGCATGAACGCGACGAGCAAGACGACGAACGAAATGAGCACGAAGACCGCGACGGTGGGATTGAGGGCCAAAACGAAACCGGAGGCAATGAGTCAGCCCATCATGCCAGCTCCGGCGAAAATGTTATTTTTGGAAATGATGCTCGAATATTCCGACGGATCGGCGTTATTGAGAATGTAAGAAAGGGTCGTAATGTCGTTGACTTCCTTGGCGAAGCCGTAAAGCGTCGCGGCCAGAATGAGAAGCAGGATGTTCATTCCGGAATCGAGAAAGACCGTCAGATATCCGGCCAGCCCATCTGGCGATCATTGGCTGAACAACGAAGATGCGTGAATGAACTTTAAAAACACGAGGGATGCGGCAAGCATCGCCATCCCCGAAAAAAGATAAAGCCTTTTCGCATAAAAATAGCGCTGGAGAATTCCAACCGGAATGTCGAGCACGAGGGAAACGAGGTTTCCAAAACCAAGGAACAGTCAAACCAAAATCGCCGAACCGAGCTGAATGCCAAAAAAATACACCACGGTAAAGTGGAAAAGCATCCATACGAACCCGATGAACGAACTGACGTAGTAGAGGTTTTTTCGGCGCATCCGATCCGTTTCGGATTCGACGGTGACATAGTTGGTTTCGGCTTCTTTTGGCGGGATTTTGTTGACGAAGTTTTTCGCCATTTCCACCGAGGAAGCGATTTTTTCCACGATTTGTCCCGCACCGGAACCAAGGGCACCCCCCTGTCCCGCCACGGCGTTTTTTATCCCGGAGGCCTGGGTGGCCAAACGTTCGACCCGAGCGGAAAGCGAGTTCGCATCCGGACGGTTTTGGGAGGTTGGCGTTTCTGATTTCGGCGTTTCTGACATGAGAACTTCCCGTTACGAATCTTTCCCCATACTAATGCATTTCGGACGGAAGCGCAATTCGTTTGATTGGCTCCGGAAAGTTTCGAAGCACGATCGAACACCCGGCGCTGGAGCGCGGGGAAAATTATGCCGGCGGAAACCGAAACTCCGCGAACCGGAACATGAGAATCCCTCCCGTCGTCGAGACGTTGAGGGATTTCTTTTTTCCATACATGGGAATCTCGAGCGTCAAATCGCACGCGTCGAGCACTTCTTGAGAAACCCCTCCGATTTCGTTTCCTAAAACGAGGCAGTATTCGCCGTCGTTTTCTGGAATGAATTTCCGGTAATCGACGCTCCGGTCGGACTGCTCGAGCGCGAGCACCCGAACCCCTCGGGAACGGAGTTCATCTATGAGCCGGAGCGGGTCTTCATGGTATTCCCAAGGCACGAAACCTTCGGCGCCGAGGGCGGTCTTGGAAATTTCGGGCTTTGGCGGGGTTCCGGTGATTCCGGCAAGATATACCCGGTCGAATCCGGCGCAATCGGCGGTTCGAAACAGCGCTCAGACGTTATGGAGCGAACGAAGGTCGCAGAGAAGAAGCGAGGTTTTCAAAGGGAACGACGAGGAAGGATTAAAAACGGAGCCGCAGGGCTTCAAGAACTTTTCGGACGTCTTCGGGAACCTCCTTGGGCATCGAGGCTTCGACGACGACGAAGAGGTCTCATGCCCGTCCGTGGAGAACCCTCCCCTTTCCTTTGATTCGGAATTTGGTTCCCGGCTTGGTGTTGGGCGGAATTTTCAGCGAAAGCTTCTTTTTCGTATCCGGAACTTCGACCGGAACTTCGCCGCCAAGCAGGAAATCCAAAAACGGAATCGACGCGCGGACCGTTACGTCCGCGGATCCGCCCGTTGTCGAACCGAAGACATCGGAGAAATCGAACGTTTGGAAATCCGCGCTCCCGGAACGTCCGGAAGCTCGCGAAAAATTCCGGAACAAATCTTCGAACCCCGATGCCGAAAAACCCGAAGCACTTCAAAATCCCTGGTCGCCCGCGGTTCAAAACGCATCGTAATTCTTGCGTTTTTGAGAATCCGAAAGGATTTCGTAGGCGGACGATATTTCTTTGAACTTGGCTTCGCTCGCCTTGTCTCCCGCATTTTTGTCGGGATGGTATTTCATGGCGAGTTTCCGATAGGCCTTCTTGATCTCGTCTTCGGAAGCCGAGCGCGAAACTCAAAGGACATCGTAGGGATTTTTATTCATGGGGAAACGGTGGCGGAAAGGAAAGCGGGGCGCTATTTCTGGGACGGTCGGTAGGTTCCGAGACGCTCTTCAGCATTCGAGACGGACCGGTACGCTTCGAATGCCAGGTCCGGATAGCGGAATTCGGCGCCGAAACGATCGATTTCGACGACGGATTTCGCCGAAAGCGAAACGATGGACACCGATCCGGAGAGCGACGCCGGAAGAGGGATTTCCACTTCGCTGCCGGCAGCCACCGTAGCGTGCGCGATGGGTTTTCCGTCGGACCCGAACACTTCGAAGAACGCGGTTCATCCGGACTCAACGTAGGCTCAAAAGGTTGAAACGCCCGACTTGGAGACGATTTCGAACCGGTACGGGACTCCGGCGAGCACTGAAACCTTCCGGATTCTCCCGTCGTAATTGACGGGGCGGAAGAGAAAATTTTGCGAAAGGGCCGAAAACGCGTTCTGCTCGATTCATCCACGACGCACCGCGTCGGAAAGCTCCGAAATCGAACGCACCGAAACGGTTCGCGAATTCGCGTCGGAAAGCCCATCGGAAAGCGTCAATCGAAAAGACGCGAAAAACGCGATCATGAATGCCGAAAGAAAAACGGCATAAAGGAGAATGGATCAACGGCGGGCTTTCACGACGATGATATTAGCGGTTTTTCCGACTTTTTCAATCGGGGCGTTCGGATATACTGTCTCCATATGCCGAACGCTCCAAAACGCTCCCGACCCAAAGACCTCCTCGCGAACCTTCCGCAATCCCCTGGGATATACCAAATGAAAGACGCTTCGGGGAAGGTCATTTACGTTGGGAAATCGGTGAACCTCAAGAGCCGGGTCGGTTCGTATTTCAGTGGAAAATCATCGCTCGGACCTGCCAAACGGCAAATGGTCGAGCGCATCGCCGACATAGAAATCGTCGAAACCCGGACCGAAACCGAAGCCCTCGTGCTCGAAACGAACCTCATCAAGGAAATCCGGCCGAAGTACAACGTGCTGATGAAGGACGACAAGGATTTGGCCTACGTTCGGATATCTCCGGGTCCGGTTTCGGCCGTGGAAAAAACGAGGGTCCGAGGCAAGGAGGGTCGGTATTTTTGACCGTATCCGTCGGGTTCCGGCATTTCCGCCTGCCTCGAGCACGTCCGTCGGCTTTTCCGGGTTCGCTCTTGTCGGATGGAATTCGAAAACGTCCGGGGTGCCGGGGTGAGAATCGTTTCGAAAGCCGGACGCACTCCTCCGTGCATGGACTACTACATCGGCATCTGCCCGGCACCTTGCCTCTTGAAGGAAGAATGCCTCGACGCACACGCCGAAAACGTGGCGAAACTCGAACGGTTCCTTTCGTGAGAACGTTCCGAAGTCATCGAATCCCTCGAATCGGAAATGAAGGAACGGGCTCGAAACCTCGAATTCGAAGAAGCGCAGAAAATCAAGGAGCGGCTCGTTTCGGTGAGAATGCTTTCGGAACGGCAAATCGCACGGAATTCCATCCAAGAAAAAGCGGATGCGTTCGTGGCGCTCGAAAAAAACGGAAGGACGTTCGCGGGATTTTGCCGAATACGGGACACCGAACTCCGTTCGCTTTCCCGCCATTCGGCGGAAAATCCCCTCGAAGAAGGAACGGACGAAATTTCGGCGGAATTTCTTGCCGACATTTACGCCCGCGAAGACGCGGATTTGCCCGACGTTCTTTTCTTGGAACGCGAAATCGACGACCCGGCGTTTTTGGAATTCCTCCGGCAAAAGGGCGTTCGATTAGAATTTCCCAAGATAGGACCGAAAGCCGAGCTGCTCGGATTCCTTCGTGCCAACGTGGCGGGATACGCCCTCCGCGACGGAATGGAAAAGATCGCGAAAAAGGCATTCGGGCGTCCGGTTATGGCCTCAATTTTGGGAAATCTCGGATTCGAAGCGCCACAAAAGGGCGAAATCGAATTCGAATGCTACGACATTTCGCACACCGATGGACATTTCACGGTAGCCTCACGGGTCGTGACGACGAACGGGAAGGCTAATCCGGCAAAATACCGAAAATATAAAATCCGCTCGCTTACGGAAGGAAAAATCGACGATTTCGCAAGTATGCGGGAGGTTTTGTACCGTCGGACACTCGAAGGATTGGAAAGCGGAAATTTTCCGACGATGTTCCTTATCGACGGAGGGAAAGGACAATTGTCTTCGGCACGCGAAGGCATCGAACGGGCCGTAGCGGAGTGGACGGACGGGCGAGCCGACCTTCGTTCGAAGGTCTCCGCAGGGCGGGATTGAACATCCGGAATCGAATCCGCCGAATCCGCCCGAGGACCAACCGAGAAAGAAGCGTCGGCTCGCCCGTCCGTCCGACTTCCCTTTCTCGCCTCGCTTGCCAAGCGCGAAGAAGAAATCTTCACCGAATCGCGCGAAGGAAGCGTAAAATTTCCCAAAGGAAGCGCCGAACTCGCGGCAATCGTAAGCCTTCGCGACGAGGCGCACCGATTCGCCATTACCTTCAACCGAAAAACCCGGTCCAAGGAAATGCGGAAAAACGTGCTCGAAGAACTTCCCTGATTCTGACCGGTAACGCGCAAAAAGCTCCTCTCGGCCGCCGGTTCGATCGAAGGCATCCGCGAACTCGACCGAAGTGAGCTTCAAAAGATCTTGAATAAAACCCAAATCGAAATCTTGGAAAGCCATGCGCTTTTATAAAGAAAACCCGGGATGTCCCCGGGTTTTCTTTCGCAAGACAGACTATCTGGCCGTGGCCGGAGCGATTCCCGCTCATCCGAACGGCGCTTCGGCGAAGGCGGCGTAGACGTAGGTTCCACCGGAAGCGTTGGTCGAAGCCCCGGTCCGCCTTCCCTTGAATCCGTTGGAGAGGATGTCGAAATACGTATCGGTTCATTCGGCATTGGATAAGTCGGCCGATATCACTTTGTCGGCAACGTTGTTCGGATTTCGGACCGTATCGATCACCACCCATCCGTCCGTACCGGAATCTATCCGTTTTGCCATGATCCACCTTGGTCGGAATCCGGTATGCACGAACGGTCCGTCCGTACTGCCGTTTCCGACGTAACTTCCGAATTTGGAAAATCCGGGAACTTCGGCGAACGCGTACGAAATGAGGTTGTTACTGCCCGCTACGGTCGTGCCCACGGTCACTCAAAAGGTCGTGGGATTGGGCGCCGCGGTTCCCCACATGCCCGACAATTGGGCTTGGGCGGCAATGGAATTCAATTTCAAGTAGGAGTTCGAACCGGGAATTCCGCCGTTCAAATTCTTGTGCCATACGAGCCAGTCAGCCGATTGGGAACGGTTTTTAAACACGATCATCGAGGGGGCGGTTCCCAGTCCGTGGCCAATGGTAACGGCTCCTGCCGAGGCGGGCGTGGTGGCGGAAATGATGGAGAATCCCGCGGCAGGATTGGCGCTCACTTGGCTCGCAATCGTTCCGGCCGTATTGGATAAGGCCGCTCCGCCGCCCTTCCACGCCCAAGTGACGTATTTGTTTCCGCTGTCGTTCCATGATCATCCGTAAGAAGAAGGAATGGTGAAGCTTCCGACGGAGGGGAACGTTACGGGTGAAGCTTCTGAACTTTCCGAAGTTGCGGAATAAGAATAGAGTGCCTTGTTCCATCATCGAACCGAGTCCATCCACGCATTTCCGGCTGCGGCATCGCGATTTTTAAACCAAAGCAAGTCCGGTTGAAACGCGAGTCAGGAAACGGTATTGTTCGCGCTCGTTCCAAAGTACGTCAGCACGTCGAAGTGCTGTTTCGGATTCGTTATCGACGGAGTCAGGTTTTTCGTGGAAAGGGCTTTGAAACCGGACGGAGGACAAGACTTAAAGTATCCCCCGGCGTTCTCGCAGTATTGGAGTCCCGATTGGCCTCATTGGCCGAAGTTGAATTCAAAAACGTTTGCGCTGGCATTCTGTTCGTCCCCAAGAGCCGGAGAATACGAGGCTCCGCCCAATCCCGAAAAAGCCACTCACTGGGAAACGAAAGGTCCCGTTCCTCAAGCCTGACGATAAAACTCCAAAGTTCCAGCGTTGGCATCGAGAGCGACGCCAACGACGTCGTTCGTCGCCAAAGAAGAACCGTAAGCGACGCTGGTAGATCCGTTGCGCTTATTTCCATCCGTTCGGTAAGCGTAGTCGCCATTATCTCCCCCAAATAAAGAGGGGGCGGTTCCGTCTCGTTTAATTCCAATCGTACCGTAATTCCCTCATTTGCTTACGACCGAAACCTCCCAATACCATTTTCCCGAATTCGGAGAGATGGACGATCTGACCGTTCCGACCGTATTGGTCGAATTCGATTCGCTCGAGCGCAAATTTCCCGCGGTTAAAACGAAGCTTCCGACTCCCGCTCCGGCGTTGACGGCCACGTTATCGAGCGGATTCAACGTCGCGAAGTTGTTGGTCGGATGGTCGATGACCCGATCGGCGAGGACGACGTTGTTCGTGTTCCAGTAATTGGAATTCCCGGAGGAATCCTTCCCGATTCCGGCATTGGAACCCGAAGTGAGGCCGGAAACGTCCGAAAAATCGAGCCTGAAGCCGTTGGTACCGTAGGTTCCGGAATAGTTTTTCGGTTTCCACGAACCAGTGGTGCCGTCGGTCTCTCCAAATTCGGTCGCGGGAAGGGCTTGTCCGTCAACGAAATGAACGTTGGCAAAATAGCCCGAGAAATATCCGTACGTCCCGTTGAGAATTGTACCGATGTTCTGTGGAGTGGTGGAATTAATGAATGCGAAATCGGAATTTTGCGGAGGAAAAGTTCACGAAAACGGAACTTGCCGTCCATTTATGAACGCCTTGACCCTATTGGACGGCGTGGAATCGGCCGTATCTACGGAAACGAGGAGATGATACCATGCCGACGGATCCCGATAAAAAGCCGAGGAAATCAGGGCTGATTGGGTCGAATTCGATATGGTCGAGTAAATTTTCAGAGTATCAGTCGCATCAAGGAAACCATTCGCCGAGAAAGAAACCAAAGCATAGTTGGTACCCGAAGTTCCCGAAGTAAGGACGTGCTGGGTGGAGCCGTTTCGAGAAGACTTCACCCATCCACTCCACGTCCATTTTTTCTGATTTCCCGCTGCCGAAGGCGTCCTGTTCAAATACCCGTTCGCCCCGTTGAACCGCAGGCTTCCCGCGATTCCCGCGACGTTGAACGAGCACGATCCGGCGATGTCGGAGATATTGGAGACGAGGGAGGACGGGCCGTTCTTCGAGACCGAGCACGAATGCTCGGGCTTCGAGACGGAGACGTCGGAACAGTCGGTTCCATGGAGGACTCCGGAGAACGAGAAGTTCCCGGAGGAACCGGCGGTCGCGGTTTTTCCCCCGCAGCCCGAGATTTGCGCCCCGGAAGCCCCGGCCCCGAACGAACCGGAGACTTGGTACGCGACGGGGAGGCACGCGGGAGCGGAGAAATCGGAATTGAATGCGTGCGACGGGGCGGACGCGCAGGATCCGGAACCGGCGGACGAAACGGTCCCGAGGGTTCCGTGCGAGCACGAGAAGGCGAAGTCCGCGACGAGCGTCCCGGAGGCGGGATGGGAACCGAAAGCGTGCGTCCCGGACGATGAGGCGGAACCGCCGTTCGGAACGGTCAGCGCGACGGGGAGGACATAATCCAGTCCGGAGAAGGAGGCGAGATTTCCAGTGGAACAGGACTTCTCGCAGGAGAGCGTCCCGGAATTCCAGAGGTAGCCGTTCGCGGAATCGCAGGCGAACGAACAGGTGCCGGGGGTTTCCGAGTACGACCAGGCGGCCGTACCCGGGGTCCCGGTCGCGAGAGCGTTCTCGGGAAGCGCCCCGGAACAGGAGTCGCGGACGCAGGAAGGCGCCGGGAGAGCGGGGACGTAATCCGGGTCGCAGGAAGCGGTTTCGTCCTTGATCCGGACGGTCCCGTACGAGCAGGAGGCCGTCGCGAAGGCGCGGCCATTCTTCTGTCCGCCCCCGTCCGCGAGGTCCTGGGAAACCGCGGCGGACTCCCCGTTCGCGAGGTACGGGACGGAATACCCCGAAACTTCGGATTCCGGGCACGGGGCAGGCTCCCCCACCGGGGCGCCGTCCACGAGGGCGCCGGTCGAGGAAGAAGCAAAGGCCGCGTCCCTGATAAGGCCGGCGACCGAACCGTCCTCCGCTCCGCCGGTCGGGAAATCGCCCGCGACGTAGGCGGTATCGGAAGAGAGGACCGCCGCCACCTGGGCGAAGGTCCGGAGGCGGGGCTTCGGTCAGGAGAGATCGGAGAGGTCGGCGGCCCCCACGAGCAGGAGCGAGGGGTCGGCGGTTCCGGTTCCGGCGGCGGAGGCCGGCAGGAACGGGAGACGGAAGGATGGGAAGGAACCTGCGGCGGGGCGGGCGGAGGAACGGAAGGTCGTCCGACCGGCGGAGCGCGCGTCCGCCCCCGGGGAAAGGAGCGAGAGGCGGAACTTCTCTGGGTCGAGGCGGAGGGCTCCGTAGTCGGGATTCCCGGCGGAGTAGTTCGTCCCGGGGGTGCCGCAGGGTCCTCCGGAGAGGGAGTCGGCGAGGTTCCCATCGAATACGACGACCCCTCCAGAGAGGGCGTATTCCGAATCGTGGACAACGAAGCAGCGCGCCGATTCCTGCCTCGCCGCGGACTCGGCCGCGATGGCGGAGTACACCGAACGGACATTGGCCTTGACCGCGGCGTCGCGGGCGTCCTGCCGGTACCCAGAGAGCGCCACGAGCGCTACCGCGGAAAGGATCGCCAGCACCGCGATGACAACGATGAGTTCGGCCAACGTGAAACCCGAAAGCTTGGCGGAAGCCGCCTTCCGGAGCGCGCGGGAAACGCGCCGCGAGACGGAATCGGAGAGCGCGAGGGGGGAATTCTTCGGATTCATGGGAAAAAGGTGTTGGATATCGCTTCGCGGGCTTGGGGAAATCTCTTCAGATTTTACGATTATTAAACGAAGCATCAAATAAATTGGATGGGATTTTAGAAAAAACAAATATGCTTCGCTCGTTTGGGGAAAATACTTTCATAAAAATCCAAAATGTCGAGCGATTTCTCCGTTTTTCAGAGTTCAGAACTTTTCATTACCGCCAAGGTCCGCGGCGTGCTCATAAAGGATTCGAAAATCTTCCTTTGCAAACTTGCGCACGGCGGATTTTACTGCCTTCCAGGAGGAACCCTCGAGCCCGGAGAAACGCGGCTGGAAGGTCTTCGGCGTGAAATAATCGAAGAACTTGGCGTCGAACCGAAAATCGGTCCTTTGGTCTATTCGCACGAATTCGTCCGATCCAACGGACTTACGACCTACGATTTTTGGTATGCCATAGAAAACGTCGGGGATTTCGAAAACATTGACATCTCCAAGGCCACCCACGGATTCGAACACGAAGAAGTGGGGTTTTATGACCTTGCGAGCATTGCGGGACAATATAAGCCGATTCGCCTCCCGGAACTTTTGGAAATCTGGAACCGGGAACCGGAAAAATTCATCCAGCCGGAATAGCGGACGGACGACGGGGTTTCCGGGGCTGGTTTTCAGGGATTGCCGCCTTGCCTTTCATCGCGAGCATGCTATACTTCGTCGTGAACCCGATCAACGCCGAATGTCGATTTCAAAAGACATAGAGAACCGAATCAACATCGTTGAGCTCGTTTCCAAGTACGTTCCGCTGAAAAAAGCCGGAGCGAATTTCAAGGCGTGCTGCCCTTTCCATAATGAAAAAACGCCGTCGTTCATCGTGTCGCCGGCAAAAAATCTCGCGTATTGCTTTTCGTGCCACAAAGGTGGCGGCCCCCTCAATTTCCTCATGGAAATCGAGAAAATCGAATTCCGCGAAGCCCTCCAGATTCTTGCCAAAGAAGCCGGGGTCGAATTGAAAACCGATTTCACTCGGGATTCCGAACGCCGCAGCGACGTCTACGAAATCTATAAGATCGCGGCCGAAACCTACCACGCCGAACTTTTCCTTCCCGAAAACCGGGAAAAACTCGAATACGTCCGGTCACGGGGATTGACCGACGAGACGGTTGCCAAATTCAAGATCGGCTATTCCGGAAATCCGCGCGAACTCTTTGCCAAACTGAAATCCCGGGGAATCCCCGAACAGGACGTCCTCGATTCCGGCATATTCGTCGGTCCGGGGAGGGATAAGTTTTACGGGCGGATCATTTTTCCCATCGCCAACTATTCCGGAAACGTCGTGGCGTTCACCGGACGCATCGTATGAGCCGGGGAACCCAAATACCTCAACTCCCCCGCGTCCAAAATCTTCGACAAGAGTTCGATTCTCTATGGGCTCCATCTCGCCAAAGGCGAAATCGGAAAACGCGGTTCAGCCATCGTCGTGGAAGGGCAAATGGATACCGTTTCGCTTCATCAGGCCGGGGTGACGAACGCCGTAGGAATCAGCGGAACGGCCCTTACCAAAGAGCACGCCGGATATCTCAAGCGCCTTACGAACAGGATATTTCTCTGCCTCGATTCCGACGATGCCGGAACCAAAGCGACCTTCGCGAGCGTCGAAGCGCTCGCCAACGAAGACTTCGAAGTCCGGATCATTCGGATCCCGAACGGAAAAGATCCCGATGAATTCGTGAAGAACGGCGGCGATTTCAACGAACTGCAAAGGCATTCGCTTTCAGTCGTCGAGTTTTTTATCGCCGAGGGCGGACGGCGATATGACCTTACCGGCGCCCCTGGAAAAACTTCGATGATTCGCGATTTGCTCCGTTTCATCCGAGGATTGTCCGATCGAATTGAGGTTGACATGCGGCTTCGGGAAGTATCGAGAGCCATGGACGTTTCGCTTGAAACCCTGTACGCCGAACTCCGGGGAATCCGCGAAAAACGCCCCGTCGAGACGCGGATCGAAAAAAAAGAGGGGTTCGAACTTGGCGAAATCCTTGCCGCATACTGCGCGCTCTATGGTTTTTACGATTTGTATTCGCAAAATTTTCCGTATACTTCGGCCCATTGCCGGGATATCCCGTCTTTTTCGGTATTGGAGCGCGTCGTAGCGACCAAAAACCCCGAAGAGGCGGGCATCGACCCCAATCGGCACAAGGCGGCCGAAATCGCCGTTGAAACCCAGAATTCCGAATCCACTCCCGAGTCAATCAAAATCAAATTCTTAGAACTCATTAAAGAAGCCAAACGGAGGGCCTACTCGACCGAATACTACGACACGATGGAAAACGTCGATCAAAACGACTCCCTCGCCTCGTTCCAAGCCACGATGCGGCTCCAAGAAAAAGCGCGAAAGTTGGGCATTCCGCACCAGCCGATTCCCAAACACTTGCTCAAAACCCCCTAACTCTCCCCGAGAATGCCGAAGAAGCAAGATCAAAAGCAGGACGCCACTTCGATAGAAGAAGTCGATCTTTCCAGCATCGAAACCCCGGAAGAAGCGTTTTTCGAAGCGCTTTCTCCGGAGAAATCGGAAAAACCGCTCAAGAAAAAAGCGGGGTTCAACGAGGATTTCGTCACCGAAGATCCGGATGAAATCCTCTCCGAAGCCGGACTCACGACAGCCTTCGGCATCGGAGATTCGGACATTGAGGAAGATTTCGAAGAAGACTTTGAGGAAGATTTCGAAGAAGAGGGTGAGGAATGAGAAGACGGCGAAGGCAGTGGAAAAAAGAAGCGGGAACGAGGACTTGCCCGTCTTCCGGTTGACCGATCCCAAGACAAGCGCCGCATCGGTAAGGGATTGCAAAAATTCATCGACGTCACGGTTCCACCGGAGATGCTCGAAGGACTTGACGAAAACATGCAGCTTCTCTTTAAAAAGGGGAAGGTCGAGGGGCGCATCACCCATGACGAACTCATGGCCGCCCTTCCCAATGCCGAAGACGACCTCGACAGGCTCGACGACATCTACACCCGTCTCATGAAGCTCGGGGTCGAAATCGTTGATTCCCTCGACAAGGAAGAACTCTTCAAGCACGACGAGAAAGAAAAATCCCACGAAATCGACCTCTCCGAAATTTCGGACGACTCGATCCGCATGTATTTGAACGAGATCGGACGTTTCGCGCTCATCGACGCCGAAGAAGAAGTCCGCCTTGGGCGTCTCATCAAACGCGGAGACCAATCGGCCCGCCGGAAACTCGCGGAAGCCAATCTCCGCCTCGTCGTTTCCATTGCGAAGAAATACATGGGGCGCGGACTCGGACTCCTCGACCTCATCCAGGAAGGCAACGTCGGACTTTTCCGTGCCGTCGATAAATTCGACCCGGAAAAGGGCTTCAAGTTCTCCACCTATGCCACTTGGTGGATCCGCCAGGGCGTAACCCGCGCCATCGCCGACCAAGCTCGCACCATCCGCGTTCCGGTCCACATGGTCGAAACCATCAACCGATTCACCCATACCTTCCGCCGCCTCACGCAGGAACTCGCGCGCGAACCGCTCATGGAAGAACTCGCGCTCGAACTCGACATGGACATCCGCAAGGTCCGCCAGATCATGCGCATTTCGCAGGACATCCTCTCCCTCGACTCCCCCGTCGGAGGCGAAGAAGACACGACCCTCGGAGACTTCGTCGAAGACGACAAATACCTTACGCCCGATAAGGCCGCCAATCTCACGCTCCTCAAGGAAAACCTCTACGAGATGCTCGATTTCCTCACTCCGCGCGAGCGCAAGATCATCATCATGCGCTTCGGTCTCGACGGAGGCGAAATCCATACGCTCGAAGAAGTCGGCAAGGAATTCGGCGTCACCCGCGAACGCGTGCGCCAGATCGAAGCCAAGACCCTCGAAAAGCTCCGCACCCACCCGAGCGCGGACAAGATCCGGTTCTTCAACTAACATGTTCGAAATCAACGTCGGCGCGCTCTTGGAAAGCTATTCGGGGGACTCCCAAGTCCTCGAATTTTCGGGCGAAGTAATCCCCGGGACATTCGAAGACCTCGAACTCCTCTCCCCGTTATCGTTCGAATTGACCCTCATCACCCTCGACGACGGAATCGAGGCCGTCATTCGGAATCTCCAAACCAAAGTCCGTTACGAAACGGTAAAGCACGACGTAACCGTAGAGGAGGTGGCCCGCACTTTCAAAACCGAATTCGACCCTCTCGCGACCGACGACGTGAGATTCGTCAATAAAAAGAACTCTTCGATTGACCTGACTCCGGTACTTCGCGAGGAAATCATCATGGCTTGTTGTTAAGGGCGGCTCTCGGAACCTCTTTCCGGGAGCTTTTTATGGGAGATGTTCTCGGAAAGAGATTCCGAGAGCCGCCACATTACCAAATCCCCGTATGCGCAAAGAGAAATTCATGAGTTGGGACGCGTACTTCCTCTCGGTCGCGCTCCTTTCTTCGTTCCGTTCGAAGGATCCGAAAACCCAGAACGGCGCCTGCGTCGTGGACGCTGACAAAAAGATCGTCGGCATCGGATACAACGGCCTTCCCATCGGACTCGACGATTCCAATCCGCAATTTTGGACCGACCAAGACGATATGGACGCCGAAAATTCCAAGCATACCTACGTGGTGCACGCCGAACGGAACGCCATATACAATTCGTTCGGTCGCAACCTGAAAGGCTCGACCATCTACGTGACGCTCTATCCGTGCCCGAACTGCGCCCAAACGATCGTGCAATCGGGAATCAAGAGGGTCGTATACCTCAATATCAAACCCCATCACGATGCCGAAAACCGTGCCGTAAAACGGATGTTCGACGGCGCGGGGGTTTCGCTCGAACCGTTTTCGCAATTGGACGTTCCCGATGCGGAAATTATCGAAGAACTTCTCCATATGAAAGGCCGGATGTATCCATAAATTGGCAAGGACGTTTAAAATATGGTAGGATTGAGCCGTGGCAATGCTAACCCTACCGTCTTATGACTGAACGCAGCGACTCCCTTCCATCATCGGAAACGAACGCGGTTCCGGAAATCGAAAAAATCTACGATCAGTTTCGTAATGATGCTTTCGCTTCTATCGAGCGCACCATCGCAAAGGACGTATTCAGTACTGAGGCCGAAAAGGCAAAGGCAGTGCTCGTTGGAAAATTCGAATACGCCGACGACGGCATCTGGTTTCGAACAAATGGCACGGCAGGCTTTCGCGCGGTTCCCAAGGAATCCGTTAACAAGGCATTGTTTGCCACCGATTTCGTCGGACGTTTGAATTCGGAATACGTTCTGCGTTCGAGAGAACGCATCGGAACGCTCGAATCCATCATATCCCCTATCATAAAAAATGCGGCGGCGAGAAACGATAAACGATGACGTTTCATCGTATCCACGATCACCGCATCCAACGAAGTGCGCATCCAGTCCATAGACTACGTAACGGGGAACGGTTTCGTTTCCGATGCGAAATCGGCAATGTCGACTTTGGCAAATCCGAAAACCTGGTCATTGGACTGAAACGGGATTGGCCCAGGGAAGGTTTCGGTCATAGAATTCGCCTATGGCATCAATCCGCAGCAACTGACAGGACTTCTGAACGACCGGCTTGAGCAGATGCGAAAAACTCAATAATGGATCGAGCGCCCTAAGGGGCGTTTTTTATTTCCCCATAATCCGCTTTGCAAGCCTGGCCGTTCGGAGCAATCCATACGCTCAAGGCCTCGTTATACAAATCCGCGCGTCCGGCCATTGCCGGGATTCTCCGCCGAATTTGAGCTTGAAATCGGTCACGCCTTCAAGCGGATGGTCGATCGACCCCTCCGGCGCGATGCCGAGAAAATCGTAGGTCACGCATCCGCGACGCTTCCCTTCCGTTATCATTTCCCATTGGAGGGCGTACGCCGGCATGTCCCGGCGTTTTTCATTATCCGAAGTCGACGCCCCGTAATAGTAGGTGGCAGTTCCTCAGATAAAAGTGGCGATGGCGGCGGCGACGCTTTCGCCGTCTTTCTCGGCGACGAAGAGTCCGCCGATCCCCTCGGAAGTCAGCGCACGCACCAACTCGCGGTAATATTCCAGCGAATTTCCCGAGAATCCGTCGCGCGAGAGCGTTTCCGAAAGCAAACGGAAAAACGTTTCGACATCGGAATCGTTTCCGTCCGAAAACCGCACGGAAACGCCGCGTTTCTGGGCAAGCCGAACGTTATATCTTCCCTTTTCCTTCATTTGGGCAAGAATCTCGTCCTCGGAAGGACGGAGATCGAGCAAAAGGGTGCTTTTTTCCAAAAAGTGCCGGTATTCGCCCTTTCGAAAGCCGGGCAAATCGACTTCGACAAGGGGTTCGTATTGAACGAAAAGGGCTCCGAAGGAGGATGCGAGATTTCGAAGTTTCCGCGAAAATTCAAACAGGGCGTTCTTTTCGAAAGCATCGGATTCACGAGAAAGGCGGCGTTCGATTTGAAAAAACGGACCCCCCACGCAAAACAGCCCCGTTTGTCCGAGCCCTATCGATCGGAGCTCGAAATACCCTGCCACGTCGGGGTCGTCAATCGCTCCGACATAGACGAAGAACCCTCGGTCCGTCCAGCCGGAACGTAGGAGAAAGCGGTTCCAAAACTCCGTCTGCCAAATAGGGAAAGACCCTTCTTCGAAGGGGAGTTCCAAAAGACCTGCGGGGGAATTCGGGGAAAGTTCGAGGATTCCTTCGTGCATGCGGTGGAAAAATACCGCGACAGACTACCCTTCCGCCCCATTTTCGCAAGGAAAATTTGCATTGGGTATCCGAGTGAACTATAATTTAGCGGTATTTCCTTACGCCGCCCATAGCGAACCACTATGAATACCCCCATCGAAGTCAAAACCAAAAGTTCGGGTCCGGTAACGGTTTTCGAATTCCACGGCGAACTCGACGAAACCAATGCCGATAAAACGTTCACCTCGATCTACAACGCGATCGGAGACTTTACTGGAAAGAAGATCGTTTTCAATTTGGTAGGCCTCAAGTACCTCAACTCGAAGTCCATCGGATATATCGCTGACATTTTCTCGAACATCGAGGACGGAAACGGCGCGATGTATCTTACCAACATGTCAGAAGAGGTAAAAGACACTCTTGAACTCGTGGGAATCACGACCATCGTTTCGGTCGCCGAAACTGAAGCGGAGGCCCTCGCGGCGCTCGGAGCGTAACAACCCGCTTTCAACCCCCCTCCCACAAGGAGGGGGGTTTTGAGACGAACCCCTTCCGGATGATCAAAGAATTCTCGGTTTTTTGCGCGGATTTCCGAGATATGGTAATCTGAAGGCGATACTTCGCACGAACTGATCATGAACGAAAATCTCGAATCGGAAATCCTCGAACGCCCGGGCGTTTCGGTAGAGCTTTCCCCTCTTCAGCGCGGCATTTTCGAAGGCGCGAGCACTGAACAGATGGAGCGCGTGAGCGAAGTGGGGAACCGTTCGTCCACCCTTTCCATTCTTAAGGAACGGCTTCTCGGACGTCTTTCGAGCATCTCAAGCGCCATGGAGAAATTCAACATCGGCGACCAACTCAAGAAGATCGACCGCGAACGCAACCGCATCGCCCGTTTCGAACTTCTCGCGAATCCCCGACTCAACAAGAACGAAGAACAGCGCAAGATGGCCGAATCGCTCATCGCGAAATATAAGACCGTGGAGAACGTTCCCGCCAGGGAACTCCTCGCCCTCGAACTCGCTTCCCGCGGAACGCTTTCGAAGATGTACGCGTTCAAGGAAACCCGCAATGAAAAGGGTGAAATCGGAGAAACCCCGCTCGACGTGAACGACATCCAGGAAGGCGATACCATCCGTATCGATTTCGGCCGTAACGCCAACGCCGATGCGAAACTCGGCGCCGGACACCTCCTTCCCGCCCGCATCGAAGTCGTAAAAATCATCGACCGCGACTTAAACGTCCGCATCGGACGGCGCATGACCGTTGGCAGACGCGTCGGGTATTACGACCAGAACGGAAAATACCTTCCGATCTACTCCGGCTTCCAGATCCGCGTCCCTACCGCCGCTGAACTTTCCGCTCCGGAATACGCCAAGCTCAGCGTCACGTCAGCCATCAACACTGATGTTAAGGCTCTCGAAAAGCGCGAAAAGGAAGAAGCCGAGGCCATGGAAAAGTTCCGCAAGGTTCTCGAAGCGAGCGATGCCTCCGACCGCGCGACCGACACCGTCGCAAAACTCCGCCGCGAAGTCGAGGACCAGGGCGGAGCGTCGAACTATCGCGAACGCCTCGAAAAAACTCTCGCGCTCGCAAAGAAACACCTCGAAGGCCAAAATTCGGAATACGACGAAGAAGCCCTGAAATCGGCCGTCGCCCGACTGGAAAAAACCCTCGAAATCCTCGGGAATAAAGACTTCGGACTCGATCTCGACCGCTACAAGGCGGCCATCGCCAAACACGAATCGGGAGGAATGTCGTATTTCGCCCGCAACGACGACGCCGGACGTCGGAACGGCGTCGATTCGGACAAATGGGCGTTTGGAAAATACCAATTCACGGTAGAAACCCTCCGCGGATACGGACTCGAACTGGGGCGTCCTCCGGAGGAAGAAAAAATCCAAAGGTTTTTGAACGACCCCCTCCTCCAGGAAGAAATCATGGACCGTTACGTCCTTGGAACGATTGAAAGATACGTCCTTCCAAACGAAAAGGTCATGAAAGACGTCGAAGACGGAACCAATTCGATCACGTACTTCCTGGCGCTCACTCATATCGGCGGACCCGGAAAATTGAAGAATGCCGGAGGTGAGGACTGGCTCGGCACGAACGTGCACGCCTACGCGATGGGCGTATCGAACGCCTACGAACGCAATCTTGGAACCGCCATGACTGAGACTCCGCGAAGAAACCGGACGGAAGCCTTCGCCGAACGCATGGACCGCGAAACGCTCATCGCCCACGCGGAAACCCACCTCGGAAAAACCTACCGGTTCGGTGCGGATGGCAATACCGAAATCGACTGTTCGCAATTGGTCGTCGAAGCGATGAAGGCGGCGGGGGTAGTACGCTCCGACTATGACACGACGGCCGCGGGGCTCCTCGACCTCTCAGTCGGAAAGCCCCTTTCCGAAATCCGGCGGGGCGACCTCGTATTCCTTCGTCGCGGCGGACGGATTTCCCACGTGGAAATCGCGCTCGGACCGGTGGAAAACGGACGGATTCCCATTATCGACGCGTCTTCTTGAACTGGAAAGGTAGCGAGGCGTTACCAAACCGTCGGGCCGACCGTTTCGGCCGGAACCCCCATCTTCGTCGCGTAGCCCCTTCGCGGTGGGACATGGGCTTTTCGAAACGAAAATTCGCCCGTCGAACTTCCGATCAATCCCCTGGAAAATGCTTCGACGGAAAACCTTTTTACGCTTAAGGGTTTTCCGTCCGAAATATTCCCCGGGGGATTTCTTATCGAAATTCGAAGACGTTGACGTTCGCGAACGAAAAGCCTATACTCCACCCGTTTATTCCTTTTCTTACAAACATGGCGATTCTCAAAAAAATCTTCGCCGGAACCGCAGCGGTCGCCGTAGTCGCGCAAAGCTTCGGAACGGCCTTCGCCGACGTCTCGGAAGCATCGCCCTACTCGGACGGATATTCCTATTCTTACGAAGCTCCGTCCGAACTTAAAAAGCTCGTCGGACTCGAACTGAAGGTCGTCTCGATTCTCGACCGGGCGGCAAAAAAAGAAATCGCGAAAATTCGGGACGCGAAAACGAAGAAGGCCTACGCAGACGTCCACGCCGCCAAGAAGGCCGAAATGAAAGCGCTTTTCTCGGAACTCCGTTCGGGAATGAAGTACCAATTTTCAACCCCGGAAACCGAAAACGCCCGCGACATGCTCCGCATGGCGGTGAAAGGGTATCTCGAATTCCTTTCCGACGTTCGGTACGCGTCCCAAAACGAAGGGGGCGTAACCGATGCGGAACGCCGGGCAGTAGAAGCGGAGACGGTCGAATTCCAAAAAGACCTCGTCGTCGGCCCGGTAACCAAAATTCTCGATGCCTACGCGCGAAGCGACATGAAGGAAACCGGAGAATGGAAAATGTCGTTCGACTCGCCGTACGGCCAAGTGAACGCTTCGATGGATCGCTACGTCGGAATCCTTTCGATTCTCGGATTCTCCCAGGAAATCGACTTCGTTCTCAAATCGGACTTCGATTTGGACCTTCCGGGTCCGACCCGCTACGATCCCGAGACGTTCGAACGCCTCGCTTCGGATTCGACGAAAATCAAAGGGGACGTCCGGTTCGACGCGAACGTTAAAATCGTTGACGACTACGCCTACGTCCTTCTTCGGGACTACGCCATTGAGGCGACCGTTTCGACGGGGGGCGAAACGGCGGAAGAATTCGAATCGCAAATCGCACAGGCGAAGACGATGCTCGAACTCGTAAAGGGCAAGACCGTCAAAATCAAGATGCCCGAAGACGGAAGTTCCCCGCGACCCGACGTCGTGTTGAAAAAACTCTCCGCGGCGCTCGACGTTCTCGCTACGGAAAGCCTCTTTTCTCCGACGAGAAAGACGGGAACCGAAAAATATTCGCTTGAACTCAAGGCCCAAACGGTAGCCAGGCTCGCGAACGTCATGGAAGAAAAAATCACTTTGGGCGAACTTAAAAGCGCCAACGTCGAACTCGCGAAATCGAACCTTTCGTTCTCGCGGGCGAATGGCAAGTCAAGCGTTTCCGCACGCGATCCGAAGGGATCGGGAGAAGCTTCGATGACGAGGAGCGCCGACGGATACTCGTTCCTGCTCGATTCGGTTGGAGCGACGAGCCGTTCCAAGTTCTCGGCTTCCGATTCGGCGGTCACGTTCGACTCGAAGTCGAAATCCGCTTCGGTCTCGGCATCATGGAAAGATTCCGGCGCAACCGAAGTCCGAGTGTTCGCGATGGGAACCGAGGCCGCGCGGCTCTCGGGAACCCTCCTCTTGGAAAAGGCCGACCTCTCCCTCTCCGTATCCGGAAAAGAAGTCGCTTCGATAAAATACGAAGTATCGGGAGATTCGTATTTTTCGGACATCCGAGTGGATTTCGAAATTCCCGAAGGAGCTACCGACCGCTCCGGAAAGGTATCGTTTCGGAGCTATGAAAAAGGACTTTTCGAAAAAGGAACCTTCGAAATCAAAGTTCCGACCGACGTGGTCGATTTGGAATCGCTGTTAAAGTAGGCTTGATTTGAAAAACGAAAACGCCCCCTCCCGAAAAGAGCGGGGGCGTTTTCAAAAGGAACGGCCATGAAGAACTTGGCGTTCAAACTCGGCTCCTACCACGGCGCCGCGGAAGAATACGCCTCCCAGAAACGCTTTCGAAACGCTTCGTATTCGTCTTCGACGACGGCATGTCTCGCGGCCTTGGCCAACTTGATGAGATATTCGAGATTATGGAGCGAGAGAAGTTGTCCGCCCAAGAGCTCTTCGGCTTTGAGGAGGTGCCGCAAATATCCGAGCGAATAGGTCTTCGAAACGTGGGTTTCGAATTCGGGGAGCATGGGGATTCCCCGCTTTTCGAGCGCGTAGCGCTCGTTCGAAACCTTGACGTTTCCAAAGCTCGACATTGCGACCTCGTGACGGCCGAGGCGGGTGGGCAACACGCAATCGAACATGTCGATCCCCCGGTAGATGCCTTCGACCAGGTCTTCCGGAGTCCCCACTCCCATGAGGTAGCGGGGCTTTTCCTTGGGAAGGTGCGGCGCGATGGCGTCGAGAACGTCGAGCATCTCTTCTTTGGTCTCCCCTACCGACAGTCCGCCGATAGCCATTCCGACGCTCGGCAAATCCGCGACGAAACGCACCGATTCGACGCGCAAATCGGGATATACGACCCCTTGGGCAATAGGAAAGAGCGCTTGTTCATGGAGTCATTCGGACCTTCTCCGGGCGTTTTGCCGGACATTTTCTTCCAGCGATCTCACGGCCCACCTGTGGGTCCGTTCCATGGCGGCGCGGGCATAGGGCTTATCGGAATTTCCGGGAGCGCATTCGTCGAACGCCATGATGACGTCGGCGCCTAAATCCGCCTGGATTCGAATCGATTCTTCGGGGGTGAAAAACCGTTTCGATCCGTCGAGGTGCGAACGGAATTCGACCCCGTCTTCGGTAACCTTGGCGAGCGGTTTTCCATCGGCGGCGCGTTTTCCCATTCAGAGGGAGAAGACTTGGAAGCCTCCGGAATCGGTAAGGATAGGAAGGTCGATTCCCATGAAAGCGTGCAATCCGCCAAAATGCGCTACCGCCGCCTCTCCGGGGCGGAGATGGAGGTGGTAGGTGTTCGAGAGCAGGATTTCGGTTCCGATGGACAAAATCTGCTCCCGGGCCACCCCTTTTACGGTCGCCTGAGTCCCCACCGGCATGAAAACCGGAGTGGTTACCGGTCCGTGAGGGGTTTCAAGCGTTCCCGCACGGGCGAGGCCCGAAGAAGCTTCGACGCGAAAAGAAAACCCTCCGGGGAGCGTGTCCGACCGATTATCGGACGA
Organism: Candidatus Altimarinota bacterium; assembly: GCA_024709505.1. Classification (GTDB taxonomy): domain Bacteria; phylum Patescibacteriota; class Gracilibacteria; order BD1-5; family UBA2023; genus JANJWP01. The sequence continues at coordinate 17,424 of JANJWP010000001.1, read as the reverse complement.
GTTTCCAGACGTCATGGAAGGCAACGATTATCGCAAGCAAAATGAGAAGGACGAATCAAGCCGAATGCACGGCGTTTTCAATGATCCGAATCTTGGCGGACTTCATGCCCCGCAGGGGCGCAAGAATCGTGGCGACGAAAAACCGGCCGCCGTCGAGCGCGGGAAACGGCAGAAGATTGAACGCTCAAAGGTTGATCGAAAGGAGTGCCGCGACGGTAAAGATGATTCCAACGCCAACCTTGGCCGAAACGAGATCGACGAAGAGCCCCCCTACGGCTATCGGCCCTCCGACTCCTTGGGCCGCTTCTTGACGTTCGGTCGGAGTTTTGGGCACGACGAGCTTTCGCAATATTTCAAAGAGGATTTCGAAGGTGAAGGCTACCTGGTTCACCGTCTCTTTCGCCGCGACGACGACCGCTTGCCCAAAAGGATAGCGGTATCGGAATCCTTCCGTCGGACGGACCTCGGAATACGCGACGTAGGCGCCGATTTTTCCATCCTTGGGAACGACCGTGACCGGAACGGTCGTTCCGTTTCGCGAAAGTTCCATCCGAAGGGCTTTTCCATCGCCCGAAGCGGCACGGACGAACGATACGAATTCGCCCGGGGTTTTAATGGATTGTCCGTTGATCGAAACGACCAGGTCCCCCGAAGAAACGCCCGCCAATTCCGAAGGGCTTCCTGAGATGGGCGAAAGCGCGATTCCGGAAGTGGTGAAGATTCCAAGTTCCACCGCACGTTCGAAGGTGGGAACGAGAAGCGTTTCGGTTTGGGTGTCGAACTTGGAATTCACCGCGAGCGGGGCCACCCCTTGCCAAAAGAGTCCGACGAAAATCAAAAACGCGAGCGCGAAATTGAACGCGACACCCGCAAGAATGACGAGCGATTTGGCAAAGTAGGATTTCGAAGCGAACGCGTCGGGGTCGGCGGCAGCGGGTCAAAGTTCATCCTCCCCCTTCAGTCGGACGAATCCTCCGATGGGCAAGTAGTTGAAGGTGTATTCGCACCCCTTTGAATCCTTGGCAATCACGCCCGCTCGCGGAGGGATTCCGATACCGAATTCTTCCACCTTCACGCCGGTTTTCCGGGCGGCGAGGAAGTGTCCGAGTTCATGAAAAACGACCACGGCGAAGAATACCGCGAAAGCGAGGAGGATTCCAAAAAATACGTCCATGGGAGAAAGTTACGAATCGGAGCGGGACTCCCAAGGGGAATCCCGCTCCGGAAAACCGTGCGAAACGGATTTAGCGGACGTCCGCCATTTGGAGCTTGACGTGGTCGAAGAGGTGGTTGACCAAATCGGCAAGAAGCTTGAAGTCTTCGCGCTTGGAAGCGAAATCACGACTGTCAGCCTGAATTCGGAGGCTTCCGTCGAATTCGCCCTTCTTATTTTCTTCGAGCGTGAGCGAAAGTCGGATTTCCTGATCTTCCTTGCCGTAGCGTTTGAGGTAGGAATCGAGCTTTCCACTCACGTTGGCTTCAATGAGACGGTCGATGGCCTCATGGTCTTGGGGCTTGATTTTCTGGAGGTTCTTCTGGATTTTGAGTTCCATGGGAATGGGGGATAGGGATTAAGACCCGGGGGTTCCCGAGAAGGCATTATATCCCTTCCGCAGCGGCGGGCAAGGAGAAAGGGAGGATTAGTCCCCTCCCCCCTTCGACGAAACGTCCGAAAGGTCGATCGTACTCGACCGACGCTTTGCCTGCCGCAATATTTCTTCGGCCATTTTCCGCTCCTCGGGACTTTCTTCGACCCCCTTTTTCGCCAAATGGTCGCGAACCATTTCAGTAAGTGTTTCCAAGAGGACCTCGAAGGGTTTCCGATCGTCCGGAAGATCTTCTTCGCCGCGTCAGTGACGCACCTCCGCGACGGCATTTTGGACGTACTCGGCCAATTCGTCGGGATTCGCGGCGTCGGCGAGACGGAAATCGGTCGCCTCATCCTCCAAATGGATGGATACGTCGCCCCGCCCCAAGAGGCTGTCGAAGACGGAGTCCCGCGTTATTTCCACTCCGTGCATGGCATGGTAATCGACGTAGGTGACGTTGCCGGCGAACACGTTCCAATCAAGATCGACGATTCACCGGTCGGTAATGATCCACACGTCGTTGTACCAATCGAAAACGGCATAAAGCAAATAGAGGTAGACCGCGGCAAGATATCCCTCAAAGTACAGGAACGGGACGGAAGACCGAAGGGAAAACGAATCGTTGAAATAAAAAAACGCCGGAAGGAACACCGCGAAAAATAGAACGAGGAATATCCGGTCGATAATAAGGGTGACGTGACGGTGACAGACGAAAAGCATTTCCGCGCCTTCGGAAACGTATTTCGAAAAGAATATCTCGTCAAATTTGTTCATACGCGTTTTGACGATTATCTGTGGGGCGGGGCGCATGTCAAGGATTCTCCGGTTTGACAATTGCGGATGGCGACGTAACGTAACGGCGTATCCTCCCACGGACTTCCCATGCTGAACTTCCGAAGCATTTACGAATTCGTTTTCTCTTCTTTCCGGATATCCCGCGACACCGAACTTCTTGCCAAACTCATCGAAGAAGGCGAGCGTTACGGACTCATCATCAAGCGGTCGTGGATTTACGGGGCGTTTTCGCTTTTGTGGCTCGGACCGATACTCGCCATCGGTTGAGTAAACGTGTTCCTCCTCTGAAAACACTTCGAGTGGAGCGGACTCGGTTACGCTTTGATCGCGATTCTCGCGGCGAATTTGGCCTACACCGCATTTTCGGGAATTTCTTACGTCCTGCACTTCCGCAAGACCTACGCCGAAGGCCACGTCATCCGTGATCTCCACCTCTTGAAGGACCGGCTCTCCGAAGGGGACGAGGCGTTCACCCGGTTTTTCAATCAAATCCAAACGAATTTCTTCTTTTTCGTGGCGATGGTGGCCTTTTACGTCGTCCACGTTGCCGTCGTCGCCAAATTTTCGACCGGCATATGGGCCGCTCTCGACATCGTTTGCATTCTGGCGCAACTCGCGCTCATGAGCAAGTTCATCCGGTCGATGATCAACCTCGAAATGGACTTCAACGTGGTCGTTCCAGGGAGAATCTTCTTCATCAACCAGAACGGAATGTATTCGGATACCCAAACCCTTTCGGGAGACAAGATCAAAACGATTCGCTCGACATATCCAGGATTCTTTTGATCGTATTTCCGCTACGGAACGGTGGACGTCCTTACCGAAGGGGACATCGGACTTATCGGCGTAATGACCATGCACTACGTCGATAATCCCGAAGATGCCGTCTCGAACATGAATTCGCTCGTTTCGGGAAGGTTGGAGCCTTTGGAAAAAATCCATAACGTGTATCTCTCCAAAATCATTTCGGCCTACGGAATTGATCGCGACGGCGAGGATTTCCGAAAAAAAATCCGCGAATACCTCGCGAACTACGAAAACCAAATCCGGAACGACTACCTTTCGGCACAAGATCCCGAAACCAAACGGGAAATCGAGGAAATTTACCGCGAATACCGGGCGGTCAAATAACGGAGGCGGTCAATCGATAAAAAATCCCCTTCCTTTGCGGAGGGGATTTTGAAAATTTGATTATTTGCGGAGCTCGAGACGGGCGATAAGCGATTCGTAACGATCCTGGTCCTTCTTTTTCAGATAGTTGAGGAGTTTGCGGCGCTTGGCGACCATGAGCATGATGCCGCGGCGCGAATGGTTGTCATTCTTGTGCTCTTCGAGGTGGAGCTTGAGGTTTTCGATGCGGTCGGTAAGGATCGCCACCTGAACTTCCGGAGATCCGGTATCGCCCTTATGCTGGGCAAAATCGGCCATGAGAACCTTCTTTTCTTTTCTTTCCATGAGAGGGTATTTTAATAAAAGTACGCTTTCGTCCGGAAAATACGCCAGGCGAAAGTGGTAGGGAGTATATGGAGCGCCGGAAAGAAAGCAAATAAAACGGGCGGCCAACGGGAAGTCTTGTCCGAAAAGCGACTATGCCTCGAGATCGTTTTTGAAGTTCTCTTTGATTCTCCGCATGATTTCGGCGCGGATTTCGTTTTGCTTGTCGGAATTTTTTACGAGAAGCAGAAATTCGTCCCGATTAAGAACGAGGAGTTCGGCAGGCTCTTTGACCCGAATGGTCGCGGTGCGGGGTTCGTTCGTGATGAGGGCGATTTCGCCGCAAAGTTGTCCGGAACCCAAAACCGCCACGACTTCGCCGCCGCGGATGACCTCCACGGAACCGGACTGAACGATGTAGGCCTTGTCATCGGAAGGTTCGCCTTCGGTGATGATGATTTCACCGGGCTTGAGATAGATGGTTTCGCTCATCATCAGGAAGTAAACGATTTCTTCGCGGGAAAGACCGTCGAAGATATAGAGGTTCTGCATCGCTTCGAACATCGAACGGCGAAGATTAGAAAATGCGGGGCGATAATATTCCAAAACCTCCAAAAAGGCAAGCACGGGGGCGGTTTCTTTTGGAAGCGGGGGCTTTTTCGATAGAATTCGGGCCGTATGAAACTCCAAAACGTCACCGTCGCCTACGGAAACAAAACCGTCCTCCGGGACGTGACCCTCGATTTTCCGAAGGGCGATTTCGCGTTCCTCATCGGCGGATCGGGAAGCGGAAAAACCACGCTCATAAAATCGCTCATCGCCGAGATGGTTCCGAAATCCGGAACCGTTACCGACCATTCATGACGGGTGGTATCCGGACTTTCCGGAAAGGAACTGGCCAAATTTCGCCGGAGCATCGGGGTCGTTTTTCAAGACTATAAGCTCCTCCCGTCGAAAACCGTCCGAGAAAACGTGGCCTTCGCGATGGAGGTCTCCGGATATCCGGATTCCAAAATCCTCACGAGGGTTCCGGAAGTCCTTTCCCAAGTAGGCATCCTTTCGAAAAAGGAATCTTTCATCGACGCCCTCTCCGGCGGGGAAGCCCAGCGCGTAGCCGTAGCCCGGGCGCTCATCCACGATCCGGAAGTCATCATCGGCGACGAGCCGACCGGAAACCTCGACCCTGAAAACGCCATGGAAATCATGCGGATATTCGAACGTCTCGCCCATGCCGGAAAAACCGTCATCATCGCCACCCACGACGACAAAATCGTAAACCGAATGAAAAAACGGGTCGTCGCCCTGAAAGACGGACGGGTCGTTTCCGACTCCAAAAACTCGGGATACTCGCTCTAGCGCCACATGATCAAAAACGATGAAAGCCTAAAGGAAAAATTCGTTCGCAAGGGGTTTTGGATCTACCTCTTCTCTTTCGTCATCGGACCGATAGGCTACGTGACGAAAATGATTCTTTCATCGGAGCTGTCGGTCGAACAAATCGGCGTTTTTTACGGAATCATCAGCCTGATCGCTCTCGTGGGAACCTACAACGACCTCTGACTGACCGAGGCGTTGCAATTCTTCCTTCCGAAATACGCGGTTCGCAAAGAATACGCGAAATTCCGCGCCGCGATAACGTACGCCTTCGTGGCCCAAGCTTCCACGAGCGTGCTTTTGGGCGCGGGGTTCTTTTTCGGGGCCGATTTTCTCGCCGAACACTACTTTAAAAGCGCCGAGGCCGGCGAACTCCTTCGGATTTTCTGCCTCTTTTTCTTTTTGAGCAACCTCCTCCAAATCGGCTCGACGGTTTTCGCGAGCCTTCAGGAAACCAAATACCAATACGCGGTATCATTCATCCGTTCGATTTTCTCGCTCGCGTTCGTTGCCGGATTATGGTTGGCCGGATGGGGAAACATCGTGAATTATGCATGGGCCTGGATATTTCCTTTGGTCATCGCCATCGCGTGGAATCTTTCGGTCGCTTACGTCACGATCTACCGGAAATACCTCGTTTGAGTCCGGAGCGATTTTTCGTGGGAACAGTTTTCCGAGATCTTCAAATACGCCCTCTGGATCCTGTTGACCGCGAACGTCGGAGTGCTTCTCTGACAGATTGACATGCAGCTCATCCTCTACATTCTCGGACCGAAAGAAGCTGGATATTACACCAATTACTTGAGCCTCATAGGAATCCCCTTCCTGCTCATTACCCCGCTCATCGGATTTTTATTTCCCGTAATATCGTGATTCGCTTCGGGGGATGGCAACGGGGAAAAAATCGCTTCGATCCGGAAGTTTTTCACGAAGTATTTTTCCGCCGCCGCGATTCCGGTAGCGTTTGCGCTCGCCCTTTTCGGAACCGATTTCGCCATCGCCTTTTTCGGCGAAAAATTCCGGGAATCGGGAAACATCCTCGCATGGTCCGCACCGTTCATCGCGTTCAATTTCGTTTTACAGATCAATTTCCAGATTCTCGCGGGGCTCGGAAAGATTCGCGAAAGACTGAAGATCCTTTTGATCGGGTTGGCCTTCAACGTCCCGTTGAATCTCCTTCTCATTCCCACATACGGCGCTCCCGGATCGGCTCTCGCGGTGGGGCTCTCATGGATTCCCATCTGGTATCTTTCGCATCGGGAGTGCGGCGAATACGGCTTGGGGTTCGAGTGGAAATATTTCATCCGAAACTTCCTGGTCGTCGGACTGACGGCCGCTTCGCTCTTTTGGGCGCGCCATTCATGGAATCCCGAAGGATTGGACGGACGGCTCGAATCGATTTTTTGGCTTTCGCTCGTGTGCCTCACGCATATAATCGCCTTCGTCGCGGCGAATAAGAGCGAAGTTCGCGAAATCGTTTTGGAAATTCGGACGATGTTTGGAAAACGCAAAAAAGCCGACTATCCCCTTACCATCAAAGAAAGTGGCGAAGCAACCCCTTAAAAAAGACGGCTCGGCCGTCGAAGCCGCCGTCCAAGACGGCATTTCCCCCTATTGGAAAACCATTCTCCTCGTGCTTGTCGCGACCGGGGTCATTGCGGCCTATTACGCGGGGGAAAGTCACTCGGAAGTGGCGGGGGCCGGATTTTCCGCCTACGTTTTCACCATGCTGGTGTTATACGGCGGATGGAAGGCTTGGACCTCGCTTTCGGGAAAAAAGGAGGTTTCCTACTCCCCCGCTTGGATCATCGGGGCGACTGTCGCCCACGTGGCCGTCCTTTCGGGATTTTTTCCTTTTCCGCAGGGATACGCCGGAGCTTCGTTTTCACTCTTCTTCAAGATCGTCGGATTCTCGCTCCTCCCCATCCTCATCGTGCTCGTCGTTTCCGGTTTCGGGTTTTGGGCCATGGGAAAGGCGTTTGCGGACTTCGAAACCCGGTCGTCGGAATTCCGAATCGTCACGGGACTAACGCTCGGTCTTTCAGCGTACTTGTTCTTCCTTTCCGTCTCGACTTCGGCGTTTGGATATTCCCTCGTGACGACGTTCCTCCCCCTCGCGGGAATGCTCGCGTTTTGATGGAAGGACTCCCTTCGGGCGATGCGAAAACTTTCGGGGCCGGTCTTCCGGTACGAAAACCACCGAACGGATGGAGGGGTGACGAAGCTCGTGGCGCTTCCGCTCATTTCGACGGAGCTTCTCTTCCTCGTCCTCACCTTTCTCATCGGCGTAAATTTCGTGAACGTCGTTCGCCCCATGCCGATTGGTTGGGACGATCTCGGAGTGTACATGAACTATCCGAGAATCATGGCCGAAACCGGCGAAATCGGACGTCTTTGAACCGTGGCATGGCAAACGCTTACGGGTATCGGCTTTCTGTTCCGTTCGGCGACGCAAGCGTTTTTCCTCAATCAGATCGGGGGCATCGTGGCGGTGGTCGTAATCGGACTCTTCTTGAAGCGCGTCATTTCGTTTTCGGATTCGAAACGGAGCCACTTGAACCTTCCGCTCCTTTTCGCCACCCTGGCCTACGCGATGCCCATGATCGTCTTCCAGCAGGCTAAGGACATGAAGCTTGACCCCGGGCTCCTCGCCATTACTACCGGCGCGATTTTCGTCATCTACGAACTCGTGCGGACAAAAAAGGAGGACCGTTCGGAATTTTGGAAACTCGCGGCTTTGGCCGGATTTCTCGCGGGCATCGCTTTTGCCGTGAAATTCACCACCCTCATGCTTTTTTTGGGGGCGGCGGCCACCATTGCTTATGTGGGGCTCTGACTTCCCGGATTTTACGGATTCTTCGGATTGTTCGTCGGATCGTTCACCGCATTGGACCTTTGGGGAATGCTCAACGTCAACTACCCGAAAGACGATCCGGCCCTGCTTTCGGCGGTAACGGTCATTTCATTGGGCGGAGCCGCGGCGCTTTTCGGCTACGCCTTTTGGAAGCGGGGGAAGGCGGCCGTTCAAGGGGTGGCCGTACCCCTTTTGATTTTTGCAGCGTCGGCCGGCGCCGCCTTTTCGCCGTGGCTCGTTAAAAACGCTTCGGAGGCCGTTCGGTACGGAAGCCCGATCCATGTCGGAACGCTTTTGAATGGAACGCTCTTTCCCGTTCCGGCAGACGTTCGAACGGTACGGACCGAAAGCGAACTCGATGCCATAGATCGGATTAACGCCGACGCGGCGATGAGCGCGAGCGGAAAAACCACCAACGAAGATTTGGGACGGTATTTCGGATATGAGAACGGCATCAACAACTACCTCAAACTCCCCTTCAACCTCACCTATCAACGCAATCAGCCGGGAGAATATACTGAAATCACGTTCGTCTTCCTCGTATTTTTACCGGCGGCCTTCGTCTTTCTTGCTTACCGGCATCCGGCCTTCGCACTGGCCCCCGTTGCGGTCATCGCCTTCGAGTATTTCTATTTCTTCAATCCCTACGGGTCGGTCGCGCTGACGAAATTCTTTTCGGACATCCTGCTTCCCGGAGGATACCTCGTCATCGCGGCGATTACTCTCCTTCCGCTTTTGGGGTTCCATTTCGCGCTCGAAAAGAACCACGCGCATAACGAACGGTTCCTCGCGAATTTGGCGTTTCTCTGCTTTTACGGCTTCGTATTCGTCATTGCCGCTTACGGAATCGTTTGGTATGGAATCGCCGTGTACGTCCTCATGTTCGCGGCCATCGCGCTTTCGCTCGAACGGGCAGTCTCCGAAGACGGCGGTTCGAGCCAAGGAGGATTTTTGACGGCATTGACGGTTTTCGCCATCGTCATGACCTATTTCTTCCAATCGGCGATTCCCCACGGATGGAAGAATTTCCGAGGCGCCGGATTTTCGGATTACAAAGCTTCGAAACTTTCGCAAGAAGAAGCGATTTTCGCGAGCCATCCGGACTATCTCCCCGCCCTTGCCACGCTCAATCTCAAAGGCGGCACCGGGTTGGTTGACCGGATAGTGGGCAGCATTTCGGATCCGGCAACGAAGGCCATCGTCTTGGAAAACCTTGGAAACGACCGGGGTGTTGACAAGCTTCAGCAGATTCTCGATCAAATGGCGGAAACTTCTCCGGAATCGGTTTCCGGAATTCCACCCGAAAGAATCCGAACCATGAATTCCGAGGCGAAAAAGGCGCGAACCCTTCTTTTTGAAAGCGTTCTTTATCCGAAGCCCGAGGACCGAAACGGGGAAACCATATACCGAATCGGAACGTTTCTCACCTATTTCATTTCGGAAAACCGGAAGCGCTACCTGGAGGACAGTCTCGTCCAATCGTTTTGACAATACCTCTATGACGAAAATCCCGACGTCACGGTCGAACGCCTGAAGCGACTCGGGGTAAAGTATTTCCTCATCGATCTCAACGCCGCAACGATTGACCGGGATCCGAGACGGGATTTGACCCGAAGGTTCGAGAATCTTTTGAAAACCTTCCGTTCGGACAAGCTCCGGCTCGTAAAAACCGACAGCCTCTGCCTCCAATCGGCCATGTACAGCGCCAAAGAAACTTCCGACGAAGAATTCCTCACGCTCGCCGGAGTGAACTACGAATCGTATTCTTCCACCGGAGCGGTGACCTACCGAACCCAAAAACAAGCCGCTTGCCACAAATATTTTGCCGAACTCATAAAGGGTGGGCACGTAAGCAAAGACCAGCACCCCTATCTGCTTCCGCTTTCGAAATACGTCGAACGCCGGAAACCCAAGACCGATGAAGAGCTCATCAATCTCATCGCCTCAGTGGCCAATCACGGTTGGCTCGCGCTCTTCGAGGTGAAATAGGATTTGTGCGAAACCACCGAAAAAAAGAGGGGGGAATCCCTCCTCTTTTTATTCGAATCCCCGGAAATACCGGGGGAAAAACTTGAAGCTCGCGGCGACCTTCCTGCCGTTTTTCCGAGGATTTAGCGCTACCCTCCAAAGCCATTCCAGTCGGAGTCTCCGAACCACTTCGGGGGCCCGCGTCTCCCCTCCTCCGATAAAATCGAAAAATCCCCCCACCGTTACGGCCAAGGTCGCCGGAAATCTGGCGGCATTCTCGTTGCAAAAGATTTCCTGTCTCGGAGTTCCAAGTCCGACGAAGAGGATTTTCGGACCGCTTCAGAGGCGTTCGAACGCTTCGAAATCGAAGGGGGAATATCCGTCTTGGAAACCGATGGGCATTCCAGAGCTTTCCGACATCGATTTTGCCGCCGCCTCCACCACGAACGGGAAGCTGCCATAAAAATACCCGGTCGCGCGAGGACCGAACCCTTCCCTGAAAGCTGAGAGCAATTCGGGCAGAAGATCCGTCCCGTTGAGATTGGGCAAAGTCGAATCCCCCATGGAACGGTAGGAAAGGAGCGTTTTGATCGGAGGCGCTTCGGGATTTTCGTAACGGAAGCACGAAAGGGCAAGGGCGATTCCGTCAGGAAGGAGAAAATCCCCTTCCATAAGGGATTGAACGTAGGATTCATCGGCGGAAGTCCGCTTTGAAACGTCGAAAACGTGGCGCATCTCGGCGTTGGCGTAATACAGGAAATTTACCAGCACCGGAAACCCTTGCGCGAAGCGGGATTGACAGAGGCTCAAGATTGCGCGGATGGAGTCTTGGGCGTTCCGGCGTTCCAGTTTGGGGAAAATTTCCGAAATGGTTAGCGCGTTCATGGAAGGACAACGTAATGGGGCAAAACGACGGTTTTTCCTTGGGGAAGAACATTTGAAACGTATCGGGCGACGAAATCCGAAGGAACAAGATGGAGGTCGAACCGGGAAAGCCGGGAAAAAAGCATTCGGAGTTTCACGTATTTCGCCGCCGCGAAAGCCTTTGGCAAAAATCCCGGAGCACTCCGAACGAAAGCGAAAAATTCCGGATTCGGAACGTCGGATTCCTCGAAACATTTCGCCGCGAAAGGAGCGAAATATCCAAGGTCATGGTAGGTCATCATTCGGAAAGCGTTCCGGACGAATACGCCTTCAATGCCTATGGGGCCGTATCTTCTCAACACCGAATGACACCAGATAACGTCGGGGGAAAAGTCCGCGACCGCTTTGGAGAGGCGGTTTCTTCCGGAAAAGTTGAAAAAGGACGAGAGGGTTGAGGCTACCTTTTGAGCGGGAGTGGAAAAACCGGCCTCAAAGCCCGTGATTTGAACTTCGAAGCCATACTCGCGAAGGGTGGCCTCAAGGTTTCGGACGTAGGTTTCGATTCCGCCAAGATTCGAAAGGAAGTCCGTCACCAAGAGGATTTTTCGAGCATCTTTCGGAAGAATCGAAAAAAACCTTTCGCGAAAGCGTTCGGGAGAATATTCCTTCGAAGCCGAAAGCGCCCGAACCTTCCACTCGGAGATGCGGTCGTCGGAAACGGAAAGCAGCGAGATGAGGCTTCCGGTCGGAGAACGGGGAGCGAGCCGCAGTTCGTCGGCAACGAGAAACGGAACGATTCCTCCTTTGGAAAATCCCGCGACGGGCACTCAAAGCGAAAGCGATTCCAGCGCGGAGAGACCGAAGGTTTCCAAAAAGACCGACGGCATGAGCGAAATATCGGCGAAAGAAAGAACGCCGGATATCGAAGAAAAGGGGCGCCGACCAAAATACGCGACCGATCCGGGAGGAAGTGACGCGAAGCGCTCGGCGCAGTCCGCATCCGAAAGGCACTGCAAATCATAAAAACCCTTTCGGCGCGAAAATCTCAGAAAGAACTCTTTTCGAAGCGGCCCGTCGCCAAAAACGGCAACCCGGGAAACCTTCGTCTCAAGAATTTCCTCGAAAAAAGGAAAGAGCAGTTCGAATCCTTTCTCGGGAACGAGCCTTCCGAAGAAAACGAAGCTACGCATGGGAGCGCCTTCCCGCTTCCGAAGGAGCTTCGGTTTTTTGGTATACGGCATAAAACAGTCCGGAAAAAGCGAACAAAGAGAGCGAAGCGTAGGCGGATTCGTAGCTATGAAGGAAAAGATTCATGGCACCGCACGCCACGAACGCCGCAAAGAGCGGGAGCGAAACCCGGAACAATCCCCAGGCAATGAGACCGAGAATCGATACGAACGCCGCAAATGCCGGAGCCCCTCACTCGACGAGCTGTTGCACGTACCAACTTTCGGGAATGTAGTAGTCTTCTTTTATTTTCGTTTCCCCACGGTACAAACTCTCCCCTTCGTTCATCGGAACCACGTAGCGGTAAGCCGGACCGGCCGAGGCGAGCCCCTCACCGAAAACCGGATTCTCCCGAAAGCGTTCCAGTCCCGTAACCATCCGTTCGAAGTGCCCCTTGGAAGATCCTTCGCGCAAGATGATGCGGTCCATGCTGTGTTCGAACTTCACGTAAAACGCGAGGGCGAATATCGCCACGAACGGAATCGCGACGAAAGCGGCTTTGCGGTGTTTTTTCCAAACGAACCGGGCCGTCACCGCCAAAAGAGCTCCGACGCCGAGCGCCATGCCGACTAACGCCGAGCGCGAATACGTATACAAAATGAGGCCGAAAACGACGAGCCCCCACACGGAAACTCCGAAAAGTTCTTCCTTTTTGGATTTGAAATAATGGAAAAGCAGGCCCAAGTACGTAATCATGAAGAACGCGGCGGGATTCGGTCCGTCGAAAATCCCCTGGAAGCGTCGGACATTCGCTCCGTCGATACCATGGTAAATGGGAACGGAACCTCCGAATTTCCAATTGGAAAGGTTGGGCGAAAAACCGAAATGGAGAAGGATTTCCTCGTGCAAAACGAATCGGACGAACGCCCCCAAAGCAATGGCGGCAGTTGCCGAATACAGGAAAATCCGAACGTATTCGGAAATCCTTCCGGGGAGGAACCCCAAAGCGTGCTTGAAAACGAGGAACGCGAAAAGGAATTCGAAATCGTAGCGGCCCCCGTAAACGTAGTGCCCGAACGATCCTCCGTTTACGAAGGTCGAAAGGAGCATCCAAAGGACGTAGGCGGAAATGAGGATTTCGACGGCTCAAAATTCGGGAAACCGTCGGTTTTTCCAATATCCGAAGGCAACCGTTCCCGCAATGAGGAGCAGGAGAAGCTCCTTCGCGGAGTTGGCGCCCGGAACGCCGAGCTTATGGGAAAAAAATACCGAAAGGAAGACGCTGAAGGGCAAAAGGACGAGGAACGCCTTTACGAGAAGGTCGAGAATTTTCGGCATGGGGGTGGCATTGGTTCGAAAAGCTTGCGCATACTACTAAAAACGCTAGAATCCGCAACGCGTTTGGAAAGGTTTCGGCCTTCCCGCGCGAACACGCGTACGTTATTTTCCTCCGCATGAACGCCGATTCGATAGAACGACTGAAAAAGACGATGAAAAAGCCCCACGTAAACTCGACCTGCATCGGATGCGGGGCGTGTGCGGCGATTGCCGGCGAGGTATTCGAGCTCGACGACATGGGACTTTCCCGTGTCACTTCCCTTTCCGAATACCCGGAATCCGAAACCGAGGACGCCATTTCCGCCTGCCCCGTGTCAGCCATCAGTTGGCAGACGGCCGACGAAAACGGGCAATACCTAAACGGCGTGAAGGAACACGAAGACATCGCCTAAGGGGCGATTTTTCAGCAGGACGAAACAAACCCCTCCCGTTGTGGGAGGGGTTTTTGATCCACAAGACTTCCGAAGAATGCGCTATCCGATTCGGAAGTGGGAGAATCCCCGGCTCCGACGGCTTGCGTGGGGCGATTCGTAGCGGGCGTTCCGGGAAATGTTCAAGAGGATTCCGGTCGCAACCAGAAGCGATAGAAGCGAGGATCCTCCGTAGCTGACGAACGGCAGCGTCACGCCCGTAAGGGGAACGACGTTCAGGTTAACTCCCATGTTGACGAACGCCTGGACCAATATCCACGAGACGATTCCTACGGCCGCGTACTTAGCGAAAAGGTCGTCCACCCGGCGGGCGATCTTAAACCCCCGGTACGCGACGTAGCAATAGCTCGAGAGCAGGAGCGAAATTCCAACGAAACCCAATTCTTCGGCAATGACCGAAAAAATAAAGTCGCCCTGCACTTCCGGCAGATAGCCGAATTTTTGAACCGATTTTCAAAATCCGAGACCGAAGAATCCGCCGCTCCCTATCGCTATGAGTCCCTGTTCGGTCTGGAAGTTGATGGTTCGGTTGGAAATGGCCGACTGGTTGTCGGAGAGAAAATTGTCGATACGTTCGGTAATGTAGGTCAAAGTGTTCCGCTCGCCCTCGGCGGCTTTTCCGAGACCGTATACCGAGAGCGCGAAAACCGCGAATATCCCGATGGAAACGAGAATGTGTTTGACGCTCCCGCCTCCCACGAAAAACATAATGACCGCGACAGGGGCGATGAGCAGGATGGATCAAAAATCCGGCTGGAGCGCCAAAAGGAACATGATCGAGCCCAAAAGCGCCATGTAGGGCAAGTATCCCCCCTCAAGGGTGGGAATTTCGCTGCGGCGACGCTTGAGGAAATAGGCGAAGTACAGTATCGCCGCAAGTTTCATGAATTCGACCGGCTGAAGCGAAAACGGAAGGAACGGCAAATTGATCCACCCCTTCGCCCCATTGTATTCGACTCAAACGAAAAGTACGACTAGGAGGGACGCGAGTCCTCCGAGAAAAAAATGCTTGGCGTATTTTTCGAACACCGCATACGGCGTCTTGACGACGAAAACGAAAAGGAAGAGGCCGATAAGAACGTGCGAAATATTGCGCACGAGGTAGAAATGGTTGTTTGGTTCGGAGAGTTTCTCGGCGGCCACCATCAAAGAAGTAACCTTGAATGAGGGATAGACGCTTACCGAACTGATCATCACCATTCCAAAAACGATGAGGGCGAAAATGACGAAAAATATGCCGTAATCAATGCTCTTCGTCTTCAACGTGGACATGCTCTTAGAGATAAGCGGTTACCGAGGGAAAGAACGAACGGAGGACGCTTTCGGCCAAAATAGCTCCCAAAATCAGGAAAATGGGGGCGAAATTCAATCCCGAAAACGAGACCGGCAACGTGCGCTCCATGAAAGCGTAGCAAGGATCAAGCAAAGCTCTGACAAATGGAATCCGTATCCGGAAACCGAAAACGGCCGTCCAGGAAAGAATGACGTCAAAAAAGACGATCCAACGGAAGAGCGTCAGAAAAACAACGAGGGCAAGGGCGAATTGATCGAGCATGGGAAAAAATGAAGTCCGTTCGAATATAGCCGGAATCGTCGCGTAATCAAACCCCGCAAACGAAAGAATCCCCGGGATTTTCTCCCGGGGATTCTTTTCTGCGTTCGAATTACGCGGACTTCTTGCGGAAAGCGAAGACGATTCCAAGACCCGAAAGGAGGGCGAGAATCATGATAACGTTTTCCTTGGTTCCGGTGCTCGGAAGGGCTTCGGCAGCCGCAACGGCAGTTCCGGAGGCGGTGGCTCCAGAAGCGGTTTCGGGAGCTCCGGCATTGAGCGGAACTTCGGTCGCCGGAGCGAGGGAGGCGGCGGTCGTGAATTC
Organism: Candidatus Altimarinota bacterium; assembly: GCA_024709505.1. Lineage (GTDB taxonomy): Bacteria > Patescibacteriota > Gracilibacteria > BD1-5 > UBA2023 > JANJWP01. Next base: position 1,733 of record JANJWP010000001.1, on the reverse strand, counting down.
CTTGATGGCGTTGATGCCTTCCGGAATATTGTTTCCCGCTACGTCCTTAGCCGAGATAACGGTAAGGGAATAACTCGAATCCCCTTCGAGATCAGAAGCGAGAGCGACGGTCGCGGTAGTCGGATTGGCCGAATCAACGGTCGCCGATTGAACGTCAACGGCGGCGGAATTGCTCGTTTTCTGAAGCTTTACCTGAAGCGGTTCCGATCCGAGAGCGGCGGAAAATTCAAGAACGAGGGTGCGGGCGTTCTGAGGAGCGACCGATACGAGAGCGAAAGAAGCGGTGGCGCCCGTTTCGGAAGCGGTGGTCGAAACCTTGGAGAGATTGACCTCCAATTCTTCCGAAAGGGAGTCGGATTCGTTTCCGTCCTTGTCGAGAGCCACGACGGCGAAGTAGTAGGTGGCACCGGCGGTAAGGTTATCGACGGTGGCGCCGGTTTCGGTAACCGGAGCGGTTTCGTTATCGTACACGGCGTTGACGTCCGGGGAGGTGGCAACCGATTTGGTCGAGTACTTCACGATGTAGGAGACGGCAGCGTCAACCTTGTTCCATTCGAGGGTTACCGAGGTCGGAGTGGTCGCCACCAAGGTCGGCGCTCCTTCGACGTTGAGCGAAACGGAAGTGCCTCCTACCGAGACGGAATCGGCGGTGACGGCAGCGTCGGAAGTAACGACGTCGGCGGCATGGGCCGAAGCGACGGCAAACGCGAGGCTTACGGCGAGCATTTTCAGTGCCTTCATGAGCGTAAGGAAAGAAAGAAAGTAAATATTGCGGGCGGGCCTCGAAGCGCTATACTTCGGAAGGACTCCTCGAATATATCATAGCATCAAAAAATTTGCAAATCATTCGCCAGAGCGCCCTCCCGCCCTTTTCGAACGTCCGATGATTTACTTTGAGCGAAATCATCGTCGTCATCGCCCTCATCGCCGTTTTGGCCGTCGGAATCAACAGCTTCGATTATGAAACCGCGGCCGACAAAGAAAAGCGTGACCGAATGGCGACGAAGGTTGCTTCCATCATCCGCCACGCCAAGACCGCCGCAATAAGCGGCAGGGCTCATCCGAATGGAAATTGTTCGGGATACGCAGTCGAATTCGGCGAAAACGCCATTACCGGAAGCATCGTGTCATTCACGGAAACCGGAGCCATAGGAAGCGTTTGCGGAACCGATACCGACGGAAGTTTGGGAAACCCCTTCTTTTGAGAACGTTCGTCGTATTATCTTCCGGCCATTACCGGATACGACAAATCGGGGAACTCGGTATTTCGCGTGGGGAATCCGGCCGACTTCTGAGGAAACGATGCTCTGACCGGAGGAAAAAGCATCGTTCTCATGGTTGATGGACCGAATCTCCGAGCCCATCCGCTTTCGTGCGAAACGCTGACCGGATGCGTCGATTATGGGCGGAATACCGCCGTGAGACTGAAAATCAACGCGGCATATCAGCAGGCATTTTGAAGCCGGAATAAGGATGCGAGCCGGGACATATGGCTTGATCTGCGAACGGGAAACGTCGAAACGAAAGAACCGCAAAGCCCCTAATCCCCCACGAAAAAATCCGCCCGAAGGCGGATTTTTTTTAAATATCGCGTTTTCTCGTCACTTCCCGTCCGGAGTCCCGGCGCTTACCGACTCTCCCACAGGTGTACCTGCAGTACCATGGGCACGACGCGGCTTAACTTCCGTGTTCGGGATGGGAACGGGTGTGGCCCGCGCGTAATAAGCGCCGGG
>JANJWP010000004.1 GCA_024709505.1 Candidatus Altimarinota bacterium | reverse complement strand
GGGGGACGAAAAACAATTCGACTCAAAAAAGCTTGGTTCAATGAGTTGCATGGGAATGCCAAGATGAAGAATATTCAAATGAAAAATAACCACCAAAAAGAATATGTCAATACTGGAAAACCAACGAAAAAACCGCCCTCTCTAGAGCGGTTCGTCCCGAAGCCTCCAATTCTTCGGGGGTGAAGGAGTTACTCGGTAGCAACGGGCTCCTTCAGTACGCCTTTGCGGCGAAGACGGAGTTCCGCATTCGGCGAGAGCTGCTTGATGCCCCTCTCGGCCATGAGCGCTTCGAGTTGTTCGACGGTTTCGACACCATCGACATCCTTCATGGTGAGGTGTGTCTGATCACTCAAGTGAACCTCCTTTTTGGTTTGTGTCCGGGATTGGACACCGCGAATTTTATCCCTTTCCAAAAAATGTCAATATCTAAATTGAAATTGCCATTTTAGCATTTGTCAATAGCTGGTTTTTGCCATAAGGAAGGACGGAGTGTTAGAATAAGGAGGAATTCTATTTTTCCGCCATGTCGATTCCCCCGTCCGACATTCTCGAAACCCCTTCTGCCGGAATCCTCCGTCCATCGGAAGGTTCCGACGCCGAATTTTTCGTAAAACCTTCGGACGCGCTCCCGGCAAAGCTCGAAAGCGATGAACCCCGGCTTTCGATCAGCGGGACTTCCCTCGAAAAAGGAAAGCGCGACATAGAAGCGGGAATATTGGCCGATACCCGGCGTCAAATCCTCGAGCTCGCCCTGCTTCTCGAAAAAGGGGAAGTAACCGAAAAAGTCATTGCCGAAACCCAGGAATCGCTCCAAAAAATCGCGGCGGAAATAGGAAAAACCAAAGGAAAGGATGAACTTTTCAACTATCCCCTGCTCGAGCGCGTCGGGCGAGTGGTCTTTGAAGACCTACCCCTCGTGTTCGGCAGGGAAGCCCAAGTCGAATCGGCTCTGAAAGTCCTGCAAAAGGTATTCCGACAACGTTACAATGCCGTTATCGTTGTCGATTCCGACCGGAAAGCTATCGGAATCATCCCAAGCGCGGTACTCATCAATTCGGACCCCGAAGAAACGCTCGGAAAAATTCCGACCGTTACCCAAAATTTTTCGGTATCCCTCGATTCGAGGCCGGAAGACGTTTCCGAAATAATGGACCGCATCGGCGTGAACGTGTTGCCAGTGATTGATTCGAGGGGTACCGTCATCGGAACCTTCACCGGTCGCGATCACGTCAAAGGCGTGGCGGCACTCTATTCGAGACAGCTCATGGAAACCCTCAAGACCCACGCGAAACTCGCCGACATTCAAAAAAACTTCGAAAATCCGCTCTCGTAGGGCGGATTTTTCTTGGACCATTGAGGACGGAGCCCCCCTCCGAAAAACCGTATCGCTTGCAAACGTCCTCGGACGGAATCGGTGGTTGTCGGCACTGGCAAGCAATCCGCAGACCGGCGGAAAATTGTTCGTCATGGTCACGTTCGTTTACGCCGATCGAGGACGCTTGCGTGCGACAACCCCGTTCCGTCCTACGGATTGCTTGTTTAAATCGATACGGTTTTCCGGGGGACCGTTTCTTGGACAAACGAAAAATCCGTACATACGAGGCATATGAACCGATCAAATGATGCCTATGTACGGATTTTCTTGTGTGTCCGGATTCCGCCGAAGGAGTCCGGTACGATACCGCTGCTTTTGCCTCTGTTTCACCAGAATGAGGGGCTGGTTCCTCGGATGGGATCCTTTCGGTCTTCTCCAGAAGATGAGTGTATTTTACGAATGGGTCCTTTCGGACCGTATTTGTATTTTTGTTGTCCTTCGGCACTTCGGCATACCGTTTCTATAGCAGCGGACAAATGTATTAGAACATTAAATTTTTTACTTGTCAAAAAATGGCCGTACTTTTTGGAACGTTTTTCGAAAATCTCGCAAGATTCCGCTTTGAAAAGCTATTTCTCGGTTGCGCGATATACGCCGGTCCATCATTCGGGAACGCCGTCTTCCACCAGCTTTCCGCAACGATTCATAAATACTTCCGAAGGAAGGTCTCCGTGGGCTTTCCAAAGGTTTTCAAAAATTTCGCGCCCCTTCAAAACGTTGCCTTCGACGTACAGCGCAAGTGCCCGTTCGAATTCAGCTACCATGGCTAACCGCTCTTTCGATACTTCTCCGGTTCTTCCAACCAACTCATAGATGGCGGTGGGCTTTTCTTTCCCCTTGACCATGATGGAATCCAGCCGGCGGAACACGTGGGTTCACAAGCATGCCTCGGCCGTCGATTCGCCGACGCAAATACGGGTTCCGTACAACTTGTTGATCCCTTCGAAACGGGAAGCCGTATTCACGGTGTCTCAAAGAGCCGTGAATTCGATTTTTTTTCCTTCGCTTCCAATGTTTCCCACGACGGCCGGCCCCTTGTTGATTCCCATTCGGACCTCAATTTCAAACCCGAACTTCGATTGGAATTCCCGGTTGATTTCCCGAATCTTTTCCTGTTGTTCAAGGGCTGCTTCGCAGGCAAGGCGAGCTTGATCCGGTTGGTCCCGGAACGCTCACCAGATGGCCATGACGGCGTCGCCCTCGTACTTGTTGATGAACCCTTTCCGATGCATGATGATGTCGGAGACTTCTTTCAGATAGACCGACAAAAAGCTGACGAGCTCTTCCGGTTCCATATTTTCCGAAAGGGTCGTGAATCCGGCGATGTCGGAGAAAAAGAGCGTGACTTCCCTGCGGGTCCCTCCAAGCCGCACTTCGTCGTAATTGCTCAATACCGAGGTGACGAGATCTTCGGCCAGATACTGCGAAAGGGCGTTTTTTAAAAGCCGTTTTCCCTTTTCTTCGAGCACGTACTTGTACGCCGTGGAAGAAATCGCCACGACGACCACGATGATGGAAAGCTCTATGGGATAGTTGAACTGCTTTTGGAACACTCCGAACACGAACACATAAAAGGCCGAGGCCAAAATGAGCGCAATGGCTGAAACGAGGACCTGGTAGGCCCGGTTTCCGACATGGAGGAGAAAGAGCGAGAAGAAAAACGTCATGAGTCCGAGCACGAGAAATTCCACTCCGCGGGAAGCATTGGTAACGTATGCCTGATTGAGGACCGTATTGATGGCGTTCGCATGGACGTACACCCCGGGCGTAATGCCGCTTCCCCGGGTAGGAGTGAAGAATTCGTCGTGAAGGGCCGTCGCGGTTGCCCCAATAAGGACGATCCGGTCTTTTACGGCTTCCGGAGGATATTTTCCGTTATATACGTCAACGAACGACAATTTTGGAAAAGACGCCCCATCGGAAAGGTAGTTGATCAGGAGGGATTCCCCGTCGTACCCCCCTCCGTACGGAACGAAACGGTAGTCACCGTCATGAAAGGAATAGTAGTCTTCGTACGCGAAACCCGATTCGTTCGGCAGGGTCTTTTTTCCGTATACGAGATCGAGATATTCCCGAAGCGCGGCCAACGAAAAGCTCTCGTAGATCTTCGAGTTCACGGTTTTCGCCGGAACGACGGAATAGACCATGGAATTGCTCGGATGGATGTTCGGGTTGAAATACCCGAGAGCGGCGGCCTCGGAACGGAAATCGGAAATGGGAAAGATCGGAGGAACGTCGCGCAGGACCCCTTGGTCGATGGTCTTTCCCCCCGCGGCAAACCCGAGAACGACGTTTCCAGCACGACGCATGGCCTCTTTCAGTTCCTTGTCGCCACGCGATGCCTTTTCGGAAAAAAGTACGTCAACCCCTATTACGAGAGCTCCGTCGTTTTTCAAATTCTCGATGACCTTCGCGTAGTTTTCGCGGCTAAATTCCTGCCACCTTCAAAGGCCATCTTCGTCGGAAAGGGTCCGGTCGTCTATTTCGACCACGGCAAGGGCCGGATGCGGACGGGTTTCGGCATATCGCTGCAAAAGCACGTTTCGAATTCCCAGATTCGCGCTCGTAAAAAACGAATGGAACGGATTGACCGTCGGAGGTATCTGAGAAGCGGCTCAAACGAAACAAAGTACGCCGACGGAAATCGCGAACGAGGCGAAAACCTTGTTGATAAGCAGTCGGGAAAGGGCGTCGGAAAACCTTTTATATGCCATGGAGAACTATTTGAACGGGGTGACGAATTTTTCGGCAGCGGCATCGAGAACCTCGCCCACTCCTTTGGTCGCCTGATCAAAAAGCGATTTCGAGGGAGTGACGAACAGTTCGGGATTGGAAAGCTCCTTAAATCCCTTCGCCCGGAGCGATTCCATGGTCGCGTTGAACGAATCGATCCGATCTTTCGGCAGTGCCGATTCAAGGCGTTCGATCTCGGAACGGTTGGCGCCCATCTCCACGTATTCGCGGAGCTTTTTCCGCATTCGGAGAAATTCTTCTTCGGCAATTCCGGAGGCCCATGAGTCAAACGTTTCGTGGCGGGCGAAAAGCGTTGCGAGTTCGGCCTTTTCGGATTCGGGAGCTCAAGCCAAAATGGCATCACGAAGAGTTTCTCTCGAACGGATGGTTCGAGCGTCGTTCGCGAAGGCGGCGGTAACTTCGTAAGCCTTGAGCATTTCCGAATAGGCGATTCGGCCTTCCGTGGCGAGTTTCGCGTATTCGGGAGAAAGCGATATCGAAAGCGACTCTCCCGAGAAAGATGCCGTTACCGGGGAACCTTGCATTGCCCGAAGCCGGGAAGAAAGGTCTTCTTTCGCGCGGGAAAGAACTTCGGCCGCATACTTGGAATCCTCGGCCACGTTCGATTTTTCCCATGCTCCGTCGAGTGAGGCGCGTATGAGCGCCTGAAGGTTCCGGACATTTACCACCACCCCTTCCGGAACCGTCGCGAGAAGCTTTCCGGAACCGTCGGTAACGTCAACGGCGTGGGAACGGGTTTTTAAATACCCTTCGTCGGCATTGATTTCGAAAGCCGTTCCGCGAACCGCGGCAAGCTTGGTTCCATCGTCGAAACGCTGCCGGAAATGCGAGTCTCCGGAAAGGTAGCGGTATATGCGGGACCAGCTTTTTCCGGAGAGAATCGAAAATTCGACCTTGCTGACGGAAGTTTTCCGGTCATAGGAAAGTTCGGTAATGTCGATCGTGGTGTTTTCGGCCAAACGGGTGACGCTCCCGTCATTCCAAAAAATGGTGGCGGTGGACTGGCGCAAGGTTTTTATCTGGTCCCCGGGTTTGACCGGTTCGCTTTTTTCCGCCATGACGGTTACCGTTCCCCCTTCCCGTTTCACGACGGTTCTTCCAGACGTGCAAAGCACGTGGGGAACGAATTCCGATTCGGTTTTCTGGGGCATTCCGGCGGAATCGAAAACCAAGAGCGCACCGACCGCCAGCACGATTGCCGCCATGAGCGCGAACGCAAGGTGCCGGGAGAGAAACGAAAGGATGGTTCTCATAGTGGGGAACGAAATTTCCGATATCCGGAATTCCGGATATCCTTCTCGGGCAAATTCTACCGGAAACGGCAACGAAAGTAAAACGGAACGCGAATGAAGCCCCGATACCAGTACGCTCTCGCCCTCCTCATTCTCATCGCGGTATACGAAATGTACCTGATCGTCTGGTACAAGTACCGCGACTTTCAGATTAACGCGTACATCGGCGTTCTGAACGTGGAAAACGCCAAAATCGAGACGAACATCGAACGGAAAAAGAACTATCTCGCCTACGTGAGGACGAACGCCTACCTCGATCGCGTAGCGAAGGCCTCGCAAAATCGGAAAAATCCCGGCGAAGAGGCCGTTTTTCTCGTCGATGCGGAAGACGTGAAGAATTACGCGAAGATCGACGTGGAACGAACGATCGTGAGCGAACCGAAAAAATCCTCGCCAACCATCGGGATGTCGAATCGGGAAAAATGGGCGTACTACGTTTTGCGCAGCGATCGGAAAGAATAAAAATCCTCCGGAATTCCGGAGGATTTTTATTTTTCGGCTTAGAACGGAATGTCTTCGATGTGGATTTCATCGTCCTTTTTCGCGGCCTTGGTGCGTTTGGGGGCGGAACCGCTTTCTGCCGGAGCCGATTCGTCGGCAAAGGGCTGGGCGAACGAATCGTCGCCGCCCGAAGAAGACCCCTTCGAAGAAAGCATGATGAGGTTGTCCCCGACGATTTCGGTTCGGTAGCGCTTAGCGCCGGTCTGATCTTCCCACGAACGGGTCTGAAGGTATCCTTCGACGTAAACCTTCTGCCCCTTGGTGATGTATTTTTCAGCGACCTCCGCCAGCCCCCTCCAAACGACGACGTTATGAAATTCGGTCTGTTCCTGTTTGGAGCCGGAAGCGTCCTTCCATACGCGGGTCGTCGCGACGCCGAAGGTGGCGACTTTTTGTCCGTTGGGCGTTTCGCGGACTTCCGGATTGGCCGTAAGATTGCCGATAAGCTGGACCTTATTGAGGGAATTCATGCTTCGAGAAAGATTAAGAAAAGTAAGGGCGTTACCGAAAAAGAGGATATCCGTAATCTTTTCCCCCGCAAAGGAAACTTGGGGAAAAAACGAGGAAAAAGAGATTTCCCGGCAAAGACAAGGCCGTTTTCCGGTGATATTTGCGCGGGGAAGGCATCTATGGTACAATTCCATCGGATTCAAACAAAACCCTCCCAAAGCGCGCATGAACCTGAAACCGCTTTCAGACTCGCTGAAGAACGTCCTCTATCTGGCGCTCGCGGCCTTTTTTGCGTTCGACGCCTTTGTGCTCGTGACGATTTTCTCTCCCGAACTCCTTCCGGAAAACCCCTACGCAATCCTCATTACCGAGAACAAGGACCTTCTCGTCGCGATTTTTGCGCTCCAAACTTTCACCTACGCGCTCCTGACGTGGATCGTGCTCATTTCCCCCATCCGAAACCTCCGAAAACAGGTTGCCTATTTCATTGCCGGAGTCCGTTCGAGCGGACTGCCCCCGCCGAAAGGGTATCCCGACCTCACCTACATCATCGGATTTTTCAACCGGAGCTTCGAAATCCTTTGGAACTTCAAGGAAGAGTTCAAGGCCGGACGCATCCTCCGAAGCGAGGTCGAACTTGCCGCCGACATCCAGCGGCACGTCTTAAAAAAGACCGATATCCGCGCCGGATTGCTCGACATCGTCGCCAATACCAAATCAGCGACCGAGGTCGGGGGCGACAGCTACGACATCATCGAACGGGGCGACAACCGCTACGTGTATTTGGGCGACGTTACCGGACACGGGGTGGCTTCCGGATTCGTCATGATGGTCGTCAACGCGCTTATCTCCGGATTTTCCAAGATGGCCGTTTCCGGAGCGGAAATCCTCGCGAATACCAACGAAATCCTCAAACCCCGCGTAAAGTCGAACATGCTCATGACGTGCCTGATGGTGCGTTGGAACGAAGCCGAAAAGAAGCTTTACATGACGGGCGCGGGACACGAATACCTCATTATCTATAAGAAGTCGAGGAACGCCGTCTTCAAATTGAAAACCGGCGGGCTCGCCCTGGGAATGACGAGGGACATTTCGAAAATCGTCAAAGAATCGCAGATATCGTTCGACCCGGGGGACGTCATCGTCATGTATACCGATGGAATCACCGAGGCCCGTTCCGGCAAGCGGGAGAGCGACCCCATGTTCGGAATCGACCGCCTCGTGAACGTCGTGGCGGCGGCGGGTGACAAATCGGCCCGGGGAATATTCAACCACATCACCGTGGAACTCTCCCGCTTCATGGGATACAGCCACCGTCAGTTCGACGACATCACCCTCATCACCATCCACTTCCGCGAAAACGACGAGGATTCCAAAGCGCTCCAAGAAATCCCTCCGGAAATGATTACCGAATGGAACTGGTAAGCCAATAACCACCGATCAACCCCATGTCCGAAGCATCGCAACAGAACGGCTCCCGCTCCGCGCTCCTCGAACTCATCTCCACGCCCGTTACGGGTGACGCGTGGGATTTTGACAAAGAATTCCTTCCCACTCCGGAAAACCCGAATCCAGAAGCGGTCTCCATTCCGAAGTCCGAAGCGTTTCCCGAAGCGGCTCCCGCCGAAGTTCCTTCTACGCCAAAGACGCAAACCGACGTTTCGATTCCCCTTGAAGACGGAATTTCTTCGAAAGAAAGCGACACCTACGACCCCAATCGGAAGATTACCAAGGAGGAAGCCGAAGAAATCCGGCGCGGTGAAAAGGAGTACCGCGACGCTTTGGCGTTCGTCAAAGACGCCATCGCGCCTTCGATGATGCGCGTTGACGCGACCAAAATCCAGATCGGCGAAGTGTTCGTCCGCTCGTTTTTCACCTACGCGTACCCGGATTTTCTTGAAGGCAACTGGCTTTCGCCCCTCATTAACTGGGACGTGAAGTTCGACATGTCGATGTTCGTCTACCCGATCGACAGCGCCTATATCATGAAGTATCTCCGCAAGCGTTTGACCGAACTCCACTCGGAACGGTCGATCAACGCCGACAAAGGACTCATCAACGATCCGGCGCTCGACGCCCAGATCCAGGACGTCGAAGAGCTCCGTGCCTCGCTCACCCGCGGACAGGAGCGGTACTTTCATTTCTCCATCTACATCACCGTCTACGGAGAATCCGAAGAGCATTTGAAAAAACTCTCGAACACCTTCGAAACGCTCCTTTCCGGACGCAATATCCTCACGAAACAGGCGTTCCTCAGGAGCGAACAAGCGTTTACCGCGACCGGCCCTTTCGCCAAGGATGAAGTGGGCGTATACCGAAACATTTCCACCCGCGGGCTTTCAACGACCTTTCCCTTCACGTCGAATTCGCTCTCGCAGGACGACGGAATCCTTTATGGAATTAACACCCACAACAACTCGCTCATCGTCTTCGACCGTTTCCGCACCGAAAACGCCAACATGGTCGTCTTCGCGAAATCCGGTTGAGGAAAATCGTTTGCGGTCAAACTCGAAATACTGCGTTCCCTCATGCTCGGAACGAACGTCATCGTTCTTGACCCCGAAAACGAATACAAGGCGCTCGTCGATACCGTGGGCGGCACCTACGTGAACATCAACCTCAATTCCAACGAACGCATCAACCCCTTCGATTTACCGAGGGCGCTCAAAGACGCCGACACCAAACCGGGGGATCTCCTGCGCGGAGCCATCATCAACTTGGTCGGCCTGATGAACCTCATGCTCGGAAAATGCACTTCGAGCGAGGAGGCCGTTTTGGAAAAAGCCATTACCACGACCTATTCCCTCAAGGGAATCACCTACGAAGACGACGACGTGACCGGAAAGGAGATTCCGATCATGCGTGACCTCTACAGCGTTCTCGAAACGATGGACGGGGCCAAAAGCCTCTGCGAACGGCTTGAAAAATACGTCACGGGGGTTTTCGCCGGGGTGTTTTCCGAACGCACCAATATCGACTTGGGCGATGGGCTCGTCGTATTCTCGGTACGCGATTTGGACGAAATCCTCCGTCCGGTCGCGATGTACATGCTCCTTGGATACGTTTGGAACGTGACCCGGAGCTCGCTTAAAAAGCGCCTGCTCGTCGTTGACGAAGCCTGGAACGTCATGCAGCACGAAGACTCCGCCAAGTTCCTCTTCGGACTCGTCAAACGCGCCCGTAAATACGGGCTCGGAGTTACCACCATTACGCAGGACGTCGAAGACTTCATGCAGAGTCCGCACGGAAAGGCCATCGTGACGAACTCGTCGATACAGCTTCTCCTCAAACAGTCGCCGGCATCCATCGACGTGCTGCAAAACGTCTTTAAGCTTACCGACCAAGAGAAATACATTCTCCTGAACGCCTCGGTCGGACAAGGATTGTTCTTTGCCGGAAGCGAACACGTGGGAATCCAAGTTCTCGCGAGCTACTTCGAAGAAAAAATCATCACGACGAATCCGAACGCGAAGTAGCGGCGGGGTGCCGAGAAAGCCTGTCCGATTCCGGCGGGCTTTCTTTTTGACTATTGGATATCCGTACGTATTTTTTACCGGTTCCATTCAACGAACCAAAAAAGGAGGAAGATCAGATGGACACGGAAAACAAAACGGTTCCCAGTGCCGATTGGGACGATGACGACGCCAAGACCGCGACGTGGGAAATCCCCGTCATTCTAGCCGCCGTCGCGATCGTCACGTCATGGCGGACATTTCGCGCCGGCTTCGAAGAACTTCCAACATGGCTCTACGAATCCTTCTGGCACGCCGTCGCGATCGTCGTGATGGGAATCACGGTATTCCCGGAGGCTCGATGGTGGTTCGTCGCGATATTCGCGACCCCCTGCGCAATCTCGGCTTTCGCCATGGGGCTCGTCGGGATGATGGAGGCCGTCGATCCGTCGGGTACGGACGATTGGTTCGGCGAAGACTCCAAGTTCTGGGGCCGCCGCGCATTCGTTTTCGCCACGGTATCGATGTTCGTCGCTCCTTTCGCCTATCTGCGGTAAGGGCGGCAAGAAAACAGGCCCGTCTTCGGACGGGCTTTCTTTTTGTCCGTTTTTCGCCATACTTCGAAGGTATTTTTCCATTTTTTCCATGAACCCCGACGCCCTTCCAACCCTCGTCATCATCAGCGGGGGCGAAGCCTTCGATTCCGATGCCGAATACCTCGCCGCCATCCAAGACTGGAACGTACGGTTTTACGACGGGAGTTCCGGATGGAAAACGGCCCTCTACCACGACCTCTCGGGGAGCTTTAACGTCCTTTTTCCAACCTTTCCCTGCAAACAAAACGCCAAGTATGCGGAATGGGAACTCTTTTTTGAAAAATTCGCGCTCCAACTCGACGCGAAAACCACGACCTACGTCGGCCATTCCCTCGGCGGAATTTTTCTTGCCAAATATTTTTCGGAAAATTCGATACGGGCGCGTTCGCTTCATCTCATTGCGGCTCCGTTTGAAAAATGCGGCACCTTCGAACTCGTTCGAGATTTGTCGAACGTGGCGAAGAACGTGGCGAACATCCACCTGTGGCATTCCAAGGACGATTTAGTCGTTCCCTTTGACGAGCTCACCAAATACCGGACGGCCATTCCCTCGGCGGAAGCGCACGTTTTTGAAGACCGACTCCACTTCAACGGCGAACGGTTCGACGAACTCGAAACCGCGATCAGGACCGGATAAAACGGTCGGAAAAGCAAACGGGGCGCCGGACTACGGCCTGGCGAACGTTTTCGTTACGAGTTCGTTCGCCTCGGTTTTTCCCAGACCCTTTCCGAGCCAATCCCACCGCATGATCGAAAGCGGCGATTTCGCATCGCCTCCGTCATGCGGATTTTTTTGAATTTCGAAATGGAGGTGGGGATTGTTATACGACCTATCGGGAACGCCCGAAATTCCGATGGTTCCCAATATTTCCCCGGATCGGACGAAAGCGCCTTCGGAAATTCCGGGGGCTACGTCGCGCAGATGCGAATAGAACGTCACGTTTCCGTCGGCGGTCTTGAGCCATACTTGGTTTCCGCGGTACACGTCGAGATTGAGGCGGCGTTGGTCTTCGGCAAGGTCGGCGCCCTTTATGAGACGGTCGAAATCGCGCCAAGCGAACCCTTCCACCGTTCGGACGACGACCCCGTCGGCAATCGCCCGGACGGGAGTTCCGACTGGAGCCATCAAATCCCACCCGTGATGAACGGCATCCGTCGTGGCCTTGCGATAGGGACGGGACGCTCACGGAATGAACGGGTAGTCGGTCGGCATGGATTTTCCCGCGACGGGAACGAGGTATCGGAGCGATTGGCGTTTTCCATGGAGGTCGGAAGCGAACTTCGAACGGAAGGCGAGATTGGCCGCCCGATATGAGGACGAAAGGGCGGAAAGCCTTTCTCAAACGCTCGCGCCGGTATGGGAAAGCCCTCAGGAAAAAGCGCGGGCGGAAAGAAGCGAAGATTCGCGGGTGTTTCGCGCATAGAGGAAAAGCGCGTCGTCGGAGAGGTCTGAGAGGTCTGAGAAAAGTTCCGCGTCACGAAGAACCGGAACGGCGAGGCTGGAATTTCGAACCGTCTTTCCGGAAACCTTCAGCGAGAATTCGATCTTTTTTTCCGGACAAACCGCCGAAATCGAAACGGGAAAGGCTTCGGTTCGGATTCCCGACGGCGATATCTCGGACCAAACGGATGGCGAAACCGTCGCGCACGGCCCGAAGAGTTCGTATTTTTTTTGCGGATCGTCGGGAAACCTCGCCATTACGAGCGTGTTCCGAAGCTTCGAATCGGAAAGCACGATTTCGGAATTGGCGGAAAAAACGACCTTGGGCGAAGGAAGCGGCGCCGAAATCTTTTCCGCCTGAAGGGCGAAAACCGGAAAAAACGCGA